>NZ_JALCYY010000006.1:0-61124 GCF_022690685.1 Anaeromyxobacter terrae | reverse complement strand
CCGCCGGGGCGCCACCGCGATAGCGGCGAAGCCGCCCGCGGTGGCGCATGGGACCCGGCGAGCCGGGGTGGGGCCCCGACGAGCTCTGCTCGGCGGGGCGGGGGCGGAAGCCCCCGTGAGATCATGGCTGAACGACGGCGTGATTCGCGACGCCGAAGGTGATCGCGAATCACGAACCGTCGTTCAGCGGAGGAACGCACCATGGCGAACGTGCTCATCGTGGCGGAGCAGCACGCGGGAAAGCTCCGGAAGGCGACCCTCCACGCGCTCTCGGCCGGACGCGAGCTGGCGGCGCGGACCGGAGGCGAGCTCGCCGCAGCGCTCCTCGGGAGCGGGCTCGACGCGGCCGCGGCGGAGCTCGCGGCGCACGGCGTCGAGGTGCACGTCGCGGACGCGCCCGGGCTCGAGCACCCGCTCGCGGAGGCGTGGGCGCCGGTCCTCGCCGACCTCGCGCGGGCGACGGGGGCGACCCACGTCGGCGCCGCCGCCACCGCGGTCGCGAAGGACGTGCTCCCGCGCGTCGCGGCGAGGCTCGAGGCCGGGATGGCGACCGAGGTCGTCGGGTTCGGCGGCGAGGGGAGCGCCGTCACGTTCCGGCGGCCGATGTGGGCGGGGAACGTGCTCGCGGAGGTGGAGATCGTGACCGCCGTGAAGGTGTTCACGGTGCGCGCGACGGAGTTCGCCCCGGCGCGGAAGGAAGGGCAGGGAGCGATCAGGCGGGCGCCCGTCGCGATCGACCCCGCGAGCCTCCGGACGCGCCACGTCGGCTTCGTCGAGGTGAAGATCGCGCGCCCCGAGCTGACCGAGGCGCGCGCCATCGTGGCGGGCGGCCGCGGCACGAAGGGAGACTTCAAGCCGATCGAGGCGCTCGCGGACGCGCTCGGCGCCGCGGTCGGCGCGACCCGCGCCGCGGTCGACGCCGGCTGGGTGCCAAACGACTGGCAGGTCGGGCAGACGGGGAAGGTGGTCGCGCCCGAGCTCTACGTCGCCGCCGGGATCTCCGGCGCGATGCAGCACCTCGCGGGCATGAAGGGGTCGAAGGTGATCGTGGCGGTGAACAAGGATCCCGACGCGCCCATCTTCCAGGTCGCCGACTACGGGCTCGTCGCCGACCTGTTCGCGGCGCTCCCGGAGCTCCAGGCGAAGCTGAAGTGACCGCCTAGCTCCCCGCCAGGCTCATCTCGATGAGGCAGAGGTCGGGGCTCTCCGGGTCCCGGCGGATCGCGAACCCTTCCCGCGCCATCAGCTCGAGCGCGGTGCTGTTCTCGTGGAGCACCTCGCCCTCGAGCCGGGCGATCCCGCGCGCGCGCGCCGCCGCGATGAGCATCCGGATCAGCCGCGCGCCGATGCCCCGGCCCTGCCACGCATCGGCGACCACGATCGCCACGTGGGCGGTCTCGGGGTCCGCCTTGATGTAGCGCGCCACCGCGATCTGGGTCTCCTTGCCCCCCTGCTCGACCAGGGCGACGAGGGCGAGCTCGCGGTCGTAGTCGATCTGGGTGAACCGGATGAGCATCTCCCGGGTGAGCTCCTTCAGCGCGACCATGAAGCGGAAGTGGCGGGCGTTCTCGGAGAGGTTGCGCACGAAGCTCGCCTCCATCTCCGCGTCCTCGGGGCGGATGGGGCGCACCGTGACCGTGACGCCGCCGGGGAGCTGCCAGCGAGCGCCGACGTCCGTCGGGTACGGGTGGATCGCCATGTGCCCGTAGCGCCCCGCCTCGGGCGCGGGGGGGGCGATGGACGTGCGCGCACCGGACGCGTAGACCTCGTCCGCCGCGACGACGAGGGGCGAGATCTCGAGCTCGCGCAGCTCGGGCAGCTCGCTCACGATCGCGGACACCGCCCAGAGCGTGCGCTCGAACGCGGCGACCTCCTGCGCGGTCATCCCGCCGGGCGAGGTGAACACGGAGGCGATCCGGCTCGTCCGCACGAGCGTCTGGATGATGGCGGTGTCGAGCGGCGGGAGCGCGACGACGGCCTCGCCCCCGAGCCCGGAGGCGCCCCCCCGCCCGAATCGGATCACCGGTCCGAAGACGGCGTCGCGGGCGACGCCGACGTACAGCTCGGTCCCCGTCACCCGCTGCCCGGCGGTGTCGCGGTCGCGGATGCCGACGGCCGCGAGGAGCCGGCGTAGCTCCGCGCCCGTGAGCCGATCGCGCCCGCGCGCGAGCGCCGCGCGCACGAGCTCTCGCGCGCGGTCGAGGTGCGGGATCGCGTCGGGGGCGAGCGGTCCCGGCACCTGGCGGAGCAGGCGCTGGTTGCGCGCGTGGCTCGCCAGGAGCGCGAACGCGTCCACGGCGGCCTCGGGCGAGGAGAAGGCCGGGACGCCCGCCTCGACGAAGCGTGCGTGGGCGCTCCGCACGAGCTCCTCGCCCATCCAGCAGGCGACGATCGGCTTCGAGCGGCCCCGGCTCGCCGCCACGACCGCGTCGGCCGATTCGGTCGGGCGCGCGCGCGGGTGCGGGGCGAGCATCGCGAGCACGGCGTCGACGTTCGGATCGGCGAGGCAGAGCTCCACCGCCGACCGGTAGCGCGCCGGGTCGGCGTCGGAGAGGAGGTCGAGCGGGTTCGAGCGGGGGCGCGCCGGCGGCAGGAGCGGGTCGAGTCCCCTCCGCGTCGCGTCCGCGAGCGGCGGGACGACGACCCCGAGATCGGCGGCGCGATCGGCGGCGAGCAGGCCGGGACCGCGGGCGTTCGTCACGACGGCGAGCCGGTTGCCGCTCACGGGCCGGGGGGTCGCGAGGAGGCGCGCCGCGGCGAACATCTGGTCCATCGACCCGACCCGGACCGCGCCGGCGCGCGCGAGCGCGGCGTCGAAGGCGTCGTCCGACGGCGCCGGCTGCGCACCGTCCGCCCCCGCGAGGTGCCGACCCGCCTTCACGACCACGACGGGCTTGAGGCGCGCCGCGAGCCGCAGGCCGCTCAGGAAGGCGCGCGCGGAGCGGATGGTCTCGACGTAGAGGAGGATGCTCTTCGTGGCGCGGTCGAGCGCGAGGTACTCGAGCACCTCGCCGAAGTCGACATCGAGCGCGTCCCCGAGCGACACCAGCGCGGAGAACCCGATCCGGTGGGCCGCCGCCCAGTCGAGCGCGGTGGCGCAGATCGCGCCGGACTGGGATACGAGCCCGATGGACCCTGGGGAAGCGCTCCCGCTCGTGTACGTCGCGTTGAGCAGCGCGCCCGGTCTTGCGAGCCCGACGCTGTTCGGACCGAGGAGCCGCATGCCGCCGCGCGCTGCCGCATCGAGGAGCGCGCGGGCCGCGCCCGCGTCCAGGCCCGCGCGTCCGGGCGCGCCCGAGGCCGAGGTCGCGATCACGGCCCCGCCGACGCGGCGCGCCGCGCACTCCTGCACGACCTCCTGGAGCGACGCGGCGGGCGAGGCGACGATGGCGAGGTCGACCTCGCCGTCGATCTCGGCGAGCGAGGCGCACGCCCGCACGCCGGGCGGGGGCTCCGCCACCTCGCCGACGACGTGGACCGGCCCCGCGAACCCGCCGGCGATCACGTTCCGCAGGATGACGTCGCCTGCCGAATCGCGGCCGTCCGCCCCGAGCACCGCGATCGCACGGGGAGCGAAGATTCGTTCGAACGGATGAGGACGCACGCTCCCGTGATGGTACCTCCGGCGGCGCCCCCGCGGCGGGCGCAGATGTCGCGCGCGCGGCGATGACCCCTTGGAAGGCGGCTCGCGGCCGCTGGACGGCGCGCCCGAGCCGAGCCCCGGTGCTATGGTCCGCCGCAAAGAACGGAGGCCGCCCATGCCGGACGAGGCCAAGCTGGCGAGGACCATCGCCACCGCCATCCTGGGGATCGACACCGTCTGGGGGGGCGACGTGATGAGCCCCTCGGGTACGGGCCGGTACATCGCCGACTCGTGGTTCTCCGACGAGCCGCTCCCCGACGCCTATACGCACCCTGCGGCCGCGAGGGTGCGGGAGACGGGGGGCGTCGCGGCTCCGTCGCCGGACCCGGCCGCCATCGACGCCTACCTCGCGGCGGTGGACGTGCCGGCCGCGATCGACGAGGTGACCGCGCAAGGACGCGCGCTCGGCGGCCTGCGCGGCGCGTTCGTGGCCGGGCAGGGCGAGAGCCTCCGCGTGATGTGGGAGCTCGTGGAGGAGCTGCGCGGGCGCGGGCCGAAGGTGCCGTACGAGCGGTGCGTGGTCGCCTCGACGGGGAAGCCCCCCGAGCGGTCGCGGCCGGACGAGAAGCGGAAGCTCCTCGCGGACCTGCTCCGCGTGCCGGCCGAGCCGCAGCGGCTCCTCGCGGCGGTCGACGCCTGGCGCGGCGAGCGGCTCGTCCCCCGCAAGGCGCTGAAGCTCCTCGCCGACGGCTTCATCGCCCAGCTCGAGGAGGGCACGCGCCGGCACGTGGTGCCGTACCTGCCCGCCTCGCTCCACGCCGTGCCGCGCGCGAACGTCGAGTTCGTGCTCATCGAGAACGCCTGGTTCTCGGGCTCGATGAACTACCTCGGCCGGGCGCGCGACCCGGACGGCTCGCCGCGGTACGAGGCGACCTACGAGATCAACGCCGCGCTCGAGATCTCGATCCCGGAGCTCGTGGACCTCGTTTCGCACGAGGTTGTCCCCGGTCACGTGACCAACTTCGCGCTCGCCCAGGCCCTCTACGTCCAGGGAAAGCTCGGCTTCGAGGGCACCGTGCTCACCATGAACACGCGGGGTGCGGCGCTGTCCGAGGGGCTCGCCAACAACGCCATCCTGATGGCCTTCGGCGTGAAGGAGGTCGCGGAGCTGCCCGACCCGGACCTCCAGATCGGCACGCTCCTCGCGCTCCTCCAGGACGACGCGAAGAATCAAGCGTCCTGGCTCACCTGGGAGGAGGGCCGCCCGCAGGACGAGGTCGCCCGGGTGCTGCGCGGCGAGTACCTCGTCTCCGAGGAGCGCGCCGGGAAGCTCTCCGGCGGCTGGGGCCGCCACCCGCTCAACGGGCGCATGTACCTGCCGTGCTACCGCGCCGGCACCGAGAAGGTCGCCGAGCTCCGGCGGCGCCACCCGCCCGAGAAGGTGATCCCCGCGCTCTACCAGGTGTTCGGCCTGGTGGACGTCGTGACCATCGATCGCGTGCTGTGACGCTCCCGCCGCAAACGAGAAATCCATGAGGACCCTACCGATTGTCTGGCAGCGACTCGTCAGCTCAGAGGGCAAGACCTGCGTCCGATGCGATGCTTCGCATCAGGAGCTGTTGCGGGCAGTCAGCAAGCTCAAGGAGGCGCTCAATCCCTTGGGCATCGAGCCGACCCTCGAGACGAGAGAGCTCGACGAGGCATCCTTCAAGGTCAATCCCTCGGAGTCGAACCGCGTGTGGATCGCCGGCTCGCCCATGGAGGCATGGCTCGGAGCCGGCGTCGGGAGCAGTCGTTGCTGCGCTGTCTGCGGCGAGTCGGAGTGTCGCACCATCAAGGTAGGCGGCTCCGAGTTCGAAGCGATCCCCGAACACCTTCTCCTGAGTGCCGCCTTGGTCGCGGCCTCTCGGTTGCTGGCCCCGACATCGGAGACCCAGCCGCGGCCAGGCGGCTGAGGAAGAAGCGTGAGGGAGTCTCGGCCCGCCGCTTCACGGCTTCGGCGATGAGGGACCCTCCAGACCAGGTCGGCGCGTGTGAGCGGCCGCGCCCCGGCGCCAGCGAAGCGAGCCCACCACATATCGGTTGACCCGACGTTCGAGCCACCATACGTTGTTGTCGCGCTGGTGCTCGGGGTTCGCTCCGAGCGAAAAGGGAACCCGGTGAGATTCCGGGGCTGCCCCGCAGCGGTAAGCGAGAACGACCTCCGCCACACGCACTGGCTCGGTTCGGCTGGGAAGCGGCGGACACTAGGGTCCGGGAAGCACCCGGAGCGCTCGCGAGCCCGAAAACCTGCCAGCGCCCGTCGCCGCAGATTCCGGCTACGGAACGACCGACACGCCTCGTGGGAGGGCGGATGGTCCTCGGTGCACCGGCCTGCCATGGGCCCTCGTGCGCTGTGGTCCTCCCTCCGTGCCCGCGAGGCGCCACGAGGAGGGCCCCGTGTTCGAGACCATCGAGAAGCGCGACGGACGGGTGGTGCCGTTCGACGCCGAGCGCATCCTGCGCGCCATCGCCAAGGCGGGCGCTGTCAGCGGAGAGATCGACGCAGCCGAGGCGAGGCGCCTCTGCCAGCGCGTCCTCGCCATCGCGGGCGCGACCGTCGAGGGTCGACCGACGGTGGAGCGGATCCAGGACGTCGTGGAGGAGGTGCTCTTCGCGAGCCCCTTCCGGCGAACGGCGCGCGCGTACGCCGTCTACCGCGAGCAGCACCGGGCACTGCGCGAGGTCTCCGACTCGGCCAACCTGGCGCTCGTCGACGCCTACCTGGATCGCGCCGACTGGCAGGTGGCCGAGAACGCGAACATGGCGTTCAGCCTGCAGGGGCTCAACAACTACGTCGCGAGCCACGTGAGCTCCACGTACTGGCTCGAGCGGCTGTATCCGCCGGAGGTGCGGGACGCCCATCGCTCGGGCGACCTCCACCTCCACGACCTGAACCTCCTCGCCGTCTACTGCGTCGGCTGGGACCTCGCCGACCTCCTTGGCGAGGGTTTCCGTGGGGCGCCCGGGAAGGCCGAGAGCGCGCCGGCGCGCCACTTCCGCACCGCCCTCGGCCAGATCGCGAACTTCTTCTATACGCTCCAGGGCGAAGCGGCGGGCGCGCAGGCGTTCTCGAACCTCGACACGTACCTCGCGCCGTTCATCCGGCACGACGGGCTCGGCTACGAGGAGGTGCGCCAGGCGCTGCAGGAGTTCGTCTTCAACCTCAACGTGCCGACGCGCGTCGGCTTCCAGACGCCGTTCACGAATGTCACCCTCGACCTCGAGTGCCCCGCGCTGCTCCGCGGGGAGTCGGTCATCCTCGGTGGCGAGCGGCTGGAGGCCACGTACGGCGAGTTCCAGGCGGAAATGGACGTGTTCAACCGCGCCTTCCTCGACGTCATGGCCGGTGGCGACGCGAAGGGGCGCGTCTTCACGTTCCCGATCCCCACCTACAACATCACGCCCGGCTTCGACTACGAGGACCCCCGGCTGGATCGTCTCTGGGAGGTCACCGCCAAGTACGGGCTGCCCTACTTTGCCAATTTCGTGAACTCGGAGCTGTCGCCGGAGGACGCCCGGAGCATGTGCTGCCGCCTCCGCCTCGATACGCGCGAGCTCGAGCGGCGCGGCGGCGGCCTCTTCGGCGCGAGCCCGCTCACGGGGTCCATCGGCGTCGTCACCGTGAACCTGCCGCGCCTGGGCCACCTCGCGCGCGACGAGGCCGACTTCATGGCTCGGCTCGACCGGGTCATGGACCTCGCTCACGACAGCCTGGTCCTGAAGCGGAAGATCCTGGAGCGCTACACCGAGCAAGGCCTCTATCCGTACGTCCATCACTACCTGCGCCACATCCGCGCCCGGAGCGGTTCGTACTGGCGCAATCACTTCTCCACCATCGGCCTCGTCGGCCTCGCGGAGGCCGTCGACAACCTCCTCGGGACGACGTTCACGAGCGAGGCCGGCCGCGCCTTCGGCCTGCGCGTCCTCGACCACATGCGCGGGCGGCTCGAGCGGTACCAGGCCGAGACGGGCACCCCCTTCAACCTGGAGGCGACGCCGGCGGAGGGGACGAGCTACCGGCTCGCCCGGCTCGACAAGGCGCGCCACCCCGGCATCCGCTGCGCGAACGAGGCGGCGGTCGGGCGGGGCGCCGCGCCGTACTACACGAACTCGTCGCAGCTGCCGGTGGACGCGAGCGACGACGTCTTCGCCGTCCTCGATCACCAGGACGAGTTCCAGGCGCGCTACACCGGCGGGACCGTGCAGCACGTGTTCGTCGGCGAGGCCATCGACGATCCCGCCACGGTGAAGCGGTTCGTGCGGACCGTGTGCGAACGCTACCGGCTGCCCTACTTCACCGTGACGCCCACGTTCTCCGTCTGCGGTGAGCACGGGTACGTGGCCGGCGAGCACCCGACCTGCCCGCGCTGCGGCGCCGCGACAGAGCTCGCGGATCGTCGGGTACCTCCGTCCCCTTCAGCAGTGGAACCCCGGCAAGCAGGCCGAGTTCGAGCGGCGCCGCTCCCTCCGCCCGGACGGGGACGGGGCGCGCTCGTGATCATCGCGGCGGTGCGGCCCTGCTCGTTCGTCGACTGGCCCGGGCGGCTCGCGGCGGTCGTGTTCACGCAGGGCTGCAACCTCGCCTGCCGCTACTGTCACAACCCGGCGCTCGTCCCGGCCCGCGCGGCACGGCGCGTGGCCGAGGGCGAGGTGATCGAGCTCCTGGAGGCGCGGCGCGGGCGGCTCGACGGGGTCGTCGTGACCGGAGGGGAGCCGACGCTGCACGCGGGCCTGGCGGCGTTCCTCTCGCGTGTGAAGGCGCGTGGCTTCGCGGTGAAGCTCGACACGAACGGCACGCGGCCGGAGGTGGTCGCGGCGCTGCTCATGGCGGGCCTCGTGGACCACCTGGCCGTCGATCTGAAGGCGCTCCCGCCGGCGGCGAGGTGGCTCACCGGCTCGGACGCGCAACCCGTAGGGGCGCGCCGGTGCCTCGAGCTCGCCCTGGCGGCGGGCGTCGAGCACGAGGTACGGACCACGCTCGCGTCCCCGGTCCACGACGCCGCGCAGCTCGACGGGCTCGCGAGCTTGGCGTCCGGCGCGCAGCGCTGGGCCGTCCAGCGCTTCCGCCCGGGCGGTCACCTCGACGAGGCGAGCGGGCTCGCCCCGCCGGACGAGCACCTGCTGCGTGCGGCGCGCCGCGCGGCGGCGGCGCACGGCGTCGCCCTGCGGGTCCGGTGAGGAGCGCGCGCGACCCCGCACCGGAGGGTCTCACGCGCTCTGCAGCGCTCCCCACGCCGACACGCCGCCGAACGCGAAGAACACGCCCGCGGCCGCGATGCGGATCCACTTCATCGGCACGCGCGCGGCGACCTTCTCGCCGAGGAACACCGCCAGCCCGTCCGAGGCGAGCATGCCGAGCGTCGTACCGACGGTGACGAGCGCGATCGACTGGTAGCGGGCCGCGAGCGCGACCGTCGCGAGCTGGGTCTTGTCCGCCATCTCGGCGAGGAAGAACAGGATCGTCGTCGTGAGGAACGGGCCGAAGCGGTCGGGCTTCTCTTTCTCCTCGAGGGTGTCCGGCTTGAGCGTCCAGAAGCCGAAGCCGATGAAGGTCGCCGCCAGGATCGCCCCCATGACGCGGGCCGGGACGTGGGCCGAGACCCAGGTCCCGACCGCGGCCGCGAGCGTGTGGTTCAGGATCGTGGCCGCGAGGATGCCGGACATGACGATCCAGGGGCGCCGGTACTTGGTGGCGAGCGAGAAGGCGAGGAGCTGGGTCTTGTCGCCCATCTCGCTGATGGCGACGAGCAGGAACGAGCTGAAGATCGGTTCCACGTTCGACTCCCGGCGGGCGCCCGCCCGCGGTGGTGACTGGCCGGGTGTCGAGGGACGGCGGACGGACGACCCCGGCCAGGGTTGAACCCTGTCCGAAGGTCTCGTTCGTCTCGCCGAGGCGAGGTGGGGGACCGGGCCCGTTGGCCGGTGTGTCGATCACCCCTCCGCCGCGGAGTGCGGCGGGAACTACTCCCCTTGCGACGGGGAAGGTAGCAGGGCCAGGGCCGGGGCCGCAATCCAATCTCGTCGGCCCTCCCGCGAACGCGGCGCTGCCCCGAGCACGCTCCACCGGCCGTCCGAGCTCACCCTCCCTCCGGCCTCGCCGCCACCTTCACCGAGGCCAGCCCGATGATCCGGCGCACGTGCGCAGGGTGCTCGAGCTCGTCGAGCAGGAAATCCGCCACGTCGGCGCGGCTGATGGTGAGGCGGGCGGACGGAGGCATCCGGCCGTCCGCGACGCCGTACGCCCGGGTGAGCGCGCCGTTCGTCAGGCGTGGCGGTCGGGCGATGGTCCAGTCGAGGCCGCTCGCGCTCACGATGCGCTCCATCTCGGCGGAGTCCCTCGCCACGTTCCGCAGGAAAGTCCGGCGGGCGATCGCGTTCAGGAGCCCGTCGTGCTCGAAGAGCACGGCCACGCCGACCACGAGGAGCCTCCGCACCCCCGTCGCCTTCATGGCCGCCACGGTGCTCCGCGCGCAGTCGCCGACGAGGGTGGTCGGCCCGAGCCCCACCGGCCCGAGCGCCGACAGCACCGCGTCGTGGCCGCGCAACGCTGCACGCAGCGCATCTGCGTCGCGCGGATCGCCCGGGATCACGGTCAGCCCGTGGCGGAGCGAGCCGAGCTTCTCGGGCGAGCGCACGAACGCGGTCACGCGGTGGCCTCGCCACAGCGCCTGCTCCAGGATCGCGCCGCCCGTGCCGCCCGTCGCGCCGAGCACGAAGAGGTCGAGCCGCCCTGGTTCCTCTCGCTCCACCGCTGAACCGTCCATCGTCTTCGCTCCTTCTCGCGTCGCCTCGTTCCGGGAGGCGATCGCCTCGAGACCGGGGAGCGTTGCAGGGTGCGGGCCAGGAGGCTGCGCCGCGGGCTGCGAGCTCCGCGCTCCGCGCGCTCGCCTGGCCTCTACGCTCCCGCAGCGAGACGCTCGGAGCGCGACGGGCGAGGCGCGCCTGAACGGATCGCTCACGCGGTGAGCGCCTCGGAGCCGAGGTCGACGCTCATCGCTGGGCGCGTCAGCGGTAGCCGGTGGTGTCCGCGGGCCGGCCGGCCTCCTGCACCTCGACGAGGTAGCGCCAGCAGTCCGGCCGCGAGCCGTCCAGATCGGTGAAACCATACACGCCGGCGAGCTGGCCGCTCGACAGCGACTCGCCGTTCCAGCGGGTCCTCGCCGGGTCGGCCGCGAGGGCCGCCACGGCGCGGCCGACGAACCGCGGCGTCTCGGAGATAGCGAAGTGCGGCTGGCGGGCCGTGGCGTCTCGCCAGTTGGCCTCGGTCACGCCGTAGTGCTCGAGCATCATCTCCGAGCGCATCCACCCCGGCGTGAGCGCGACCGCGGTGCCGCCGTGCGGGGCGAGCTCCTGCGCGAGCGCCCACGCGAGCCGCGTCGCCGAGGTCTTGGCGAGATCGTAGAAGGCGGAGAGGCGGTAGTGCGTGAGGTTGTACGCCGCGGTGCCGTCGGTGACCTCGACCACGAGCCCGCCCGGCCGCGCCACGAGGAGCGGCAGCGCGTGGTGGCTCGTGACGAGGTGGGTCTCGACGCCGAGCCGCAGCATGCGCAGGCCGTTCTCGAGCGAGTGCTTCCACACGGGCACGTTCCACTCGATCAGGCGCTCACCACCCCAGATGTCGTTCACGAGGACGTCGAGACAGCCGCGCTCCCGCGCGATGCGCGCGACGAGCGCCTCGACCTGGGCCGGATCCAGGTGATCGGTCGGGACGGCGATCCCTCGACCGCCGGCCTCGTCGACCAGCGTCGCGGTCTCCTCGATGGTCTCCGGGCGATCGTACTCGGAGCGTCGCGCGCGGGTGCTCCGGCCCGTGACGTACACGGTGGCCCCCGCGGCCCCGAGCTCCACGGCGATGCCGCGGCCGGCACCCCGCGTCGCTCCCGCGACCAGGGCCACCTTTCCGTCGAGCGGGAGCCTGCCTGTCTGCGCTGCGTCCTCCGCCATCGGAGTGCCTCCTCGGTCGCCCCTGCGGGGGCCGAGCCGAGGGGGCCGCCCTCTCCGCGGAGCGCTCGCCCGTGTCTAGTCGGTGCCGAGCTCGCACTCGGAGCAGAGGAGGACGGGGTCGTCGTCCTCGGCGTCCGTGCGCACGGCGCGCGCGACGGCCGCTTCGCGGCTCAAGGTCGTGCCGCAGCGGTCGCATTCGGTGTCGGCATCGCCGCCGGAGCGGCTCTGGTACCAGGGGGTGGGTTCGGTGCACGGATCGAGCATGAGATCATGAGTAGACGCGCTGCGGCGCGCCGCCACGCTCCGGCGGGAGCCGCCCCAGAGCGGCCGCGCGCTCCGCGCGGGGTGCCGCGGCGCGGTCACGACTCGGGCCGCCGCGGAGCTTCACGGTCGCGAGAGCTGGAGGTGCGTGACCCCGGGCGCGGCCACCGTGCGCACGAGCTCGAGGCCGTGCAGGTCGTCGCCGGCGCCCTCGAACAGCCGCTCGCCCGAGCCGAGCAGCACGGGCACGAGGCTCAGCATCATGTCGTCGACGAGGCCGGCGACGAGGTACTGGCGGGCCACGCTCGCGCCCCCGGCGAGCGAGACGTCGCGCCCTCCCGCGGCGCGCCGCGCCTGCTCGAGCGCGGCCTCGATGCCCTCGGTGACGAACGTGAAGGTGGTCCCACCCTCGAGGACGAGCGGATCCCTCGGGTGATGGGTGAGGACGAAGACGGGGTGGTGGAACGGCGGATTGACGCCCCACCAGCCGCTCCACGGCTTCTCCCGGTCCCACGGGCCCGGGTGGCCGCCGAACATGTTCCGGCCCATCACCGTCGCGCCGATGTTCGCGAGCGACGCCTCGACGACGGGGGTGCTCTCGTTCACCTCTCCGCCGGGGAGGCCGTGCGGCGCGCGCCAGGCGGCGAGCGGGAGCGCCCACTGGTGCAGGCGCATGCCGCCGACGCCGAGCGGGTTCTCCACGCTCTGGTTCGGGCCGGCGACGAAGCCGTCGAGCGAGATCGAGATCCTGAAGCGAAGCCTGGACATGCGCGGGCCCCTCCGGACGCCGGTGCGTGTTCCTAACCGCGCGCGCCGGGAGGGGACAGCTCGAGATGGGGCGGCGCGCGGGCCTGGCGCGAGGACGCGCCAGGTGACTCGCGGTCCCAGGAGCTCCGCGCGCACCGGGTACTCATACCCGGCGTCCACCACCGCGGCGGGGGTCAGCGCCCGGAGGCCGGGCGGGCGAGTCGATCCCCTCGGAGCAGGAGGGCGGACAGCGCGATCGCGCCGAAGACCGCGCCGGCGACGAACGTCAGCGCCGCGCCGAAGCGATCCCACAGCAGGCCGGCGAGGGCGCTCGCGACGAGCATGGCGACGCCGCTCACCAGGTTGAAGAAGCCGTAGGCGGTGCCCCTCAGGTCCTCAGGCGCGGTGTCGGCCACCATCCGCGCGAGCAGCCCCTGGGTCATCCCCATGTGCAGCCCCCACAGCGAGATGCCGGCCCACACCCAGGCCCAGTGGCTGCTCCAGGCCAGCGCGGCGTCCGCGGCGACGAGGACCGCGAGCCCGTACGCCAGCAGGCGGGGGTGGCTCGTGGAGTCCGAGAGCTTGCCGAACGGATAGGCGGACGCGGAGTAGACGACGTTCATGCCGATGAGCACGAGCGGCGCGAGCGCGATGGGGAGGCCTCCCTGCCGGGCGCGCAGGATGAGGAACGCCTCCGAGAAGCGCGCCAGGGTGAACACGGCGCCGATCGCGACCACCCACCCGTACGCCGGCGGCAGGCGCCGCAGGCGCTCGCGGCGGATGGGGCTCGTGACGCGCCCGCGCGGCGCGCCGTCCGGCTCCCGGACGCCGAGGAGCAGCAGCGCGACCGAGAGCGCTCCCGGGACGATCGCCACCGCGAACACGGCCCGGAAGCGGTCGCCGGTCACGAGCATCAGCCCGATCGCGAGGAGCGGACCGAGGAAGGCGCCCACCGTGTCGAGGGACTGGCGCAGGCCGAAGGCGGCGCCGCGCACCTCGCGCGACGCGAGATCCGCGACGAGCGCGTCGCGCGGCGCGCCGCGGATGCCCTTGCCGATCCGATCGACGAGGCGCGCGGCGAGGACGTGTCCGGCGCTCGTCGCGAGGGCGAAGAGCGGCTTCGAGAGGGCGCCCAGGCCGTAGCCCAGGACGGCCAGCGGCTTGCGCCTTCCCCAGAGATCCGACAGCGCGCCCGAGAACACCTTGACGATGAGGGCGGTCGCCTCGGCCGCACCCTCGATGAGCCCGAGCACGAGCGCGCTCGCCCCCAGCGACGAGACGAGGAAGACCGGCAGCAGGCTGTGGATCATCTCCGACGAGACATCCATCAGGAGGCTCACGAAGCCGAGCGCCCAGACGGCCGAGGGGATGCGTGGCTTCGCGGCGGCGTCGCTCATGGCTCGAGTCACCGTGCCGCTTTCTCGCGGACCGCGGCACCGCTCGGACGGGTACGGGGCGCGCTCCGGCCCGCGGCAGGGGCAGAGCGCGTGGCGCGGTCGCGGACCGTCACGCGCTGTGGCATCGTCGCCCCATGAGCCGCGCCCCTTGCGAAACGAGGCCGTTCCCGAGGCAGCGGAACGACGTCGTGGACGCGCTCGAGATCGGCGTCCGCCGCCACATGGTCCACGCGCTCCTCGAGCTCGACGTGTCCCGGGCACGCGAGCTCCTCCGCGAGCTCGAGCGGAGCGGGGAGAAGCTCTCGTTCACCGCCTTCGTCGTCGCGAGCCTCGCGCGCGCGATCGACGCCGATCGGCGCCTGCACGCGTACCGGGACTGGCGGAACCGCCTCGTGCTCTTCGACGAGGTCGACGTCGTGACGCTCGTCGAGTCGGAGGTCGACGCGGTCGCGATCCCGCACGTCGTGCGGGCCGCGAACCGGCGGACCCTCCGCGAGATTCACGACGAGATCCGGCGGATCCAGGCGGAGCCGGGCGCGAGCGCGCAGCGCTCCGGGGCCTTGATGCGGCTCTCCGCCCTCACCCCCGGGCTCCTCCGCCGCCTCTTCTTCCGGGTCCTGCGGAGGAACCCTCACTGGCTGAAGCGGACCGCGGGCACCGCGCTCGTCACCTCCGTCGGGATGTTCGGCCTCGGCGCGGGCTGGGTCGTGGGCATCGTGCCGCTCCACACGCTCTGCCTCACGGTCGGCGGCATCACGCGGAAGCCCGGCCTCGTGGACGGGCGCGTCGAGCCGCGCGAGTACCTCTCGCTCACCGCGAGCGTCGATCACGACATCGTGGACGGCGCGCCGGCGGCGCGGTTCGCGAGGCACCTTCGTGAGCTCATCGAGGGCGCGGAGGTGCTGCGGGGCGCGTGAGGCGCCTGCCGCCGGCGCGCCCGGACGTCGCGCGCCTCCGGAGCCTCACGAGGCTCGCCTCGCCGGTGCGCTCACCGCGGCCAGCCCGACCATCCGGCGTACGTGCGCGGGCTGCTCGACCTCGTCGAGCAGGAAGTCCGCCAGGTCGGCGCGGCTGATCGTGAGGTCGGCGCCCGGAGGCATCCGGCCGTCCGCGACGCCGTAGACCCGCGTGAGCGGCCCGTCCGTCAGCCGGGGCGAACGAGCGACGGTCCAGTCGAGGCCGCTCTCGCTCACGAGGTGCTCCATCTCGGCGGAGTCCCTCGCCACCTCTCTCAGGAGCCTCCGGCGGGCCATCGCGCTCAGGAGCCCGTCCTCCTCGAAGAGCACGGCCACGCCGACGATGAGGAGCCGTCGCACGCCCGTCGCCCGCATGGCGGTGACGGTGCTCCGCGCGCAGTCGCCGACGAGGGTGGTCGGCCCGAGCCCCACGGGCCCGAGCGCCGACAGCACCGCGTCGTGACCGGGCAACGCCGCGCGCAGCGCGTGGGCGTCGCGCGGATCGCCCTGGAACACGGTCAGCCCGTCGCGGAGCGAGCCGAGCTTCTCGGGCGAGCGCACGAACGCCGTCACGCGGTGGCCGCGCCACCGGGCCTGCTCGACGATCGCACGGCCGGTGCCGCCCGTCGCGCCCAGCACGAAGAGCCTTCTCCTCGTCCGCCCCTGATCCGCTCCCCCCGGCCCTGTGGCGCTCAAGTCCGCGTCCTCCCGCTCGGCGAGGCGCGCCTCCGGTCCTTCCGGACGCCGCTCACGAGCCCGGGGCGCGCTGCACGCTGCGGACCACGCGGTCGCGCCCCTCGCGAGGGCGCCGCGAGGGGCGGGAGGTCGAGGCTTTCCGGCGACCCTCGACCCGGGCACGTCGCTCGATGGCGCGCGGCCTGAGCAGATCGCTCACGAGGTGAGCGCCTGCGCTGCGCAGGCGCCGTGATCGCGCAGAAGGGCGCCAGCCCCGTGCGCGGAAGGCGCGGGCGAGCTACGTGCGGCCGCTCTCGGAGAAACGCTTCAGGAACGCCCGGGTCCGCTCGTTCCTGGGGTTGTCGATGAGCTCTCGCGCGGGGCCTTCCTCCACGACCACCCCGCCGTCCATCAGCATGGCGCGGTCGGCCACGTCGCGGGCGAAGCCCATCTCGTGCGTCACCACCACCATGGTCATCTTCTCGGCGGCCAGGGTGCGCATGACCTTGAGGATCTCGCCGGTCAGCTCGGGGTCGAGCGCGCTGGTCGGCTCGTCGAAGAACAGGACCTGCGGGTCGAGGGCGAGGGCCCGCGCGATGGAGACGCGCTGCTTCTGCCCGCCGGAGAGCTCGCAGGGATAGGCGGAGGCCTTTCCGGCGAGCCCCATCTTCTCGAGCAGCGCCAGGGCCCGCTCCCGCGCCTCGGCCTTCCCGCGGCGTAGCACGCGCACCTGCGCCTCGGTGATGTTCCGCAGCACGGAGAAGTGCGGGAACAGGTTGAAGTCCTGGAACACCAGCCCGAGCTTGAGGAGCGCGCTGCGCAGGGTGGCCGCGTCGGCGTAGACGCCGCCGTCGAGGATCCGGGTGCCGCAGATGGTGATGGTCCCGCGGGTGGCGGTCTCGAGGTGGGTGACGGCGCGGAGGAGCGTGGACTTGCCCGAGCCGGACGGCCCGATGATGGCGAGCACCTCCCCCTGGTGCACGGAGAAGGAGATGTCCGAGATGACCCGCAGGTCGCCGAAGGACTTGGAGAGATGCTCGACGGTGACCACGTCCATGGCGGCGCTCCGGCTCAGCTGTAATACGCGAGCTTCCGCTCCGCGCGCAGAAAGGCCTCGGACACGGCCCAGTTCATGACGAAGTAGAACACCCCGGCGATGAAGATGGGCGTGGTGGAGAACTGGCGCGCGGAGGCGTTCTGCGCGACGCGGAAGAGCTCGGCCACGCCGATGGTCTGGGCGAGGGCGGTGTCCTTCACCAGCGTGATGACCTCGTTGGCGGAGGCGGGCAGGATCCGCTTCACCACCTGGGGCAGGACGATCCGGAAGAAGGTGTCGGCGCGCGTGAAGCCGAGCACCTTTGCGGCCTCGTACTGGCCCTTCGGGATCGACTGGATCCCGCCGCGGTAGATCTCCGCGAAATAGGCGGCGTAGTTGACGGTGAAGGCCACGATGACCGCCGTGAACCGGTCGTACGAGGCCTCGAACAGATAGTAGGGGGCGAAGTAGACGAAGAGGATCTGGAGGATGAGCGGCGTCCCGCGCATCACCAGGATGTAGAGGTTGACCGGGACGCGCACCAGCCGGCTGGCCGACATGCGGCCGAGGGCGACCGGCAGCGCCAGGGGGAGCGCGAAGACCAGCGTCAGGAGGAAGATTTCGAGCGAGACGAGGGAGCCCTCGAGCATCGCCCCCAGCATCTTCACCATGCGCCGGTGCTCACTTGCCCACGACCGAGATGTCCGAGCCGAACCACTTGATCGTCACCTTCGCGAGCGTCCCGTCGGCCGCCATGGCCTCCAGCGCGCCCTGCACGGCGTCGCGGAGGGCGAGATCGTTCTTGCGGAAGCCCACCCCGAACACCTCGGGGGCGAGCGACTCCTTCAGGACGGCGTAGGCCTTCCCCGAGCGCTTGATGTTGTCGTCGGCGACGATGAGGTCCATCACCACGGCGTCGACGCCGCGCGCCTCGAGGTCCATCAGGGCGGTGAGGTTGTCCTTGAACTCCACCACCTCCTTGAGCGACGCGCGGAAGGCCTTGGCGGCCTCGAGGGCGTCGGCGGCGGAGGAGCCGGCCTGCAGCCCGACGGTCTTTCCCTTGAGGCTCGCGAGGGTGGAGTATCCGGAGCCCTTCTTCACCACCACCACCTGGGCGTTCCGCAGGTAGGGCTTCGTGAAGATCATGGCCTTCTTGCGCTCGTCGGTGATGGTGAAGCCGTTCCAGATGCAGTCGATCTTGCCGGTGTTGAGCTCCTGCTCCTTGGCGTTCCAGTCGATGGCCTGCGGGACGAGCTGGACGCCGAGCCGCCTCGCGACCTCTCTCGCCAGATCGATGTCGTAGCCGACGATCTGGTTGTCGTCGTTCCGGAACCCCATGGGCGGGAAGGAGTCGTCGAGGCCGAGGACGAGCTTGCCCTTCTCCTTCACGGTCTTGAGGGAGGTGTCGGCGGCGAGGGCGGTGCCGTGGAGCGCCACCAGGCTGAGCGCGGCGAGGAGGATCTTCTTCATCGTGCGGTTCCTTAGGCTGGACCGAGGGGCGGGCGGGACTGGGAATCGCCCTGTCCGGGGCAGCGGAACTTCGCACGCAAGCCGCGGGCCCGGCAAGGGGACAGGACGCCGCTCAGCGGTGCGCCCGCGTGCCTGCCTTTCCGCTGGCCTTCCCGGGCGCTGCGGCCGGGATCGGCTGCACGCTCCGCTGCGCGACGGTCCTTCTCGACAGCGCGGCGCGCGAAGGCAGCGCCGCCGGGACCGGCCCCGCACGCGCGAGCGGGGCGCCGGCCGGTCGGCCGCTTCGAGCGGCCGCCGGACCTTGCGGTATCCTCGCGCCACATGTCATCGAGCTTGCCGCCCGTGTGGCGGGATTACCGGACGCGGCGCCGGCTGTTCGCTGCCGCGATCGTGGGCTTCGTGCCGATCATGGCCTGGGCGACGAAGGCGCTGCCCGAGCTCACCGGCAGCGACGGGCCGGGGCACGTCCTCCTCGCCGCCTGGATCACCGCCTTCGTCGGCGCGGCGGGCTGGTTCGCGGCGTTTCGCTGCCCATTCTGCGGCCACCACTTCCACTGGACGGTCTGGGTGGCGAACCCGCTCTCCGACGAGTGCCTCCACTGCGGGTTCCGCAAGTGGCGCGACCCGCACGCGGCGCGGGCGTTCGCGCGGCGTTGAGCGCGGCGCCGGATGGCTCGGTCCGGCGATGCGTTGCCGGCGGCCCTCTGCCCGTCACGGGAGCAGCGCCTCGGCCAGGGCCTGCCGCATCACCTCGGCGAGCGTGTCGAGCGAGTCGCTCGTGTCGGTGTGGGTCGTCGCCATCGCGGGCGTCTGCGAGCGCGATTCGCCGCCCATCAGGAAGGGCAGCGGCCGACGACCGAGGCGCATGAGTCGCTCGTCGTAGAAGGCGCCCTTCGCCTTCTCGCGCAGTCGCCGCGCCAGCTCGAGCATGTTCCCGGTGCTGGAGGGTTGCATGCCGGTCCCCAGGCACGAGAAATCGAGCTGGGCCTCCGCGAGCGCCGCCACACGCCCGCCCCGCGAGTAGACGAGGAGCACCTGCTCGATGGCCTCCTCCGACGAGCGCACCGTCCTCGTGGAGGCGCGGGTCATCTTGAGCCCTCCCGTCACGACGGCGGCGCCGACCGAGAAGCTCTTCGACTTCTCGGTGCGCTTGACCTCGGTGCGCGACGCGCGGACGCCTCGCAGGATGGCCATCACGTGGGTCCACTCGACCCCCATCGAGTCCCCGAAGCGCGGCGTGAAGGTGATGCGCGCGTCATCCATGGCAAACGCGTGGGCGACGGTGCGGTCCTTGTCGGTCGGGCAACGGGCATCGACCGCGACGGCGGCCAGCCCGGCCTCGCGCAGCGCGACGACGAGCGAGCGGGCCCTGTCCGGCTCGAGCCGAGCCAGGAGCGAAGGGGGCTCGGGGGCGAGGCGCATGCGGGCTTCAGCCAGCGTGAGACCCGTGGCGCCGGCCACTGCGCGCGCGGCCTCGTCGGGGCGCGTCGCGGGGCGGACGATGGCGACGAGCTTCATCCAGTGAACCTAACTCAAAGCCATCCGACGATCGCTCGCGACCATGGCGCCGGACTTCACCGCGACGCACTCGGGACGGGGCGTCTCTAGCCCCGGCCGCCGCGCCCGCGGCGCTCGCCGCGCCCCCCGGGCTGCTCGCGGCGCGGCATGCGCCAGGGCAGGAGCGCAGGGGTCGCGCGAACGCGCTCCTGGTACGCGGGGTGGCGGGACAGCATGTGCCGATCCATCCAGGGCACGCTGACGAAGACGAAGAGCAGCGTGATCGCGAGCGGGCCGATCGCGGTCCAGGCCCACCCGGGCGCCGCGGCGACGCCGAACATCCACAGCCCCCACCAGAACAGGATCTCTCCGAGGTAGTTCGGGTGGCGGCTCCACCTCCACACGCCTTCGTCGAGCACGGCCTCGTCGCCGTGGCGCCGGCGCAGGAACGCGCGAAGCTGCCGGTCCGCGGTGGCCTCGAGCACGACGGCGCCGACGGCGATGACGCACGCGAGCACGTCGAGCGCGTTCCACGGTCGACCCGGGCCGGCGAGCGCAACGAAGATCGGGAGCGAGCCGAGGAACACCCAGACCGTGGGCATGAGGTGGATCCCCACGAAGCTGAGCGGCCAGTAGCCGCGCCCGCTCTTCGCCCGCAGCTCACGGTACCGGAAGTCCTCGTGCCCGAGCCCCTGCCAGCGCACGAGCTGGTTCGCGGTGAGTCGGGCACCCCAGGCGCAGACGATCGCGAGGACCAGCACGCGCCGGAGGCCGCTCCCGCCGTCCGGCGCCGTCGCCCAGTAGGCGGCGATCGGCACGGGCGCGACGCTCCAGTAAGGATCGTAGAGGCTGGAGTTGCCGGCGAGCACGCTCGCGCCGAACACGACGACCGTCGCGGCCAGGTCCGCCGCGGCGGCGACGACGATCGGGTGGCGATCACGGAGCTGCCACCCGACCGCGCAGGCGACGCCGAGCGCGACGAGGTAGACGAGCGCGAGGACCGCGCGCCCGCGGTTTCGGTCGTCGGCGGGCGTGCGCCGCTCCTCGATTCGTCCCGTCACTCGTAGAGCCTGCGCGTCGCGCGCTCCATGATGCGGATCGAGAGCCGGCGGGGCAGGAGCCGGCCGAAGGTGAAGGCGGCGACGCGGTTCACCGCGCCGGTGACGAGGCTCGGGCCGCGGCCGAGCGCCTCGAGGGCACGCCGGGCGACGTCGTCGGGGTCGGACAGGGGGACGCGCCGCCGCGGTCGCGAGGCGGCGAAGCCGGCCGTGCGGGTGGCGCCCGCGCGGCACGCGACGACGTCGACGCCGCGGGCTCGCAGCTCGGCCCACAGCCCCTCCGCGAGCACCAGCCCGAACGCCTTGGAGGCCGCGTACGAGGCGAGGAGCGGGTTTCCCTGCGAGGCGGCGAGCGAGGACATGAGGACGATCCCGCCGCGCCCCCGCCGCGCCATCGCGCCGCCCAGCGCGTGCGCCAGGGTCACCGGGCCGCGGCAGTTCACGTCGACGACGCGGAGGTGCTCCTCGAGCGGCCGATCCACGAACGGTCCGATCACCGAGTGAGCGGCGTTGTAGACGAGGAGCCCGACCTCGAGCCCGGCCGTGAACCGCCCGGCCTCTTCCGCGAGGTCTGCGCGCGCGAGATCGCAGGGGGCGACGCGCACCTCGACCCCGTGGGCGGCTCGCAGGGCGACCGCGAGCCGCTCCAGCGCCTCGCGCCTCCGCGCCAGCAGGACGAGGTGCAGCCCGCGCGCCGCGAGCGCCCGCGCGAAGGCTTCACCGAGACCGGCGGACGCCCCCGCCACGAGGGCCCACGGGCCGTAGCGAGCTCGGAAGTCCTTCATCGCGGCCCCAGGCGTCCGGGGCGCGGCGGGCCTGCGGCGGCCGGGGCGGTGGTGAACGGGTGAGGGGAGCGCAGGACGCGCCACACGACGATCCACGGCACGATGAGCCAGGGCGCGTTCGCGGCGATGACGACCGCCGGGGCGGGCGTCGCGTGCGTGCCGAACAGCTCGTCGAAGAGGATGATGACGACGTTCGTGGAGAGGACCGAAGCCCACACGATGCACGGAGTGCGGATCCAGTCGCGGCCCCGCACGAACGCGTAGAGGGCGACGGCATAGAACGGCCCGAAGAGGAGCACGTCGAGCCAGATGGTGGCGCGGTACCACGCCGGCCGCGCGAGCAGGAGCGGGTCGTATGTCTTCTCCCACCAGTGCACGAGGTCGAGCAGGGGCCCGGGTGGCCAGAGCGGCGCCGTGTACTCGAACGGATCGGCGATGACGATCTGCTCCAGGCTCACCACGTAGGTGGTGAAGCACAGGTTCACCGCGAAGAACGCGAGGAGCGCGACATCGAGCGGACGCCGCGAGAGCGGGACGGGCATCGAGTCGGGCGCGCGCATCCGGAGCTCGTCTTCGTGGAAGCGCGGCCGCCGCAGCGGAATTACTTGGGGTCCTACCTCGGCGGGGCGTGCGAGTCCGGCCCGCCTTCGACCGTGTCGTGGATGGCAAACGCGCGACGGTGCGGTCCTTGTCGGTCGGACGATGGACGTCGACCGCGACCGGCCCGGTCGTGCGCAGCGCGACGACGAGCAGGTCGGCCTGACCTGCGAGCCGACGCCCGACCCGGCGGTCGTGGGCCGGCCCGGTCCCGCAGGCGGCGGCGCTACCGCGGCGCGCGGGCCCGACGGAGGTTGTCGAGGTACCCACTCGCCGATCTGCGACCTCACACGCAGGGAGCACGCGCGCATGCCCGCCAAGACGAAGAAGCCTGCTCTGCCTCCGAAGAAGTCCCCCGCCAAGGCGTCCGCGCGTTCCACGGTGGGCGGATCGCGGCGCGGAGCCTCCGCGGCGAGCGCGGACGATCTGCTCGCCGCGAAGCTCGCCGCCGCCGACGCGCTCGCCGCGGCCATGCCGTTCAACCCGAACAAGAAGGCCGAGCACGGCGCCCTCGCGCGCAACCCGCCGGAGGGGGCGCACGCGGCGCCGACGGACGCGACCGCGACCGGCAGCACGCTCAGCGAGACGGTCTCGTCCTCCAAGGTGGGACGGGGCAGGCCGCAGGAGCGGCTGGGAGTGAACCCAGGCAACCTGCCGCTCGACCGCGTGCGGGTGGACTCCAGCGGCCAGGGGCTCACCACGAACCAGGGCGTCCCGATCGCCGACGACCAGAGCTCGCTCAAGGCGGGGCTCCGCGGCCCCACGCTCATGGAGGACTTCATCCTCCGCGAGAAGATCACGCACTTCGATCACGAGCGGATCCCCGAGCGCATCGTGCACGCGAGAGGCTCGGCCGCGCACGGGTTCTTCGAGTGCACCGAGGCCCTGGCCGGCGTCACCCGGGCCTCGTTCCTCTCGGAGAAGGGCAAGCGCACGCCGGTCTTCGCGCGCTTCTCGACGGTCGCGGGCGAGCGCGGCTCGCCGGATCTCGTCCGCGACGTCCGCGGCTTCGCCGTGAAGTTCTACACCGACGAGGGGAACTTCGACCTCGTGGGCAACAACATGCCGGTGTTCTTCATCCAGGACGCCATCAAGTTCCCCGACCTCGTGCACGCCGTGAAGCCCGAGCCGCACCATGCGATGCCGCAGGCGTCGAGCGCGCACGACACGTTCTGGGACTTCGTGTCGCTCATGCCCGAGTCGACGCACATGCTCCTCTGGCTCATGAGCGACCGCGCGCTCCCGCGGAGCTTCTCCATGATGCAGGGCTTCGGGGTGCACACCTTCCGCTTCGTCAACGCGAAGGGCGAGTCACGGTTCGTGAAGTTCCACTGGAATCCGGTGCGCGGGACCCACTCGCTCGACTGGGACGAGTGCGTGAAGATCAACGGCGCCGATCCCGACTACCACCGCCGCGACCTGTGGGAGTCCATCGAGGCGGGGCAGTTCCCGGAGTGGGAGCTGGGCGTCCAGCTCTTCACCGAGGAGCAGGCCGACCGGTTCTCGTTCGACGTCCTCGACCCGACCAAGATCGTCCCGGAGGAGCTCGTGCCGGTGCGGCCGGTGGGGCGGCTCGTGCTGAACCGGAACCCCGACAACTTCTTCGCCGAGACGGAGCAGGTCGCCTTCTGCGCGGCGCACGTCGTGCCGGGGATCGACTTCTCGAACGATCCGCTGCTCGCTGGCCGCATCCACTCGTACGTCGACACGCAGATCTCCCGCCTCGGGGGGCCGAACTTCCACGAGATCCCCATCAACGCTCCGGTGGCGCAGGTGCACAACGACCAGCGCGACGGGATGCACCGGCAGGCGATCCACCGGGGGCGCGTGGCGTACGAGCCCAACTCGCTCGCCGGCGGCTGCCCGTTCCAGCTCGGCGCGGCGGCCGGCTTCACCTCGTTCCCCGATCCGTCGCCCGAGGACAAGGTGCGCGGGAAGCCCGAGAAGTTCGCCGACCACTACACGCAGGCCACGCTGTTCTGGGAGAGCCAGTCGGAGGTGGAGCAGGCGCACATCGTGCGAGCCTTCCGCTTCGAGCTCACGAAGGTGCAGACGCCGGCCGTGCGGCGGCGGGTGGTCGCGCAGCTCGCGAACGTGAGCGACGTGCTCGCTCGAGCGGTGGCGGATGGCCTCGGCCTCGAGGTGCCGGAGCCCTTGCCGCTGGCGGGGAGGGTCGTGAGGCCCGAGGTGAAGCAGTCGCCGGCGCTCTCCCTCTTCGCGCGCCCGGGCCGAGGCGACGTCGGTGGCCGGAAGATCGCCATCCTGGTCGCCGCGGGTGTCGACGGGGAGGGTGCGCTTGCCGTGCACCGCGCCCTCACCGAGGCCGGCGCGGTGCCGCGCCTCGTGGCAGCCCGGCTCGGCCCGGTGGAGAGCGCGACCGGCGATGCGCTCGAGCCCGACGCGACGCTCGAGACCATGCCCTCCTGCCTGTTCGACGCGGTGGTGGTGCCGGACGGCGAGGCCTCCGCCGCGGCGCTGTCCTCGCTGGGGCACGCCGTCGAGTTCGTGAAGGATCAGTACCGTCACTGCAAGACCATCCTGGCGGTCGGCGCGGGCCAGACCCTCCTCGAGAAGGCGTCCCTGCCGCTCGACGCGGGCGACCCCGCGCTGATCGTGGTCCCGGCCGGGAAGGTCGGCCCGGGGACGAAGGCCTTCCTGGCCGGGCTGGCCAAGCACCGCAACTGGGATCGCGCGATGGATCCTCCACCCGTGTAGTGCCGGGCGCGGACGTCCCGTACCCGCTCTCCCCCACACGCACGTCCCCATCGAATGCCGCGCGCCACTTGCGCCGGCCCGACGAGCCGCTTGCTCGATCGAGCGGTCCCCGAAATGCGGTGCGGCACGATGCCTCCTCGCAGCCCCGAGGCGTTACGCAGCATCGTTCGTACATGGTGGCGCGAACGAAAGACGGTCTCTCGGCGCATCTGCAGTTTCGCCGCACGACGCTCTCCGCCGCGGCCGAATGGATGTTCGCGGCCCTGCAGCTTCACGTCGACGGTTGCCCGCGCTGTAAGTGCCAGACGTGCGACGACGCGACCCACGAGAGCGTGAAGGCGGTCCGCGAAGCTCTGCGCCAGGACTGGGCGAGGAACCAGCCGGGGTGACGATCGTCTCACTCGGCGAGCAGATGGAACCCGTACGCGAAGCTCTCGCCGTGACGCTTCGCGATCTCGCGCTCCGCGTCCGCGATCGCGCCGAGACGACCGCAGATCGGCGCCTATCGTATTTCGGCCCGCAGGGTTGACCATGACACCCCAACAAGCCCCCGCAGCTTCGATGACCGCGATCCTTGACGGCTTCCTCGAGGCATTCAACGCCGGCGATCTCGACGGGGTGATGACCTATTTCGCGGAGGACGCGGTGTACCGACCCGCGAACGGCGTCGAGCGGATCGGGCGCGCGGCGATCCGCCGGGAATTCGAGCCTCAGTTCAATGGTGTCCTCGGTGCGATGCGCTTCGACGAGCACGACCGACTCATCGACGAGAAGTCCCGCAAGGCGGCCGTCCGCTGGGTATGCCGCCACGACCTCACGCACGCGAGGCCGACGACCGTGGCGCTGAAGTTCGAGCGGGTCATCGTCGGCGCGCTCGTCGGCGATCGCTTCGGCTGGGAAGGGCTGGACGTCTTTCACTTCGACGCGGCCGGCAAGATCAAGGGCAAGTTCACGTACGCGAACTTCGCGCGGCGGCCTCGGATCCTGAAGGAGCTCGGCGTGGCGCTCCCTCCGCCGTCACGACGGGCGCGCTGACCCGAGCGGCCCCGTTCCGGTACGCGCGCGGTTCGGCGGCGGCGTGCGAACCGCCGGATTTTGCCGCACCCGCCCCCGGGCGATGACACAATGCGCGCGCCTCGGCGCTCATCGCCGAGCGTTCGACCCTGACCACCCGAGGCCGCCCGTGATCCTGCGCACCGCCCTGGTCCTCTCCCTCGCCGCGCTCGTCGCCTGCGCCGGCAAGAAGCCCACCGCCCAGGCGACGCCGGCAGCGACGCCGACGCAGACGGCCTCCTCCCACGCCGTCGACGTCGCCGCGATGGACCCCGCCGTGAAGCCGGGCGACGACTTCTACGAGTACGCGAACGGCGCCTTCATGCGGACCGCCGAGATCCCGCCGGACCGCTCCAGCACCGGCGCGTTCCTGCGCGTGTTCCAGACGGTCGAGGCCCGCACGCGCACCATCGTCGAGGAGGCCGCGCGCGGCGACGCGCCCGCCGGCTCCGACGCGCGCAAGATCGGCGACCTCTACTCGAGCTTCATGGACGAGGCCGGCATCGAGGCGAAGGGCATCGAGCCGCTCCGCCCGACGCTCGCCCGCATCGCGGCGCTCGCGGACGCCCGCGCGCTCGCCGCGGAGCTCGGCGCCACCGTGCGCGCCGACGTCGACATCTTCAACTGCACGAACCTGACGACCGCGCGCCCGCTGGGCGTCTGGATCGAGCAGGACCTGAACGAGCCGTCGCGGAACACCGTCTACCTCGTGCAGGGCGGCCTCGGGCTCCCGGACCGCGACTACTACCTCGACGCCTCCCCGCGGATGGCCGCCATCCGCACGCAGTACCGCGCGCACCTCGAGAAGGTCTTCGCGCTCGCCGGGCTCGCGGACCCGGGGGCGCGCGCGGAGCGCGTGCTGGCGTTCGAGACCAAGCTCGCGAAGACCCACGGCTCGCGCGAGGACGCGGGCGACGTGCAGAAGGGCAACCACCCCTGGACGCTCGCGGACCTCGAGCAGCGGGCCCCGGGCCTGGACTGGGGCGCGTTCCTCCGCGCGGCCGCGCTCGACCGGCAGCCGCGCTTCATCGCCTGGCAGCCGACCGCCCTCACCGGCCTCGCCGCGCTCGTGAAGAGCGAGCCGCTCGGGACGTGGAAGGACTACCTCACCGCCCGCGCCGTCGACCGCGCTGCGCCGCTCCTCTCGAAGGCGTTCGTCGACGAGTCGTTCGCGTTCTACGGCACGACGCTGACCGGGACGCCGCAGCAGCGCGCCCGCTGGAAGCGCGGGCTCGGCGTGGTCGACTCCGCCATCGGCGAGGCGGTCGGGCGCATCTACGTGAAGCGCCACTTCCCGCCCGAGGCCAAGGCGGAGATCCAGGGGATGGTGCGAAACCTCCGCGACGCGTTCGCCCACCGCATCGACGCGCTCGACTGGATGGCGCCGGCCACGAAGGCACGCGCGAAGGAGAAGCTCGCGGTCCTCGAGGTCGGGGTCGGCTACCCGGACCAGTGGATCGACTACGGCGGCCTCGAGATCGTGAAGGGCGATCTCCTCGGCGACGTGGAGCGCGCGCAGCTCTTCGAGTACCGCCGCCAGCTCGCGAAGCTCGGGAAGGCGCCCGACCGGGGCGAGTGGTGCATGCTCCCGCACGAGGTCAACGCCGTGAACCTCCCCGTGCGGAACGCGCTGAACTTCCCGGCGGGCTTCATGGAGCCGCCGTTCTACGACCGCGGCGCCACGCCAGCCGCGAAGTACGCCTCGATCGGCGCGACGATCGGCCACGAGATCAGCCACAGCTTCGACGATCAGGGCGCGCTCTTCGACGCGCGCGGCAAGCTCGAGAACTGGTGGACGCCCGAAGATCTCGCCAGCTTCCAGGCGGCGGGGCAGAAGCTCGTCCAGCAGTACGACGGCTACAAGCCGTTCCCGGACGCCGCGGTGAACGGAAAGCTCACGCTCGGCGAGAACATCGCCGACCTGGCCGGCCTCGCCGCCGCGTACGATGCCTGGCACGGGTCGCTCGCCGGCGCGAAGCCGCCCCAGGTCGACGGCCTCGACGGCGACCAGCAGTTCTTCGTCGCCTACGCGCAGACCTGGCAGACGAAGGCACGCGAGCCGGCGCAGCGCCGGCAGCTCCTCACCGACGGTCACGCCCCCGGCCGCTACCGGTCTCTCACGGTGCGCAACCTCGATCCGTGGTACGCGGCGTTCGGCGTCCAGCCCGGGCAGGCGCTCTACCTCGCGCCCGCGGAGCGCGTGCGGGTGTGGTAGGGGCGCGAGGGCGCCGGGGGACCCGTCGCACGTGGGCGTGAGCCCGGCGCCACGGAGCGCGCTCAGGTCGGGCGGTAGGTGATCCGCACGAGGCCGGAGGGGTGGGCGTGGCTCGCGACGAGCGAGAAGCGCCGCTCCGGCAGCGCGCCCTGGAAGAGCCGCCGGCCGGCACCCAGCACGAGGGGGACCACGGTGACCGTGAGCTCGTCGAGGACGCCGGCCGCGAGGTACTGCGAGACCACCGCCCCGCCGTCCACGTAGACGCTCCGGCTCCCGGCGGCCGCGAGACAGGCCAGGACGCGGGCGGGCTCGCCGGCGACGAACGCCTCGCCGTGGCGCGGCGCCGGAGGCCGGTGGGTCAGGACTGCGACCCGCTTGGCCCCGTACGGCCACTCCGGGAAGGTGACCACGAGGTCGTACGTGTCGCGGCCGATGAGGACGGTGTCGACGCTGGCGAAGAAGGCAGCGTAGTCCTCCGGCGGCGCCTCGTATGCGTCGAGCCAGTCCACCCGGCCGTCGGGCCTCGCGATGAATCCGTCCAGGCTCATGGCCAGGAAGGCGGCGCAGCGCGGTCGCGTCATGCTCTTCGCGCCTCCGTGTCGACAGGTATCTTGCGATCGTGCTGCGGTCATCAGCATCAAGGCACGGATCGGCGCGGGCGACGCCTCGAATCTCGCGGGCGCCCGGATGTCCTCAGGGCGGGCGGTGATGCCGCCAGGCGCTCGCCCGACGCGTTCGCGCGCCGGCGCGGCACGGTCACCTCCCGTCGAGGGACGTCACCGGGGTCCGGCAGTGCGGGTCGACGGAGGCGCGTCGCCGGGGCCCTGAGTTCCCAGGCATCGTGCTCGACCGTGGGGGCAAGATGTGAAGCCGGAAGGAAGGCCATCGATTGCCGGTCGGAGTTGACGCCGCGGGTGCCGTGGCCCTGCCGGGCCGGGTCATCGACCTGTCGCAGGTACGGCATCCGCGTGAGCGCCGGGTCCTGCTGCTCTCCGCGGCGGCGAACCTCGCCCTCGTCGCGGCCGCGGTCGCCGCGATCCTGCTCGCGCCGGACTGGCTGTCTGCGCACCCGCAGGCCGCCCAGCTCGTCCGGCGAGTTCGCGGGGCCGCGGTGGTGGCGGTCCTCATCGTGCCGGCGATGGGCTTCTTGCGGCTCGGACGGTGGATGATGATCCACCTGAACTCGATCCGGCTCGGCCAGGATCAGCTGCCGGAGCTCCACGCCATCCTGGAGCGGCAGTGCCGGGCGCTCGGCACCCCCGTGCCGGCGCTCTACGTCTCGGCTCTTCCGAGCGTGGGGCTCTCCGATGCGCTCGCGCTGCGAAGCGGGACCCGGGCCATCGTCCTCGGCGAGAAGCTCTTCGACGGAGTCGGCGACATCGGCGCGCGCCGGGACGTCTTCGAGTTCGTGATCGGCCACGAGCTGGGCCGGATCATGCTCGGCCACGCGAGCTGGTGGAGCGAGCTCCTCCTCGGATACCTGAAGCGGATCCCCGTCCTGCGGTTGCCGCTCGTGATGGTCCAGACCTACTCGCGCGATCGCATGGCGGCGCTCCTCGCCCCCGGTTCGCTCGCCGCCCTCGCCATGTCCGCCTCGGGCGGCGAGGTCTTCGCGCAGGTGAACGTCCGTGCGTACGTCCGCGACGCGCTCGCTCCGACGCCGCGGCCAGCGCCGGCGCGCCTCGGGGCGATCCTGCGGAAGGAGCCTCACCTCGCGGACCGCGTCCGCGAGCTCCGGCGGTACGGATTCTTCCGGCCGGACGCGGAGCTGGCCGGGCTCGTTCCCGGCGTCCGGCCTCACGACTGAGGCTCGAAGCAGCGGAGGATCCGAGCGCGAGCGCGGCGGCGCTCCGCACGCGCCTCCACGGGCGCGCACGCGTCGCCGCCGCGGCGCCTCACCGCTCGTCGATCACCGAGAGGATGTTGCCAGCGGGATCCCTGAACCACGCGATGAGCGGGCCACCGCCGCGGAAGATGCCCTTCTCGTCCGTCCGGAGGGACTCCTCCTCGTAACGCTCGAACCGGACGCCGGCTCGCGTCAGCTCGTCCACGGCCCGATCGACGTCGGCGACCGGGAAGTTGAGGACGGTGAACGTCGCGGGGACATGGTTGGGCTTGGGATACAGCAGCACCTTGCCGCCGCCGCCGATGTGCAGCCAGAGCAGGCCGTTGGCCTCGGAGACCTCCAGCCCGAGCAATCGGCCGTAGAACTCCTTCGCCTTCGGCACGTCGTCCACCGAGAACCCCGAGAATGCTTTCGTGCTCCTGAACATGCGCGTTCCTCCTCCGCTCTCATATCGAAGGAGCCAGAGCAGGATCGACGCGAGTGACCGCGCGCGCCTGCCCGCGGTCGGGCGGTCGACCGCGCGTCTCGTGCGTCTGCCGACCAGCGGTGGGCGCGTCGCCGGCTCGGCCGCCGCGCACGCGCCCGCAGCTCAGCGCGGGATCGCCTCGAGCGCGCGGAGGACCTCGTAGGTGGTCGGGTCGCCGACCTGCCCCTGCAGGAACACCCGGTCGAAGATCCACAGGTTCGAGGCCACGACGATCATCCCGGCCGCGGCGATCAGCCGGAGCGGCGTCCGCGAGCGCTCCGCGAGCGAGATGACGAACCACGCAGCCAGGAGCGAGACGAGCGCGTCCGGCGCCGCGACGAAGCGAACGCTCTTCGACACGAGCGCGAACGACGCGAGCGCGAGCGCGGCGAACGCCGCGAGCTGGCGAGGGCCGCTCACCGCCTGGACCCGCGAGGAGACGATCGACGCGCCGGCGCCGATCGCGAGCAGCACGGGCACCGGCGAGAGGACGAGCAGATCGACGAGATACCGGTGAGGCGGTCCGGACTGGTACTGGCGCGCGTACTCGGAGCCGAGCGACGAGACGGCGACGCGGGCCATCTCGAAGAACTGCGTCCCGGAGTGCGTCAGCAGGCAATAGCCACCGTAGTAGACGAGCGGTGGGACGAGCAGGAGCGCGGCGTCGAGCGGCCTGCCCCCGCCGCGGCGCGCGCGCGTGAACAGCCACAGCGCGATGAACGCGGGCGCGTAGAGGACGAAGGTCTCCTTCACCGCGAACGCGAGCGAAGCGGCCGAGATGGCCGCCGCGTAGCGCCCCCACGCGCGCGCGCCGTTCGGCGCGTCCAGCACGCGAAGGGCGGTCCAGAGGGCGGCCAGGACCGTCGCGCACACGAGCTCGTCCTGCAGCGCGCGGCGGCCGAGCCCGAGCTGAAGCGGCGACGCGGCGACGAACGCGGCGCCGAGCAGGGCCGCGCGCTCGCCGAGGCGAGCGCGACCTACCGCGTAGGCGAGCAGGACGACGAGGATCCCCGCCAGCGTGGAGATCCAGGCCAGGCTGCGGTGCGAGCAGTCCGGCTGAGCCTTGCAGACCACCGCGCCGATCCCGTACCACCCCCAGCGGAGGAAGCTCGGGAACTTCCACGCCGTGGGGTGGGACAGATACTCGGCCGCGAGCACGGGGTACCTCGCGAGGACGGACGGGGCGAGCGCCCGCGCGGTCTCGAGGTAATGCGTCTCGTCGGCGGGCGAGAACCTCGTGACGTCGTTCCACGCGATCCGCATCGTGGCCGCGACCACGATGACCGCGACCAGGGCGAGGCGATGCGCCCGCCGTCGCGCTGCGGGTGCGTTGGCGGGTTCCCCGGACGCATTCGCGATGCGGAGCGTGGCTTCGGGCGCGGGCTGCCGTGGGTCGTGCCACTCGGCGCCGCCGGGCACCACGTGGACGGCGTCGGCCGAGATCTCGTCCGGTACCCTGCGCCGATTCCTCTCCGCCATGGCGGACACCGTAGACGGCTTTCGTCGGGTGTCAAAGCGGATCGAGCCCGAGGCCCCCCCTGCGATCGGTGGATGGTCAGGGTTCCTCCTCCACTGCCTTCCGGAGGCGCTCGAGCGCCTCGTCCCAGCGCCGGGAGATCTGCTCGAGCGCGCGGCGCGCCTCGTCGAGCCGGCGCGGCTCGATCTCCCAGCGCCGCTCGCGGCCCGGGCCACCCGCGCCGCGCCGCACGAGGCCCGCGCCGGCGAGCACGTCGAGGTGCTTCGCGATGGCCTGGCGCGAGATGGCCGCGCCCTGCGCGAGGCGCGCGGTGGAGAGCGGCCCGGCCGCGCAGAGTCGCGCCACGAGCGCGAGCCGGGTCTCGTCTCCGAGCGCGGCGAACATGGGCGCGGCGCCGGCAGCGCGGCCAGCGCCGCGCCCGGCGGCGCTATGCCCCGGAGACATGGCGTTCGACGTTCCGCATCTGCTCGGCCCAGCCGCCCTCGTTCATCCGGAAGGCCTCGGCGCGGCGCTCGAGCGGGAGCTGGTCGAACCCGGACTCGACCACGGTGAGCCGGGTCCCCTCCGGCGTCTCCTCGAGCGTGAGGGTCACGAGCGTGGTGGGCTCCTTCGAGTAGTCCGCGGCCGCGTCGAGCGGCGCCGGGTGCCAGCGCCAGGCCAGGAGCCGCTCCGGCTCCATCCGCTCCACGGTCGCCTCGAAGACGAGGTGCTCGTACCCGGGGTAGGTGATCCGCCCGCGCGCCACCGCTCCAGGCGCGAAGCCGGTCTCCATCTTCACCCCGAACCAGCTGCCGAACTCCCGCAGGTCGGTGAGCGCTCGCCAGACCCGCGCGCGGGGCGCCCGCAGGACGATCTGCTTCTCGATGCGATCGGTGCTCGTCGTGGCCATGTGCAACCTCCCGGTTGCGTATCTAGCCACGGGCTCGGCGCGATGCAACCCCGAGGTTGCGCCACCCTCGCGGCGGCTCCGGCGCGCCGCCTCAGGCCGCCTCCTCGAGCAATCGCCGCTGCCCGGTGAGCCGCTGGATGCCGGAGACGTCCTGCACCGTCTCGAGGCAGCCCAGGTAGCGGCCCGCGTCGTCGCGCACCGGCCAGTAGCGGATGTGGATCTTGCGCGGCCCCATGTCGATCCAGAACTCGGCCACCTCACGGCGGCCGGCCTTGAAGTCGGACAGGATCCGCTCCACGAGGTGCACGCTCTTCTGCGGATGGCAGTTGCGGACGTTCGTCCCGATCGCGCCGCGGCTGCGCGGGAAGATCTTCTCGCCCCGCTCGTGGCTGAAGTAGCGGACCCGGTCCTCCTGATCGATGAACGACAGCTCGACGGGCAGCGAGTTGAGGACCGCGGCGAGCACCTCGCGGTCGAGGCCGTACGACAGGTCCTCGAGCTCGACGGCGCGCACGATCTCGTCGGCGATCCGGTAGTAGCGCCGGCGCGTGTCGGGCCCGATCCCGGCCTCCACCGCCTCGATGGCCCCGACGATGCCGGCCTGCGTCTCCTCGTCCAGCATGCGCGCAGCCAGCGGGTAGAGGATGTCGTTCTCCTTCCAGAAGTGATCCTTGCAGAGCGCCGCGTACTCTCCGAGGACCTCGCGCAGCTCGTCGAGCCGCGCCCGGTCGCCGGCCACGTAGGCCGCGGCGGCGACGTCGAGCCGCTCCACGAGCGCCTTCGCCCGGCCATGCTCCGCCAGCATCACCGCGAGCGGGCCGCCCTCGACCGGCATGCCGGCGCGCTGGAGGAGCGGGAACACGGTCCGCTCCTCCTTCTGGTTGTGGCAGCGATCGACATAGCCGACCAGATACTCGCGCAGGTTGGCGACCAGCCCCGGCGACGGGCCTTCCGCCGCCCCGAGGGCCTTCTCGGCCGCGGAGAAGACGCGCTCGGTGGTCTCGTGGTCGGTCATCAGCAGCTCGCGCCAGGTCAGGCTCATCGTCGCTCCCGTGGAGGGAAAGGAAGGTCGGGCGATCGCCGGCGCCGGCTGGCGGTGCCCGGATCGCGGCCGAGGACAGCAAGGATCCGGCCAGCCTGCAGGTGGCGATAACCTGTGGGATTTTCGAGCGACACGCCATGGGACACCGACGAGGCGTTGGTCCCGCAACGCCATCTCGGTGCGCGACGCCATCGTTGCGGCCGGCGAGCTCGCTCCCGCCGGCCTCAGGCGCCGGCGGCGCAGCGAAGCGCGAGGGGCGCCGTCACGCTCCGGGGGCGGACACGGAGCGCAGGTCCGGAGCGGCTCCCGTCGCCCGTGCCTCCGGCGCGGCGCAGCACGCCGCGGCTGGCGCGAACGTCGGGCCGAACAGCGCCCGGACGGTGTCGTCGAGCGGCTCGCCTTGCCTGGCGTACGACCGCAGCGAGTGCTCGAGCTCGGCGAGCGACTGGAGCGGCCTCGTCCCGAGCATCGCCTCGACGAGGTGTGCGCCGAGCGCCCGGTAGCTCTCGAACTGCGACTCGGAGAACCACTGGTCGACGGTGGACTCGTGAGGGAACGCCCTGCAGGCGTTCGCGTAGGCGCGCACGTCGTAAGGGATCGAGGCCTTCGGCGTGTCCTGCACGGTCGGCTTGACGTAGACGAGCGTGCCCGGGAGCGCATCCGGGCCGTCCGGGACGTCGTAGCCGATCCGCGCGATGGCGCAGTACAGGCCGGGGTGAGGCCGCCCCGCGCGCTGCCGGATCTCGATCTCCCGCTCGAACTCGATGGGGATGCCGAAGTCGATCCGGATCTTGCGCAGCGCGTTCCCGAGGTCGCTGAAGCCGTGGCGGGGATCGCAGCCCGCGTCGCTCACCACCACGAACCGGCAGCGGCGGAGCACGACCTCGTAGAGGCCGAGGTTGTCGAAGTGCCCGCCATCGGAGAGGTTCACGAACGGCGCATAGCGCGTCGTGAGGCCGAGCATCTCCTTGACGAGGTGGTAGGTCGCGTGGCGCGGGCCGGTGCGGGCCACGTCCTCGCCTCCGTTCTCGTTCGTGTTCGGCAGCCACACCCCGAGACGCGCGTTGAGGAGCGCCATGAGGAACGTCAGGGCCGGCGTCGAGACGTAGCCCATGTTCGGGTTCGCGGCGGCGCCCGAGATCGCCATCGCGGTCGCGAGCGACACGCCCTCGCCGCTGGGGCCCCCGTAGTCCTCCGTCGGACGGTAGCCCTCGTGGAAGTTGCCGCAGAAGAGCGGGGTCATCGAGAAGGACTCGGCGCGCCGCTCCTGCCACGCGAGTCGCTCACCGGCCACCAGGTTGAGCGTGACGTTCACGATGGGGAAGAGCTGCGCGCGCTCCCCGGGGTTGGGCCTCAGGCTCGCCAGCGGAAGCCGCTCGTCGTCCTCGTCGAAGCCGGTGGTGGGGTTCGGCCGGCGATCCAGGTTCGAGGCGCCCAGGTACGCCCGCACGAGCCGGCTCCGGTACATCGCATGGAGCGAGAACCGGTTCACGTTCACGAAGGCTCCGGCGACGGCGGCGATCGCGACGAGGCCCAGCCCCTCCAGGAACATGAGCACCATCGTCCGGGAGCCGACGGCCTCGGCCCAGCACGCTCCGTCCATGCGCACGCTCAGGAAGCACGGCGGGTCCCCCGCGAGGCCGTGCGCCAGCCATGCGGTCCCGGCGGCGAGCAGCACGATGAGGGCCGCCACGGTGGCCGGCGCGGCGACCCTCAGCGCGAAGGCCTTCCAGGGGGACGTGCTCGGCCCCGCGCGCCCCGAGGGCGTCTCGGCGCTCTTCCCGAGGAGCCCGGTGGCGAGCCCGGCCAGCGTCGTGAAGGCCGCGGCGGCGCCCGTGAGGCGCACGTGGAGCTGCTGGTACGCCCCCTCGACCCCCGCGCCGACCAGCCACGTCCCGAGCAGCACGAGGGTGCTCACCGCCGCCCACGCGGCGGCGACCCGCAGCACGCGGCCCGTGACGCGCGCCCACCACTCGCGATCGGCGTCGCCGGGCGCCGGCCGGCCCGGAGCCGCGGAGAGGAACGGGCCCTCGAGCGCGGTGAAGAGCGCGCGCGCCATGACGTAGACGAGCAGCAGGAGCGGGAGCGCCAGGACCGTGAAGAGCGGCGGCCTGCTCAGGAGCTCGCGCGACGGATTGCCCATGAGCCATCCGAGCGCCACGGCGGCGGCGAACCCCGACAGCGAGATCGCGAAGACCTCCCCGGCGATCGCGCGCCGCGCGGAGACGGCCTTCCCTGCGGCCTTGCGGCCCAGCATCGCCACGACCGCCGCGCCCAGCGGGACCCCGACGGTCCAGATCGCGAGGCGCCACGAGCGCGCCCAGAGCCCGGGATCCTGGTGGGCCGCCCCGAGCCCGTGCAGGAGCTGCCACGGATACTCGGCCCAGGTGGTCGCCAGGGCGAACAGCGTGGCCGCGGAGACGAGCAGGACGAGCGAGGCGGAGGAGAGCCAGCCGCGCCACCGCCGCCGCTGGCGGCGCTCGACTCGTCGCGCGAGCGGGTCCTCGGGGAGCCGCCCGGGGCGCGGCTCGGCCCTGAGCCAGTGGTCGATGACGCTCGAGAGGAAGCCGAACGCGAGCGCCGTGCCGGAGAGGGCGAGCGCCCAGCGGGCGTTCGCGGAGAGGGCGTAGCGCACGGTCAGGAGATACGCGACCTGGGGCACCATGACCGCCGCGGCGATCACCGGGACGATCACGAGCCAGTTGAGGAGCAGGTTGCGCAGCACGATGGCGACCACGGTCCAGGAGTCGGCCGACCACGGCCCGGTGCGCGGCGTCAGGTAGTTGCTGAACTCGCGGAGCCGGTCGATCGGCTCGGGCTCGGGTGCGATCGGATCGTCGACGGCGCCCTTGCCCTGCTCCGTCTCCCCGGGCGTACGCCCCGGGCGGCGGAGGAGGGTCATGACGATCCGGAGCGGATCCGTTCCCTCGGCGCGGAGGCGCTGCGCCTCGGTCGGCTCACGTCCCCGGGGCGGCGGGCCGTCATCCGGCGGGCGCGGGACGTCCCCGGAGCTCTGGAGGGCAGGCTTCTGCGCCTCCTCGCGCTCTCGCGCGATCCACGACTGGAGCCAGGCCCCGACGTACCCTCCGCCCGAGACCGTCGACAGGTAGTCGAACCGATGCAGCACGTCCGCGCGCGCGAGCGCCTGCAGCACGCCGAGGTTGAAGGTCGCGCTGCGGATGCCTCCGCCCGACAGGCAGAGCGCGGAGAGCTTCTCGCCCGGCTTCCTGGCGTGCCGTGCGATGCAGGCATGGACGGCCCGCAGCGCGCTCGGCTCGACCGCCGTCTCCGGCGGCGGCCGCGGGACGTCGTCCCACCGTCGGACGTGCGTCAGCTCCCTGCACAGCACCTCCGCGAGCGACGCCCAGCGCCGTGGCTCGGTCGTCTCCATACGCCCTCCGGTGGCGAGGTGCACCTCGGGTGAGATCGATCCCGGGTCCGGGTCCCCGTGACAAGGGGCCGTGCGGGGGGAACGCCGAGGGTGAACCCGAAAGCCGGACCCGGCCCATCGAGCGCCGCGTCGACTGCCCGCCGGAGCGACGTCCGTCGACCGGCGGGCTCGACGAGGCTCGGCCCGGCCGCGCCCACGCCTCGAGCCTGCCGGCGCAGTTGCGCGCGACGCGCGCACCGCGCAGTGAACCGTGGATCGGTGCTGCTCGCAGGAAGGTGGACGCGGTGCGCCCGCGGACTCGTATGGACCTGAAGGTGGATTGCCATGCCGGATATCGCGGGGAGGAGACGCCCCTGCGGTTCGAGCTCGAGGGCCGGCGCGTCGAGGTCGTCGAGGTGATCGACCGCTGGCTCGGCCCGGACCATCGCTACTTCAAGCTCCGGGGCGACGACGGAGCGGTGTACCTCCTCCGCCACGACGAGCGAGCGGACCGCTGGGAGCTGAGGATGTTCGAGCGGGACGGCGCGTGATCCCGGCCGCGACGGTCCGGCACCTTCGGGTCACGCGTCACGGGACGATCCTGTCCGCTGCGAAGATGGCGAGCCGATCGGCCATCGGCGTGCGCAACGTCCGGTCATATGAGTCCCGACGGACCGACGACGGCGCTACAGCCGCGCACCTCCTTCCTGTTCGACCTCGACGGCACGCTCGTCGACAGCGTCTACCAGCACGTGCTCGCCTGGCGCGAGGCGCTCGAGTCGGAGGGGATCGAGCTCTCGGTGTGGCGGATCCATCGCCGGATCGGCATGAGCGGTGGCCTGTTCGCCAACATGCTCCTGCGCGAGACGGGCGTGGAGCTGTCACTCGAGCGCATCGAGCGGCTGCAGCGCTTGCACGGCGAGGCGTACCGGCGGCGCCAGGCCGACGTGCGGCCCCTGCCCGGCGCGCGCGCCCTGCTCGCGGCGCTCACCGAGGCCGGGATCCCGTGGGCGATCGCGACGAGCGGCCGGATGGAGTGGGCCGGGCCGGTGATCGCCTCGCTCGGCGTCGATCTGCAGCGCGTGCCGGTCGTCACGCGGGACCAGGTCAGGCACGCGAAGCCCGATCCCGATCTCTTCCTCGCCGCCGCGCAGCGCCTCGGCGTGCCGATCGAGACGGCCTCGGTCGTGGGGGACGCCGTGTGGGACATGCTCGCGGCCCAGCGGGCGCGCGCGCTCGGGATCGGCCTGCTGTCCGGCGGCTACGGAGAGGGAGAGCTGGAGCGCGCCGGCGCGTACCGCGTGTTCGAGGATCCGGCGGACCTCCTCGAGCATCTCGACGAGGTGGGCGGCCGTCGCTGACGCGTGGCCCTCGCGCGTCTGCCGCCTGCCGGGCCCTGGGCGGCGATCCGCTCGCCGGCCGGGAGCGCGATCGCGCGGACGCTGGACGCGGACCTCGGCGACCTGCAGCTCCGCCCGCGACGCAGGCAAGGAAGCCGACCGACCGCGCGCCGCCCGTCGACGAGGCGTCGTTCCTGCCGCAGAGGCGCTCGAGACGTTGCGGGGCGGTGACTCGCACGTCCGAAGGCCGGCGCCCGCTCCCAGTTGAGCCGACCGTTGATGTTCGCCGTCTCGAGGGCCACGGTTGGTCAATCCGTGGCAGACGGAGGGAACGATATGCCGACGAACGTGTCATTGCTGCGCTACACGGAGCAGGGCATCCGGAACGTCAAGGAGGGCCCGGCCCGGCTCGACGCCGCCAAGAAGGCCTTCAAGGCAGCAGGGGGTGAGCTGAAGCAGTTCTTTCTCCTCATGGGCCACTACGACATGCTGGTCGTCTGGGATGCGCCCGACGACGAGACCGCGGGCAAGATCATCCTCGCGCTCGGATCGCTGGGCAACGTCAGGACCGAGAGCTTCAGGGCGTTCCCGGAGGCCGAGTTCCGGAAGCTGATCGCCGGTTTGCCGTGAGGGAGCCGGCAGCGCGTGACCGGCGGGCAGCGAGGTGAGCATGGCTGAGGCTCCCGTCGCGATCGTCAGCGGCGCGAACCGCGGGCTCGGCCTGGAGGTGAGCCGGCAGCTCGCTCACCTTGGCTTCCGCGTGGTGATGGGGGTCCGCGATCTTCGGAAGGGCGAGGCGGCTGCGCGATCTCTCGAAGGGAAGGTCCACCCCCTGGTCCTCGACGTGGCCGACCCGGAGTCACCGGCGCGGCTCGCCGCGGAGGTCCGCGCCGCCTTTGGCCGCTGCGACGTGCTCGTCAACAACGCCGGGATCCACTACGACACCGGGGATCGCGCCTCGAGCCCCGACTGGCGGGTGGTCCGCGAGGCGTTCGAGACGAACCTCTTCGGCGCGTGGCGCCTCGCCGAGGCGCTCCTGCCGCTCATGCTCGAGCAGGGTCGAGGACGCATCGTGAACGTGTCGAGCGAGGCCGGCTCGCTCGCCTCGATGGGCGCGGACACGCCCGCCTACTCCACCTCCAAGGCCGCCCTCAACGCGCTGACGCGGGTCCTCGCCGCCGAGCTGGCCGGCACCGGCATCCTGGTGAACGCAGTCTGCCCGGGCTGGGTGGCGACCGACATGGGCGGTGCCGGCGGCAGGCCCCTCCCGGACGGCGCGCGCGGGATCGTCTGGGCGGCGACGCTCCCGGACGACGGCCCGAACGGCGGTTTCTTCCGGGACGGACGGCCGCTGCCCTGGTGAGCCCGTCGCCGTGGCCCGAGTCCGCCCCCATGATCGAGGGGATGACGACCGAGCCGATCTCGAGCCGCTCGAAGGAGGCCACATGAGCTTCCCGCCACGGACCACGTCGAAGCTGGCCTACAGGGACGAGGCGTTTCTCGAGGGCGACGCGGCGCGCCCCCTTCGAATCCTCGCCGAGTACCTGGCGCCGCTGGAGAGCTTTCGCCGTGAGCGCATCCGGGACACGATCGTGTTCTTCGGCTCCGCGCGGCTCTCGCCGGACGGGCCACTCGGCCGTTATTACGAGGAGGCGCGGGAGCTCGCCCGCCTCGTGACCTCCTGGTCGAAGAGCCTTCCAACCCACACTCACCGGTACATCGTCTGCTCGGGCGGCGGGGGCGGCATCATGGAGGCGGCCAACCGCGGCGCCTCGGAGGCCGGGGGCAAGACCATCGGCCTCAACATCGGATTGCCGCGCGAGCAGCGGCCCAACCCCTACATCACGCGAGAGCTGTCCTTCGAGTTCCACTACTTCTTCATGCGGAAGCTGTGGTTCGCCCACCTCGCGAGGGCGCTCGTGGTCTTCCCGGGAGGCTTCGGCACGCTCGACGAGCTGTTCGAGATCCTGACCCTGGCGCAGACCCGCAAGCTCGAGCGCGAGGTCCCGGTCATCCTTTACGGCTCGAGCTACTGGGACGAGATCGTCGATCTCGAGGCGCTGGTGCGCCACGGCATGATCGAGGCCGGAGACCTCGGGCTGTTCCACCGCGCCGACGACCCGCGCACTGCGCTTGGCATCTTGCAGGCCAACCTCGCGGTGGGGCCGGAAGAGGGGGCCGTCGCCTTCGCGCGATCGCGAAACTCGCATCACGAGTAGCGGCGTCTACCTGGCCTGTCCGCGACGGCTCGGGCGCTGCGCAGAGTGCCGGAATCCTGAACAGCCCATGTCGGATCCGCGTACAGGCGCGGCGGGGTCCCGCACGGACTCGCCGACCTCGTGGGGAGGTCGCCTCGCGCCGCGGGTCCACCCCGGCCGCGGGCCGTCAGGGCGTCGCGCCCGGCTCCACCACGAAACCGGCCATCCACGCGTCGAGGCGCTCCTCGAAGCGGATGTTGAGGGGGTCCCGGCCCTGCCGGCGCCGCAGGAACACGCCGAGCCCCAGGCCCCGCGGCGCGCGAGACAGCAAGGTCACCTCGGCCGTGAAGTCGCCGAAGGCGGGCCGCGCGACCGTGCCGAGGTGGCGCGAGCCGGCGAGGCCCAGGCGAAGGCCGAGCTCGGAGTGCGCGGCGACGAGCGGCAGCGCCCGTGAGACGCGCCACAGCGCGGGCAGCTCGAGCTCCGCCGACACGCGCCCGACCACGGCACCGTACCGCCGGCGCATCTGCGCGGGCATGCAGGCGCCGAGCCCACAGGGTACGTTCCACTCCGCCGAGGAGCGCGCCGAGAGGAGGGTCCGAGCGCGTCCGCCGCCGACCTGCTTCAGCCCGCCGATCGCGGCGCCGAGGTAGTTCGTGGTGAAGCTCCCCGTGGAGAGATCGAGCCGATCGCTCGGCGGATCCGTCAGCGGAGCGCAGTCGAAGTCGCCCTTGCCGGTGCGGAGGTGATCCGCGAGGGCGCAGCCCTGCTGCCCGTTCGAGCGGTGACCCACGGAGAGCTCGAGGGCAGCGAGCAAGCGCGGACCCCTGGCCGCTGCATCGGCGTCGTTGCCCGGGCGGCCGGCCGCGAAGATCTGGAGCTTGGCGCGCGGCTCGTACGTGGGCGTGCGGACCGGCGTGGAGTCCTCGCGCAGGAGCCGGAACATCCCCAGGAACGACAGCGAGAGCGAGGTCGTGACGCCCCCCGACTCCAGCACGCCGGAGTCCTCGAGCCCGTTCCAGAGCACGAGGTGCAGGGCGGGATCGGCCTCGAACGCCTGGCGTCGATCCGTCGCGATCGACACGTACGAGCGCTCCATGAAGGGGACCTGCTCGTCCGCGCGTGGCAGGTGCGCCGCGCAGCCGCTCGACGCGAGGAACGCGGCGGCGCAGACCCTCGCGACGGCGGGAGCCCGGGGCCGGTCCCGAGGGCACGGTCGCGACACTCCGCTCGCTCCCGAACCGCCGACCTCCCCGATCACGTCCGCTGCACGAAGATCCGACACCTGGAGCACGCCATCCACGTGACTGCACGTCCCGTTCCGTGCGGCCGTCCGCTTGCAAGGCGTGGCCTCGATGTCGCCGCGCCGATCGTCCCCGAAGCATTCCGTCCTCCTGCTCCTCCTCCTCGCCGTCGCGCCGGTCCGCAGCGCGGCGGACGCGGCGCCGCCCGAGCGACGGGCCGAGCACGCCGCTCGCGACCCAGGCCGCAGCGCGGCGGACCTGGACGCAGCGCCCGGGCGACGGGCCGAGTACGCCGCCCGCGACGCGGGCCGCAGCGCGGCAGACGTGAACGCGGCGGCGCCTGGCCGACGGGCCGAGTACGCTGCACGCGAGCCGGACCTGCACCTCCTCCCGCCATCGTCCATGACGGCGACGGGGCTCGATCCGTCCGAGCGCGGCGACGGGGCTCGCCGCTTCGCGCTGCCCGCCGTCGAGGCGCTCGGCGTCCACACCCTCATGGTGAGCTGGAACCGGTGGGTGGGCGCGGCGCCGTGGGGGGACGTCTCCGCCGACTCGATCGGCCGCAACCTGCGGAGCAGGTGGGTGCTCGACGACGATCCGTTCTGGGTGAACCAGTTCGGCCATCCGTACCAGGGCACGTGGGCGTTCACCGCGGCGCGCTCGGCGGGGCTCGGGTTCTGGACGGCGGCGTCCTACTCGTTCGCCGCGAGCGCGCTGTGGGAGATCGCGGGCGAGACGGAGCGGCCGGCCAGGAACGATCAGATCACGACCCCGGTGGCGGGAGTCGTGCTGGGCGAGGTCCTGACGCGGTTCTCGGACGCGCTGCGGGCGGAAGGCGGGCCGTGGCGCGACGCGGCCGCGAGCGTGCTCTCGCCGATGTCGGCGGTGAACCGGCGGCTGCGCGGTGCGACGGCGCCCCTCGAGGCGCCGGCCTCGCGGTGGGAGCTCTCCATGGCAGCCGCGTCGGGGACGGGCTCCGAGGGCGCGTGGCACGGGCGCGCGGGCTTCGCCTTCACGTGGGGGCTCCCCGGCGACCCGGACCTCGAGCTCGCGCGGCCCTTCGATCACTTCGTGCTCGAGGCGGCGTACGGCTTCGCCGCGGATCCGGACGCGACGGTGCGCGGGCGCGGGCTCATCGCGGGCAAGTCGTTCCACCCCACGCGCGCGGTGCGCGGGCTGTGGGGGCTCTTCCTGTCCTTCGACCTCGACACGCCCGGGCCGTACCGAGTCTCGACGAGCGCGGTCGGCGCGGGAGCGAGCGGTCGCGCCGACCTCGGCGGCGGCTGGGCGCTCGAGGCGGGCCTCCACGGCGGAGCCGTGCTGCTCGGCGCCGCCGGGTCCGTGGCGCGCGGCCCCGACGGCGCGGGGCGGGACTACCTGATGGGCCCCGGCGCGCAGTCGCTCGTCGACGTCGCCCTGCTCGCCGGCACGCGCGGGCGCGCCGGCGTGACCCTGCGGCAGTACCTCGTCCTCGGCGAGGGCGAGCCCGGCGGAACGGCGCTCCTGCTCGAGGCGAGCGCGGGGGCGACGCTGCGCATCGTGGGCGCGAGCGCGATCGCCGTCGAGGTGACCCGCCGCGTCCGGCGGGTGCAGGATGCGACGCGCCACGCGGACACGGCCGTCCAGCTCTCGTACGTGCTGCTCGGCGGCGCGTCCCCCGGCGTCCCCGAGGCGGCGAGCGCGGACGACCTCTGAACGTCTGTCGTCGAGGCCGCCGGGGTGCGCGCTCCATGGTCGCGAGCGCCCCGCCGGCGGCCCCTCCACTCACCGGCGCTCACTCCTGCGCGGGCCCGAGCCGATAGCCCAGCCCCCGCATCGTGCGGATGAGCGGGACCGCGGCATCGCGGTCGACCTTCCGGCGAAGGTTGCTCATGTGGACGTCGACGAGGTTCGTGAGGTTGTCGCGCTCGTTCGCCCAGACGTGCTCGCCGAGCTCGACCCGCGTCACCACCTCGCCCGCGTGGCGCATGAGGAACTCGAGGATCGCCTGCTCCTTCGCGGTGAGCCGGAGCGGCCTCTCTCCTCGCCGGACGTCGCGTGACGCGACGTCGAGCGTGAGGTCGTTCACCCGAAGGACGGGCGGGCGCGTCGCGGCGCCGCGGCGTAGGAGCGCGCGGACGCGGGCCACGAGCTCCTCGGGCGGCACGGAGTCGGCCACGCAGTCGTCCGCGCCGCCGTCCAGGCAGGCCACCCGCTCCGCCGCGGAGCTCCCGGCGGACAGCATCAGGATCGGCGTCGCGACGCCACTCAGCCGCAGGCTGCGGCAGAGGGCGAGCCCGCGCGCGGCGTGCACGATGATCACGTCGTACGAGATGACCTCGGCCTGCTCCTCGGCGTCGGCGACGCAGGCGATCACGTCGACGGCGAACGTCTCGCGCTTCAGCCGCTTCGCGAGCGCGACCGCGGCCCGCTCGTCGTCCTTGATGAGGAGGATGCGCATGAGTCCGCCCCGCAGGTTGCGCGATGAGGAGTATCGATACGCGGAGTGTGCGTGTCACCGACCGCGACGAGGGCCTCCGCGGCCGCGGCCCGCGAATGGGCGAGCCCGCGTGAACGGCCCGCGCCGTGGGGTCCTGCCGTGGCTCACGCGGGCGGAGTGACCCGCTCGAGCGCGCTCAGGACCCGCGGCAGCGGAGGACGCCGCGCGGGCTCCGGCTCCAGGCTCGCGTCGATGGCCTCGGAGAGCGCCGCGGGAACCCGACAGACGGCTCTCACGCGCGTCGCCCGGCGCTCGAGCTGCTCGTAGCGGTCGCGGTCGCCGTCGGAGCGGAAAGGCGCCGAGCCGGTCACTGCCTCGAACAGGACCGCCCCCAGGGAGAACACGTCGGCCGCGGCAGTGAGGAGGCCACCGCGGGCCTGCTCGGGGGCCATGTACGCGGCCGTCCCGATCCCCGGTACCCCCCGCCCCGGCGGGCGGGCGATCCCGAGGTCCAGCAGGCGCGCGATGCCACCGTGGCAGACGACGTTGGAGGGCTTCACGTCGAGGTGCAGGACGCCGACCCCATGCAGGTAGTGAAGGGCGGAGCAGAGCTGGCGCCCGAGCATCGCGACGTCGCGCGCAGCCAGGCCGCCCCTGCGTCGGAGGAGATGCGAGAGGGTCTCGCCGGGGAGCGTCTCCATGATGAGCGCCACCCGCGGGTGCTCCAGCAGCTCGTAGCCCCGAACGATGTGCGGGTGCGAGAGGGACAGGAGGAGGGTGCCCTCCGCGCGCAGCGCGCGGCGCCCGGCGGGCCGATCGAAGCGACCGCCGCGCAGGACCTTCGCCACGCACCGGCAGCCGCGCTCCAGGCTCCACGCGTCGTAGACGCTGACGTCCCCGTTCTGCCGGAGGAGCCGGAGGGTGCGATAGGCCGGCGAGAGCCTCACGCGATCACCCGCGATCCCACAGCCGGGCGCTCCTGCGTGCGCTGCAGGCGCGCGTACGGCCCGTCCCGCGCGACGAGCGCCGCGTGCGTTCCGCGCTCCACCACGCGGCCGCCGTCGAGGACGACGATGCTCGTGGCCGATCGGATCGCCCCGAGGTCGTGGGAGACGAGGATCGTGGTGCGGCCGCTCATGGCCCGCTCGAGCGGCGCGAGCACGCGGCGCGCCGAGGCGGCGTCGAGGGCCGCCGTGGGCTCGTCGAGGAGCAGGATGGGCGCGTCCCGGACGAGCGCGCGGGCGAGCGCGAGCCGCTGGCGCTCACCGCCGGAGAGGCGCCGCCCCTTCTGGCCCACGGCGCTGTCGAGCCCTCCGGGCAGCGCCGTTACCAGGCCGTCCAGGTCGGCCGCGCGCACGGCGCGCGCGATGGCCGCGGCGTCGGCGCTCGGCTCGCCGTAGGCGACGTTCTCGCGGATGCTCGCGTGCAGGAGGAGGGTCTCCTGGAGCACGAGCGCCGTGGCGTCGCGCAGCGAGCGCAGCGTGAGCTCGCGGATGTCCTGGCCGTCGACGAGGATCCGGCCGCGGGTGGGCTCGTAGAAGCGGAGGAGCAGGTTCACGATGGTGGACTTGCCCGAGCCGCTCGCGCCCACCAGGGCGAGGAGCTCGCCCGGACCCACGCGGAACGAGACGCGCGAGAGCGCATCCTGCGCGGCGCCTGGATACCGGAAGGACACGTCCTCGAAGACGACGTCGCCGCGGGCGCGGACCAGCGGGCGCGCGGCGGGGCGGTCCTCCACGCTCGGGCGCTGCTCGAGCAGCTCGACGATGCGCTCCGCCGCCGCGGCCGCGGAGTGGGCGCTCGTGACGAAGCCCCCGAGCCCGCGCACGGGCTGGTAGAGCTTGCCGACGTACGTGACGAACACGAGGAGGCCGCCGAGCGTGACGCGCCCCGCGGCCAGCTCGCCGGCGCCGAGGGCGATCACCGCCAGGCCGCCGACGAGCTCGATGAGGTCGACGACCGGGACGAACAGGCCCCGGAGCCGCGCGGCGGAGAGCTGCGCCGCCACGCCCGCGAGCCCCTCGCGGCGGAAGCGCTCCAGCGCGTCCTGCTCCCGCCCGTACGCCTGCACGAGCGCGGCGTTCGAGAGGCTCTCCTCCGCGACCGCGCTCACCGCGCCGGCGCGGCGGCGCGCCTCCCGCGAGATCTCGCGGATCCGCCCGGCGAAGCGCCGGACGGCGAGGGCGAAGAGCGGAAGGGCCACGAGCGCCACGGCCGCGAGGCGCCAGTCGATGACGAAGAGCGCCCCGGCGAAGAAGAGCACGCGCAGGAGGTCCGCCAGCGCCGCGCTGAGCCCGGACACGAGGAACGACTCGATCGACGCGCTGTCGCCGGTGAGGCGGGACAGGACGTCCCCGAGGCGCCGCTTCCCGAGGTCGTCGAGCGACAGCCCGAGGACGTGGCGGAACACCCGCGCGCGCAGGGCGAGCAGGAACCGCTCCGACACCGACGTCGAGAGCACGCGATCGACGAACCCGACGGCCCCGTCCGCGACCGTCACGCCCGCGAGGAGCAGCGCGAGCCATCCGAGCGGGCCCAGCTCGCGCGGAACGAGCACCCGGTCCACCACGAGCTTGAAGAGCCAGATGGCCGCGGTCTCGAGCGCAGGGGAGAGTGTGCTCGCCGCGACGAGGACCGCGATGGAGGCGCGGAACGGCCGGAGGTCCGGCCCGAAGACCCCGAAGACCTTCCGGAGGGGAACCGATTCAGCGGAGGTGGAGTGCTCGGGCCGGGCGCGCGGCATCGAAGACCGCCGGCAGGGAGCCGGGGGGCTCCCTGCCGGCGCCGGTGCTAGTGGCAGCCGGACCGACCGCGGCCGTGGCCGCAGCCCCTCGTCCGCGTCCGCGTCTTGGTCTTGCAGCTCCTCGTCTTCTTCGACTTCTTCGTCTTGCCGCCGCACCCGTGGTTCAGCGCAGGAATGAGCTCGGTGAACAGCATCCGTTCCTCCCTCTCCCCGTGATTGGGTGCCGCGGAGCTTGACTCCCGGTCCCTGAAGAAACCCTGAAGACGGAGCGCGTCCACCCATCTGGACGCCGCGGTTCATCGCCGCGCTCAGATCCGGGTCCAGTGCGACCACTTGACGAGGAAGACGTCCGTGGCGGGTGCCGGGCCCAGCCGGGCCGGGAGCAGCCCCGCGACCCCGCCGCCGGACAGCGCCGTGTCTCCCTCCTGCGAGCGGGAGTAGACGACGAAGACGGTGGATCCGGGCCGGTATTCCCACCTCACGACCAGGTTCAGGCGGAGGCTCACGCTCCGGAAATCTGCTCCAGGTGAAGGAACCTCGACGGGGCGGAGATCTCTCGCGTCGATCCGGGTGGAGGGTGCCGCGGCGTAGTAGGCCTGGTACCGGCCCTCGACGGTGAAGACCTGCAGGTAGCCGATGAACGAGAGCCGGGGCGTCGCGACCACCTGCTCGCGCAGGGTCAGCGAGAGCGAGCGCGCCGCGAGATCGCCGAAGCGGAGCTCTCCCCCGTCCTCTTCCAGGAATCGCCCTGGGATCGGGTCACCGCTCGCGTCCAGCCCGAGCCGCGTCTCGAGCGCCGGGCTCGGGCGCAGCACCGCCGACGCGCCCACCTGCCATGCCCGCGCGCCGGGCAGCCCTTCCGTGGCGAGCACGCGCGCGAAGCCCCCGCTCAGCCCGAGCGCGAGCGCCCGGTGCGTATCGCTCGACAGGCTGCAGCCCGCGTCGAAGCTCGCCGGTCGGCGGTACGGGATCCCGAGCGCGTAGATCTCGCGCAGGTCCCAGGTGGCAGCCTCGTAGCCCCCGTCGCAGCTCACGTCGTTGTAGCCGGGGAGCGTCGCGCTCACGCTCGAGCGGATCGCCGCTCGCCGCCGCAGCGCGCTGCCGTCTGCCGACCAGCTCGCGGGCACCGACACCTCCGCCGAGAGCCGGTGCAGCGGCCCGAGGCCGCTCTCGCGCACGAAGGCCAGCGCCGGGCGCAGGTCGTGGAGGTTCTGGTCCGGCTGGTATCCGGCGGCGTTGAGGTCGAGCCGCGGGGTCGCGAGCTCGTACGCGACCCACGCGCGCCACGGCTCGCCGCCCACCTTGCCCGCGGTCGCGTAGACGCCGAAGCCCGCGTCGCCGCGCCGGAGCGAGGTGCCGTCGCCCAGCGTGCGCACCGGCGGTCCGCCGACCACCTGCGAGACGGCGACCTGCCCCGCGAAGCCGTACTCGCTCTGCGTCGAGCGCAGATCCCACTGGGCCGCCGCAGCGTTCCCTCCGCGCGCGTCGCACGACGCGGGCGGGGCGTCGAGCTGCACGTCGCCGTCGCTGCAGCGCGGGCCGACCGGCGTGGCGAGCGCGCCGGCGAGCCCGAGCCACGACCTCGTCCCGAGCGACCTGCGCGCGACCGCGGCGAAGAAGTTCTCGGGCGTCGGAGCGACCGCGGGCAGCGTGTCGTTCCGGGCGAGGTGGAGCGGCTGGGCCCAGCGCACCCCGAGCCGGCGGTCCGAGCCGGTCCCGCTCCACGAGGGCGCGGACGCGCCCGCCACGAACGCCTCGACGAGGCCCACCTGCAAGCCGGGCGCGAGATCGCCGCCGACCTTCGCGGCGGCCAGGATGGGGGCGTCGCTCCCGATTCGCCGCGAGTAGAGGATCTGGTGCGGGACGGACCCGCTCTCGCCGCCGACGGGCTGGAAGAGATCCATGCCCGCCATGAAGAACGGGCGCTTCTCCGGGAAGAACGACTCGAAGCGCGTCAGGTTGAGGATGACGGGATCGGCCTCGACCTGGCCGAAGTCGGGGTTCACCGTTCCGGTGACGCCCACGCCTCGGCTGAGCGGGGCGCGGAAGTCGAGGCCCACGTCGGCGGAGGGATCGCCGACGCGGGGCACCGCGGCACCGGAGAGCTCGGGCCGCATCGTGAAGCGCGCGGCGAGGAAGGGCATGAGCTCGAGGTCGCGCTGGGGCTCGACGGCCCCCATTTTCAGCTGCCCGAACTGCGACACGAACGCCCCGGCGCCGAGCGGGATGAGCGTCGACGCGATGACGGCGTGGGTCCGCGTGATCTTGCGCTGCACGTACACGCCGAAGACGAGCGGGTCGGAGCGCTCGAACCGGAGGACGCGCAGCGGGATGGCGATCTCCGCCGACCAGCCGTCGCTCAGGGGCGCGGCGGCGCCGTCCCAGACCGCGTCCCACTCGTCGGTCTCGCCCGTGTCGTCGTGGAGGAGCCGGTCCTCCTGCACTCCGGCGGCGTTGAGGATGAAGTAGTACCCGGTCCGATGATCGTGCGCCGAGTCGATGGCGACCGCGACGCTGTCGCTGGGCGGGATGTGATCCCTCCGCCCCATCGCGCGCGAGATCCGCTGCGGCTGCGAGTCGTGGCAGACGATCCCCACGTACAGCTGGTCGTCGTCGTACAGGAATCGCACCTCGGTGCGCTCCGAGGGCGTCGCCCCTTCGTCGGGGTAGAGCTCCACGAAGTCGGCGAACGGCGTCGCGCTTCGCCAGGCCCGCTCGTCGAGTCGGCCGTCGACCTCGATCTTCCCGCTCGCCCGCGCCGCGACGAGATCGCCAGCCGGCGGCTGTCCCGCCGCAGCCGCCAGCAGCGGGACCATCGCCATGAAGCAAGCACATGACAGCGGGCGCATGAAGCGTCCGGATAGCACAGCTCATCGGAGTCGACCTTTGCACCCATGGGCCTAGGTGACGAGAGAGCCCATGAGAAGTACTTCGCGTCATCGGCGAATCGCTCGCGCGGCGAGCCGAACGCGGAGGAGACGATGAGACTTCGTGCCGTCCTGGCGGCCCTGCTCGTGGCGGGGTGCAACGAGTTCGGACCCCGGGGCCCGCCCGGGCCCGCCGGTGAGAAGGGCGAGGCCGGCGAGCCGGGCGGCCCACCCGGACCTGCTGGACCCCAGGGGATCCAGGGCCCTGAGGGACCCGCGGGCCCGGCGGGGATCCAGGGGCTTCAGGGCCCTGCCGGACCCACGGGCCCGGCGGGTCCGGCGGGTCCGGCAGGGCCGGCGGGGCCGCCGGGGCCGGCAGCGCCCGGTGTCGACTTCGCGGGCAAGATCCAGCTCCCCCACGACAGCCTCTCGAGGCTGTTCGGTCTGTCCTTGCCGACCTCGCTGCATGGGGGCGGCGTGGTGGCGCACGTGAACGTCGTCTCGTCCAACGGCGTCGAAGTCGAGTCCACGCAGTGCACCGTGAGCTTCGCGATCGTGAATCGAACGGGCGTCGTCTGGGTGGATCCCTCTCCGGCGACCTGCGTCCGGGCGTACTCGGCGGGTGGCGGACTCAACGTCACGTTCGACACCGACTACTCCGGGAGCACGGGCATCGTCCTGATCAAGGCGACGAGCGGCCTGAAGCCGACCCCGACGGTCACGGCCCGATACACCGTGAAGAACCTATCGGACGAGGCGGGCCTCGTTCCGTTCGCCTACTGACCCGAGGCGCGCCGCCCGCGCCGGACGCCGAGCTTCCGCCGCCCCGCGACCACGCCACGCTCCGACGTCCTTGTAGGCGAGCGGCGCCTCCTCCGGCACCGGGGGTCCGGTCGCGCCGGGCTCGGTTCCGTGCGGTTGCACGAGGGCCGCGCTGCACCCGAACCGGCGACTCCAGACGACCGTCCGCGCGTCCCCTGCCGGGGGTCTACGCTGGCGGCGTGAGGCGAGGCTCAGGAGCCGAAGGGCGACGGGGGCCGAGCGCCGTGCCGGAGGATCCATGCGAATCGGCGAGATCATGACCCGCGAGGTGAGGACGGTCGGTCCCGGGCAGTCGGCGGACGACGCATACCAGAGCATGCGGCTCCACGGCATCCGCCACCTGGTCGTCATGGACGGGCGGCGCGTCGTCGGGATCGTCTCGGAGAGGGATCTCGGCGGAGGCCGCGGCGGAGCGGTTCGCGCCGGTCGAACCGTCGAGGAGCTCATGGCGCGGCACGTTGCGACAGCGGCTCCGGAGACGACCATCCGTCAGGCCGCGAACCTGCTCCGCGGCCGGACCATCGGGTGCCTCCCGGTCGTCGACGACTCGAAGCTCGTCGGGATCGTGACGGTCACGGATCTCCTGGAGCTCGTCGGCGAGGTCACCCGGAAGGCGTCCACCGACGCGCGATGGAAGCCGGTGCGGCGGATGGGGCGCTGGCCGCGCAACGTCGAGACGCGGCGCGCGAAGTCCTGAAGGAGGCGAAGCGGCCGTGGAGAACGCCGAGGTCGCGCGGGTGCTGGGAGAGATCGCCGACCTCCTGGAGCTCACGGGAGGGAACGCGTTCAAGGTGCGCGCGTACCGGCGCGCCGCGCAGGTGATCGACGTCCATCCGGGATCCATCTCCGAGCTGTGCCGGGAAGGCCGGGTCGCCGAGCTGCCCGGGGTCGGCGCGCACATCGCCGCCAAGATCGGCGAGCTCGTCGAGACGGGCGAGTGCCGCGAGCACGCGCGGCTCTCCGCCCTCGTGCCGCCCGGAGTGCTCGACATGCTCCGGCTCGAGGGGATCGGGCCGAAGACGGTCGAGGCGGTGTGGAAGACGCTCGGCATCACGGACGTCGCCGCCCTCGAGGCAGCGTGCCGCTCGGGACGCGTCCTCGACGCCGCGCACGTGGGGCCGACCCGTGCCCGCGCGATCCTCGGCGCGATCGAGCGCCAGCGGGGACGCGCCGGTCGCATGCTGCTGCACCGCGCCCTCGGCTACGCGGCGCCGATCCTCGAGCGGCTGCGGACCGTGCCCGGCGTCCGCCGCGCCGAGGTCGCCGGGAGCCTGCGGCGGCGGAAGGAGACGATCGGGGACCTCGACCTCCTCGTCGCCTCGGACGACGCAGCCCCGGTCGTGCGGGCCTTCACGGGGCTCTCCGGCGTGACGGCCGTCCTGGCGGAAGGGCCCACCAAGGCCTCCGTGCGGCTCCGCGCCGGGATCCAGGCCGACCTGCGGGTGCTCGCGCCCGGGTCGTTCGGCGCCGCGCTGCACTACTTCACCGGCAGCAAGTCGCACAACATCGCGATCCGCACGCGGGCGATGAAGCGGGGCCTCAAGATCTCGGAGTACGGGGTCTTCGACCGGCAGGGGCGGGTGATCGGCGGCGCGGCGGAGGAGGACGTGTTCCGCGCGGTCGGCCTGCCGTTCATCCCGCCGGAGCTGAGAGAGGGCATGGGCGAGATCGAGGCGGCGGAGGCGGGGCGGCTGCCGCGGCTCGTGGAAGAGTCGGAGCTCCTGGGCGACCTGCACGTGCACTCCCGCGCGTCGAGCGACAGCCGCTCCGAGCTCGCGGAGATCGCGGCGTCCGCTGGGACGCTCGGGCGGAGGTACGTCGCGATCACCGACCACTCGCGCGCGAGACCCCTCGGGCTCGACGCGCCCCGGCTGGCCGAGCACGCCGCGGCCATCCGCGCGCTCGACGCCCGCCTCGGCGGACGGCCGCACCTCCTCGCCGGCGTCGAGGTCGACGTCCTGCCCACCGGCGCGCTCGATCTCCCCGAGGAGGCCCTCGCCGGGCTCGACTGCGTGGTGGCCTCGATCCACTCGCACCTCGCCGACCCCGCGGCGCGGAACACCGAGCGCATCGTGCGGGCCCTGCGCTCGGGCGTGGTCCACGTGCTCGGTCACCCGACCGGCCGTCAGCTCGGGACGCGCGACGCCTACGCCCTCGACCTCGAGCGCGTGCTCGACGTCGCGCGGGAGGAGGACGTCGCGCTCGAGGTGAACGCGATGCCGGAGCGCCTCGACCTCACGGACGCGGGCTGCCGGGCCGCCAAGGCCGCCGGCGTGCCGGTGGTGATCTCGACGGACGCGCACGACGCGACGCAGCTCGCGAACCTGCGCTACGGCGTGTGGGTCGCGCGGAGGGGATGGCTCGAGGCGAAGGACGTGCTGAACACGCTGCCGCTCGCGGAGCTCCGGCGGCGGCTGAGGCGGAGGGGCGCGACGGCGCGAACCGCCCCGGGGAGGTGAACGATGGAGCCTGCGCCCTCGCCTCAGGGTCGTGTCCGCGCGCCCTCGCCGGCGGGAGCCTCCGGCGCCCGCCTCGAGCGCCTGCCAAGACCGGATCCGCGCAGCACGCCGCTTCACGGCGTCATCGCCGCGCGGCGTTCTCGCCGCGAGTTCGGCCGCCGCGGGCTCACGGACGCGGAGACGAGCGCGCTCCTCTGGGCCGGTCAGGGGATCACCTCGGTCGAGGGCGGGCGCGCCGCGCCGTCCGCGGGTGCGCTGTACCCGATCACGCTGACCCTGGTCGACGCGCGGGGTGTCTGGCGCTACGTCCCCGCGGTCCACGCCCTCGCCCTGGAGGAGGTGGGGGATCGCCGTGCCCGGCTCGCGTCGGCCGCGTTGGGCCAGGAGAGCGTCGCCGGGGCGCCGCTCACGATCGCCGTGAGCGCCCGCCCGGCCGTGCTCGCGGCCCGCTACCGCGAGCGGGCGGAGCGCTACTGCCTGCTCGAGGCCGGGCACGTCGCGCAGAACGTGCTCCTCATGGCGACGGCGCTCGGGCTCGCCGCCGTGCCGGTCGGCGCGTTCGACGACGAGGCGGTGCTGGGGGTGCTGGCGCTCGGCCCAGCACACCTCGCGCTCTACCTCCTGCCCGTCGGTGCCCCACCTGCGGGGTCCGGGTAGACGCGCCGGAGCGGACCCCTCGAGCCCGCCCATCGCTCCCGGCGAGGCCAGCGCCCTCGGGACACACGGGGGCGGGTGACCGCCGCGCCTCACGCCCGCCCGCGCCTACCGCGGGGCACCGACCTCCGAGGTTGCCTCGGCGCCAAGCGGCCTGGACGAGCGCTCCGGCTCCGGCGAGGCGTCGTTCGGCGGCGCCAGCGGAATCGTGAACCGCAGCGTTGCGCCGGCGCCCGGCCTGCTGACGACCCAGAGCCGCCCGCCGTGCGCCTCGACGATCCCCCGGGAGATCGAGAGCCCGAGTCCCGTGCCCTGGTAGCGGACGTGCGAGTCGCGCCAGTATCGGTCGAAGATGCGGGACTGATGCTCGAGCGGGATCCCGGGCCCGCGGTCGCTCACGGAGAACACCACGCGGCCGGGCAGCGCGCGCGACCGCAGCCGAACCGCCCCACCGCGCGCGCTCACCTTCACGGCGTTCGAGAGCAGGTTCACGAGGACCTGCTGGACGCGGTCGCGGTCGCCCCACACGGGCGGTGCATCGGCCGCGAGGTCCAGCTCGACCCGCACGCCGAGCTGATCCGCGAGCGGCCGGATCGCGTCGACGGCGTCTCCCGCCGGACCGGCGGGGCAGATCGCGGTGCGGAGGATCGAGAGCCGTCCCGCATCGATCGACGCGAGGTCGACGAGGTCGCCGATGAGGCGGTTCATGCGATCGCACACGCGCTCGATGGAGTGGGACGCCTTCCGGGCGGGGGTGCCGGGCGCCGTGGTCTTCGCGGCGACGCTCGCCGCCATCCGGATGGCGGTGAGCGGGCTCTTGAGATCGTGCGACACGATCGCGAGGGTGTCGTTGCGCGCGCGGATCGCGTCCTGCGCCTGCTGGTAGAGCCGGGCGTTGTCCATCGCGAGCGCGCAGCGGCGCGCCAGCTCCGCGGCGACCCCGAGATCCTCCGCGTCGAAGCGCCTGCTCGAGCCGGAGATCGCGAACTCCATCACGCCGAGCACGCGGTCCCGCGCGCGGAGCGGCACCGACATGAACGACCTGACGCCGAGCCTCCTGAGGAGCTCCTCGTGTGCGCGGTAGATCGACCCGTCACGCCCGGCGAAGCTCTCGACCTCCCGGATGAGCTCCGGCGTGCTCGTCGTCCGGAGCTCGTGCTCGGTCGCATCCTCCGCCTCGGAGCAGATGGGGTGGCGGCGCAGGATCTCGCACGCCTCGTGCGCATGCGCCGGATCGAGCGCCTCCACCGCGACGCTGCCGGGGCCCCCGCCCTCGCCGGCGAGCACCACCGCGCAGAACTCGCCGAGGTACGGGACGGCGACGCGGGCCGCGCGGGCGAGCGTCTCCTCGTAGCCGAGCGAGCTCGCGAGCCGCTTGGTGGCGAGCGCGAGGAATCGGTCGCGGCCGGCGGCGCGCCGCTCGTCCGTGATGTCCTGGAACGCGATGGCGGCCCCGACGATCCTCCCGCCACGGGTGATCGGGGCGGAGCTGTAGCGCACCGGAAAGCGCGAGCCATTCCTTCGCGTGAGCGTGTCGTCCGCGCCGCGGTGCGGCTGGCCCGTGGTCATCACGTTCAGGAGCCGGCAGCTTCGCCCGGAGCAGGTCCCGTCGACCCGGTCGCAGCGGAGCGCGGTCTTCATCTCGAGCCCGACGAGCTCGCTCCGATGGTACCCGAGCATGCGCTCGGCGGCTGCGTTGAGGTAGGTGATGCGGCCCTCGAGGTCGAGCGCATACACCCCCTCGTCGACGGCCCGCGTCACCGCGCGGAGCGACTCCAGTCGCGCGCGCACCCGCCGCGCGGCCTCGCGACGAAGGCCGATGGCCGCGCGGAGCGACGCGCGCGACGAGCCGCTCGTGCGAACGATGAGGGTGCCCACCGCCGCGAAGAGCACGAAGTGCAGCGCCTCGCCGCGATCCAGCGAGGGACCCACCATCGCCGTGAACCACCCGCCGACGAGGACGATGACGAGCAGCCCGGGGCCCGCACCGCCCGACGCGGTGCTCACCGCGACGGCGCCGAGGGCGAGCACGGTCAGCGTGTGCGGGAAGACCGGCGAGAGCACCACGTTGAGCCCGACCGCGGCGACCGCCAGCGCGGCGGCGAAGCCGTAGCGCGCGACGGCGGTGCCACCGCGTAACCGCTCACCGATGCTTCGCACCACGTCCAAGGGAGTCCCTGATCTCCGTGATCCACCAATGCGCCACGGAGGCCAGATGTTCCCACCTGCCCGCCGAGAGGCGTACCGCCGCCCACCGACTCGAGCGCTCGGCGCCGCGGTCGTCCACCGAGCCGCCGCCCGCCTCGTGGAGGGGATGCGTGCGACCCTGCGCGCGACGATGGCGTGCCGCGGTCGAGCCGGCGCGATCCCTCGGCGCCTTCAGCGCTCCGCGGCCCGAGCCGGCGGAGCCCCGGGCGCGCGCCAGATCTCCGGCGGGAGCTCGCCCGTGTAGATCTTGCCGCCGATGACGTACGACGGCGTCGCGCGCACGCCGGCGCGCAGGCCGTCCTGGATGTCGCGCGCGAGCCGCGCCTCGGTCGCGGGCGACGCGAGGCACGCCTCGAACGCGGGGACGTCGAGGCCGACGCGAGCCGCGAGGCGCGCCACCGGCTCGTGCGCCGCCTGGTTCCGGAACAGCGCGTCGTCCATCTCGGCGAAGCGGCCCTGCGCGTCGGCGCAGATCGCGGCGCGCGCGAGCTCGCAGGCCGAGGGATGGATGGAGCGCTTCAGCGCGGGGTTGCACGCCGCGTCGAGCGGGAAGTGGCGGCGGACGATCTCGAGGTCGGGACGCGCGCCTCGGAGCAGGCCGAGCTGCTCGTGGGCGCGCGCGCAGAAGGGGCACTCGTAGTCGCTGAACTCGACGACGACGCGGTCGGCCCCGCCCAGGACCGGAGCCGCAGCCGGAGCCGGCGTCGCAGCCGGAGCGGGCGTGCTCGCGCCCACCCGCGCTGCGGGGGTCACGGACCGGTAGCGCGGGTACGCCGCCCACGCGCCGACGACGACGGCGAGGAGCGCCACCGCGAGCCCCACGGAGCGCTCTGGCCGCGCACGGAGCGCGGCGAGATCGGCGGCGATCGCCGAAGCGGGCGCGGCCGGGCAGGCGCGCCAGGCCGCGGCGAGGAGCGCGACCGCGGTGAGCCACGAGGCCATGCAGAGCAGGCACCACGCGCCGATGGCGACCTCGCTCACCACGGCGAGCGCGATGGAGGCCGCGACCGCCACTGCTGCGACGGCGAACAGGAGCCCGCGGCCAAAGATCCCACCCCGCCGCGCGTGCGCGAGCGCGCGCGCGGCGAGGCCCGCGGCGAGGCCGTACCCGAGCACGCCCCACGCGGCGACGGGGAGCCCGAGGAACACGGAGAAGCGGCTCAGCGCAACGCGATCGCAGTTCACGACGTCGCTGATGGCGCAGAAGCTGGTGAGGCCGGCGTGCGCGCGAGCGTGCAGGCGCGCGAGGAGGACCGACAGCGCCGCGCCCAGGAGCGCGAGGAGGAGCGCGGCGACGAGGGGCGTGCGCGCTCGGCGGTCGGGCGTCGGGGCGCTGGAGCGGCGTGACGTCTTCTTGGGATCGCGTTTCATCTCGGGAGGCCGCAGGCGCACGGGGGCTGGGTCGGGCGTGCCGGCGTCGAGCGTGCTCGCGCCGCGACCGCGTCCTTACGGCCGAGCGGAGAGGTCAGTCGATCGAGCAAGGCTTCACCTCGACGCACGGAGGCGGCTTTGCGGCTGCGGGACTGCGGGGCTTCGCCGTGTCGCTCGCCTTGGGTGCGCCCGCGCGGGGATGCGCGGTCAGGTCGGCCGCGCGACTGCCCTCCGGCTTCGCGGAGCGGCCCTCCTTCGCGGGGGCTGCCGCTGAGTCGGCCGAGCGGGCGGGGGCGGGCTCGGCCTTCGGCGCGGGCCCGTCCGCAAGGGTCGGACCGGCGAGCAGTGCCGCGAGCGTCAGGATGAGGGTGCGGGTCATCGGGGCCTCCGGCTCCGTTGCATAGCACGGCCCGGCGGCCCGTCGTGGCTCCGTTGACCCGCGGCCGTCCCGTCGTCATGGAAGAGCCATGTGCGAGCACCTGAGCATCCTCGAGAGACCGCGAGCGCGTCCCCTGACGCCGAGCTCCCACGGCTGCAAGGAGTGCCTCGAGGCCGGCGACACGTGGGTTCAGCTGCGGCTGTGCATGACCTGCGGCCACGTGGGGTGCTGCGACAGCTCCCGGAACAAGCACGCCACCCGTCACTTCCAGGCGACGAAGCATCCGGTCGTGAAGGCGTTCGAGCCGGGCCAGGACTGGGCGTGGTGCTACGTCCACGAGGAGATGGCCGAGGCGATCCCGGCGTTCCCCGAGGAGTCGCCGCGAGAGCACTACGGAGCTCACCCGCGCGGCTTCCCCTCGCCGTAGCCGCCCGCGGTCTGGACCCCGACGACCGCCTTCCGGTGGAACTCCGGCACCGTCGTGGCGCCGACGTACGTGAACGCCGACTGCACGCCGGTGATCACGTCGACGAGGATCGCCCCCACGCTCTCGCGGCCCTCGCGGATGTAGATTCGCGACGTGGAGATCCCCTCGCGGAAGAAGCCCTTCTTCGCGCGCTCGAAGGCGTCGAGCCCGGCGGTGCGATCGCTCACCGCTCGCGCGCTGGCCATGCCGTAGTTCTCCTTGTACGACCGGCCCTCGCGATCCTCCTTCACGTCGCCCGGGCTCTCGTAGGTGCCGGAGAGCGCGGTGCCGATCATGACGCGCGACGCCCCGGCGGCGAGGTAGAGGGCCACGTCGCGCGGGTCGCGCACGCCGCCGTCGGCCCAGACGTGGCGCCCGCGCTGATGCGCCTCACGGGCGCACGCGAGCACCGACGAGAACGTCGGCCGGCCGGCGCCGGTCTGCATCCGGGTCGTGCACATGGCGCCCGGCCCGACGTTCACCTTCACGATGTCCGCGCCCGCGTCGAGGAGGTCGCGGGTGCCCTCGGGGGTGCAGACGTTGCCGGCCACGAGCGGCAGCGAGCCGATGGCGCGCCGGACCTCGCGGATCGCCTCGATCATGCGGCGCTGGTGCCCGTGCGCGGTGTCGAGCACGATCGCGGCGACGCCGAGCTCGGCGAGGCGCGCGGCCGACGCGGCGGCGCCCGCCGAGATCCCCACGGCGGCCGCGACCATGAGCTTGCCGCGCCCGTCGAGCGCGGGCTCGAGCAGCTCCAGCCGCACGGCGTCGTCGCGGGTCAGCACGCCGACGAGCCGGCCCTCGGCGTCGAGCACCGGCGCGGCCTTCACGCGCTGATCCTCCATGAGCAGGAACGCCTCGCGGTTCGGGGTCCCGACGCGGATCGTCACGAGGCGCGACGACATGAGCGAGCCGACGGGGGAGTACTGGTCGCGGTCGCGCAGGTCGGCGTGCGTGACGATGCCGAGCGGCCGGCGCTCGTCGTCGACCACGACCACCATGTCGTGCGCGCGCTTGCGGATGATGCCGAGGACGTCGCGCAGCGTGGCGCGCGGCGACACCGAGAGCGGGGTGTCGTAGCGCGGATCGGCGGCCTTGATGTTCCCGATGATGCGCGCCGCCGTCTCGAGGTCCATGTCCTGGGGCAGGACGCCGAGGCCGCCGAGCCGCGCCATGGTCTCGGCCATCCGCTTGCCGGTGACCGCGTTCATGTTCGCGGACACGACCGGGTGCGCGCCGCCGGGGAAGTCCACGGGGCGCAGGTCCACCTCGAGCCGCGAGCCGCCGTCGAAGTAGCCAGGGACGAGGAAGACGTCGTCGAGGGAGAGCTCGAGCGTCTCGTCGTGGTCGGGATGGAGGAAGCGCATGCCCTGGCGATAAGCGAACGCGGGCCGCAAGGGAAGGAAAACCCCGCGTCAGCGGAGCGTCCCGAGCACCTCCCGGGCCGCGCGCTCACCGCTCAGGAGCGCTCCCTCCACGGTGCCGGCCAGCGCGCCCGCGGTCGCCTCGCCGGCGAAGAACAGCGTGCCCTCGACGCTGCCCGCGAGCGCCTCGGAGGCCCCGTCGGAGCCGACCGGGAAGACCGCGTAGCCTCCGCGCGTGAAGGGCTCCCGCGTCCAGTCGGCGACGGCGGCCCCGTCGAGCAGCTCCTCGAGCTCGCCCTGCGGCCGGCCGAGACCCCGCGCGGCGGAGCGGAGCGTCGCCCGGAGCAGGTCCCGCTCCCGTCTCCCGGCGACGCGCGCGGCGCTCGGTCCGCCCGCCCAGCCGACGAGCACCGGGGCGTCCACGGGCGCGAGCGTCCAGAACACGGGGATCGGCGCGCCGGGGACGTGCAGGAACACCGGTCGCCGGCCCGAGCCCGCCCACGGCGGGCGCCGGAACCTGAGCAGGACCTTCACGACCGGCCCCATGGTGAGCCTCGCCGCCGCGCTCCTCTTCCCGGCCGGCAGGGAAGGCACGAACCGGATCGCGTCGCCCTGGAGGAGCGGCAGCGGCACGGTGACCACGGCGTGGCTCCCGGCGATGGGCGCGAGGCGTGCGCCGGTGCGTCCGCGCGCGCGGATCCGCACCTCTCCTCGCCCCCACCGGATCTCCTCGACGACCGTGCCGAGGCGCAGGTCCCCCTCGCCGCCGCGAAGCCCTCGCGTCAGCGGGGCGAGGATCCGTCCGTAGCCGCCCACGACGCGATGGGCGGTTTCGCCGCCGAGCTGCTCCAGCGCGCGGCTGAGCCGCGCGAGGGCCAGGGCGGAGGCCGTCCGTGGATCGGCGAGGTAGAACCCGCGCACGAGCTCCCGGGCCAGCGTGGACACCCCTCGGGCACGTCGCCCGACGAGCTCGCGGTGGATCGAGGCCTCAACGGCCTCGTCGTCCCGTCCGCCGCGGCCGAGGAGCGCCTGCGCGCTCGAGAACGCGTCGCCGGCGTCCACGAGCCGCCCTCCTTGCGGTCGCTGGTGTCGGTCCGGGATCTCGCGGATCCCCGCGCGCGCGCGGCGCGCGAGCGCGAGGGTCCTCGGCGGCCGCCCGTGCACGAACTCGGCGCCGTGCTCCAGCGCGAGGCCGAGCACCGGGTCCACGCGCGTGTCGATGCGCCCGCCGAGGCGCTCCCGGGCCTCCACGAGCGTGATCGCGACGCGCCGGCGGCGGAGCAGATCCGCCGCCGCGAGCCCGGCCGCGCCGGCCCCGATCACGATGACGTGCGGTGCGCGCGTCGCCGGCATTCCTCCCCGATCGGCGGGCGACGCCGGAGTTATCGCGAGCGCCCGAGCGATGTTCCCGGCGACAATCTAAACGGCCGATCATGGCGAGCGGAGCGAGCCCGCCGGGGCGGGGGCGC
>NZ_JALCYY010000059.1 GCF_022690685.1 Anaeromyxobacter terrae | reverse complement strand
CGCGACGCGTTCCTCGCCGCGTGCGGGCTCGACGCGGGCGCGGCGCGGCGGCTCGGCGAGGACCTCGCGCTCGAGGCGCGGCTCCTCGACGGCGCAGCTCGCGCCGTGCCGGACGGGCCCTCGTGGGAGGAGGGGCTCGCGCTCGCGGCGCGGCTCTCGGGGGCATGGATCGACGAGGCGCTCGCGGCGGGCGGGCGCGGAGGAGCACGATGGGGAAGCGAGACCGGGACGAGGGCAAGCTCGCGGCGCCGCAGGCGCCGTTCAACGCGGCGCTCGCGCGGCTGAAGGAGCGGCTGCCGGAGGGGTGGTCTCCGCCCGCGGAGGCGGAGCCGGCGCCGGAGGCGAGCGCCGCGCCGCCGGCGAAGGGACCGGCGCGCGCCGTCGTCCGGCTCGAGCGCAAGGGGCGCGGTGGCAAGGAGGCCACGGTCGTCGAGAAGCTCGCGCTCGCGCCCGCCGCGCTCTCCGCCTGGGCGGACGAGCTGAAGCGCGCGCTCGGCTGCGGGGGCGCGGTGGAGGAGGACGCCATCGTGCTGCAGGGCGACCAGCGAGAGCGCGCGAGGCGCTGGCTCGAGGCGAAGGGTGTGCGGAAGGTGATCCTAGGTTAGGAGTCTCGCCCGCGTGGCGGACGGCCGCGGCGGGAGGACCATGGCGACGAGCGTCTTCGAGCTCTTCAAGATCGGCATCGGGCCGAGCTCATCCCACACCGTCGGGCCGATGAAGGCGGCGCGCCGCTTCGTGGAGGCGCTCGCCGAGCGCGGGCTCCTCGATCGCGTCGAGACGATCGCGGTGGACCTGCACGGCTCCCTCGGGGCCACGGGGCGGGGCCACGGCACCGATCGCGCGGTCGTGCTCGGGCTCATGGGCGAGACGCCGGAGGGGGTGGAGGTGGACGCCATCCCGCGGCGGCTCGAGGAGGTCCGCGCCCGCGGACGGCTCGCGCTCCTCGGGCGGCGCGAGCTCGCCTTCCGCGAGGCCGAGCACCTCCGCTTCCTGCCGCGGCCGCTCCCGTTCCACCCGAACGGCATGCGCTTCGTCGCGCTCGACGCCAGCGGGGAGGAGGTCCTCGCGCGCACGAGCTACTCGGTCGGCGGCGGCTTCGTCGTCGACGCGCCCGAGGCGGCGCGCGGGCCTGCCGCCGGACGCGCGCGGCCCGGCGTGCCGCTGCCCTTCGCGTCGGCCGCGGAGCTGCTCGCTCGCTGCGCCGAGCGCGGGACGACGCCCGCGGGCGTCATGCTCGAGAACGAGGGCGCGCTCCGGCCCGAGGCCGAGGTCCGCGAGGGACTCCTCCGGATCTGGCGGACGATGGAGGCGTGCGTCGAGCGGGGCTGCCGGACGGAGGGGATCCTGCCCGGCGGGCTGGCGGTGCCGCGCCGCGCGCCGGGGTTCTCCCGCCGCCTCTCCTCGCGCGCGGGCGCGCCCGCCGATCCGCTCGAGGCGATGGACCGGGTGAACCTCTGGGCGCTCGCGGTGAACGAGGAGAACGCCGCGGGCGGGCGCGTGGTGACGGCGCCGACGAACGGCGCCGCCGGGATCGTCCCGGCGGTGCTGCACTACTACCGGCGGCTCGTGCCCGGCGCGGACGACGAGGGGGTCGTGCGCTTCCTGCTCACCGCCGGCGCGATCGGCGCGCTCTACAAGGAGAACGCGTCGATCAGCGGCGCCGAGGTGGGGTGCCAGGGAGAGGTCGGGAGCGCCTGCTCGATGGCGGCGGCCGGGCTCGCCGAGGTGCTCGGCGGCACGCCCGCGCAGATCGAGAACGCCGCGGAGATCGCGATGGAGCACAACCTCGGGCTCACCTGTGATCCGGTGGGCGGGCTCGTGCAGATCCCCTGCATCGAGCGGAACGCCATGGCGGCGGTGAAGGCGATCAACGCCGCGCGCATGGCGCTGCGCGGCGACGGCCGGCACCTCGTCTCGCTCGACGAGGTGATCCGCACGATGCGCGAGACCGGCGCCGACATGCAGGCGAAGTACAAGGAGACCGCCCTCGGCGGGCTCGCCGTGCACGCCGTCGACGCGCCGGTGCGGATCGGGGTGAACCTGCCCGAGTGTTAGTGCCGAGCGTCAGGCGCCAGGCGCGAGCAGATCCGCCGGCGTGAGCCACCCGGCCGCGGCGAAGCCGCCGACCCACTGCGCGTCTTCGACGGCGAGGCGGTAGAGCTTGAAGTCGAGGCCGAGGAGGCCGCGCGCGTCCGGGTGGCGCGCCAGGTAGGCCGACTTCGCCTCGACCTCGGCTGCGCCCTCGATCGGCGCGATCGCGCCGTAGATCGTGAGCCGCGGCGCCGTCCGCGCGTCCGTCACCGCGGCGGCCGCGTCGTACACGAACAGGCACGCGCGCGGATCCGCCTCGAGGTTGCGGGTGTGCTGCGCGAGCGCGGAGAGGAGCAGGATCGGCTCCCCGCGAGCGTCGAGCGCGTACGGCGTGAGCGACGCGGCAGGCCAGCCCGGCCTCCGTTGCGAGAGGGTCGAGAGGACCGCGACCTTCTCCGCGGCGAGGAGCGCGCGCGCGGCCACCGCCCCGCCCATCTCCTCCACCCGCGCCTGCGCCTTCTTCTCGGCGGCTTCCCTGGGATCCTCGGCCATGGCGTCCCCCCTGGCGCTGTTCGTGTCACCCCCCGGCGCGCGACGCCGCTCCCGGCGGGTTACAACGCGAGGTCTCGCCGGGGGACGAGCCGCGCAAAGGCACACGTTGCGTCCCCCCAGAACCGCCGGCTCGCTCCTCTACAGCGCCACGAGCCCAAGCCTCGCCGCCCGCACGATCGCCTCCGCCCGGCTCTCGGCTCCGAGCTTCCCGAGGATCGCGTTCACGTGGAACTTGGCGGTGTGCTCGGAGATCCCGAGCCGCGCGGCGATGGCCTTGTTCGCGAGCCCCTCGGCGAGGAGCGAGAGCACCTCGCGCTCGCGGGGCGTGAGCCCCTCGGCGGCGAGCGGCGCGTCGGGGAGCCGCAGCCACTCGCCCGCGAGCGGCGCCTCCAGCACGGCGAGCCCGCGCGCGACCGCGACGAGCGCGGCCGCGAGCGCGGCGGGCGCGACGCCGCGGAGGAGCACACCTCGCGCGCCCGCGCGGAGCGCCTCGGCGGCATGCGACTCGTCAGCGGCTAGGGCCAGGATCGCCGCGGTCCCCGCCGCGTTCAGCGACTCGGCCGCCCCGCCCGCGACGCCGAGATCCCACAGCACCACGTCCGGTCCGGTCGCCGCGATCGAGGCAGGCGCGGAGTCGGCCTCGGCCTCGCCCGCGAGCACGAGATCCGCGCGGCCGGCGAGCAGCGCCGCGAGCCCCGCGCGAGCGAGCGGGTCGTCGCCGACGAGGAGGACGCGGACGGGCACGAGGCTGATGTAACGGACGAGGGGGCACGGCGCGCGGCGAGGAAACGACCTCGAACACTCCGACGAGTGCGCAGATCGCGACTGCGACCGCGACCCGACCCCGACCGCGACCCCGACCCCGACCGCGACCGCGACCCCGACCGCGACCGCGACCCCGACCCCGACCACAACGACCGGCACCGAGCCCTCCACCACCCCGCCCGCAGCGCGCCGCCCTAAGTGGCGGGACCTCGCGCCCGCAGGCGGGCCACTGGACTCGGTAGGCACCGCCCCGACCCACGGACCGCAATGCAACGCGGTTGGCCACGGCCACCTCACCCATGCGCAGCCCCCGCCCGCAGCCCCGCGTTGCCGGCGGCGTCTGGCGGACGGCACCGCCCCCCGTACCTTGTCCCCGTCCATCGTGGCCCGCCGAGGACGTGAGGTGCCGCCCAGGCGGCGCGCCAAGGTGCCGTCAACCGCGGCAGTTTCGGCCAGAACGACCCCGACCTCGACCCCGCCGCCCCCGGATCCTACCCATCCGACCAGGTCCCGTTCCCGTCCCTCCCGCCGATGTGCCGCCCTTCGCGCCTTCCTACTCTTTCCCCCGGGCGCAGCTCCCCTTCGCGCCCACGGAAAGAGAGAAGCCATGGAAGCCCACACCCTATCCGCCCTGTCCGACGAGCTCAGCGAGCTCGTCCGCTCCGCCCAGGAGCACGTCGTCCGCGTCGACGGGCGCCGCGGCCGTGCGGCGAGCGGCGTCGCCTGGTCCGCCGACGGGATCGTCGTCACCGCCCACCACGTCCTCGATCGCGACGAGGAGATCGACGTCGGGCTCACCTCCGGCGAGGCGGCCGTCGCCGAGGTGGTCGGGCGCGATCCCACCACCGACCTCGCCGCTCTCCGGCTGCGCGGCGCCGCGCTCGCCCCCGCCCCCTGGTCCGACGCGCCGCTCGCGCCGGGGGCGCTCGTCCTCGGCGTGACGCGCCCGGGAAAGAGCCCGCGCGCCGGGCTCGGCCTCGTCGCGCGCGCCGCCGGCGAGTACCGCGGCGGCCGCGGCGGCCGGATCGACCGGTTCCTCGAGACGACGCTCGCGCTGCACCCCGGCGTGTCCGGCGGCCTCGCCGTGTCCGCGGCCGGCGCGCCGCTCGGCCTCCTCTCCGCGGGCCTCGTGCGCGGCAGCGCGATGATCGTGCCGCCGGAGACGCTCCGCCGCGTCGTGAAGTCGCTCCTCGCCCACGGCGAGGTGCGCCGCGGGTACCTCGGGCTCGCGACGATGCCCGTGCCGCTCCCGCCTCCGCTCCGCGCGTCGACCGGCGAGCACGTGGCGCTCCTCGTCACGCGCGTCGAGCCGGAGAGCCCCGCCGAGCGCGCCGGGATGCTCCTCGGCGACGCGCTCCTCTCGTTCGGCGGCGACACGCTCCAGGATCCCTCCGAGCTCCTTGCGCTCCTCGCCGAGGACCGGATCGGCGACGCCGTGCCGATGAAGGTGCTTCGCGCCGGAGAGGTGCGCGACGTGACGGTCTCGGTCGGCGCCCGCGGGCACGGGAGGCGGTCGTGATCCCCATCGCGGAGCTGTCGAGCGGCCTCGCCGACCTCGTCGCGCGCGCGTCCCCCAGTGTGGTGGGGGTCGAGCACCAGCGCGGCCTCGGCTCGGGCGTGGTGCTCGCGCCCGACGGCTGGATCCTCACGAACGCGCACGTCGCCGCCGGCCCCGGCCCGCTCCGCGTCCGACTCTCCGGGGCGCGGACCGTGAAGGGCGAGCTCGCCGGCGCCGACGCCCGGACCGACCTCGCCGTCGTGCGGGCCGACGCGCGCGACCTCCCCCCGCTCCCGCTCGCCGAGCGACGGCTGCGCGTCGGGGAGATCGTGCTCGCCATCGGGAACCCGCTCGGCTTCGAGCGCTCGGTCACGACCGGCGTCGTCTCCGCGCTGCACCGCAACCTCCCCGCCGCGAGGGGCGAGGTGCTCGAGGGGCTCGTCCAGACCGACGCGGCGGTGAACCCGGGGAACTCCGGCGGGCCGCTCGTCGACGCCCACGGCGCGGTGGTCGGCATCACCACCGCCATGCTCCCGTGGGCGCACGGCATCGGCTTCGCGATCCCGGCCCACACCGCGAGCTGGATCGCGTCCATGCTCATCCGCGACGGCGCGGTGCGCCGGCCGTTCCTCGGCATCTCGGCGCGCGGCGAGGATCTCGATCCGGCCGACGCGCGAGCGGCAGGGCACGGGCGAGCGGTGCGCGTGATGGAGGTCGTCTCCGGCTCGCCGGCCGAGGCCGCCGGGCTCCGCGGAGGGGACCTCGTGGTCGTCGCCGCTGGAGGACCGGTCGAGACGCTCGACGACCTCGTGCGGGCGATGGTGCTCGGGGGAGAGCGAGAGCTGCGGGTCGAGGTGCTGAGGGGAGGGGTGCCGCGGGAGGTGGCGATCCGGCCGCGCCCGGCGGCGCTGGCGGCGTAGGACGGGAGGGGACGCCACCCCGAACCCCGACCGCGCCCCTCAGCAGCCTCGCCCTCCGCGCCCGCGGTCGAGTCTCGCCCGCCCGCGCGTTATACCTGCGCCATGCCGGATCGCCGCCGCCGCGCGCCCGTCGCAGCCGTGCTCGTGCTCCTCGCCGCGGCGCTCGCCGCGCTCCTCGCCTGGTGGGCGATGCGCGAGCCGCAACGCTCCGCTCCGGTCGCGGACGCCCGTCCGCCGGCGGCCGCCAGCGACGCCGCGCCCGGCCACCCGCCCTCGCGCCTCCCCATCCGCGTCCCCGCGGTCCCCGCCCCCGCCCCCGACGCGGGCGCGACGGGTCCGGCCACCTTCGAGGGACGCGTGGTCTCGAGCACGAGCGGCGCGGGCGTCGGCGGCGCGGAGCTGACCTTCTCGCGCGCGGGCGCGGCCGCGTCGGTGCGCGCCGGTCCGGACGGCGCGTTTCGCTTCGAGCCCCCGGCGGAAGGACGCTGGCTGCTCGCGGCGGTGATCGCGCCGGGCTTCCTGCCGTTCGCGCCGGAGTGGGGCCACAGCCCGGTGCAGCTCGACGCGCGCGCCGGGCGTCCGGTGCGCGGGCTCGAGATCCACCTCGTCCCCGCGACGCCGATCGCAGGCCGCGTGGTGGACCCCGAGGGGAAGCCGGTCGCTGGCGCCGAGGTGCGGCTCTCGGGCGCCGCCGCGGAGGCGGCGCTCGTGCCCATCGCGGACCGCTTCACGACGGACGCCTCGGGCGAGTTCCACTTCTCCGCACCCGAGGGCGCCGTGCTCGAGGCGCGCAAGGACGGGTTCCTCCCCGGCCGCGCCCCGGTGGACTGGCTCGCCCTGCTGAACGGCCGCGTGACGGTGACGCTCGGGCCCGCCCACCGGTCGCTCGGTGAGGTGGGCCCGGTCTCAGGGCGAGTGATCGAGAAGGGCGGCGGCCCGGTCGCGGGCGCGCTCGTCACCGCTGCGCCGGAGGGGCCGTTCGGCGGCGCCGGCGTGCCCGCGGCGCAGGCGGTGACGGACGACGAGGGCCGCTTCTCGCTCGCGGACCTCGCGCCCGCGCGCTACCGCGTGACGGCGCGCGCGGAGGGCCGCGCCCCGGCGACTGCGCGGCGCGTCCGCCCGGGCGCGCGGGAGCTCCTGCTCGAGCTCGGCGCGGGCGGACGGCTCCGCGGCTGCGTGCGCGACGCCTCCTCCGGACGGCCGATCGCGCCGTTCACCGTGACCGTCCTCGAGCGCCGCGGCCCGCTCCGGCTCGTCCCGCAGGCGAGCCGCTCCGTCATCGATCCCTCCGGCTGCTACGCGCTCGACGACCTCGCGCCAGGTCCCGCCGTCGTGACCGTCTCGGCGCCAGGATACGCGCCGTCGCGGGAGCTCGCCGTCGAGGTCCCCGCGCCGGACGCGGAGGCGGTGGCGGACGCAGCGCTCGAGCCGGGCGGGCGCGTCGAGGGAACCGTGCGCGACGACGCGACGGGCGCGCCGCTCGTCGGCGCCCGCATCTCCGTCGAGGGAACGCTCGGCGAGAGCGCCGCCTCGACCTTCCCGGTGCTCTCCGAGGCGACCACCGGGGCTGACGGGCGCTTCACGCTCGCGAGCCTCCCGCGCCGCGCCTCGCTGTTCGTCGCAGCGGCCGGACACCATGCGCGCGTCCTCGGGGTGGACGCCCCGCCGGGCGGCGGCGGAGGGGCGGTCGAGGTCCGGCTCCGGCCGGTCGAGCCGGGCGACGAGCCGCGCGTGGATCTCGCGGGAATCGGCATCGTGCTCGCCACGCGCGACGAGGGGCTGCAGGTCGCGCAGGTGGTGCCCGGCGGCGGCGCGGCCGAGGTCGGGGTCGTGCCCGGCGATCTCGTCCTGCGCGTGGACGGCCAGGCGGTGACGGAGCTCGGCTTCACGGGGTCCGTGGACGCGATCCGCGGGCCGGAGGGCACCGCGGTGATCCTCACGGTCCGGCGCGGTGACGCGACGTTCGACGTGCGCGTGCCGCGGCGGATCGTGCGCGGCTGATCCTCCAGGCCGAGGACGCGAAACGGCCGGGCATCGTGCCCGGCCGTCTCGCTGCTGGCTCTCGGAGCCCGCTACTTGCCGCCGCCGCTCGGTCCGCCGGTTCCGCCGCCGGACCCGCCCGCGCCCTGCTGCGTGCCGGTCTCGGTGCCGCCGGTACCGGTGCCGCCTCCGGTACCCCCCGTCCCACCGCCCTTGCCAGCCGCGCCGCTGCCGGTCCCCATCGTCTCGCCCGGCCGCGCGCCCTGCCGCGCCTGGCTCCCGCCGTGCTCGAGCTGCTTCTCGATCCGCTGCGCCTCCTGCAGGTGGCCCTGGAGCCCGGTGTGCGTGGTCTCGAAGAACGAGGCGAGCTGCGTCTGGTTCTCCTTGCGCGCCTCCTTGGCCGCCTTCTCGACGTCCTTCACGTCCTTCTTGTGATCCTTCACCATCGCCTTCATGAAGGCCTTGTCGAACTCGGCGCCCTGCTTCTTCTGCAGGTCCGTCATCTTCTCCTGGCCTTCCTTCATCTTCTCCTGCGCCTCTTCACCCTGCAGGTTCACCCCCAGGGTCTGCGCGAGCTGCTGGAGCTGATCGTCGTTCTTCTGGTGATCCTTCGCCAGCTTCTCGGCGTACTGCTTCACGTCGGGTGACTGCGCGCTCTGCGTCCCGAGCTGGCCGAGCTGCACCTCCGTCTGGTTGGCCGCGTGCAGCTCCTGGACGGCCTTCACGAGGTCCTTCTTGAGCTCCTTGCCGCCCGGGGCGGTCGCCGCGCTGCCGGTGCCCATCGTGCTGCTCGTCGAGCCGCGGCTGCCGGTCGCGCCCTGCTCGCGCGTCATCCCGGTACCCTTCTCGCTGGTCGTGCTCCGCGTCGAGTCGTCGCCAGGAGACCGCTGCCCGCCGGTCCCCATCTGCGAGCCGGCGCCTTGCCCGTACGCGGGCGCGCCGACCAGCAGCGCGGCGGCGATGGCCGCTCCCCTCCACCGGATGTCCATGGTTCCCTCCCGAGTCGTTCGGTTCCAGGGGAAAAGTTGTAGAGGAGTCCTGCATTTCGCACGCGGCGCGGGGACGTGCGCTCGCGCCGGGAGCGCGTGGCCGCGCGCACGGGGACCAGCCCACCGTGTGCGCTCCCCGCCCCCTTTCTCGCTCCCGCCCGCCCGTGCTAACGCGATGGCATGAGCTTCGACGAGACCCGCGTCGGCGCAGCGCCACAGGCGAGCGGCCGCGCCCGCACCGCGAAAGCCTCCCTCGTCGTCGTCCACGCCGCCGACGAGGCGGAGAAGGGACGCGCCTACGCCCTGGGCGACGAGGACGTGACGATCGGCCGGGAGGCCGGGAACACGGTCGTGGTGGGCTCGGACCAGGCGTCGCGCCGCCACGCGCGGATCTTCGTCTCGGGCGGGGTCCACGTCCTCGTGGACCTCGACTCGACGAACGGGACGTTCCTCAACTCGAAGCTCGTGCAGGAGCAGACGCTCCGCCATGGGGACGTCGTCCGGATCGCCTCGACGGTGCTGAAGTACGTCGTGGAGAGCTGAGCGACGCCCTCGCGGCGCGCCGCGCGCCAGAGACGTCGAGCCTTCCCGCCGCGGGGCGGGTGCCGCCGCCGAGGAGCGTCGTGCGGCGAACGGCCGCGCGCCGACCCGACGAGTGCCTGGCGGTTCGTTAGATTGGAGTCTAATCTTGGACTCGCGTCTATCGACCATGCGAACGCCCCCCGCGTCACCGTCCCGCTCTCCCGAGGAGCCGTCCACCCTGCGGACGAAGAAGTACGCCGAGGCCCGGGGCGCGCTGTTCGGCGCGGCCATGCAGCTCTTCCGCGAGAAGGGCTTCGACGAGACCACGGCCGAGGACATCGCCGCGCGCGCGGGGTTCAGCCGGGCCACCTTCTTCAACCACTTCGGCACCAAGGCGGCCGTCCTCCGGTTCTACGGCGAGCACCTCGTCTCCACGATGGACGAGACGCTCGCGGCTGCCGGAGCCCACACGCCTCCCCTCGAGCGCGTCCGGCGCGTCCTGCTCGCGATGGCGAGGCACACCGAACGGCACCGCGACGACTGGAAGGTCGTCTTCGCGTACAGCGCGCGCGACCCCGACTACCTCGCCTCGCCCACGCCCGCCCGCCTCCGCTTCCTCGAGACGGTCACCGCGCTCCTCTCCGAGGCGCAGCTGCGTGGCGAGGCGCGACGAGACCTCCCCGCGAGCGAGCAGGCGGCGCACTTGCTCGCGCTGTACCAGCGCGCGCTGCTGGCGATCGCCGTTCACGGCCGGAGCGCCCGGGCCGCCATCGACGCAGCGTGGCGCTTCGCGACGGGAGGTATCCATGGGGGTGGTCCGGTGGCTCGATGAACGAGGCGCCGGCGACGGGCGCCAAGGGCGCCAACCTGGCTGCGCTCATCCGGCTGGGCATGCCCGTCCCCGGCGGCTTCGTCGTCACGACGGACGCCTACGAGGCGCACGCGGCGCGGTGCGGTCTCGCCGCGGCCCTGGCGCCAGGGCTCGCGCGGAAGGCCTGGGCAGAGGTCGAGGCCGCGGCCCGCGCGCTGCTGACGGCGCGCCCCATCGACGAGCCGCTGCGTACCCCCGTGCTCGAGGCGTACCGTCGCATGGGCTCGCCCGCGGTCGCCGTGCGCTCCTCGGCGACCGCCGAGGACCTGGCCGGCGCCTCCTTCGCCGGGCAGCACGACACCTTCCTCCAGGTCGAGGGTGACGACGCGCTCCTCCGCACGATCGCGGCGTGCTGGGCGTCGCTCTGGGGCGAGCGGGTGCTGCGCTACCGGGAGCAGCGCGCGGTCGATCACGCGTCCGTCCGCATCGCGGTGGTCGTGCAGCGCATGGTGCGAGCCGACGCCGCGGGCGTGCTCTTCACGGTCGACCCGATGGAGCGACGGGCGGACCGGATGGTCGTCCAGATCGCTCCTGGTCCGGGGGAGGCGGTGGTGTCCGGGGCGGTGACCGGCGAGGCCCATCGGATCGACCGGGCCACCGGGACCCTCGCCGGTTCCGGCGGCGATCACCTCCTCACCGCGGAGGGAGCCCGCGAGCTGTGGCGGTTCGCGCTCGAGCTCGAGCGCCACTTCGGCTGCCCTCAGGATCTCGAGTTCGCGGTCGCGGGCGGCGCGCTCTACCTGCTGCAAGCGCGTCCGATCACGACGCTCGGGACCGCGGAGCCGGAGCCGCTCCCGCCGCTCGGGAAGCCCTCGTTCGTCGACGGGGTCATGCGGCGCATCGCTGCCGAGCGGTACGTGGTGGCCCCCCGCCCGCTCGACAACATCACCTTCACCCGCCTGGTCGGGGCGGCGATGTACGCGCTCGGCCGGCTCGGCGGAACGATAAGGGCCGAGGACGCCGCGGCGTTCCGCGCCCAGATCTGGCGGCAGGCCTACCGGTTCCCGCCCGTTCACTCCAAGTGGCGCTTCCTGTTCTCGGGGTGGAGCCAGCTGCGCGCGCTGCGCGTCGACTGGGAGGCCTGGTGGGAGGGGGGGCCGCGCGAGGCGCTTCGCGCGGCGTCCGCACCCGTCGATCTGACGGCGCTCGGCGACGCGGCGCTGCTGCAGCGGGCGGAGCAGATCCTCGCCGTCTGGGAAGATCCCCTGAACCGCCGGTTCCACGCGGCGAGCTCGATCGAGGCCCTGTGGTGGCTGCGGCTCGTGGTCGCGCTGGTCGTCGGGCGCCGCCGCCGCGGGCAGATCATGGCTCACCTGCTGTCGGGGCTCGAGACGCCCACGGAGGAAGTGAACGAGGCGCTCTGGCAGCTGTCGAGGCTCGCCCGCAGCGAGCCGGCGCTCCGCGCGGCCGTCCGCGACGTGCAGCCGGAGGCGGTCCCGGCGACCCCGGCCGGTCTCGCCTTCCGCGAGGCGCTCCGCGCGTTCCTCGAGGGTCACGGCCACCGCGAGGGAAGCTGCTACTACCTCTCGACACCGACCTGGCGCCACGACCCGCTGCAGGTGTGGCGGCTGCTCGCCAGCCTCGTCGAGGTGGACACGAGTCCTGCCGACCCGCGGCGGGCGCGCGCGCGGTACGAGGACGCCCGCGCGCTGGTGGAGCGCAGGCTTCGCTTCGTGCCCGGCATGCGCCGGCTGTTCGAGTGGCTCGTGGACCGGTTCCGGGCGGCGCACGCGTTCCGCGAGAGGAGCCACTACGACATCACCCGCCCGCTCTCGGCGCTCCAGGACGTCGCCGCCGAGTGGGGGCGCCGCCTCACCGAGCGCGGCCTCCTCGGCTCGGTCGACGACGTCTACTACCTCACGCACGAGGAGGTCCGCTCGTGGCTCCTCGACTCCTCCTCGGCGCCGGCCGGCGTGAGGGAGCTCGTCTCGCGGCGGCGAGCGACCTACCCGATCGCGAACGCCCGCTGGCAGGTCGAGCTCTGCGCCAAGGCGCGCCGCGGCGCGCTGCGCGGGATCGCGGCGAGCCCCGGGGTGGCGCGCGGGCGAGCGCGGCTCATCCGCGGCGAGCACGAGTTCGACCGGCTCCGCCCGGGGGAGGTCCTGGTCTGTCCGTACTCGAACCCCGCGTGGACGCCGCTGTTCGTGTCCGCGAGCGCCGTGATCGCGGAGACGGGCGGGGTGGCCTCGCACGCTGCCATCGTCGCGCGTGAGTACGGCATCCCCGCCGTCATGAGCGTGCCCGGCGTCACCGGGGTGCTGCACGACGGCGACGAGGTGCTGGTGGACGGAGATCGCGGCACCGTGGTGCGTCCGCGCGCCCGGCGTGGGGCGTGAGGCGGGAAGCCCGCGGCGATGGCCCGCACAGCGCTGGCGAGCGGCCTTACCCGTCGCCGGAGCGCGCACCCGACGCGGCTACATCATCCCGAGGTGCAGCCGCGCCGCCTCGCTCATCCGCGACGGGTCCCAGGGCGGCTCGAAGACGAGCTCGACGTCGACGCCCTTCACGCCGGGCACGCCGAGCACGGCGTGGCGCACGTCGTCGACGAGCACCGGACCGATGCCGCAGCCGGGCGCGGTGAGCGTCATCTTCACGTGCACCTCGTGCCCGCCCTCCACCGGCTCGGCGGCGAGGGCGTAGACGAGGCCCAGCTCGACGATGCTCGCCGGGATCTCCGGATCGAAGACCGTCCGGAGCGCCTCCCAGACCTTCTCCTCGTCGAACGGTCCCTCCACGGCCGCGGCGCGCTCCGCCGCGAACCTCTGGGCCTCCGCCTCGAACTCGGGCCCGAGCGCGTCCGCGTCCTTGCCGTCGATCCGGACGAGCCCGCCGAGCTCGGTCATGGCGGTGAACTGGCCGCCCAGCGCCTGCTGCACGACGAGCCACGTGCCGGAGGGGAGCAGGACGCGATCGCCGTCCGGGACCCGGACGGCCGGGACGTCGCGCCGCGTGGAGGTGGGGGTGCGGGAGAAGGCCATGGTCACTCCGTCGAGATCGCCTCGCCGCCCCCGCGCAGCGCCTGGCGCAGCGCGTGCCAGGGGAGGCTCGCGCACTTCACGCGCGTCGGGTACTCGTGCACGCCGCCGAACACCGCGAGCTTGCCGAGCGACTCGGCGTCCGCCGCGCCGGGGCCCTCCGTGACGAGCCGGTGGAACTTCTCGAAGACCTCGTCGATCTCGGCCGGCGTCCTGCCCTTCGCGACGCCGGTCATGACCGAGGCGGAGGCCTTCGAGATCGCGCAGCCGCTGCCCTCGAACCGGACGTCGCGCACGACGCCGTCCTCGAGCCGCGCCGCGACCGCGATCCGGTCGCCGCACAGCGGGTTCAGGCCCTCCGCGCGGTGCGTCGCACCCTCCAGCGGCCCGTAGTTGCGGGGCCGCTTGCCGTGGTCGAGCACCACCTCCTGGTACAGATCCGTCAGCTCCGACATGTCCTCACTCCGGTTCAGGCGAACATCTCCCGGACCGCGCGGATCCCGCGCACGAGCGCCTCGACGTCCTCGCGGGTGTTGTAGAGCCCGAATGACGCGCGCGCCGTCGCGGCGAGGCCGAGGCGCTGCATGAGCGGCTGGGCGCAGTGGTGCCCGGCGCGGACGGCGACCCCGTGCCGATCGAGCACGGTGCCGATGTCGTGCGGGTGAACGTCGCCGACGAGGAACGAGACCACCCCCGCGCGCTCGCGCGGCGTGCCGACGAGGCGCACGCCGTCCTCGGCCGAGAGCGCGTCCACCGTGAGGCCGAGCAGCTCGCGCTCGTGCGCGGCGATCGCCTCGAGGCCCAGGCCCTCCACGTACTCGATGGCGGCGGCGAGCCCGATCGCGCCCGCGATGTCCGGCGTGCCCGCCTCGAACTTGTAGGGCAGCGCGTTGTAGATCGTCTTCTCGAAGGTGACGGAGAGGATCATGTCCCCCCCGCCCTGCCAGGGCGGCATCGCCTCGAGGTGCTCGCGGCGCCCCCACAGCACGCCGATGCCGGTCGGCCCGTACAGCTTGTGCCCGCTGAACGCGTAGAAGTCCGCGCCGGAGGCGTCGGCGTCGAAGGCGAGGTGCGGCGCGCCCTGCGCGCCATCCACGAGCACCGGGACGCCCTTCGCCTTCGCCCGCGCGATGATCTCGCGGAGCGGATTCACGGTGCCGAGCGCGTTCGAGACCTGCGTCACCGCGAGGAGCCGGGTGCGCGGGCCGAGGAGCGCCTCGAGCGCGTCGAGGTCGAGGTCGCCCGCGTCCGTCACGGGCACGACGCGCAGCCGCGCGCCCTTCTCCTGGCAGAGCATCTGCCAGGGGACGATGTTGGAGTGGTGCTCGAGCTCGGTGACGAGCACCTCGTCGCCCGCGCCGACCCGCGTCCGGCCGAACGTCTGCGCGACGAGGTTCACCGCCTCGGTGGTGCCGCGGACGAAGATCACCTCGCGCGGATCCGCCGCGCCGATGAAGCGCGCTACCCGCTTGCGCGCCTCGTCGTGGCGGCGCGTCGCGCGCTCCGACAGGAGGTGCACGCCGCGGTGCACGTTGGCGTTGTCCTCCTCGTAGTACCGGGAGATCGCGTCGATGACCGACCGCGGCTTCTGGGTGGTCGCGGCGTTGTCGAGGTACACGAGCGGCCGGCCGTGGACGCGCTGGCGCAGGATCGGGAAGTCCTCGCGCGCGCGCGCCGCGTCGAACACCGGCGCGGCCCGCCGCGCCACCGCCTCGCTCCGCCGCTCGCCCGCCGCGCTCGTGCCGCCGCCTGCGCTCATGCCGCCTCCAGGAGCCGCGCGCCCGCGGGCAGCCGGGCCTGGACGAGGTCCCTCGCCGCGGCGCGGAGCGAGCCGGCGCGGACGAGGTCCACCATCTCGGCCGCGAACGCGTAGATGAGGAGGCCGCGCGCCTCCGCCGCGGGCAGTCCGCGCGAGCGCAGGTAGAAGAGCGCGGCCTCGTCGAGCTGGCCGACCGTGCCGCCGTGCCCGCACTTCACGTCGTCCGCGAAGATCTCGAGCTGCGGCTTCGTGTCGACGATCGCGTCGTCGGAGAGGAGCAGGTTCGAGTTCATCTGGTACGCGACGGTCTTCTGCGCGCCGGGCATCACGCGGATGCGCCCGGAGAACACGCCGCGCGAGTGGCCGTCGAGGACGCCCTTGTACGTCTCCGTGGTCGAGCAGCGCGGGACGGCGTGCTCCACCCAGGAGAAGTTGTCCACGAGCCGCTCGCCGTCCGCCATGTACAGGCCGTTCGCGGCGACGCTCGCCTGCTCGCCGACGAGCCGCGTGCGGAGCTCGCTCCTGGAGAGCCGGCCGCCGAGCGACAGCGCGTGCGCGGCGAGGCTCGCCTTCGCCTGCTGCTCCGCGACGACGACGCCCACGTGGAAGGCGCGGCGGGACTCGTCCTGCAGCCGCACGTGCTCCACCTCGGCGCCCTCGCCGAGGACGAGCTCGGTGACCGCGTTCGTGAGGTAGACGCCGTCCGTCCCGAGGAAGACCTCGGCAACGCTCGCGCGGGCGCCCTCGCCCGCGACGACGAGGGTCCGCGGGCTCGAGAGGGCGGGGCGCGCGCCGGAGGCGAGGAAGACGAGCACGATGGGCGCGTCGAGCGTGGCGCCGGCGGGCAGGTGAACGAAGCCGCCGTCCGCCATCAGCGCGGCGTTCGCCGCGACGAAGGCGTGCTCCTCGGGGCGCGCGAGCCGGCCGAGGTGCGGCTTCACGAGCGCGGGGGTCTCGCGGAGCGCCTGCGCGAGCGAGGCCACCACCGCGCCCGCGGGGAGCCCGTCGGCCGCGGAGAGCTCGGGGCGGAGCCGGCCGTCGACGAAGACGAGCCGGGGGCCGCCGCCGCCCGGCGCCCTCGCGAGGAGCGCGGCCACGGGCGCGGCGCCGTCCTCGGCGTCGGCGGGGCGCGTCCGCTCGAGGACCACGGGCGCGAGCGGCGCGAGGCTCGTGAAGCGCCAGTCCTCGTCGCGCGAGGTGGGCAGGCCGCGGGCGCGGAAGCGCGCGAGCGCCTCCAGGCGGGCGTCGGCGAGCCACCCGGGCTCGCGCGGGTCCCTCGCGAACAGCTCGACGAGGCTCGACTCGACGGGCGTCATCGCTCTCCTCACGCGCCCGCGGGCTGGGCGACCTCGGGCCGCATGCCGTCCGTCCACGCGTACCCGGTCTGCTCGAGCTCGTCCGCGAGCTCCGGCCCGCCGGAGCGGACGATCCGCCCGTTCGCCATGACGTGCACGACGTCGGGGGGGACGTACTCGAGGAGCCGCTTGTAGTGGGTCACGAGCAGGATGCCGCGCTCCGGGCCGCGCACCGCGTTCACCCCGCGCGCGACCACGCGGAGGGCGTCGATGTCGAGGCCCGAGTCGATCTCGTCGAGGATGGCGAGCCGGGGCTCGAGCACCGCCATCTGGAAGACCTCGTTCCGCTTCTTCTCGCCGCCGGAGAAGCCCTCGTTCACCGAGCGGCTCCCGAACGCGGGGTCGAGCTCGACGAGCTTCATCCTCTCCTTGGCGAGCGCGAGGAAGTCCATCGCGTCGAGCTCTTCCTCGCCGCGCGCGCGCCGGATGGCGTTGAGCGCGGTGCGGAGGAAGTAGAGGTTCCCGACGCCGGGGATCTCCACCGGGTACTGGAAGCCGAGGAACAGCCCCGCCGCCGCGCGCGCCTCGGGCGCGAGCGCGAGGAGATCCTGGCCGGCGTACGTCGCCGAGCCGCCCGTCACCTCGAACGCCTCGCGGCCGGCGAGCACGCCCGCGAGCGTGGACTTGCCGGAGCCGTTCGGCCCCATGATGGCGTGCACCTCGCCCGGCCGGATCTCGAGGTCCACGCCCTTCAGGATCTCGCCCTCGCCGCCCGCGATCCTCGCGCGCAGCCCCCTCACCCGCAGCAGCGCCGCGGCGTCTCTCGGGCCGTTCACCTTGCCGTTCCCTCCCATCGCTAGCCGACGCTCCCTTCGAGCGACATCCCCAGGAGCTTCTGAGCTTCCACCGCGAACTCCATCGGCAGCTCCTTCAGGACCTGCTTCGCGAAGCCGTTCACGATCATGGAGACCGCGTCCTCGTCCGAGATGCCCCGCTGCTTGCAGTAGAAGAGCTGGTCCTCGCTGATCTTCGAGGTGGTCGCCTCGTGCTCGACCTTCGCCGAGGGGTTGCGCACCTCGATGTACGGGAACGTGTGGGCGCCGCAGCGATCGCCGATGAGGAGCGAGTCGCACTGAGAGTAATTGCGAGCCCCCGTGGCGCCCTTCATCATCTTCACGAGGCCGCGGTAGGTGTTCTGGCCCCGGCCGGCGCTGATGCCCTTCGAGATGATGGTCGAGCGGGTGTTCTTGCCGACGTGGATCATCTTCGTGCCGGTGTCCGCCTGCTGGCGGTGGTTCGTGAGCGCGACCGAGTAGAACTCGCCCACCGAGTCGTCACCCTGGAGGATGCAGGACGGGTACTTCCAGGTGATCGCCGAGCCCGTCTCGACCTGGGTCCAGCTGATCTTGGCCCGCGCGAGCGCCTTCCCGCGCTTCGTGACGAAGTTGTAGATCCCGCCCTTGCCCTCCGCGTCGCCCGGGTACCAGTTCTGGACGGTGGAGTACTTGATGTGCGCGCCCTCGTGCGCGACGAGCTCGACGACCGCCGCGTGGAGCTGGTTCTCGTCGCGCTGCGGGGCGGTGCAGCCCTCGAGGTACGAGACGTACGCGCCCTCGTCGGCGACGATGAGGGTCCGCTCGAACTGGCCGGTGTCCTTGGCGTTGATGCGGAAGTAGGTCGAGAGCTCCATCGGGCAGCGGACGCCCTTCGGCACGTAGACGAACGAGCCGTCGGAGAAGACCGCGCTGTTGAGCGCGGCGAAGTAGTTGTCGCTGTACGGCACGACCGAGCCGAGCCACTTCTCCACGAGCGCGGGGTGCTCGCGCACCGCCTCGGAGAACGAGCAGAAGACGATGCCGAGGTCGCCGAGCTTCTTCTTGTAGGTGGTCGCGACCGACACCGAGTCGAACACCGCGTCCACCGCCACGCCGGCGAGGCGCTGCTGCTCGGCGAGCGGGATGCCCAGCTTCTCGAAGGCGCGCTTCAGCTCCGGGTCCACCTCGTCCATCGACGCGAGCGGCTTCTTCTGCTTCGGGGCCGAGTAGTAGACGATGTCCTGGTAGTCGATGGGCGGGTACTTCACGTTCGCCCAGGTCGGCTCCTCGAGCGTGAGCCAGTGCCGGTACGCCTTGAGGCGCCACTCGAGCATGAACTGGGGCTCGTTCTTCTTCGCCGAGATGAGGCGGACGGTGTCCTCGGACAGGCCGCGCGGGACCTTGTCCTCCTCGATGTCGGTGACGAAGCCGTAGCGGTACTTCTGCTGCGTCAGCTCCTTGAGCTGCTGCGCGGTGGTCATGACGCGTGCACTCCCAGCGTGACGGGCGCGGGCGCGGGCGGGTCCTCCGCCGGCGCGCGGAAGGGGGCGATGGCCGAGAGGGGCAGGCCCGCGAGCGCGCCCTGGATCGCGCGCGTGACGGGGTCGAAGCTCGCCTTGGCCGGGCAGGTCGCCTCGATGCCGCAGGCCACCTTCGCCGGCGAGGTGCAGTCGGTGAGCGCGATGGGCCCCTCGAGCGCCTCGACGATCTCCGCGACGGAGATGTGGTCCGCCGGGCGGGCGAGCCCGTACCCACCGTGACGTCCGCGATGCGAGATGACGAGCCCGGCCTTCGAGAGCTCCTTGCACAGCTTGGAGACGGTGGGGAGGGGCACCCCCGAGCGCGCGGCGAGCTCCTGCGCGGCGAGCGTGCGACCGCTGCGCGCGAGGTGCGCGAGCAGGACGATCGCGTAGTCGGTGAGCTTCGACATTCTGATCATCCGTCCGCCTCCGGCTGGCCCATCCCATCATGGACTGAAACAGTCCACTTACGGATGATTAAACGTCGCGGGGACGGATTTCATGCCCATCGGCGGATGCTCCCAAAACCCCTGTGGAATCAGGGGCTCAGAAGCTCGCTCGCCCGAGAGGGCCGTCGGCCGACTCGCCGTCCAGGTCGGCGTAGACGTGGTCGGCGACGAACGTGAGCCCGATGCGCGCGCGGCGCTCCTCGTGGCGTGAGAGCCAGGCGAGGAGCCCGGGATCCACCGCGGCGAGGTCGGCCCGCGCCACCCGGGCGAGCTTGCGCTCGCGCGCCTCGACGAGGAACGCCTCGAGGCGCCGGGGAGACTCGAACAGCGCCGCCACGCGGGCGCCCGCGTTCCCGTTCACGTCGCGCTCGATCCGCTGCGGCTCGGGCTTGCCCACCCGCACGACGAGCGCCGCGCGCCCGTCGGGCAGCGAGGCGAGCACGTCCGGCGCCTCCGGCTCGCAGAGCCCCGGCCCGAACGCGATCCCCTCCCGCCACTGCCAGGCGTAGGCGAGGACGCGGAGCCAGAGCCGCTCCGCGGTCTCGGAGGGATGGCGCGCGACCTTGAGGGCGACGGCCGCCTCGACGCCGGTGTCGGCGTGGGTGATGCGGAGATCGAAGTGGTGGAGGGTCGAGGGGAGCGCCATCTGAGGTCGAGGTCGAGGTCGAGGTCGAGGTCGAGGTCCGGGTCCGGGTCGGGGTCCGGGTCGGGGTCGGGGTCGGGGTCGGGGTCGGGGTCGGGGTCGGGGTCGGGGTCGGGGTCGAGGTCGGGGTCGGGGTCGAGGTCGGGGTCGGGTCTACCGACCCCTCAGGATCTTCACGAGCGCCTCCCCGTACTCCTCGAGCTTGCGCGGCCCGATGCCCTTCACCTCGAGGAGCTCGTCTCGCGTGGCTGGCCGCCGCAGCGCGAGCTCGGCGAGGGTCGCGTCGGCGAAGACCACGTAGGCCGGCACCCCGCGCTCGCGGGCCTGCTCGCCGCGCCAGGCGCGGAGCGCCTCGAAGAGCTCGAGGTCGACCTCGGCGTCGAGCGCCGCGTCGCGACCGCGGGAGGCGTCGCGCTTGCGGCCGGCGGCGCCGCGCCCGGCGCGCGACACCCGCACCGCGGGCGCGCTCTCGACGACGTCCTCGCCGGTGCAGCGGTCGCACGCGTCGCCGCACGGCGCGATCACCTCGCCGAAGTGCCCGACCACCCGCTCGTGCCGGCACCCGTCGCCGTCCGCGAGCCGGTACATCGCCCGCGCCGCCCGCTTCTGCGCCTCTGCGAGCTCGGGCTCGACGTCGCCGAGGAGCCGCTCCCAGCTCATCACGTCCGCCCACGAGTAGAGGAGGACGCAGGTGCTCGGCTTCCCGTCGCGGCCGGCGCGGCCGATCTCCTGGTAGTACGACTCGATCGAGCGCGGCAGGTCGCGGTGGATGACGAAGCGGATGTCCGGCTTGTCGATCCCCATCCCGAACGCGACCGTCGCGGTGACGACGTCGATCTCGCCCGAGCGGAAGGCGTCCTGCACGCGGGCGCGGACCTCCGGCTCGAGGCCGGCGTGGTAGGCCTCGGCGCGGACGCCGTGGTCCTTCAGGAGCTCGGCGGTCTCCTCCACCGACTTGCGCGAGAGCGCGTAGACGATCCCGCTCTCGCCCCTGCGCGCGCGGACGAGCCGGAGGATCGCGTCGCGGGCCTTGAGCCCCTCGCCCTTCTTCACCGCGTGGAGCGACAGGTTCCTGCGCAGGAAGGAGCCGCGCACGAGGAGCGGCCGCTCCATGCCGAGCTGCGCGGCGATGTCGTGCGTCACCTCGGGCGTCGCGGTCGCCGTGAGCGCCAGCACGCGCGCGCCGAACCGCTCCTTCAGGCCCGCCAGGTTCCGGTAGGCGGGGCGGAAGTCGTGGCCCCAGTGGCTGATGCAGTGCGCCTCGTCGACCGCGATGAGCGCGAGCCGCACGCCCTCGAGCGCGCTCCCGACCGACGCCTCCAGCCCCTCCGGCGCGGCGTACAGGAGCTCGAGCTCGCCGCGGCGCAGCGCGCGGACCCGGTCGCGCCGCTCCTCGGGCGAGAGCGTCGAGTTGAGGAACGCCGCGCGCAGCCCGACGCGCTCCATGGCGTCGACCTGGTCCTTCATGAGCGCGACGAGCGGCGAGATGACGAGGGTCGTACCGCCGAGGATGCGCGCCGGGATCTGGTAGGTGAGCGACTTGCCGGCGCCGGTGGGCATGACGCCGAGGCAGTCGCGGCCGGCGAGGACGGCGGTGACGATCTCCTCCTGGCCCGGCCGGAAGGCCTCGTGCCCGAACACCTCGCGCAGGAGCTGGCGCGCCCCCGACGGCGTGGGGGGCGCGGGCGGCGCGGCGGAGGGACGGCCGATCGCCTCCGCGAGCGCGCGCAGCCGGCCGACGGTGGCCGGCGCGAACAGCTCGGGGGCCTCGCGCCAGCGCGCGCGCAGGGCCTCGAGCCGCGCGGCGCAGCTCCGGCGCAGCGCGAGGTCCTCCGGCGACTCGGCGCCCGGCGGCTCGCCCTGCGCTCGCCCGAGGCCGCTCCAGGCGTCGGCGAGCTCCGCGACCTCCGCCTCGAGCGCTCGCCGATCCGCGGCGGAGAAGAGGGTCTCGGGAGCGGTCGCCACGGGCGGCCGAATCTACACGTCAGCCGCCCGGAAGGAAAACGGGCGCGGCCCGCGAGGACCGCGCCCGTCGGGGCTCGTGCTCGAGGAGCGGCTACTTCGAGAGCTTCGCGTCCTCGATGATCACCGGGTATGCGTAGCCGGCGCCGAAGTCCTTGTCGACGCGGACCGTGCCCTTCACGAGGACGACGTCGCCGACGGCGGCCTCGTCGCTCGTGGTGATCGTGATGTCGTTGTCCTTGCCCGCCGTGCCCGAGCCGTCGCGCAGGTGGAGCCAGTTCTTGCCCATGATGCCGGCGTTCCACTTCACGACCTTGCCGCGGACCGAGACGCTCTTCTCCTTGAGCGCCGCGCGCTGCGTCCACACCTCGGAGACGGTGCGCGCGTCGGGGCCGCCCGCCTTCGGGACCTTCACGTCGCCGACTTCCTTCGGGCCCGCCGCCGCGGCCGCGTGCGCCGCCGCCATCGACTCGGGGCCCTGGCCGCCGGGCATCGCGCCGCCCATCGCGCCGCCCATGCCGCCGCCCATCGGGCCACCCGCGGCCGCGGGGGCCTCGCCGCCGAGCGTGCCGAAGTAGACCACGTCGAACTTGCGGTTCAGGGTCTTCGACTCGAAGTCCTTCATCGGCATCGCGCCGGCCACCGTGACGTCCTTGCCCTTCTCGACGTCGGTCTTCGGGACCGCGGCCCAGGTCTCTCCCTGCGCGGTCTGGAGCTTGAGGTAGCTGTACGGCGGAGCATCGAGTCGCTCGAGGACCTTGCCCTGGAGCGCGGCGGACGGGGCGGCGGCCCCGTCCTGGGGCGCCGGAGCACCCGGCTGCGCCGCGTTGCTCTGCGGCAGGGCGGGCTCTTGCTTCTTGCATCCCGCCACGGCCAGCGAGACGAGCATCACGACGGACAAACGACGCATGTGGAGAGACCTCCGTATCGCGAGTTGCGCGAGACCCCTGCTTCGAGGGGGCCGTAGCATAAACCCATGTCGGGGCGATTTCGATCCCGGAAAAGCCGCTGACGGCACGCGACGTGAAGGCGTTCGCGCAGCCCTTGCGCGACCCGTGACCGGCCCGCCTCGCGGCTGCAAAGCTGTCGGCGCGGCAGACTGCTTCTCCCCCGATAGAGGTAGCCAGCCGTACGACCGAACGTCAACCGCGCAGCTTGTAGCCGGACCGGAGCATCGCGTACGCGGCGGCGATCGCGCCGCTCGCGAGCACGACGAGCAGCGCCGCCCCGGCGGCGGGCGGCGCGTCCGAGATGCCGAGCATCCCGAACCGCACGCCGTCCACCATGTAGAAGACGGGGTTCACGTGGGTGAAGGCGCGGAACGGCGCCGGCAGCATCTCGATCGAGTAGAAGACGCCGCCGAGGAAGGTGAGCGGGGTGATGAAGAAGGTGGGGAAGAAGTTCACCTGCTCGAACGAGCTCGCCCAGATCGCCGTCATGAGGCCGAGCGCCGAGAACGCGACCGCAGCGAGCACGACGAGCGCCAGCGCGAGCAGCGGGTGCGCGACGTCGAAGCCGCTGAACACCCCCGCCACTCCCCACATCACCCCGCCGACGAGGAGCCCGCGCAGCACGGCCGCGACGACGAACCCGGCGAGGATCTCGCCGTAGGAGAGCGGCGACACGAGGAGATCCGTGATCGTCCCCTGGAGCTTCATCACGAACATGGAGGACGCGGTGTTGAGGTAGGCGTTCGTGACGACGCCGAGGGTGACGAGGCCGGGCACGATGAAGCGCGCGTACGGCACGCCCTCGACCTCGCGGAGCCGGCCGCCGAGCGAGTAGCCGAAGACGATGAAGTAGAGCGCGGTCGTGATGACCGGCGAGAGCAGCGTCTGCCCGGGCACGCGCAGGAACCGGCGCACCTCCTTCTGGAGCAGCGTCCACAGCCCGAGCGAGATCACGCCGTCGCCTCCCCGCGGTCGCGCGAGACGAGCCGCACGAACACGTCCTCGAGCGTCGTCCGCCGCGTCTCGACGTCGCCCACGGCGAGCCCCGCGTCCGCCACCGCCGCGAGGAGCGGCCCGAACGCGTCCCCCGTCGAGGCCTCGAAGGTCACGACCGATCCGCCCGCGTCGAGGCGGGCGCCAACCGCCACGAGCGGGGCGGGCAGGCTCGCGATCGGCCGCGCGAGCGAGAGCCGGAGCACCTTCGCGCCGTGGCGCGAGAGGAGCGCGTCCTTGTCCTCGACGACGAGCAGCCTCCCGCGATCGATGACGCCGATGCGGTCGGCGAGCTCCTCCGCCTCCTCGAGGTAGTGCGTCGTGAGCACGATGGTGGTCCCGCGCTCGCGCAGGCGCCGCACGTAGCTCCAGAGCGAGCGCCGCAGCTCCACGTCGACGCCCGCGGTCGGCTCGTCGAGGAACAGCACCGCCGGATCGTGGACGAGCGCCTTGCCGATGAGCAGCCGCCGCTTCATGCCCCCCGAGAGCGCCCGGCTGTTGGTGGTGCGCTTCGAGAGGAGGTCGAGGGCGCCGAGGATCTCGACGAGCCGCTCCTCCGCGAGCCGCACGCCGAAGTAGCCGGCCTGCATGCGGAGCGTCTCCTCGACGTTGAAGAACGGGTCGAAGTTGATCTCCTGCGGCACGAGCCCGATGGCGCGGCGCGTCTCGCGGTACTCGCGGACGACGTCGTGACCCAGCACCGAGATCTCGCCGGAGGTCGGCCGGAGGAGGCCGGCGATCATCGAGATGAGCGTCGTCTTGCCGGCGCCGTTCGGGCCGAGCAGCCCGAAGATCTCGCCACGCCGGATGCCGAGATCGATCCCGTCCACCGCGACGAGCGGGCCGTACCTCTTCGTGACTCCGCGGATCGCGACGACGGTGTCCACGGGCGGCACTCTAACGCGGGCGCGCCTCGGAAGCGGGTTTCTGGTGTGCGGCGCGCCGCGCGCGCCGGGCCTCAGCCGAGCCGCCGCCGGAACCGGAGCGTCGCCGCCGCCATGATCGCGACCCCGATCACGAGCAGCACCGCGAGCTGGAGCCACAGGTCCGCGAGCCCCGCCCCGCGGAGCAGGACGCCGCGCATGATCTCGGCGTACCAGCGGATGGGGTTCAGGAGCGTGAGCGGGCGCAGCCAGCCCGGCATCGCGAGGATGGGCGTCATCAGGCCGGAGAGGAGCACGGCCGGGATGGTGAAGAGGAAGCCGCCCAGAAACGCCTGCTGCTGGTTCGCCGAGACGGTGGAGATGAGGAGCCCCGCCCCGAGGGTGGTGAGGAGGTACAGGACGGTGCCCAGGAACAGGAGCCCGAGGCTCCCCCGGATCGGGATCGCGAAGAGCCAGGTCCCGACGCCGATGAGCAGCGCCACCACCAGGAGGCCGATCACCACGAAGGGTGCCATCTTGCCGACGAGCAGGAGCACGGGCCGGATCGGCGTCACCAGCACCTGCTCGAGCGTCCCCATCTCGCGCTCGCGGGCGAGGCCCATGGCCGAGGTGAAGGTCGTCACGATCACGAGGAGCATGGCGGCGATCCCGGGGACCATGTACGGCGCGGTGGCGAGGCCCGGGTTGAAGGCCACGCGCGGGATGGGCCGGAGCTGGGCCGGCGGGGTCTGGCCGCTCGCCTCGAGGCGCTCGCGCGCGAGCCGCTCGCCGAGCTCGGAGAAGAAGCGCGACACGGCGCCCGAGGTCACGGTGGTGCGGTTCGGGTCCGTGCCGTCGAGCAGCACCTGCACCTCCTGCCCGCGCCCCGACAGCCGGTCCGCCTCGGCGCGCCGCTCGAACACGAGCGCAGCCGACGCGCGCCCGGCGTCGATGCCGGCGCTCGCGGCCTCCGCCGAGATCTCCTCGCCGGTCGACAGGAGCGTCCCGTCGGCGAGCAGCCGCCGGGCGTCCTCGCGCGAGGTGGCGCTGCGATCGGGATCGACGACGACCGTGGGCACCCGGTCCACCTCGAAGTCCACCGCGAAGCCGAACACCACCGTCTGGATGAGCGGCGCGACGACCAGCATGAACATGATCCTGCGGTCGCGCACCGTCTGCTGGACCTCCTTGCGGAAGACCGCGGCGAGCTGGACGCGAGCGGAGGGACGGACGGGGGCGGTCACGCGAGCCTCCGCTGGAAGCGGGCGGTGGCGAGGCCGATCACGACGAGCGCGAAGACGGCCAGCGCGAGCAGGTCCGGCCAGAGCACGTCGAGCCCGTTCCCCTTGAGCAGCACGCCCCGGAGCCCGTGGACGAGGTAGCGCGCGGGGATCACCCGCGAGAAGTGCTGGAGGACCACGGGCATGTTCTCGATGGGGAAGATCATCCCGGAGAGCAGGAGCGAGGGGAGCAGCGAGGACATGGTGCCGGCCTGCGTGGCGACGGTCTGGTTCTTCGCGATCACCGAGACCAGCAGCCCCTGCCCCAGCATGCCGAGGAGGAAGACCAGGCCGAGCAAGGCGAGCGCGAAGCCGCTGCCTCGCATCGGCAGGTCGAACGCGATCATCCCGAACGCCACCACCAGGAGGAACTCGAGGAGCCCGAGGCCGAGGTAGGGCAGGAGCTTGCCGAGGACGATCTCCAGGCGGCCGATGGGCGACGCGAAGAGCTGCTCCATCGAGCCGCGCTCCCACTCGCCCGCGATGGTGAGGGCGGTGAGCAGCACCGCCGTGATGGCGAGGAGGTACGCGGCGAGCCCCGGCACCATGTAGAACGCGGAGCGCCCGTCGGGGTTGTACCGGGTCCAGACCTTCACCCGCACCGGCGGGGTCGTCTCTCCCACCTCCGCGCTGGCCAGGCGCTGGGACTCGGCGCGGACGAGCGCGTCCGCCTTGGCGAGGAGCTGGTTCGCGACGAGCGCGTCCGCCCCGTCCACGAGGAGCTGCACCGGCACCACCTCGCGCGCCAGCAGGGCGCGCTCGTAGCCCTCGTCCACCACGAGGGCGGCCACCGCCCGCTCCTGCCGGAACGCGCCGAGCACCGCCGCCGGGTCCGGGAGCTCGCCGACCGAGACGAGCTCGCGCGAGGCGGTGAGCGCGTGCACCAGGGCGCGCGAGGACTCGGTCCGGTCCTGGTCCACGACCGCGAGCGGGATCCGATCGATGTCGAACGCCACCCCGTAGCCGAAGAGGAACAGCAGCAGCACGGGCATGCCGAGGGACATGTAGAGCGTCCGCGGATCGCGGACGATGTGCCGCCCTTCCTTGGCGGCCATCGCGTAGATCCGCACCAGCGACCGCCTGATTCGACCCTTCACGTCACGGCCTCCCCGCGCGCCTCGCGCCCCACCACCGCCAGGAACACGTCCTCGAGCGACGGCTCCGCGCGGTCGACCACCACCTCGCGCGCGCCCGCCGCGGAGAGGATCCGCCCCACCCCGGCCTCGTCGAGCCGGGCCGGATCGACGCGCAGGTGCAGCCCCGCGCCGAACGGCTGCACGGAGCGGACGCCGTCGCGCCCCGCCAGCGCCGCGGCGGCGCCCGCGAGCCCCTGTCCGCGCGCCACCAGCACGCGGTCGGGGACCCAGGTGCGCTTCAAGCCCGCCGGCGAGTCGAGCGCCACGAGCCGTCCGTCCACCATCAGCCCGATGCGCCGGCAGTACTCCGCCTCGTCGAGGTAGTGAGTGGTGACGAACACGGTGGTCCCGCCGGAGGACAGCTGGCGGATGAGTCGCCAGAACGCGCGGCGCGCCACCGGATCCACGCCGGCGGTGGGCTCGTCGAGGAACACCACCTCGGGCCGGTGGAGGATGGCGCCGGCGAGCGCCAGCCGCTGGCGCATGCCGCCCGGGAGCGAGCCGGTGATCGCCGCGTCCTGCCCCGCGAGCCCGGTGAGCTCGAGCAGCTCTCCGGCGCGCACGCGGAGGGCCTTCCCGAAGAGGCCGTAGGCGCCGCCGAAGAAGAGCAGGTTCTCCATCACCGGCAGATCCAGGTAGAGGGAGAACTTCTGCGACATGTACCCGATGGACGCCTTCACCGAGTCCGGATCGGCGGCCACGTCGTGCCCCGCGACCCGCGCCGTGCCGCTGGTGGGCGCGAGCAGGCCGTTCAGCATGCGGATGGTGGTCGATTTCCCGGCGCCGTTCGCGCCCAGGTAGCCGAAGATCTCGCCGCGCTCCACCTCGAAGCTCACCGCGTCCACCGCGGTGAAGGAGCCGAAGCGGCGGGTGAGCTGGCGTGCCTCGATGACCGGGGCGCCGGGAGCGGGTGCGCTCATGCGTCCTCCTCCCGGATCCGGGACAGGAACAGGTCCTCGAAGTCCGGCGTCACGGGCGCGAGCGTGGCGCCGAGGGGGGCGAGCGAGCGGGCGAGCTCGGGCGCGGCGCCGCGGGCCACGACGATGCGGAGCCGCTCGCCGGCCGGCGAGGCGGCGCGAACGCTCGCCGTCCGGGCGAGCTCGGCCTCCACCCGGTCGCGCTCGCCGCCGCGCACCTCGTACGCCTCGTCGCGAAAGCCGGCGATGAGCGCGGGCGGCGCGCCCTCGAGCAGTAGCCGACCGCGGTTCATGAGCCCGACGCGCCCGCAGCGCTCCGCCTCGTCCATGTAAGGCGTCGAGACGAGCACCGTCATGCCCCCGTGGACGAACTCGTGCAGGAGCGCCCACAGCTCCCGGCGCGACACGGGGTCGACGCCGTTCGTCGGCTCGTCGAGGAGCAGCACCTCCGGCTCGTGGAGGAGGGCGCAGGCGAGCGCGAGCTTCTTGTACATGCCGCCGGAGAGCGCGTCGGCGCGGCGGTCGAGGAACGGGCCGAGGCGCGTGATCTCCAGGAGCCGCTCGGCGCGGCGGCGGTACACCTCGCGCGGCAGGACGAAGACGCGCGAGAAGAAGCGGAGGTTCTCACCCACCGAGAGATCGCGGTACAGGCTGAACTGCTGCGGCATGAGCCCGACCCGCTCCCGGACCGCGTGATCGTCCGCGGCGAGCCCCAGCACCCGCGCCTCGCCGCCGTCGAGGCGGATGAGCCCCGCGAGCGCCCGGATGGCGGTGGTCTTCCCGGCGCCGTCCGGGCCGACGAGGCCGTACAGCTCCCCGCGGGCGACCTCGAAGGTGAGCCCGTCGAGCGCCGTCACCGCGCCGAAGCGGCGCGAGAGCCCGCGCGCCGACAGCGCGGGCGCCGCGTCCGCCTCCCGGACGGCCTCGCCGCGCTCGGGGTGGAGCTCCACCTAGCGCCTCCCCTCGCCGAGCGTCACCTGCACCGGCATGCCGGCGCGCAGCTTGCCGTCGCGGTTCTGCACCGTCACCTCCACCGGGTAGACGAGCCGGTCGCGATCGGTGCGGGTCTGGATGTTGCGCGGGGTGAACTCGGCCTCGAGCGCGACCGTGCGGACCGTGCCCTCGAACCGCTCCTCCGGGAACGCGTCCGCCACCACGACCGCCTTCGCCCCGGGCTTCACCGCGCCCACCTCCGCGTTCGGCAGGTAGAACGTCGCCTTCACCTCGGAGAGATCGACGAGCCGGACCAGGATCGCGCCGGGCGAGACGAGCTCCCCCGCCTCGTGCGGGAGCGTCGCCACCTCCGCGTCGCGAGGCGCGCGCACCTCGCACTCGCCGACGAGCAGCTTCGCGCGCGCCACCGACGCCTCGGCCGCACGCATCTGAGCCACCGCGGCGTCGGCCTGCGCGCTCGCCGAGCGGATGCCGACCTCGGCGGCCCGGACCTGCGCGGCGCTCGCGAGCGCCTGCGCCTTCGCCGCCGTGGTCTGGTGCTCGAGCCCCGCCGCCGACGCCTGCGTCTGGTCGATGCTGGAGGCGGGGACGTCCTGCGGGAGCGCCTCGAGCCGCTTCGCCTGCCGGGTCGCCGCGTCGCGCTGGGCCGCGAGCGCGGACGCCTGCGCCCGCGCCGCCTCCTCGGTGGCCCCCGCCGCGGTGCGCGCGCGCTGCGACGCCTGGATCTGCGCGCCCGCCGCGAGCGCCTGCGCCTTCGCCGCCGCGAGCCGCGCCTCCGCCTCGGCGAGCGCTGCGGCCGGGTCGGCGCAGTCGAGCCGGACGAGGAGGTCGCCCGCCTTCACGCGGTCGCCCTCCCGGACGCGGACCTCGAGGATGCGGGCTCCGACGCGCGAGGAGAGATCGACGTCCGTGCCCTCGATCTCTCCCGACCCGCCGGAGGGCGCGGCGAGCGCCCGCGCCTGGGTCCAGAGGCGCAGCGCGATCAGGCTCGCGAGGACGACCGTGAGCACGACGAGGACGACGACGACTCGGCGCATCGGGGGATCTCCTGTCCCCGCCAGCGGGCAGGGGCCCCGTCCAGACTGGCAAGCCGCGTGCCGCGCGCCACGTGTCGCGGATCGCGCCGAACCGCGGGTTTCGGACTGCGGGCAGGGCGCGACTGTAAGGGAACCCGACGGGCCCGTTCGGATCGCCTGACAGTTCGCGAGCGCGGCCGCCGCGAAAGTGCGCGCCAGCGCGGCGCACGCGGGTGGGCACCGGGTTTGCTCCAGAGAGATCGCCCGGCGAGTGAGCCGAGGGAGGGATGGGATGATCGAGACGGTGCTGATGGTGTGGATGGTGGCAGCGGCGGGGGGGACAGGGACGGCGGGCCCGACCGGGACCGGGACCGGGACCGGGACCCCGACCGCGACCGCGACCGCGACCCCGACCCCGACCCCGACCCCGACCCCGACCCCGACCCCGACCCCGACCCCGACCCCGACCCCGACCCCGACCCCGACCCCGACCCCGACCCCGACCCCGACCCCGACCCCGACCCCGACCCCGACCCC
>NZ_JALCYY010000058.1 GCF_022690685.1 Anaeromyxobacter terrae | reverse complement strand
GTCGATCTGATCGTACGCCATGAACTGCGCGCGACCCTTCGTCGCGCAGTACTTCGTGATGGCGGCCGTCAGCGTCGTCTTGCCGTGGTCGACGTGACCGATCGTCCCGACGTTCACGTGCGGCTTGCTGCGCTCGAACTTCTCCTTGCCCATGATTCGCTCCTGCTGTGGGTGCCGTTGGCGCGAGCAGCCTCCGATGCGCGCCGTCTGAGTTTGGAGCCCTCGTCCAGGATTGAACTGGAGACCTCGTCCTTACCAAGGACGCGCTCTACCGACTGAGCTACGAGGGCATCTGAATTCGTCGATCCGACCTCTCACTGGAGCGGGAAACGGGATTCGAACCCGCGACATTCAGCTTGGAAGGCTGACGCTCTACCAACTGAGCTATTCCCGCAAGGTTTTTGGCGAATCCCTTTTACTCGAGAGGATGAACTGACTGTGGAGGGGGGTGGATTCGAACCACCGAAGGCGTAAGCCGGCAGATTTACAGTCTGCTCCCTTTGGCCGCTCGGGAACCCCTCCAGGAACCGTGTTCTACCTTCGACCTCGCGTTCGACCCCACTGCTCCTGGAGCTGGCGGTGGGATTCGAACCCGCGACCTGCTGCTTACAAGGCAGCTGCTCTACCGACTGAGCTACGCCAGCAAGATCCTTCCGGAACTGGCTGCGGTCCGCTGGCGCGCTCCCTGCCGGCGACCCGCCCCGTGCTGCGTGGAGCGGTGCCTTTTAGATGACCTCCCGAGCCTTGTCAAGGCCGCACGTCGCCGGGCGAATCGGGCGGCTACCTGCCCCGTTGGCGTGCCACCTCGTACAAGGCGACTGCCGCCGTGGCCGACACGGAGAGGCTGTCGAGATCCCCGATCATGGGGATGCGCGCGGAGTGGTCGCACGTCTTGCGGACGAGCGGGCGGAGCCCCTCCCCCTCGCTCCCGAGCACCAGGGCGATCGGGCCCTCGAGATCGAGAGCTGCGAGGGGGCCGTCGCCGTCCGCCGCGAGGGCCACCGACCAGATCCCTTCCTGCTCGAGCGCCTCCAGCGTCTTCGCGACGTTGGTGACCCGGGCCACGGGGCAACGCTCGACCGCCCCGGCCGAGGTCTTCGCGACCACGGGCGTCACCCCCACGGCGCGGTCCTTCGGGATCACCACCCCGTGCGCGCCGAGCGCGTGGGCGGAGCGGATGATGGCGCCGAGGTTGTGGGGGTCCTCCACGCCGTCGAGCACCACGAGGAGCGGTGGACGGCCGCTCGCCCGCGCGGCGGCGAGGATGTCCTCCAGCGTCGCGTACTGGAAGTCGGTCACGACGGCGACCACCCCCTGGTGGCGATCGCTGCCGGCGAGCCGATCGAGCTTCGCCCGCGGCGCGGTCCGCACCTTCGCGCCGGCCGCGCGACCGAGCCGCTCGAGCTCCGCGAACGCGGCGCCCCGCGAGCCGCCCTCGGCGAGCCAGAGCTCCGAGAGCCCCTCGCCGCCGGCGCGCAGCACCTCTCGCACGGGGTTCAGGCCGTAGACGACGCGCATGGGATGGCGCTCCAGGAGCGCACGCCGGCGCTCGACCGGCGGACGCGCCGGATCCTCACTTCACGTTCACGGGGACGGCGACGTCGCGGGTCTGCTTCACGCACCACTGGTCGGAGCAGATGAAGAAGTCGAGCTTCGCCTTCGCCACCTGCTTGCCGGCCGCGGCGGCGAGGAACGGGACCTCGAAGCGCGGCGCCTCGGACTTGGGGTCGACGGCGTCCTTGTGGCCGAGCGAGGTCCTCTCGAGCGTGAGCCCCTGCGCCTCGAGCGTGATCTTCAGCGGCGCCTGCGGGTGGACGTGCACCTTCGAGAGCGGGACGATCGCGAGGACGAGCGTCCCCTTCCCGCCCGCCTTCAGGTCGGAGGTCGTGCCCTGCGTGTCGATGCGGTAGCTCTGCGCGGCCTCCGCCGCGGGATCCGCGGCGCGGGCGAGCGGAGCGGCGGCGACGAGGGCGACTGCGACGAGGGCGCGGATCATGCGAGCTCCTTGCGGGATGCGACCGCTCTCATACCAGGGACGGCGGGCAGCGGCCATGCATTCAAGCCGGCGCTCACACGGCGCGGCCGCGCGCGGTGCGGCGCGGAGGCCGCTCCCCCGCGGCGGGGCGCCGCGCCGTCGTGGCGAGCGCGATGGCGCGCTCGACGATCTTCCCGGCCGCGTCCACGCCGCACGCCGTCTCCGCCTCCTTGATCGACGGCGAGCTGTTCACCTCGAAGACGCGGGGCACGCCCTTCGCGTCGAGCATGTCGACGGCGCACACCTCGAGCTTCAGCACCCGCGCCGCGTCCACCGCCATCCGCGCGTACTCGGGCGGGAGCTCCACCGGCTCGAAGCGCGCGCCGCGCCGCAGGGTCCGGGCGAGCCGCCCGACCGGCGGGCTCCGCCGCATCGCCGCCACCACCTCTCCGCCCACGACGAGCACGCGCAGGTCGCGCCCCTTCGCGCCGCGGAGGTACTGCTGCACGACGATGTTCTGGCCGAGCCCGAGGATCGCCTCGAGCGCCGCCTCGAGCGACTGCATGCTCTCGCAGATCATGACGCCGCTCTTCTCGTTGACCGAGAGGAGCTTCACGAGCACGGGGACGCCGCCGACCACCCGCACCATGTCCTTGATGCCCGACGGATCGCTCGCCATGACCGTGCGCGGCACCGGCAGGCCGCTCGCCGCGAGGAGCTGCAGGCTGCGCATCTTGTTCCGGCTCGCGGCGATGCCCCAGGCGCCGTTCAGCGCGGGGATGCCGAGGAGCTCGAGCTGGTTCACCACCGCGAGGCCGTACTGGTGGATGGAGAGGCCGATGCGCGGCACGACCACGTCGGTCGCGGGGAAGCGGCGGCGCCGCCAGTAGAGCGCCGGAGCGGCGCCGCCGAGGCCCATCTGAACGTCGAGCGGATCGATCACGCGCGTCGAGAGCCCGCGCTCGCGGGCGGCCTCGACGAGCCGGCGGGTCGTGTAGATGGCGGTCGAGCGGGAGAGGACGGTGAGGTGCACGGCGCGGATGGTAAGGCCGCGAGGCCCGCGGCGCGAGCCGGCGCGAGGCGACCCCGAAAAATGAAGCGGGGCCGCCCGCGCGACGCGGGCGACCCCGAGACGTTGACGCCGCCCCCGCCCGAAGGCGGGGCCGCCGCCGGTCAGACCTGCTTGAACTCGGCGTCGACGACGTTCTCCTTCTTCTTCTCCTCGCCGGCCGGCGCCCCCTCCTGCGGGCCCGGCGCGCCCGGCGCGGCGCCAGGGCCGGCGGTCTTGTAGAGCTCCTCCGCCGCCTTGTGGCTCGCGCGCTCGAGCCGGTCGGTCGCCGCCTTCACCTCGTCGGCGCTGCCCTTCTCGCGGACCTTGTGGACCTCCCCGACCGCGTCCTCGATCTCCTTGACGACGTCCGCCGGGAGCTTGTCCTTGTTGTCCTTGAGCAGCTTCTCCATCTGGTAGGCGAGGTTCTCGGCGCGGTTCCGCTGCTCGACCTCCTCGCGCCGCTTCTTGTCGTCCGCCTCGTGGGAATGGGCGTCGGCCACCATCTTCTCCACCTCGTCCTTCGCGAGGCCCGAGGAGTGGGTGATGGTGATCTTCGTCTCCTTGCCGGTCCCCTTGTCCTTGGCGGAGACGTTGAGGATGCCGTTCGCGTCGATGTCGAACGTGACCTCGATCTGGGGCAGGCCGCGCGGCGCGGGAGGGATCCCCTCGAGGTGGAACCGCCCGAGGGTGCGGTTGTCCCGCGCCATCTCGCGCTCGCCCTGGAGCACGTGGATCTCGACCGAGGTCTGGCTGTCGGAGGCGGTCGAGAACACCTCGGAGCGCTTCGCCGGGATGGTCGTGTTCCGCTCGATGAGGCGCGTCATCACGCCGCCGAGCGTCTCGACGCCGAGCGACAGCGGCGTGACGTCGAGGAGCAGGATGTCCTTCACCTCGCCGGACAGGACGCCCGCCTGCACGGCGGCGCCGATCGCGACGACCTCGTCCGGGTTCACGGACCGGTTCGGCTCCTTGCCGAACAGCTTCTTCACCCGGTCGGTGATCGCGGGCATGCGCGTCTGGCCGCCGACGAGGACCACCTCGTCGATCTGGTCGGGCGAGAGCTTCGCGTCGGCGAGGGCCTTGCGCGTCGGCTCGACCGAGCGCTCGATGAGGTCCTCGACCATCTGCTCGAGCTTGGCGCGCGAGAGCTTGATGGACAGGTGCTTCGGGCCCGTCTGGTCGGCGGTCAGGAACGGCAGGTTGATCTCGGTCTCCATCATCGAGGAGAGCTCGATCTTCGCCTTCTCCGCCGCCTCCTTGAGGCGCTGGAGCACCATCTTGTCCTTCGACACGTCGATGCCGGTGTCCTTGCGGAACTCGGCGATGAGCCAGTCGATGACCTTCTGGTCCAGGTTGTCGCCGCCGAGGTGGGTGTCGCCGTTCGTGGCGAGCACCTCGACGACGTTCTCTCCGACCTCGAGGATCGAGATGTCGAACGTGCCGCCGCCGAAGTCGTAGACGGCGATCTTCTCGTTCTTCTTGCGGTCGAGGCCGTAGGCCAGCGCGGCCGCGGTCGGCTCGTTCACGATGCGCCGGACGTTCAGCCCTGCGATCTCGCCCGCGTCCTTGGTCGCCTGGCGCTGGGCGTCGTTGAAGTACGCGGGGACGGTGATGACGGCGTCCGTCACCTTCTCGCCGAGGTAGTTCTCCGCGGCCCGCTTCAGCTTGAGGAGCACCTGCGCGCTGATCTCGGGCGGCGAGTACTGCTTCGCGTCGATCTGGATGCGCGCGTCGCCGTTCGGCCCCTCCACGACGTGGTACGGGACGCGCTTCATCTCGTCCTGCACCTCGGAGAACCGGCGCCCCATGAACCGCTTGATGGAGTAGACGGTCTTCTCCGGGTTCGTGATCGCCTGGCGCTTCGCCACCTGACCGACGAGCCGCTCCCCTTCCTTGGTATAGGCGACCACGCTCGGGGTGATGCGGGAGCCCTCCTCGTTGGTGATGACGACGGCGTCCTTGCCTTCCATCACTGCGACGACGGAGTTCGTCGTGCCGAGGTCGATGCCGATGATCTTGGCCATGCTCTGAAAGTCCTCCTGGACGGGGGGCAACGTAAGGCCGCGAACCTCCCTGTCAAACGACGCTCGTCGCGATTTCCGGTGCGTAGCCCGCTACGCGGTCCGCCACCGGTGCGACGCGCCGCGCGGCCCCCCTGGGCGAGGGCAGGCGAGCCGCAAGTCCCCGAATTGCTGGACATTCGTGGTCCTGACGCGCCGTGGCACCCGGCTTGCTCAAAATCGCGACATCCGCGTCACATCCTCGTCGGGGTCACGATGCTTCGAATGGTCAGCGCCGAGCGGTACCCCTGCCTCTCCGAGCATCCGGTCGCCGGGCTGGGCGCCGAGGTCGCGGTCCTGCTCAACGCAAACGCGAAGCAGGTGAACGCCGAGGTCCGGCGCGCCCTCTCGCGCGTCGTGCCGGGCGAGCACCTCTACCTGTCGCGCAGCCAGGACGACGCCGCCGAGATCGCCGAGGAGGTGGTCGCGCGCCGCTACGCCACGGTCTTCACGGGTGGAGGGGACGGGACGTTCGTCGCGTGGGTGAACCGGATCCTCGAGAGCGCCGAGCGGCGCGCGGCCCGCCCGCCGCGCTTCGGCGTCCTCGCGCTCGGCACGGGGAACGCCGTCGCCGAGATGGTGGGCGCGACGCCCCGCCGCCACGCCCAGGACCTCGCGCGCTTCCTGCGCGGCGACATCGGCGGCGTACGCCGCCTCGACCTCCTCACCTGCGCCGGCCGCCGGACCCCGTTCGCAGGCGTCGGCGTCGATGCCGCGGTGGTGAACGACTACTACTGGATCCGCGACCGCCTCTCGGGCACCCCGCTCCGGAAGCTCGGGATCGGCGCCTCCGGCTACGGGCTCGCGGTCGCGCTCCGCTCCGCGCCCCGCTACCTCCTCGAGCGGCGCCCGGCCTACTGCGAGATCGTGAACGCCGGCCGCGCCGCGTGGCGGCTCGACGCCCGGGGCGAGCGGATCGGCCGGCCGATCGCGCACGGCGAGCTCCTCTACGCGGGCCCGTGCATGATGGCGGCCGCGAGCACGGTCCCCTACTACGGCATGGGGCTGCGTGCGTTCCCGTACGCCGATCGCGCGCCGGGCATGATGCAGCTGCGGATCGCGACCTCGATCGGCGTGCCGACGGTGCTCCTGAACCTGCCGAGCATCTGGTCCGGCGAGTTCGCGCACGCGGGGCTGCTCGACTTCCACGCGGACCGCGTGGCGCTGCGGTTCGAGCGCCCGATGCCGCTCCAGGTGGGCGGCGACGCCGAGGGCTGGCGCGACGAGCTCACCTTCGGCATGGCGGCGAACCCGGTCGAGATCGTCGACTTCGGCCCGCGCGCCGCCGCCTGATCCGCTCGGCGTCCGGCCGCGCTACCGCGCCCGCTCGAGCGGCAAGCAGACCGTGAAGGCGGATCCCTCGCCGAGCCGGCTCGCGACGGCGATCGTTCCGCCGTGCGCCTCGACGATGCGCCGCGTGATGTAGAGCCCGAGGCCGAGCCCGCCGTGTGCGCGGGAGTTCATCCCCTTGTGGTAGCGCTCGAAGACGCGCGAGAGATCCTCGGCGGCGATCCCGATCCCGCGGTCCGCGACGACGACGACCGCGTCGCCGGCCTCGCGCCGGAGCTCGATCGAGACCGGCCCCTGTCCGCCGTAGCGCACGGCGTTCGACACCAGGTTGGTGAGCACCTGGTCGAGCTTCAGCCGATCCCAGCTCCCCTCGATCCCGGGCGCGATCCTCACCTCCAGCCGCCGCCCGCCACGCGCGAGCTCGTCCCGGAACCGTCCCGCGACGTCGGCGACGAGCTCGCCGAGCTCCATCGGCTCGCGGTCCACCTCCAGGCGTCCCGCGTGGATGCGCGTCACGTCGAGCAGGTTCGCGACGAGGCGGGTCATGCGGTCCACCTGCCGCGCGCACGTCGAGAGCCGCTCGAGCAGCGTCCCGCGCCGCGGCCCCTCGGGGAGGTCCGACAGCCCGCGCTGGAGGGCCTTCATCTGGAGGTGCAACGGCGTGAGGGGCGTACGCAGCTCGTGCGACGCGATGGAGATGAACTCGTCGCGCACGCTCACCGCGTGCTGGGCGCTCCGGTACACGAGGGCGTGGTCGAGGGCCTGCGCAGCGCGGCGCCCGAGCTCCTCGGCGAGGCGTAGCTCGCGCGCGGCGTCGCGGCGTGGACCCGCGACGAACCGGAGGGTCCCCACCGTGCGGTCGCGGCCCCTGAGCGCCACGGACACGAGCCGGACCGGCCCCTCTCCGAGGAGCTCCTGCGCGCGGCTCGCCGCCTCGGGCGGCAGGAGCCGCCGGACGTCCTCGCAGACCTCGGCGCGCCCGTCCTCCCGCGGCGGCGCCAGCGGGGCCGCACGCACGAGGGCGCCGAGGGCGTCCGCGCGCGCGGGATCGCGGTGCGCGGCCGCCAGGATGGCGGGGAGCTCGTCGACCGCCTCGACGTGGACCACCGCGGCGTCGGCCATGAACGGCACGCCGAGCCGGGCAACCGTCTCCGCGGTCGTGGCGAGGTCGAGGGACTCCGCCAGGGCGGCGCCCGAGCGATCCAGGAACTCGAGGGCCTCCTCGGCGAGGCGCGCGTCCGTGACGTCGACGGAGAAGCCGCGCACCTCGAACCGCCCCTCCTCCTCGGCGGGGACGACCCGGAGATCGGTCTCGAAGCGGAGCGTGCGGCCGTCCGCGTGGACGAGGCCATGCTCCAGGGCGGCCCCCTCCTCTCCCGGCGAGAGGCTGCGGAGGGCGGCGAGCAGCCGCGCGCGGTCCTCCTGGGGAACGAGCGCGCGCCAGGAGTCCGGCCCGCCCGTCCACCGCTCGACGGGGTGGCCGATGAGGGCCTCGGCGCTCGGGCTCACGAACGTGCAGGCGAGCGTATCGGGGTCGATCGTCCAGACGATCGCGTGGGTGATGCCTTCGATCAGCCGGCGGTAGCGCTCCTGGGCGGCGCGCTCGCGCCGGAGGTTCTTGAGCTCGAGCTGCGCGACCGCCCGCTGCCGCTCGCGCTTCTCCTGCTCCGCGAGGAGCGCTGCCTGACGGACGATCTCCTGCTTGGCCCGGTGCAGCTCCACGAACCCGGCCACCTTCGCGCGGAGCACCTCCGGATCGACCGGCTTCAGGAGGTAGTCGATCGCGCCTGCGTCGTACCCGCGCGCGACGTACCGCTGCTCGTCGCTCATGGCGGTCACGAACACGATCGGGATGGCCCGGGTCCGCTCGTTCGCGCGGATGAGCCGCGCCGTCTCGATGCCGTCGAGCTGCGGCATCTGCACGTCCATGAGGATGAGCGCGCAGTCGTCGCGCAGGAGGAAGCGCAGCGCGTCCGCGCCCGAGCGCGCCTTCACGAGCTCGTACTCGGGGTTCCGCAGCACGGACTCGATCGCGAGCAGGTTCTCGGAGCGGTCGTCGACCACCAGGATCTTCACGGGGCTCGACGGCTCCGCCGCCGCGCCGCGTGGGCCGGCCGGCGTCTTGTCGTCGCGATCGAGGGGGTCGGCGGTCAGGGGGAGCTCGTTCGTCGGCAATGCCATTGGTGAGTTTTGTGGAATCTAGTGTCCCAGCGGGCCATTCATGGGCGAAACCGGTGGGGCGGGTGAAGGCCGACCGGTGGGGTACCAAGGATCCGGGGTCGCCGGGTTGAACCATCATGGGGGCCGGAAGGTTCCCTCGGAGTAGGCAGTTCGCTACCCATGGAATGCTTCGTCCCGCGCGCGCGCCTTCGCGTGCCCGCGGACGACAGGACGACACGCACATGCCGAAGAACACGACTACCCGCTCGCACCTCCCCCGGCGCCGCCGCGCAGACGGCGGCGGCCTGCCGGATCGGGTACCCGTCGAGCGCGCGGGCGCTCCGCTCGGCGACGGCGCGGCGCGCGGGGAAAGCCCCATCGAGGCGCGGGCCTCGGCGCGTACGCAGAAAACGGGCCCGGCGCCCGCTCGCCCGCCGCGGGCGGGGAGGCTGCCACGCCCACCCGCGCCCGCACGCGACGACCCTGGCGCGCGGACCGACGACGGAGGGCTCACCGAGTGGGACCTCCTCACGCGCGCGAGCCAGGACGAGGTCGAGCAGCTCGTCGACGTCCTGAAGTCGGTGAAGGCGGGCGACTTCTCCGTGCGCCTCCCCTACCGCCGCGAGGGCATCCTCTCCCGCGCGGGCGAGGTCCTGAACGACATCCTGCAGCTCAACGAGCACGTCTCGAGCGAGCTCCTCCGCGTGGCGAAGATCGTCGGGCAGGAGGGCAAGATGACCGAGCGCGCCTCCGTCGGTCCGGCGAAGGGCGCCTGGGCCGCCGGCATGAGCGCCGTGAACCAGCTCATCGGCGACCTCGTCGCGCCGACCAACGAGGTCGCGCGCGTCATCACCGCGGTCGCGAAGGGCGACCTCTCGCAGAAGATGTCGCTCGACATCGAGGGCCGACCGGTCCGCGGCGAGTTCCTCCGCATCGGCACCACGGTGAACTCGATGGTGGATCAGCTGAACTCCTTCGCGGCCGAGGTGACGCGCGTCGCGAAGGAGGTCGGCAACGAGGGGAAGCTGGGCGGCCAGGCCGACGTGAAGGGCGTCAGCGGGACCTGGAAGGACCTCACCGACAACGTGAACGGCCTCGCCGCGAACCTGACGGCGCAGGTGCGCAACATCGCCAAGGTCACGACCGCCGTCGCGCAGGGCGACCTGTCCCAGAAGATCACCGTCGACGCGAAGGGCGAGATCCTCGAGCTCAAGAACACCATCAACGTGATGGTCGACCAGCTCCAGTCCTTCGCGGCCGAGGTGACGCGCGTCGCGAAGGAGGTCGGCAACGAGGGGAAGCTGGGCGGCCAGGCCGACGTGAAGGGCGTCAGCGGCACCTGGAAGGACCTCACCGACAACGTGAACGGCCTCGCCGCGAACCTGACGGCGCAGGTGCGCAACATCGCCAAGGTCACGACCGCAGTCGCGAACGGCGACCTCTCCCAGAAGATCACCGTCGACGCGCGCGGCGAGATCTACGAGCTCAAGAACACCATCAACACGATGGTGGACACGCTCCGCTCGTTCGCCGCGGAGGTGACCCGCGTCGCGAAGGAGGTCGGCACGGAGGGCAAGCTCGGGGGCCAGGCCGACGTGAAGGGCGTCGCGGGCACCTGGAAGGACCTCACCGACAACGTCAACACGATGGCGTCGAACCTGACCGTCCAGCTGCGCGACGTGTCGAAGGTCGCCATCGCCATCGCGCACGGCGATCTCACCCAGAAGATCACCGTCGACGTGAAGGGCGAGATCCTCCAGATCAAGGACGTCATCAACAAGATGGTGGACCAGCTGAACTCCTTCGCCGCGGAGGTGACCCGCGTCGCGAAGGAGGTCGGCACGGAGGGCAAGCTCGGCGGTCAGGCCAACGTGCGCGGCGTGTCCGGGACGTGGAAGGACCTCACGGACAACGTGAACGCCATGGCGTCGAACCTCACCGTCCAGCTGCGGGACGTGTCCAAGGTCGCCACCGCCATCGCGAACGGCGATCTCACCCAGAAGATCACCGTCGACGTGAAGGGCGAGATCCTCCAGATCAAGGACGTCATCAACAAGATGGTGGACCAGCTGAACTCCTTCGCCGCGGAGGTGACCCGCGTCGCGCGCGAGGTCGGCACGGAGGGCAAGCTCGGCGGCCAGGCGGAGGTTCGCGGCGTCAGCGGCACCTGGAAGGACCTCACCGACAACGTGAACGCCATGGCATCGAACCTCACCGTCCAGCTGCGGGACGTGTCCAAGGTCGCCACCGCCATCGCGAACGGCGACCTCGGCCAGAAGATCACCGTCGACGTGAAGGGCGAGATCCTCCAGATCAAGGACGTCATCAACAAGATGGTGGACCAGCTGAACTCCTTCGCCGCGGAGGTGACCCGCGTCGCGCGCGAGGTCGGCACGGAGGGCAAGCTCGGCGGCCAGGCGGAGGTCCGCGGCGTCAGCGGCACCTGGAAGGACCTCACCGACAACGTGAACGGCCTCGCCGCGAACCTCACCGCGCAGGTGCGGAACATCGCCAAGGTCACGACCGCCGTCGCGAACGGCGACCTCTCGCAGAAGATCACCGTCGACGCCCGCGGCGAGATCTTCGAGCTCAAGACGACCATCAACACGATGGTCGACCAGCTCCGCTCCTTCGCCGCGGAGGTGACCCGCGTCGCGAAGGAGGTCGGCACGGAGGGCAAGCTGGGCGGCCAGGCCGACGTGAAGGGCGTCAGCGGCACCTGGAAGGACCTCACCGACAACGTGAACGGCCTCGCTGCGAACCTCACCACGCAGGTGCGCAACATCGCCAAGGTCACGACGGCCGTCGCCCGCGGCGACCTCTCCCAGAAGATCACGGTCGAGGCGAAGGGCGAGATCCTCGAGCTCAAGAACACCATCAACGTGATGGTGGACCAGCTGAACTCGTTCGCGGCGGAGGTGACCCGCGTCGCGAAGGAGGTCGGCACGGAGGGCAAGCTCGGCGGCCAGGCGGAGGTCCGCGGCGTCAGCGGCACCTGGAAGGACCTCACCGACAACGTGAACGCGATGGCGTCGAACCTGACCGTCCAGCTGCGCGACGTGTCCAAGGTGGCGACCGCGATCGCGAACGGAGATCTCACGCAGAAGATCACCGTCGACGTGAAGGGCGAGATCCTCCAGATCAAGGACGTCATCAACAAGATGGTGGACCAGCTGAACTCGTTCGCCGCGGAGGTGACCCGCGTCGCGCGCGAGGTCGGCACGGAGGGCAAGCTCGGCGGTCAGGCCAACGTCCGCGGCGTGTCCGGGACCTGGAAGGACCTCACCGACAACGTGAACTTCATGGCGTCGAACCTCACGACGCAGGTGCGCGGCATCGTGAAGGTCGTGACCGCGATCGCGAACGGCGACCTCTCGCAGAAGTTCGTGCTCGAGGCGAAGGGCGAGGTGGCCGCGCTCGCCGAGACCATCAACTCGATGACCGACACGCTGCGCACCTTCGCGGATCAGGTGTCGACGGTCGCGCGCGAGGTCGGCGTCGAGGGCAAGCTCGGCGCGCAGGCGCGGGTGCCGGGCGTCGCCGGCACCTGGAAGGACCTCACCGACAACGTGAACTTCATGGCGTCGAACCTCACGACGCAGGTGCGCGGCATCGTCAAGGTCGTGACCGCGGTCGCGAACGGCGACCTCTCGCAGAAGTTCGTGCTCGAGGCGAAGGGCGAGGTCGCGGCGCTCGCCGAGACCATCAACTCGATGACCGATACCCTCCGCATCTTCGCGGACGAGGTGACGGGCGTCGCGCGCGAGGTCGGCATCGAGGGGAAGCTCGGCGGCCAGGCCAAGGTGCCCGGCGCCGCCGGCACCTGGCGCGACCTCACCGACAACGTGAACCAGCTCGCCGGCAACCTGACCTCCCAGGTGCGCGCCATCGCGGAGGTCTCGACCGCGGTGACGAAGGGCGATCTCACCCGGTCGATCACGGTGGAGGCGCAGGGCGAGGTGGCCGCCCTGAAGGACAACATCAACCAGATGATCTCCACCCTCAAGGAGACCACGCAGAAGAACACCGAGCAGGACTGGCTGAAGACGAACCTCGCGAACTTCTCCAACATGATGCAGGGGCAGCGGAACATCGTCTCGGTGGCCCAGGCCATCGTCTCGAAGCTCGCGCCGCTCGTGAACGCCGCGCACGGCGCGTTCTTCCTCATGGAGCGCGACGAGACGAGGAGCGAGCCGGTCCTGAACCTCATCGCGAGCTACGGCTTCGGCGGGCGGAAGACCCTCGCCTCCTCGTACCACCTCCGGGAGACGCTCATCGGGCAGTGCGCGTTCGAGAAGAAGCGCATCCTCCTGAAGCGCGTCCCGCGGGACTTCATCTACATCGCCACCGGGATGGGCGAGGCGCCGCCGCGCTGCGTGGTGGTGCTGCCCGTGCTGTTCGAGGGCGAGACGAAGGCGGTGATCGAGCTCGCCGCGTTCGAGGAGTTCAGCCCGAACCACCTCGCCTTCTTCGATCAGCTGATGGAGAACATCGGCGTCATCCTCAACATGATCGGCTCGAGCATGCGGACCGAGGAGCTGCTGCAGGAGCTCAAGCGGTCCAACGCCGAGCTCGAGGCGCAGGCGGGAGAGCTGAACGACAAGGCGAAGCTGCTCGAGCAGAAGAACAACGAGGTCGAGCTCGCGAGCCGCAGCCTGGAGGAGAAGGCCGAGCAGCTCCAGCTCATCTCCAAGTACAAGTCGGAGTTCCTCGCGAACATGTCGCACGAGCTCCGCACGCCGCTGAACAGCCTGCTCATCCTCTCGAAGATGCTCGCCGAGAACAAGGAGGGGAACCTCACGCCGGAGCAGGTGAAGTTCGCGAGCACGGTCTACACCTCGGGCAACGAGCTGCTCGGGCTCATCAACGAGATCCTCGACCTGTCCAAGGTCGAGGCGGGCAAGATGCAGATCGACGCCCGCGAGGCGCGCCTCGAGACGGTCCGCGAGTACCTCGAGCAGAACTTCCGGCACGTTGCCGAGCAGAAGGCGCTCACGTTCTCCGTCACGGTCGATCCCGAGCTGCCACGGACGATCTTCACCGACGTGACGCGCCTGCAGCAGATCCTGAAGAACCTGCTCTCCAACGCGGTGAAGTTCACCTCGAGGGGGGCGGTCACCGTGACCTTGAGCGCGCCGGGGCCCTCCGGAGCCGGCGGCGACGCCATCGCGTTCGCCGTGTCGGACACCGGCATCGGCATCCCCAAGGACAAGCAGAAGCTCATCTTCGAGGCGTTCCAGCAGGCGGACGGCACCACGAGCCGCAAGTACGGCGGCACCGGCCTAGGCCTCACCATCAGCCGCGAGATCGCGCGGCTCCTGGGCGGGACGATCCAGGTGGAGAGCGAGCCGGGCACGGGCAGCACCTTCACGCTCGTCCTGCCGCTCCGCTACGCCGGCGCGGAGGCGGTGCCGCGACCGCCCGTGAGCGTGGAGGAGGAGCTCTCCGTGAGCCCCCTCCCGGCCGACGCCGACTTCTCGGGGCGGACGGTGCTCCTCGCGGACGACGACATCCGGAACGTGTTCGCCATCAACAGCGTGCTCGAGGCCCGCCGGATGCGCGTCATCCACGCCGAGAACGGACGAGAGGCGATCCGGCTCCTCGGCGAGAACCCCGCCGTCGACCTCGTCCTCATGGACACGATGATGCCCGAGATGGATGGGCTCACCGCCATCCAGGAGATCCGGAAGGTGGCGCAGCACCGTGAGCTGCCTATCATCTCGCTCACCGCGAAGGCCATGAAGGGCGACCGGGAGAAGGCGATCGAGGCGGGCGCGTCCGACTACGTGGCGAAGCCCGTGGACCCGGACCGACTGCTCGCGGTGATGCACGGCTGGCTCCGGCGGGAGGACGCGTGACGAAGACCGGGAAGAAGGACCCCTCCCCGCTCGTGGCGGCGGCGACGGCGCTCGAGGAGGAGCTCGAGCGCATCGCGAGCGTCGCCCGCGAGGCGCAGCGGCTGCCGCTCGACTCGCAGCGGAACGTGGAGCGCACCGCGGAGAAGCTCGCCGACCTCGGCGCGGTCGACGCGAAGCTCGGCCCGCTCGTGCAGCAGCTCATGGGCGCCGTGAGCGCGCTCGTGCAGGGACAGCACGATCAGGCGGTGGCGCTCGCGGCGCGCGCCGAGGAGGTCCGCGCTCGCCGGGAGGTGCTGCGCGAGCTCCTCGGCCGCTACGCGGGGCTCGGCCGCGACGCGCAGGAGCTGAACGCGATGGTCCAGGCGTTCGCCAGCGGGGCGCAGCCGGGCGCCGGCGGCACCGAGCCGCCCTCGTTCGACGCGGTCCGCGAGACGATGACGCGCCTCATCGGCGACGCCGAGGCCGTGGCGCGCGCCTCGGTGGAGCAGGGCTTCGAGGATCTCTCGCGCCAGGCGGACGGACTGCGCCAGCAGCTGCTCTCCGCCCGGAACAAGCTGAACCTGCTCGACGCGCGCGCGGAGCGGGCCGGGCCACCCCAGTAGCGGCCGCACGGACGGCGCAGGCGCCCGCCCGGATCACAGGTAGTAGACGACCCGCTCGTCCTCCCAGAGGACCTGGTAGACCGCGCGCCGCTGATCTTCGGAGTCGAGCCGCACCGCGACCGAGACGGAGTGGTACTTCCCTCCGGAGCTCGCGCGCACGCGCACGCGCTCGGGCGGTGCGTCGCCGACGATGCGAGCCACCAGGCGGCGAGCGTACTCGGCGAAGTCGTCCGCCGCTCGCCCCATGATCTTGAACGTGTAGTCGACCGGGTAGTCGAGCGCCGGGGCGGGCGGACCCTGCGATCCTGTGCCGTCCTGCATCCCCGTACCCTAGCGAGCGACGGCCCTGGAGGCCACCCGGAGGACGCGCCCGGCGGACGTCCTCACTGCTGCGTCCACCGCGGAGCCGCCGCGGGCCTACCCCCGGCGCGCGCCTGCGGCGCGTCGAGCGGCCCGCCTAGAGCAGGTTCGCCGCGAGCTCCGCGAGCGGGCTCCGGGCGATCTCACGGGGACTGCGTCCCCCCCCCCCGGCGCGGGGGGCCCCGTCACGCCGCGCCCCCGCGTGGGGGGGCGCGCGCGTTGCCCCCGGCCCGCGCCTGCGGCGCGGCGAGCGGCCCGTCTAGAGCAGGTTCGCCGCGAGCTCCGCGAGCGGGCTCCGCTCGCCCTTCGACATCGTGATGTGCCCCGCCAGCCGCTCGCTCTTGAAGCGGTTCACCACGTGGATGAGGCCGTTGTTCGTCTGATCGACGTACGGGTTGTCGATCTGGTAGGGGTCGCCGGTGAGGACGATCTTGGTGCCGTCGCCGACGCGCGTGATGATCGTCTTCACCTCGTGCGGGGTCAGGTTCTGCGCCTCGTCGACGATGATGAACTGGTTCGGGATCGATCGCCCGCGGATGTAGGTGAGCGGCTCGATCTCCAGGATGCCGAGGTCGAGGAGCTCGTGGTACCCGCGGCCGGCCTTCTTCTCCGAGCGCGACAGGTTCATGAGGTACTCGACGTTGTCGAAGATCGGCTGCATCCAGGGGTTCAGCTTCTCCTCGACGGAGCCGGGCAGGTAGCCGATGTCGCGCCCGAGCGGGAAGATCGGCCGCGACACGAGGAGCTTCTGGTAGACGCCGTCCTCCATCGTCTTCTGCAGCCCCGCCGCGATGGCGAGCAGCGTCTTGCCCGTGCCCGCCTTCCCGACGATGGTGACGAGCCGGATGTCGTCGTTGAGGAGCAGATCGAGCGCGAAGGACTGCTCCTTGTTGCGCGGCCGGATCCCCCAGACGCCCTCCTTCGGCGTCTTGATGAGCTGTACGAACGACTGCCGGGGCGCGCTGTACTTGCCCACCGCGGAGTGCTGGGGGTTCGCGCGATCGCGGAGGACGACGAACTCGTTCGGCGGAGGCGGATCGCCCTCGGGCTGCCACGCGAGCGCGCCGTCGGCGTAGAACTCGTTCACGGACTCCGACGGCACCTCCAGGTCGGCGACGCCGCTCCACAGCTCGTCGAGCTCGACGCCCTCGACGTCGTAGTCCTCGGCGTGGAGCCCGAGCGCGTCCGCGCGGATGCGGAGGTTCGTGTCCTTCGTGACGAACACGGTCGGCCGCGAGCGGTCGCGGTCCAGCAGCTCCAGCGCGACGGCGAGGATCTTGTCGTCGACCGAGTGGCCGTCGGCCGCCACCGTGGCGGGGAGCTTGTGCTCGGCGACGAGCACGCGGATGACCCCGCCGCGATCCGGGCCGATCGGCACGCCCTCGCGCAGCTTGCCCTGGACGCGGAACTCGTCGAGGTAGCGCGACACCTGGCGCGCGTTGCGCCCGAGCGTCGAGAGATCCCGCTTGAAGTTGTCGATCTCCTCGATGACGTAGATCGGGATGATGACGTCGTTGTCGCCGAACCCGAAGATGCTGCGCGGATCGTGGAGCAGGACGTTGGTGTCGAGGACGAAGTTCTTTTTCAAGCCGGGCCGGCCCCCCGCGGCGTCCGTCTCGCGCCGCAGCGGCAGTCTAACCCGGTGCGGGGTCGAGCGGCCACCGGGCGAGGGCGCCGCCCCTACCCCGCCGCGCGACGGTGCGCGCGAATCGTCGCGGCGAGGACGGTCTGGTTCCGTCCGTGGCGCTTCGCGTGGTACAGGCACGCGTCCGCCCGCTCGACGAGCTCCGGCTTCTTCGCGCCGTCCTCGGGCCAGGTGGCGACGCCGAGCGACATCGTCACGCGCAGCGGGCCCTGCTCCGTCTGGAACGTCACCGCGGCGAGCCGCTCGCGGATCCGCTCGGCGATGACCCCGGCGCCCGGCGCGTCCGTGCCTGGCATCACGATCGCGAACTCCTCGCCGCCGTAGCGCGCGACCACGTCGGTCTGGCGCGCCTCGCCGGCGAGCACGCGCGCGACGCCGCGCAACACCTCGTCGCCGACCGGGTGCCCGTAGGTGTCGTTCACCGACTTGAAGTGATCGACGTCGCACAGGAGGAGCGAGAGGCGCTGGCCGCCGCGCGCCGCGAGCGCGAGGTGCTCGTCGAGCCGCGCCTGGAAGGTGCGGTGGTTCGTGAGCCCGGTGAGGCCGTCGGTGGTGGCCAGCCGCTCGGCCTCCTCGTAGAGCCGCGCCCGCAGGATGGACTGGGCCGCCTGGCCGGCGACGACCTCGAGCTGGCGAACCTGATCGACGCTCGGCGCGCGGTCGCGCGCGACCCCGGCGAGCACCACGGTCCCGAGCACCTCGCCCGCGGCGCGGAGCGGCACCACCCGCACCCAGCCGAGCCCCTTGAGCGACGACGAGGCGTCGAGCAGCGTCGCGCGCGCAGGATCCACGCTCGCGGCGGGCAAGGTCGTGTCGTGCTCGACCACCTTCTGGACGAGCCCGTCCCCGCCGATCACGCGCTTCCCGGCGAGCGCGGTCAGGCGCTGCCCGTGGACGGCGGCGACGCGGTGGGCACGCTCCTGCCCGTCCTGCTCGACGAGCGTCACCGCCGCCGCGTCGATCGTCACGATCCTGCCCGCGACCTCCGTGATGGTCCGGAACACCTCGTCGGGCGTCCGGGTCCGGTTCAGGAGGTCGATCGCGTCGTAGAACCGCTCCTTCTCGTCCCGGGTGCTCTTGATGTCGCCCATCACGCGCTCGGCCTCGAGCGCGCGGAAGATCTCCGCGCACAACGTCTGGACGAGCTTCTCGTCCTCGTCGGAGAACGGGATGGGCTCGCGGCGATCCGCGACGATGACGCCGCGCACGTACCCGCCCCGGCGATCGATGAGCGGCACCACGACGAGCGCGCCGGGGCGAGCCCCGTCCTCGTAGTAGGTCGCCACCTTGACGTCGCCGTGGAGTCGCACCGAGGTGCGGCGCGCGATGGCCGCGCCGAGCGCGCCCTCGCGCGCGGAGACGCCGCGGGCGAGGGAGTCGCTCGCGGTCCGGCACTCGCGGAGCTGGAGCCGCTCGCCGGCGTCGTCGAGGAGGTACACCGCGCAGGTGTGGCTGCGGAGCGCAACCTCGGCGACCTCGAGCGCGCCGCGCATCGCGTTCTCGACCTCCAGCACGGAGGCCACCGTCCAGCGTCCGTCGGCGTCGCCGCCGGCAGCCGGGGCACCCGTGCCGGAGGCGGTCAGCCGGAACTCGCGCGCGCGCTCCTCGAGCTCCTTGACCCGCCGCTCCACCGCCCGCTCCTCCGCGCGCCTCGACGAGCCCACCTGCGCCGCCAGCACCGCGTGGTAGAGCAGCGCGAACAGCGTGACGAACCCCGCGCGCACGACGGCGGAGGGGAGCTCCTCGGCGTGCCCGCCCCGCCCGAACCACACGAGCAGCTCGAGCGCCACCGCGATCACCACGAGCGCGAGCCCGATCCGCCGCGCCAGGAAGGCGACGAGGAAGGCCATGACGAGGTAGACGAGCGGCTGGAGGGGTGAGTCCACGTGGCCGGCGCTCGCGGTCTGCGCCATCGCGTAGGCCGCGACGACGAACAGCGCGCCGAGCTCGAGCTGCTCGCGCAAGGTCGCGGCCTCGCCGGCGGCGGCACGGGCGGTCCGGCGCCACACCCCCGCCCCGAGCGCCGCCGCGAGCGCCGCGGTGCCTGCCGTCTGGGGCCAGCCCGGCGCGGCGGCGTCGAAGGCGCCGAGCACGACGAGCCCCCCCGTGCCGACCGTCACCGCCGGGGTGAGGCTGCGCAGCAGGAGCCGTCCGGCGCGCCGGCGGGCGGGTGCGCCGAAGGTCCCCCCGTCGCTGAACAGCGCCGCGTACACGCGGACGAGCAGGGGCCGCGGGCGCTGCAGCGCGAGCCGGCGCCGGACGGTCGGCGTGGCGCCGATGGGGGCTCGGTGCGCCGCGCCGGGCGGCGCCGTCATGGCCCGGCCTCCCGGCCCTCGCCGACCCAGTAGACGCGCTCGCCGGGCCGCACGAACCGGAGCTCCTCGCGAGCGGCGCGCTCGAGCGCGGAGGGATCCGTGCGCAGCGCGTGGACCTCGCGCGCGAGCCGCGCGTTCTCGGCGGCGAGCCGCGCGTTCTCGTCCTCCATGCGCCGCGCGTCCTCGTCGAGCCGCACGTACCTGCGGATCCCGTCGGGATCGAGGGCAGACACGGCCCCGAGCAGCGCGAGCGCGCCGACGAACGCCCTCCACCCCCAGCCGCGGCCGCGTCTCCCGGACATCCGCCCCGACGCTAGCAGCGGCGGCCGCGCCGTCCAGAAATCGGCCGGTAGCGCCCGCGGGCGACCCGCGCCCACACCGGAGCGCTACGAGCCGGCCTTCTTGAGCTGCTCGGCGAGGTAGTTCTGCGCCCCGATCTGATCGATCGCCTCGAGCTGCGTCTCGAGCCAGTCGGCGTGCTCCTCCTCTCCCTCGAGGATGTGCTCGAGGAGCTCCGCCGAGCCGTTGTCGGCCTTGTCGCGGCACAGCGCGATGCCGCGGTTCAGGGCGCCGATGGCGTCCGTCTCGAGCGCGAGGTCGAGCTGGAACATCTCGAGCACGCTCTCGCCCACGTTCACCTTGTTGTAGCGCTGCACGTTCGGCAGCCCCTCGAGGTAGAGGATGCGCGCGATGAGCGCGTCGGCGTCCTTCATCTCGTCGACGGACTCGTGCCTGAACTTCTCGAACAGCCGCTCGTAACCCCAGTTCTCGCAGATGCGCGCGTGCAGGAAGTACTGGTTCACCGCGGTGAGCTCGTTCGTGAGGACCTGGTTCAGGAGGTCGATGATCGCGGGATCGGCCTTCACTTGGCACTCCTCTCTGGAGAGGCGCTGGCGCGCGCCCTCGGGGCGCGCCTGATATAGGAGCCGCCAGCGCATGGCGGCAATCGTCCTCCTCCTCGTCACGCTCGCCCGCCCCGCCGAGGGCGTCGTCACCGAGACGCGCCCCGCGATGGGGAGCGTCGCGAGCGTGACCATCGCCGGGACGACGCCGGACGCCGCCGCGCCGGCCATCGAGGCTGCGTTCGCGGTCTTCCGGCAGGTGGAGTGGTCGATGAACGAGTGGCGCGACGGCTCGCCCCTCGCGCAGCTGAACGCCTGGGCGGGACGCGGCTGGCTCGCGCTGCCCGGAGATCTCTGCGAGGTGCTCGCGCTCGCCAAGGAGGCGGCGGTTCGGACCGGGGGGCGCTTCGATCCGACCTGGGCGGCCCTGTCGGACCTGTGGCGCTTCGACGGGAGCGCGAACGTCCCCCCTCCGGACGACGCGGTGCGGGCGCGCTGCACCCTGGTCGATCATCGCCTGCTCGAGCTCCGGCCGCGGGGAGCCGCCTGCGAGGCCCGCCTCGCCCGACCCGGGATGCGGGTGGGACTCGGCGGGCTCGCGAAGGGCTGGGCGCTCGACGCCGCCGCGCGCGTCCTCCGCGCGCGAGGACACAGGAACTTCCTCCTCCAGGCGGGGGGCGATCTCTACGCCGCCGGCACGCGCGGCGGCCGGCCGTGGCGCGTCGGCGTGCGCGATCCGCGCGGTGGACCGCTCGACGAGCTCACCGAGGTCGACGTCCGCGATCGCGCCTTCTCGACGAGCGGTGACTACGAGCACGCGTACCTCGCGGACGGCCAGCGCTACCACCACCTCATCGACCCCCGCACGTGCCGGCCCGCGACCGCCTCTCGCGCGGTGACGGTCCTCGCGAGGCGCGCGGTTGACGCGGAGATCCTCGGGAAGTCGCTCTTCATCCAGGGCGGGGAGCGCGCCCTGCGCGAGGCGTCGCGCTGGGGCGCCGAGGCCCTGATCGTCGACGCGGACGGCGCGGTGCACGCGACGCGCGGCCTGCGGGGCGCCGCTGCGACGGCGGAGCGGCCCTAACGCCTCAGGGGGTCTTCAGCTGATCGGCGGCAGCGCGGAGCGGCACGGCCTCGGAGGGCGCGTCGGCGCGCGCGTCTACTTCGAGCCCGGCCCCGAGGTGCTCCGCCTCGTCGCGTGAGGGAGCCACCACGCAAGGCACGCCGGCGCGCGGCTCGGCGAGGATCCGTGCGATGGTGCCGCGGCAGCACCCGCAGCACGTGCCTGCGCCGGTCGCGGCGCCGATCGCCTCGACGGAGCCGGCGCCCGCGTCGCGCGCGGACCGGATGGCCCGATCGGACACCGCTCGGCAGATGCACACGATCACTTCGCGACCTCCTCTGCTCGGCGCCCTCGTTCCTTCCGGTGCACACGGCCGGCGACGCGCCCGTCGGAGCGCACCGCTCCAACGGCGGCCTCCGGCCGCGCCCGCGCCGTCGCCTCGGCGCGGGCGGGGAGGAACACGGCGGCGAGGAGCGCCGCCCAGGCGAGCAGCGTGACCTCGAGGAGCCCGAACGCCGCCACCTTCACCGGCGCCAGCGCCGGGCCGAGGTAGCGGACGCCGAAGGACACCGCGATCCCGGCCAGCGCGGCGCCGAAGGACAGCGTCGCGAGTCCGCGCGCGACGCGAGCGGGGAGCGCCCGCGCGAAGATGACGACGTGTGCCACCGCGAACAGCACGATCGGGATCGCCGCGAGATGCGGCACCGCCACCTCCAGCAGCCCGGGGAGGCTCTTCGGAGCGGTGAACCGCTCGACGTCCCCGAGGTAGAACGCGCTGACGCCCGCGGGGCTTCCCCCGAGCTTGAGCGCGAAGAGGGCCGCCGCGCTCCCCGCCTGGACGAGGAGGAACGCCGCGAACGCGAGCGCCGGGAGGCGAAACGGCGCGAGGCGGGGATCACGCACGGGCGTCCCTCCAGGCGCGCAGCTGGGACACCGCCACCGCGGCGAGGAGCGCCCACATCGCGGCGCTCGCGAGGACCGAGGTCGCGACGCGCAGCGCGCCGAGCCCCGGCCGCGCGGACACCGCGAACGGCGCGAAGAGGTCCGCGAGCGTGGCCGCGAGGGCGGTCAGGACGAGCGCGCCGCGCACGCCGTCGAGCCGGGGGGCCACCGCGGCGAGCGCGGACAGCATGAACAGCACGAACCCGTAGACGAAGGCGCCGACGTGGACCTCCTCCCAGAGCGCGGCGGCCGAGAGCGGCTCCCCGCCCTCGGCGCCGCGGTAGAACGCCTCCACCCCGGCGGCCGAGAGACCGCCCGCCTGCAGCCGCTGCACCGCGAGCCCCGCGAGCGCCAGGCCCGCGAAGACGAGGAACAGGGCGACCGGCGGCCGCGCGCGGGCCCCAGCAGCCGGCTGGACGAGCCACCTCATCGCCCCACCCCCATGGCCTCGCGCAGCGCCTGCATGAGCCAGCGCGACTCCTCGGCCACGCCGCGCGCCGTCAGCGTCGCCCCGCTGATCGGGGCGAGATCCTGGCCCACCGCGAGCCGGTCGCCGGGCCCCTTCCCCGTGAGCTGCGCGAGCCAGCGCTCGCTCGGGCGGTACTCGGGAGGCTCGAGGAACGCGAGCACGGTGATCTTGCGGAGGCGTCCGTCGGGCTCGAAGGCGATGGAGAGCGTCTCGCGCTTCGTGCGCACCACGTGGCTGTGGATGACCGCGTAGCCGAGCACGTCGGCGCCGTGACGCGCGGTGTAGAAGGTGACGAGCCGCTCGCGGACGCGCGCGCGGGCGAGCCGCTCGATCCGTGCGGCCATCTCGTCCGTGAGGATCACGTCCTTCGCCTCGACCGCGTCCGCGGCGGGGAACACCGCGCGGATCGCGGCCTCCTCCTTCCCGGCGACGGCGGCCGCGCGGGCGCTCGTGGCGGGGAGGAGGAGGGCCGCGGCGAGGAGCACCGCGCGCCCGGTCGAGGCGGGTCTCGGTCGGTGCATGGCGCCCGCTCGCATGGTCAGAACACGTACCCGACGCCGAGGTCGATCTGCTCCGCGGTCGTGTCCGCGTCGGTGGAGGTGCGCTGGTAGTCGGCCTTCACGACCACGTTCGGGATCGGCTTGTAGGTGAGGCCGGCGGTGAAGAGCGTCTGGTCGAGCGCGGGGTCGCGCGCGAGGCCGGCGGGGACCTGGTCGTGGAGATCGAGGGCCTCGAGGCGCACGAAAGGCGAGAGCGACTGGCCGGCGTCCGGCAGCGCCACCCCGAGCACGTCGTAGGCCACCTCGACGTAGCCGCCGCGCGTGCGCGATCCGAGCACGAGGCCGCCGCCCTGGAGGGCGGAGAGCCTGCCCGCGTCGCCGAGCCAGCCCATCGCGTAGAGGCCCCGCAGCTGCAGCCCGCGCCAGGCGAGCTGCGCGTGCGCCTCCGCGAGGGTCACGTCGGCGTGGAGGGTTCCCTCCGCGTCCTTCGCGCCCTGGCCGGCGCGGCCGCGGTAGACCGACCCCGCGACGCTGAGCGGGCCGCGCTCGTAGCCGAGGCTGGCGACGCCGGCGAAGCTCTCCGCGGGCGCCTCGCCGCCGCCCGTGCGGGCCCCGCGCAACCAGCTGCCCGAGGAGAGATCGCCGCTCTGGCCGTTGAGGCCGACGAGCGCGTACGCCTTGTAGCGGACCGGGCCGACCGCGCCGTGCACGCCGAGGCCGTTCTCGTTCCAGGTCGAGGGGATGAGGTTGCGCTCCACCGAGGGGCGGAACACGCCGTTGAAGAAGGGCGGCTCGTGCAGCTCGTTCACGAAGCCCATCGGCACGAGCACGTTGCCGACGCGGATCCCGAGCGCGTCGGAGAGGAGGAAGTCGAGGTAGGCGAACTCGACGGAGAGCTCGTGCTGGTGCTCGTACTCGATCTCGGCGTTGAAGAGGATCTTCGGCGTGAAGCGGTAGCCCGTGTAGAGGACGACCCGGTAGAGGTCCGAGTCGGAGGGCCCATCGGACAGGCGGTTCCGGTAGAAGATCTCGCCGTAGCCGCCGATGGAGAGCCCCTTCGGCGCGAAGTACACCTTCGACGCCGCCGGGCCCATCCCGCCGTACGAGGCGTACTCGACGTCCTTGAGGCCCATCTCCAGCTTGAGACGCCGCAGCTCCTCCGCGAGCGCCTTCACCTCCTCCTTCGTCGCCGCCTCTCCCTCGCTCTTCGCGGCGGGCGCGCCCGCCTGCCCGTCGCTCGCCGGCGCGGGCGCCGCGGGCGCCGCGTCGTCCGCGCGCGCGGCCGAGGAGGCGAGGACGATGGCCAGCGCTACGATGATCTTGACTCGCATTATCGCTTGGGGCCCGCGCAGGGGCTCTCTCCGGTGTCTTCCGGGTGGGCTTTCTCGTGCTGCGCTTCGGGGACTACTGCGAACGAGCCTCGACGGGCTTCACGTAGATCTCGCCCGCGATCTCCGGATCGAGGGCGATGGTCGTCTCGCCGACCTCGATCACGTAGGACGGGGAGCGCTGGTGGAGCCGGATGGTGCTGCCGGGGATCACCCCGAGCGCGGCCAGGCGATCCATCCGGTCGTGGAACTTGGGCGCGATGAACACGATGCGGCCCGACGCGCCGACCTCGAAGCTGCGGAGCCCGGTCACGAGCGGCCGGAGCGTCTTCTGGTAGGTGCCGCAGCAGCCGCCGGGGGGGATGGGCTTCCCGTGGGGGCAGGTCGGCGGGTGGCCGAGCAGCGTGCAGACGGAGTCGGTCGCCTCGGGCGAGAGGATGTGCTCGAGCTCGCAGGCCTGCTGCTCCGTGACGCCCTCGCCGAGCTCGAGCACGTCGCGGAAGAGCCGCTCCGCGAGCCGGTGCCGGCGCACGACGTCGCGTGCGCGCCGCTCGCCCTCCTCCGTGAGGTGAACGCTCGCCCCGTCGAGCCTGACGAGGCCCGCGAGCGCGAGCTCCTCGAGGTCGGCCCGGCCGGCCCCCGGCGCGTGCTCGGCCTCGGCCGCCGCCAGGATCTGGTCGGCCCCGTCGTGACCCGCCTCGCGCTGGGTGTAGGCGGTCTCCAGGATCTCCTCGAGCCGCCGCGTCGTCGTCCCGTTGTTCACGGAGAGTCGTTCCTCCCGTCCTTGTCGCGCTTGAGCCGATCGATGAGACGCCGGAGGCCGCCGGCGAGCCCGGCCTCCTGAGGGAAGCTGTAGCTGCACGAGGGGCAGCACACGACGCGGCAGCCCTTCGCCATCGGGCAGCTCGGCCGGCACCCCTGCCCCATCGCGTCGAAGCGGGTCCCGCAGAGCGGGCAGGTCTCGATCTTCTCGACGAGCGCCGCCACCGCGCCTCCTAGTACAGCCACCGCATGAGCTGGTTCACCACCGCACCCACCCCGACCGCGAACGGCACGATGAACGCCATGATCGCCACGCCCGTCTTCCAGCCGCGCTCCTTCAGGATCATGAAGAAGTTCGCGATGCACGGGATGAAGAGCGTGATCGTGACGAGCGCCACGACGATCTCGATCTGCATCGAGCGCGTGAGCCCGCCGGCCTCCATGAACGGCTGGTAGTGGAGGAACAGGCCGGCGGCGGCGTAGTCGCGCCGCAGGAAGCCGAGGATGAACGCGGCCGCGGCCTCCCTGGGCAGGTCGAGCAGCCCGACGACGATCGGCGCCGCGGCGCGCTCGAGCAGCGCGAGGCCGCCGAAACGATCGAGCAGGTACAGGATGAGCGTGCCGACGATGAAGAGCGGCAGCGCCTCGCGCAGGTACCACTCGATGCGCGCGAGCGTCTTCACCGCGATGTTGCCGGCCTGCGGCACGCGCAGCGGCGGGAGCTCGAGCATGAAGTCCGAGCCACGGCCGGGCAGCACCTTCGCGGCGAGCCAGCCGACGAGGAACAGCACGAGCAGCACCGTCGCGCCGAACCAGACCGTCGCCGCCATCGGGAGCTTGGAGGTCATCGCGAAGATGACCGCCATCTGCGCGCTGCATGGGACGCCGAGGGCGAGCAGGAGCGTCACGATGACCCGCTCCTTCCTCGTCTCCATGATGCGCGCCGTCATCGTCGCCATCGTGTCGCAGCCGAGCCCGAGCACCATCGGCAGGACCGCCTTGCCGTTCAGGCCCATCCGCTTGAACACCTTGTTCAGCATGACGGCCAGGCGCGGCAGGTAACCCGAGTCCTCGAGGACGCTGAAGGCGATGAAGAACGTCGTCACGATCGGCAGCACGATCGCGATGCCGTAGGACAGGCCCATCGAGACGACCCCGTACTTCCCGATGAGGATCCCGTCCTGCTTCAGGTAGTCGGCGCCGGGGGAGCCGACGAGGAAGTTCTCGATCGGCCCGTCCGGCGCGAGGAACCGCACCCCGGCGGTGATCCACGGCACGAGGTATTTCGCGAAGACCGTGTGCTCGAGGAAGTCGACGAGCGTCCCCGCCCCCAGCACGCCCACGAACTCGTAGGCGGCGTAGAGGACGGCGGCGAGGATCGGGATCCCCCACAGCGGGTGCGTGGACCAGGCGCCGAGCTTGCGCCCGAGGCCGCTCGCCGCGGTGGCGCCGCCGCGCGTCACGACCGCGTCGTGCAGCCGGTCGGCCGCCGCGAGCCGCTGGCGCGCGACCACGAAGCGCAGCGACTCGGGGTAGCGCGCCGCCACCCCGCGCCGGATCGCGTCGATCCGGGCGAGGTCCGCCTCGGAGACGTGCGCGGCGAGCTGCGGGCGGAGCGACTCGTCTCCCACGAGCGCCATGACCGCGAGCGCGCGCGGGCCGAACCCGCCCCGCGGCATGAGCGGCGTGATCTCCGCGAGGGCCGCCTCGATGGCCTCGTCGTAGCGCGGCCGGAAGGTGGACGCGCGCCCGCCGGCCGCGATGCGCTGCTGCAGCGCCGCAAGCCCCTGCCGCTGCACGGCCACGGTCGGCACGACGTCGATGCCGAGCTCTCGCGAGAGCCGCTCCACGTCGATGTGGAACCCGCGGCTCGCTGCCTCGTCCGCCATGTTGAGCGCGAGCGTGAACGGGATCTCCGCCTCGGCGAGCTGCGTCGCGAGCAGGAGACCGCGGCGCAGGTTCTTCGCGTCGCAGACCTGCACGGCCGCGTAGCCGCGCTCGGTGAACAGGATGTCGCGGGTGACCTGCTCGTCCTCGGACATCGGGATGAGGTTGTTCGTCCCGGGCGTGTCCATCACGTGCCAGGGTCGACCCTCGATTGTGGCCGAGCCGCGCGTCACCTCGACCGTGGTGCCCGGGTAGTTCGAGACGGTGACGTACTTGCCGGTGAGCGCGCCGAAGAGGGCGCTCTTCCCGACGTTGGGGTTGCCGACGAGGATGATCGCGCGGTTCGCGGCGACCACCTGCTTCTTCTCGAGCTCGCCGGCGCGCGCGGCGGCCGGGGCCGGGGCCGGAGGGGTCACGCGCGCTCCTCGCCGCGCACGGCCTTCCGGCACCGCGCACAGCGGCCGTACAGCTCGAGCTTGTGGCTCTCGACCTCGAAGCCGTGCCTGCGGGCCACCGTCTCCTGCAGCGACTCGATCTTCTCGTTCGCGAACTCGATGATGTCGCCGCAGCCGGTGCAGATGAGGTGGTCGTGGTGCGCGCGCCCCGCGGACGGCTCGTAGCGCGTCTGGCCGTCGCCGAACTGGCGCGCCGAGGCCAGGCCGCACTCGACGAGGAGCTTCATCGTCCGGTAGACGGTCGCGACGCTCACGCGCGGGTCGTCGCGGCGGGCGTGCCCGACGAGCTCCTCGACCGTGACGTGCCCCCGGAGCGCGAAGAAGGCCTGCGCGATGCGCTCGCGCTGCCGCGAGTGCTTGAGGCCCTTCTGCTCGATGTACGCGGCGAGCGCCGCCGCAGAGGTGCCTGCGTCCTGCGGGCGATCGTGCCCGCGGGCCCTGCTGCTTCGGGAGTCGTGGTCGGCGTGGGTCATCCTGATAACGATTCTCAGTATCAGACTGACGCCGCGCAGGCAAGCCCCCGTGGAGACGACCGCCGCAGGTCGGGCTCAGCGCGGGGGCGCGGCGTCGCGCCAGTACTCTCGCCAACGCGCCGCCGCCTCGGGGCCTTCCCCGCCCGCGTCGCGGCCGGCGAGCGCGACGAGCGTCGCGTGGGCCTCCCGACGCACCTCGGGCGAGGGGTCGTCGAGCAGCTCGATCAGGCGTGGGACCTCTCGCACGCCCGCCTCCCGAGGACGGTGGCGAGCGACCTCGGCCGCGAGGGCTCGCGTGACGGGATCCGGGGAGCGGAGCGGGCCGGCGAGCTCGACGGGCGGCGCGTTCACGCCCCGGTACCCCTGCGCGAGCTCGAGGACGACGCCGGTGATGACGCCGAGGACGAGCACCATCAGCCCGACCTGCACGAGCGCCTTCCCCGCCGAATAGCGGCCGGCGCGCACCAGCACGAAGCGGTAGGCGGCGTAGCCACCGATGAAGAGCGCGAGGATCACCGCCGGCACCGCGAGCGCCGCCCGAGGCCAGCCGCTGCCGGCGACGGACCGCGCGAGCTCCGGCACGCCGAGGAGCGTCAGCGCGGTGGCGGCGAAGAGCAGCGCGAAGAGGATCCAGCGGAGGGAGCGGACGGCGGCGGGGGTCCGGCCGATCCCGCCGTCCTTCATCCCGGGTGACATGCGCGGCAGTGAACCACGCGCGCGGGCGAGCGGCAACCGCGATCGCCTGGGATCCTTGACTCGGGCGGCGCCGCGGCGCACGTTCCGGCCCGCCATGGCCGAGATCGACGCCGAGCTGCTCGAGCGTGTCGCCCGCTGGTGCGCCGAAGCCGGCCGCCAGGCGGGGGCGCGCGAGATCCGTGCTGCCCTTTCGCCGCTGTCCTGGGACGAGCTCCTCGCCGCGCGCGCCCTCCTCGCGGACCCGCCGCCCTCGGCGCCGCTCGGCCCGTACGCGCTCGCCGACCTGGCGCGCGGGACGCCCGCGGAGACCGCAGCCGAGCGGGAGCGCGAGGCCCGCTATCCGCGGGAGGAGGCCGACGAGCCCGTCGTGCCCGCGTCCCCCGCCGCCGCGACCGAGCCCGCACCCCGCGCAAAGGCGGGGCGCGCCCGCAAGAAGCAGCCCGGGATCGTCGTCCACCGCGCGCGCGACCGCGTGGCGGTCGTCCCGGAAGCCCCGCCGCCTTCCCCGACCCTCGACGATCTGCGCCGCGACGAGGGGCGCGCCGTCCTGGAGCGCCTCCTGCGGCGCCACGGCGCCCGCCGCGCCGCGATCCTGTCGGAGCTCCAGGCCGGCTGGCGCGGCCCCGGCGACGCGACGCCCACCGACGCGGAGCTCACGGCCCTCCTCGATCACCACGGCCTCGCCCGCGCGTTCGAGCGCCGCGAGCACGACGAGCTCCTGCACGCGCTCCGCGCCGCCGCCGGATCCCGCGCCGCCGCGGCCGCGCGGCTCGGGATCGACGAGGCGGGCCTCGACGCCGCCCTCGCGCGGCTCGGCGCGGTGGAGGACGCGGAGCGGATCCGCGAGGAGCGGCGCGCGGATCTCCGCGCGCGTGCGACGCTCTCGGAGCGGGTGCACCTCCTGCTCGCCCAGGAGGAGCGGCTGCGCGATCTCGGGCTCGTCGCGGAGTTCGAGGCGGATCTCCGCGCGCGCCTCCCCGAGCACCTCCGCGCGCTGCGCGCGGGCGGCGAGCCGCTCGGGCCGGCGCTCTCGCGGAGCCTCTCGCTGCCCTTCGAGACCGTCGGGGCGCTCTCCCTCCGGTTCGGCCTCGATCTCGGCCCCGCGGGCGCGGGCATGCGCCCGCCGTCCGGAGGAGCCGGATCGTATCAGCGCCGGCAGGGGCCGCGCCGCGAGGTGCGCCCCGCGGGCGGCGCTCGCGAGCCGAGCCGCTCGAGGTTCGAGGAGCGGCGCAGGTTCGGATCGGACCGCGCCCGGACCGGAGGCGAGCGCCCCGAGCGACGCGAACGTCCGCCCGGCTCCGGGCGCCCGGAGTGGGCGAGCGGCTCCTCGGACTCGGCGAGCCGTCCCCCGTTCCGCCGTGGCAACGCCGGCGCCGCGCCGCCGCGCAGCGGTGGCGGGCCTTCCGGAGCGACACGCGGGCAGGACCGCCGCGGTCCCCGCTCAGGCTTCGGCCCTCGCTCTGGCCCTGGCCCCGGCCCGCGCTCGGGTCCGGCCCCCCGCTCCGGCTTCGGCCCTCGCTCCGGCCCCGGCTCTCGCCCCGGCTCCGGCCCTGGCCCGCGCTCGAGCCCCGGCCCCCGCTCCGGCCCCGGCCCTCGCTCCGGCTTCGGCCCTCGCTCCGGCCCCGGCCCGCGCTCGAGCCCCGGCCCTCGCTCCGGCCCCGGCCCTCGCACGGGCCCCGGCCCTCGCTCCGGCCCCGGCCCTCGCTCCGGCTTCGGCCCCGGCCCTCGCTCCGGCCCCGGCCCTCGCTCCGGCTTCGGCCCTCGCTCCGGCCCTGGCCCCGGCCCCGGCC
>NZ_JALCYY010000057.1 GCF_022690685.1 Anaeromyxobacter terrae | reverse complement strand
GCGCGCAGGGCGGCCGCGGCGGCGAGGGCCGCGAGGGCGAGGCGGACGGAGCGCCCGGATCGGCGACGAGCGCGCGTCACAGCAGGTTGTCCACCGCGTAGCCGAGCGACGCGTTGAAGACGCCGACGGGCGTGTCGAGGCGGAGCGCGAGGTCGGCCGACACCGGGGAGCGGGAGAAGCGGGTCCGCGCGCCGCCGAGGGCCTGGGAGGAGTACACGCCGCGCGCGCCGATCGCGAGGTAGCCGCGCCGGAAGAACGCCTGCCGCTGCCAGAGCGGCACGGCGTACTCCAGCCCGCCCATGGCGACGAACGCGTCGTAGCGCGAGTCGGTCGAGAAGTTGAGCTCGAGCGAGCGCGCCAGCGCGGGCCCCACGGCGAAGTAGGAGAAGTCCGCCGGGTAGAAGCGCTCGAAGAACGGCGCGCCGCCCTGCGCGGCGCCGAGCGCCGCCTGGAACCGCAAGGGGAGGGCGAACAGCCCGAACGCCGTCTCGAGCTGGAGGAGGTAGCGGCTGTACTCGTAGTCCCCGCCGAGCACGCGGGAGCCGAACGTCACCTGCGCGAGACCCCGGAGCCCCTCGCGCGGCAGGAAGAAGTCGTCGCGGGTGTCGATCTCGTAGGTGCCGGTCAAGGCCGAGAGGCGCGAGCGGCCGGGCAGGAACGACGGCATGTCCTGGGGCGTCGCCGGCGTGGCCCCGGAGGAGAGCTCGCGGAGCTGCTCGAACCGGTAGCTCGCGAGGAGCCGCTCGAAGGCGCCGGGCCGGATCCCGATGGTGCCCTCGAACGCCGCGCGCTGGTAGCGGAGCCGCGGCGCGGCGCCGAAGTCGTCCGAGAAGGCATCGCACTCCGGATCCCCGCAGGCGAGCTCCTCGCCGCGCACGAACAGGACGGTCGCGCCCAGGACGAGCCCGCGCCCGGCGCGGGCACCGCCGCGGGCGAGCGGCAGGTCGGGCGCGAAGAAGCTGCCCCGCACCGCGAAGCGATCGGGATCCTGGGGCCGGCCCGCGGGCGAGCCGCCGTAAACGAACGCGCCGGACAGCCCGAAGCCGCGCCCGAGGAAGTTCTGCTGAGAGAGGCCGAGGCCGCCGTAGAGCGGCTGGGGCCCCGTGGAGCCGAGGACGAGATCCGTGACGAGGAGCGTGTTCCGCTCGACGACGTCGACGACGAGCACCACGAGGCCGCGCTCGCTCCCGCGCTCGACCCGCGTCTCCACCTTGGAGAACCAGCCGAGCTGGAGGAGCCGCAGGCGCGACAGGAGCACGCGCTCCTCGTCGAGCAGATCGCCCTCGGTGACGAGCAGGTGCCGGCGCACCGCCGGCTCGCGGGCGTGGTGCAGCCCGGACACGACGATCCGCTCGATGGTGTAGCGCCGCGGGAGGGGAGAGAGGTCGAGCTCGGGCGCGCCGGCCGCCGGGGCGGCGATCGGCGAGGGCTCCGGCGCGGCCGGGGCGGCGGCGGCCTGCCCGAGGGCGAGCGCCAGCAGGGCGGGGACGAGCGCGGTCATCGGCGGCCGATTGTAGGCGAAGAGCGGCCCGTTCCGCTGGACGCAGTGCTCCGAGCGTCTATTCAGCCGCGCGGCGGTGGCGGTGCGTCCCCCGGCGGCGTCAGCGCCCGGCGGGGCCCCTGCGCGGCCCGCGGCGGAGGGCGAGGTACGCGTCGAGGGTCGCGACGTCGAGTGGATCCGCCGCGAGCGCGGCCTCGTACGCCGCGAGGGCCGCGCCGGCGTTCCCGAGCTTGCGGGCGACCTCGGCGCGGGCGCGCTGGCGGCTCGCCTCGGCGGCGCGCCCCGGGCCGGCGCGGAGGAGCTCCGCCCGGCGCGCGTCGAGGAGGGCGCGGGGGACGCCGGCGGCGAGGCAGCGCGAGACACCGAGGGCGTTGCCGCGCTCCGCGTCGTGGGCGAGCCGGGCCGCGGGCGTCGCGAGCGCCGCCTGCGCGGCGTCGAGGCGGACGAGGAGGGCGTTCGCCCGCGCGGGGTGATCGGCCGCGAGCGGCCGGATCCGGAGCGCCTCGAGCGCGTCGCGCAGTCCCTGCACCGCGCGCCGCACGTCGGCGAACTCCGCGTCCAGCGGCACGGCGAGGAACGCGTAGTGGCTCGCGGACGCGCGGGCCTCGAGGGTGCGCAGGAGCGGCTCTCCGGCGGAGCCCGCCGGCGGCACCGCGGTCGGGGCGCGCTGCGCGTCGGCGAGCGTCGCGAGCGCGGCGCGGTCCGCGGGCGCGAGGTCCACGAACTGCACCGCGAACCCCGGGTCCATCCGCCAGGCCGCGGCCTCGGCGCCGCACACGTGGCGCACCACCTCGGCGGAGAGCGCGAGCGGCGCCCGCAGCGAAGGGTGCGCGAGGGACAGCCGGACCCGCGAGAGGAGCGGCGGGAGCGCCTCGTCGGTGCGGAGGAAGGCGCCGCTCCGCGTGAGCTCGCGGACGGCGAGGCTCAGGGAGGCCGCGCCGCCGGCGCGCACCTCCGCCTCGATGGCGACCTCCCGGGCGGCGGCCGGCCCGCCGTGCAACGGCGCCGCGCCGGCCGCCGGGCGCAGGGCCGGGGAGGGCGGGGGCGTCCGCGCCGGGAGCTGCGCCTGGGCGGCGCGGAGCGCCCCGGCGAACGCCGCCATGTCCGCGAAGCGGGCGCCGGGGTCCTTCTCGAGCGCGCGGAGGATGGCCCGCTCGAGCGCCGGGGAGACCGGGGCGAGCTCGGAAGGGCGGGGGGGTGGCGTCTTGAGGTGCGCGAGGAGGAGCGGCGCGACGCCGCGGCCGACGAACGGGAGGCGCCCCGTGGCGAGCTCGAACGCGATGACGCCCAGCGCATAGACGTCCGTCCGCGCGTCGATCGGGCCGTCCTCGCACTGCTCGGGCGCCATGTACTCGGGGGTCCCGACGATGACGCCCGACTCGGTGCGGCCGGCGGCGCGGGCGTCGCGCAGCTTCGCGATGCCGAAGTCGACGAGCTTCACGAAGTCGCGCCGGCCGCGGAGCTGGACGAGGAACACGTTCTCGGGCTTGAGATCCCGGTGGACGACCCCCCGCTCGTGTGCGCACTGCAGGGCGTCGCAGAGCTGCAGGAGCACGTCGAGGGCGATCGCCGGATCGAGCGGCCCGCCGCGGATCCGCTCGGCGAGCGTCTCGCCGTCCAGGTACTCCATCACGTAGTAGAAGCGGCCCGGCGCGAGCACCGAGAGGTCGTAGATCCCGACGATGTTCTCGTGCCCGATGAGGTTCACCGCCCGCGCCTCGTCGTAGAAGCGCGAGACGACGTGCGCGTCCGCCGCCATCGCCTCGTGCAGGAACTTCACGGCGACGCGGCTGCCGATGACGGGGTGCTCGGCGAGGTACACCGTGCCCATCCCGCCGCGGCCGAGGAGCCTCAAGATCCTAAAGCTGCCAACCTGCGCGCCCAGGAGCGGATCGACGGCCGGCACCTGCCCCGGCACGGGCTCCTGCGCGGGCGCGGACGCTCCGCCGAAGGCGAGCGTCGGCAGGGGAGACGAGCAGGACGCGTCGGCGAGGTGCGGGCTGCCGCACTTCGAGCAGGGGTCGAGTCCCCGCGTGGTCGACGTTGCCGGACGGTGCACCAAGCCCCCACCGTTGCGAGATTCGAGCGTAGCAGAGGCGGACGACCGGCCCAGCCCCGCGCAGGGGGGACACGCGACGCGCGCGCCGCCGCACGCATTCCGCCCCGGGAAACCCCTTGCGGACCGCGGCGAACCCGGATTTCTCTCGAACACTGCCATGGCCGATTTCAGGAAGATGACGGTCGAGAGCTTGCGCGAGCTCGCCCGGAAGATGCTCGGTCCGGGCCAGTCCCGGAAGACGAAGGGCGAGCTCGTCGCGGCGCTCGAGGCCGCGGAGAAGAAGACCTCCAACGTCGCGAAGGCGGCGCGCGGCAAGGCCCGCACGGCCGCGAGCCGCGCCGCCGAGGCCACGGGCAAGGCCGTACGCGCCGCGAAGCAGGCGGGCAAGGCCGCCGGCGCGGGAGCTCGCGCGGCGGCGCGGGCCGGCAAGGCGGCCGCGGCCGACGTCGCCGAGGGCGTTCGCGAGGCCGCCAAGGCGCCCCGGACGCGCAGGGCGGCGAAGGTCGCGGCGGCGGTGGCGGGCGCGGCGGCCGGTGCGGTGGCCGGGGTCGCGGCGAGCGTCTCGGCCGCGCGGGCGCGGCGCGCGAAGGTAGGCAACGGCAAGCCGGGCGGGCCGGCGCCGGATCCCGAGGGCTACTTCGTCGCCCGCGTGCGCGGCGAGGAGGCGGTGCGCGAGGCGCCGCACCCCATGACCGAGACGACCTCGGACGCGCCGGAGGCCTTCCGCGCCGTCGAGGAGGGCGAGGGCGCCCTCGAGGCCGAGGCGGGCGCGCCGTTCGAGGAGAACCTGGGCGAGCTGCCCTGGGGGTACGGGGACGACGCGTTCGTCGCGCTGCCCCGCGATCCTCGGACGCTCTTCCTCTACTGGGACTTCTCGCAGGAGACCGCCCGGGCGGCGTTCGCCGGGCTCGATCACCCGCGCGCGGAGCTCCGGGTCTTCGCGCGGAACGGCGGCGGCTGGAGCCCGGTCCGCTCGGTGGACTTCGCGCTCGAGGCGAACGGGTACTACGTGCACGACCTCGACCCCGGCCGCGTGTACCGCGCCGAGATCCACGCCGTGGACCGCCGCGGGGAGGACCGGCAGATCGGGCGTGGCTCGAACGAGATGATGCTCCCGCCGCTCGGCCCGTCGCCGGTGATCGACGACCGCTTCATCCGGATCCCCTGGGAGGTTCCGCTCGGGCGGCTCCTCGGCCCCGGCCACGCGGGCGGTCCGTTCTCGGAGGAGGCGCGGGCGCTGCTCGCGCGCCTCAGCGACTGGTCGCGCTTCGCCGCGCGCTCGGGCGCCGTCGGCAGCGCCGGGGGCGTGGGCGGACGGCCGACCTCTCCCGGCGTGTCGTCGCCGAGCTCGCCGTTCGGAGGGTTCGGGGCCGGGGAGGGCGCGTAGATGGCCCAGGAAGTCCTCGGCTACGTCGCCCTCCACCTGCACGCGCACCTCCCGTTCGTCCGTCACCCGGAGTACGACGAGTTCCTCGAGGAGGACTGGCTCTACGAGGCGATCAGCGAGACGTACCTGCCCCTCCTGAGGGTCTTCGACCGCGCGACGGACGAGGGGATCCCGTTCCGCATCTCGATGACCATGACGCCGCCGCTCGTCGCGATGCTGCGCGACGAGCTGCTCATGGCCCGCTACGCGCGGCGGCTCGACACGCTCTGCGAGCTCGCCGACAAGGAGGTCCACCGCACCCGCAACGACGGCACCTTCCACGCCCTCGCCCTCCACCACCAGCGCGAGTTCCGCGAGCTGCGCCAGCTCTTCAACGACCGCTACCACCGCGACCTCGTGGGCGCGTTCCGCCGCCTCGAGGAGGCGGGGCGGATCGAGATCGTCACCTGCGGCGCGACGCACGGGTTCCTGCCGCTCATGCAGCCGTACCCGGAGGCGGTGCGGGCGCAGATCGCGGTCGCCGCGCGCCATCACCGGCGCCACTTCGGCAAGGACCCGGTGGGCATCTGGCTGCCGGAGTGCGGCTACTTCCCCGGCGTGGACGCGTTCCTCGCCGAGGAGAACATCCGCTACTTCTTCGTGGACACGCACGGCATCACCGACGCGACGCCGCGGCCGCGCTACGGCGTCTACGCGCCGATCTACACGCCCACCGGCCCCGCCGCGTTCGGGCGCGACGCCGAGTCGTCGATGCAGGTGTGGAGCGCCGAGTCGGGCTACCCGGGCGATCCGGACTATCGGGAGTTCTACCGCGACGTCGGCTGGGACCTCGAGTACGAGTACGTGAAGCCGTACATCCAGCCGACCGGGCAGCGGAAGAACGTCGGCATCAAGTACTTCCGCATCACGGGGAAGACCGCGCACAAGGAGCCCTACGATCCGGCGCGCGCGCGCGAGCGCGCGGCGCAGCACGCGGGCAACTTCATGTTCAACCGCGAGCGGCAGATCGAGCACCTCGCCTCGCGGATGAACGGGGTGAGGCCGATCGTCGTCTCCCCCTACGACGCGGAGCTCTACGGCCACTGGTGGTACGAGGGCCCGCTCTTCATCGACTTCCTCATCCGCAAGGTCGCCTACGACCAGCGCATCTTCAAGCTCGCCACGCCCGGCGACTACCTGCGAGAGAACCCCGAGCAGCAGCTCGCGACCCCGCCGCTCTCCTCGTGGGGGGCGGGCGGCTACGCCGGCGTCTGGCTCGACGGCTCGAACGACTGGATCTACCGCCACCTGCACAAGGCGGCGGAGCGGATGATCGCGCTCGCCCGCGACTACCGCGAGCCGAGCGACCTCGAGCGCCGCGCCCTCGACCAGGCCGCGCGGGAGCTGCTCCTCGCCCAGTCGTCGGACTGGGCCTTCATCATGAAGACCGGGACGATGGTGGACTACGCGATCCGCCGGACGAAGGAGCACGTGCTCCGCTTCACGCGGCTGCACGACCAGCTCCGGGACGGGCAGATCGACGCGGAGTGGCTCGGCCACGCCGAGGCGAAGGACAACATCTTCCCGGAGATCGACTACCGCCTGTACGCGCCGCGCTAGGAGCGCGAGCCGGCCCCGGCTGGCTGCCCGCTCGGTCTGCCCGCGCCCGAGCTCGCCAGCAGCGCAGGCGCTGGCGGCGCTCGAGGGGCACACCTCGGACGGCGCGCCGTTTCCGGGGCGAGGACGCGTTTCGGATCGTCCGGCGGCGCGCCGGCCGGAGGGCGGCGGGATCTCCGCGCGACGCGCGGATGTTCTCGCGTTGACGGGGCGGGCGAGCCCGACTAGCCTCGCCGGACGCTTTTCCCCGTCGAAACCGAGACATGCGAGATCCCAACCCCCCCCGCGGCGACGACCTCGGCGCGACCGAGCGCGAGATCCTCGCGCATCGCGTGAAGAAGGCCGAGGCGCTGCGCGCGCTCGGCGTGAACCCCTACGGCAACGGGCACCGCCCCGCGCACCTCTCGAAGGACCTGCGCGACCGGTACGGCGACGCGCCGGCCGACGAGATCGCGAAGGACCCCGGCCCCTGGTCGATCGCCGGGCGCGTCCTCGCGGTCCGTCCCTTCGGCAAGGCCGCCTTCCTCAAGGTCCGCGACGCCACCGGCGAGCTCCAGGTGTGGATCAAGAAGGACCGGGTCTCCGAGCGGGACTTCGAGATCTACAAGCTCCTCGACATCGGCGACATCGTCGCCGCCCAGGGCGGCGCCACGCGCACCAAGACCGGCGAGCTCACCCTCGAGGCGAACGGCTTCACGATCCTCACGAAGTCGATGCGGCCGCTGCCGGAGAAGTGGCACGGGCTCAGCGACGTGGAGCAGCGCTACCGGCAGCGCTACCTCGATCTCATCGCCACGCCCGGCGTGCGCGACACCTTCGTGAAGCGCGCCCGGACGGTCTCGACCATCCGGCGCTTCCTCGACGGGCGCGGCTACCTCGAGGTCGAGACGCCGACCTTGCACAAGCCGGAGGAGGCGGGCGGCGCGGCTGCGCGGCCGTTCGAGACGCACCACAACGCGCTCGATCTCAGCCTCAAGCTCCGCATCGCGACCGAGCTGCACCTGAAGCGGCTCGTCGTGGGCGGCTTCGATCGCGTCTACGAGATCGGCCGCATCTGGCGGAACGAGGGGATCGATCGCCGCCACAACCCCGAGTTCACCACGATCGAGTTCTACGAGGCGTACGCCACCGCGGACGACCTCATGCGGCTCACCGAGGAGCTCTTCCACGCGCTCGCCCTCGAGGTCGCCGGGACGCCGGTGGTGCCGTTCCAGGGGCAGCCGATCGACTACACCCCCCCGTACCCCCGCGTCTCGCTCGTCGAGGTGGCGGCGCGCGTGCTCGGCCTGTCCGTCGAGGACGCCCTCGCGGGCCGCGGGCTCGCCGAGGCGCTCGGGCGGGCGGCGGCGCGCGAGAACGAGTCGGAGGACGCCTGGAAGCTCGAGCAGGCGGCGAAGAAGTCCCCCGGCGAGGCGCTGGCCGCGGTCTTCGAGGTGTTCGGGGAGCCGCAGCTGCCGAAGGACCGGCCCGCGTTCGTGGTCGACTTCCCGCTCGAGACGAGCCCGCTCTCGCGCCGGCGCGACGCCGATCCGCGCCTCGTCGATCGCTTCGAGCTGTTCGCGGGCGGGATGGAATGCGCGAACGCGTTCTCCGAGCTCAACGATCCCGCCGATCAGCGGGCGCGCTTCGAGGCGCAGGTGAAGGCGCGCGCTTCGGGGGACGAGGAGGCGATGCCGTACGACGAGGACTTCGTGCGCGCCCTCGAGCACGGCATGCCGCCCACCGCGGGCGAGGGGATCGGGATCGATCGGGTGACGATGCTCCTCACGGACTCCGCCTCCATCCGCGACGTCATCCTGTTCCCGCTCCTCAAGACCCGGGACTGACGTGAGCGAGGAGCGGATGCACGAGCGCGTGGCCGCCGGCGGCGGGCCCCCGAGGTCCGCCGAGGCCGGAGGGGGCCCCGCGGCCGCCGGTCCGGGCCCGGGCCCCGTGGCCGAGGGTCCCGCCCCCCGCGGCGGCGCGCAGGGCGCGGGGCACCCGGCGCCGCCGGTGTTCTCCGTCCCGGCCTTCCTCCTCGTCCTCGCGGGCCTGTTCGGCGCCGCCGTCGTCGCGCCGCTCGCGCACGCGTTCTTCGGCGACCGCCTCTCGCTCCCGGGCGCGCTCGCGACCGGGCTCGCCGCGCTCACGGCCGCGCTCGCCGGCGCCGCGCTCGGCGCGGCCGCCGCCTGGGCCGGCCGGCGGATCGCCTTCTACGAGCTCGCGGCCGCGTTCCTGCTCTGGGCGGCGGGGGTGGCGGCGCTGGTCGCGTTCCTGCCCGGGCTGCGCGAGCGGTCGGCGGCGCTCCAGGCCCTCGAGGCGCAGGGGACGCTCGTGCTCGTGCTCGGGCTCCTCGGCGTCGGCCTCCTCGCGGCGACCGCGGTGTTCGTCGGCTCGACGCTCGCGTACCTCGCCGTCGGGACCGGGCGCCTCGACGCGTCCTTCTCGTACGAGCTCTTCGTGGCGCGCAGCCACCTGCGGCTCAGCCCGCGCACGCTCGCCGCGCTCTTCGCGCTCGTCGTGACCGGGCTCGTGCCCGGCATCGTGCTCGGGCTCGCCTGGTCGCTCCTGCGCGACGCGAAGGAGCGGCGCGCCTACCGGCGCGGCGAGCTCTTCGTGCGCCCGCGCATGCCGGCGACGCTCCTCATGACGCTCATCTCGATCGGCGGCGTGGCGATCGGCGTGTGGGCGCTCACGGTGGTGCTCTCGGTGATGAGCGGGTTCGAGGCCGACCTGAAGAGCAAGATCCTCGGCCAGAACGCGCACGGCATGCTGCTCACCTACGGCCAGAACGAGCTCACCGACTGGCGGACGACGCGAGACCGGGTGCTCCACGTGCCGGGCGTCGTGGGCGCGACGCCCATCCACTACAACGAGGTGATGCTCTCGGCCGGCCAGAACCTCACCGGCGCCATCGTGAAGGGCATCGACGTCGCGTCGGTCGGCACGGTGACCGAGCTGCCCCAGTCGATCGAGGAGGGGAAGCTCGAGTGGCTCGAGAAGCCCGAGCGCATCCCGCCGCCCGGCAAGGGCGACCACCCCGAGGAGGAGCGCGCGGCCCCCCGCCCCGGCAAGACCCTGCCCGGCATCGTCGTGGGGCGCGAGCTCGCGCGGTCGCTGCGGGTGTTCGTCGGCGACCAGGTGAACGTCGTCTCGCCGTTCGGCGACCTCGGTCCGGGCGGCCCGCAGCCGAAGAGCCGGCCGTTCCGGGTGTCCGCGATCTTCCACAGCGGGATGTTCGAGTACGACTCGAAGTTCGCCTACATCGACCTCGCCGAGGGCCAGAAGTTCTTCGGCACGGGCGACGCGGTCACCGCGTTCGAGCTGAAGGTCCGCGATCCGGACGCGGCGCGGGCGGTCATGGGCCGGGTGGTGTTCGAGCTCGGCGGCTGGCCCTTCCGGGCGCGCGACTGGACCGAGCTCAACCGCAGCCTCTTCTCCGCCCTGCAGACCGAGAAGGTCGTGATGGCGGTGATCCTCGGCTTCATCGTGCTCGTCGCGACGTTCACCATCGTCGCGACGCTCGTCATGCTCGTCCTCGAGAAGCGCAAGGAGATCGGCGTCCTCAAGTCGATGGGCGCCGGGGTGCCGAGCGTGATGAAGATCTTCATGGCCGAGGGCGTCATCATCGGCGCGGTGGGCACCGCCTTCGGCCTGTTGCTCGGCCTCGGGAGCTGCCTGCTCATCGACAAGGTCGGCATCCCGCTCGACCCCGAGGTCTATTACATCTCGAACCTGCCCGTGGTGATCGATCCCTCGCAGTTCGCGCTCGTCGCCCTCGCCGCGCTCGCGCTGTCGTACCTCGCGACGCTCTACCCGGCGACGAAGGCCGCCCGCCTGAACCCGGTGGACGGGCTCCGGAGCGAGTGATGACCTCCCCGTTCGTGCGGATCCAGGGGCTCACCAAGACCTACCTCATGGGCGACCGCCGGCTCGAGGTGCTGCGCGGCATCGACCTCGAGATCGCGCCCGGCGAGCTCGTGGCGCTCACCGGGCCCTCCGGCGCGGGGAAGAGCACCTTCCTCCACCTCCTGGGCACGCTCGACGTGCCGACCGGCGGGCGGATCCTCTTCGACGACGCGGATCCGTTCGAGCGCGGCGAGGAGGGCCTCGCCGCGTTCCGCAACGAGACCGTGGGCTTCGTGTTCCAGAGCCACCACCTCCTGCCCGAGTTCACCGCCCTCGAGAACGCGATGATGCCAGCCCTGATCCGCCGCGTGCCGCGGGCGGAGGCGCGGCGGCTGGCGGCGGAGATGCTCGCCCTCGTCGGCCTCGCCGACCGCGTCGACCACCACCCCGGCGAGCTGTCCGGCGGCGAGCAGCAGCGGGTCGCGCTGGCGCGCGCGCTGTGCCTGCGCCCGCGGCTCCTGCTCGCCGACGAGCCCACCGGCAACCTCGACCCGGCGACGGCCGAGGGGATCCACTCCCTGCTCGCCGACCTGAACGCGCGGATGGGGATCACCGCGGTGGTCGTCACCCACAACGAGCGGCTCGCCGCGGCGCTGCCGCGCCGCCTTCGCCTGGAGCGGGGGCGGCTCGCGTGAGCGCTCCGGCGGGCGGCCCCCGGGGACCGCGTCGGCGGCCGGAAGGAAGAGGTTTGAGCTTTTCGGGGCATCGGTTTAGATTCCGCGGCTCCGTGAAGCGCCTGACCGACCTCGCAGCCGCGCTCGCCGCCCTGCTCATCGCCGCCGGTGCCGCCCTCGTCCCTGCCCAGGCCGCCGCGCAGGACGCGTCGCCTTCGGCGGAGGTGAGGGCGGGCGCCGTGCTCGCCGACGTCCGCATCGAGGGGAACCGGCGCGTCGAGGTCGACGCGATCCGCGCCGCCGTCTCCCAGAAGAAGGGCCAGCCCTACGACCCGCGCGCCGTCCAGAAGGACATCCGGGCGGTGATGAAGCTCGGGTTCTTCTCCGACGTCGTCGTCGAGGTGCAGGGGACCCTCGAGGCGCCGGTCCTCCTGTACCGCGTCACGGAGCGTCCCACCGTCCGCGAGGCGCGGATCGAGGGGAACGCCGCGCTCTCGAAGGACGATCTCAAGGACACGGTCGAGCTGAAGCCGTTCGCGGTCCTGGATCTCGTCGCCGTCCGCAAGGACGTGAAGAAGATCAAGGAGAAGTACGCCGAGAAGGGCTACTACCTCGCGGAGGTCACCTACCGGCTCGACGAGCGCCCCGACAACCAGGTCGACGTCGTCTACGTCATCGACGAGCGCGCGAAGGTCCAGGTGAAGGAGGTGCGGTTCCTCGGGAACGCGCACGTCCCGGACGCCGACCTCCTCGCGATGATGCAGACGCGGCCGGGAGGCTACCTCTCGTTCCTGAGCTCCGTCGGCACGTACCGCGAGGAGGCGTTCCAGCACGACCTCCAGGGCATCCAGGCCGTCTACCTCGACCGCGGCTACGTGAACGTGAAGGTCGGGAACCCGTCGGTCGCGCTCTCGCCCGACAAGCGGTTCCTGCACATCACCATCCCGGTCGAGGAGGGCGAGCAGTACAAGATCGGAAAGATCGCCTTCACCGGCCAGCTCCTCGATCGCGAGCCCGCCCTGCGTCGCATCTTGCGCGCGAAGCAGGGCGAGATCTTCTCGCGGAGCAAGATCCAGCAGGACCTGTTCGCGGTCGGCGACGTCTACCGGGACATGGGCCACGCGTACGCCAACGTCACGCCCCTCACGGCGACCGATCCCAAGACCCGCACGCTCGACCTCACCTACGAGATCCAGCCCGGGCCGAAGGTCCGCTTCGAGCGGATCGACATCGTCGGCAACGACAAGACCCGCGACAAGGTCATCCGGCGCGAGCTGCGCATCTACGAGGGCGAGCTCTACTCGGGCACGGGCCTGCGCCAGTCGAAGCAGCGCGTGAACGCGCTCGGCTTCTTCGAGACGGTCGAGGTCACGACGAAGCAGGGCAGCTCCGAGGACACGATCGTCGCGGTCGTCGAGGTGAAGGAGCGCGCGACCGGGACGTTCCAGATCGGCGCCGGGTTCTCCTCCTACGAGAACTTCATCCTCACCGGCCAGATCTCGCAGAACAACTTCTTCGGGTGGGGCCAGACGCTCTCGCTGCAGGTGCAGTGGTCGTCGGTCCGTCAGCTCGGCCAGATCCAGTTCGTCGAGCCCTACTTCCTCGACACGAAGTGGACCTTCGCCTTCGACCTCTACGCGACCGAGGGCATCTACACGACCTTCACGCGCCGCGCGGTCGGCGGGTCGATGACCTGGGGCTACGAGCTGAACGGGCTCGCGCCGTGGTGGTCGTTCGCCCGCAACCTCGAGGACATGCGGCTCTTCGCGACCTACACGAACGAGAAGGTGGACGTGACGGCGTCCGGCCTCGCCGCGGTCGCCGCGAGCCAGCAGTTCAAGTCCGGCACGACGAGCGCGCTGCGCCTGTCGCTGCAGTGGGACCGGCGCGACAACCGGCTCTTCCCGACGCGCGGCTTCTTCATGTCGGGGAGCGCCGAGGTCGCGCCGCCCGCCCTCGCGCCCGAGTCGCTGTTCGGGAAGGTGAACCTCTTCACCCGCTACGCCGTCGACGCGCGCGCCTACCACCCGATCTGGCTCGACCTCGTCGGCCGCGCGAAGCTCACGCTCGGCTACATCCGGGACTGGGACTCGCAGCACCGGGTCCCGATCTCCGAGCGCTACTTCGTCGGCGGCATCAACTCGGTCCGAGGCTACCGGTACCTCTCCATCTCGCCCGTGGAGTACGTCCCCACCTGGCTCGATCCGAGCGCGCGGCGCGGCGCCCTGTACGTGGGCGGCGACAAGCAGGCGGTGCTGAACATCGAGCTCGAGTTCCCGCTGTTCAAGGCGGTCGGCGTCCGCGGCGTCCTCTTCAGCGACTTCGGCAACGCGTTCCCCGCCGGCAAGTTCAGCGATCCGGCCGTCCCGCTGTCGCTCTACAAGTCGGTCGGCTTCGGCTTCCGCTGGCAGAGCCCGATCGGCCCGCTCCGGTTCGAGTGGGGCATCCCGCTCGACCGCCGCCGCGAGGCCCCGGAGAACGGCGGCGCCTACATCGACCAGGCCCTCGACTTCCAGTTCACGATCGGCAACTTCTTCTGATCGCCGGTCGACAAGGAGCCCCCATGCGTCACGCTCTCCGCCTCACCGCCGTCCTCGCCCTCCTCGCGGCCACCGCCGCCCACGCCGCCGAGCCCAAGATCGGCTTCGTCGACCTGCAGCGCGCGCTCAACGAGATCGACGAGGGCAAGGCCGCGAAGGCCACGCTGAAGCACGACTTCGACGAGAAGCAGAAGCAGCTCGACGCGAAGAAGGTCGAGTTCGACAAGCTCCGCCAGGACTTCGAGAAGCAGGCGGTGGTCATGGCCGAGCAGGCGCGGCGCGACAAGGCCGCCGAGCTCGACCGCAAGGCGAACGACCTGCAGCAGTTCTGGGGCCAGCTCCAGAAGGACCTCTCCGAGCGCGAGCGCGAGGTGACACGCGGCATCTTCGACAAGATGGCGAACATCACCCGCGAGATCGCCGAGGCCGACGGCTTCACGATGGTCCTCGAGCGCAGCGACTCCGGGATCGTGTTCGCGCTGCCCGCCCTCGACCTCACGAACGAGCTCATCCGCAAGTACAACGCGAGGTTCCCGGGCGGCGCGGCGAAGAAGCCCGCCGAGGCGAAGCCGGCCGCGCAGAAGCCGGCCGCCCCCGCCGGGAAGAAGTGAGGCGGACGTGACCTTCACGCTCGCGGAGCTCGCCGCGCGCGTCGGCGGCGAGGTCGTCGGCGACGGCACGCGGGTCCTGGAGGGGGTCGCGCCGCTCGAGGACGCCGGCCCGCACCACGTCTCGTTCTTCTCCAACAAGAAGTACCGCAAGGCTTTCGAGGCCTCGCGCGCCGGGGCGGTGGTGGTCGAGCCGGACGCGGAGGTGCCCGCCGGCCGCACCGTGCTCAGGGCCCCGAACGCCTACCTCGCGTTCGCGAAGATCTCGACGCTGTTCCACCCGCCCCGCGAGGCGGCGCCGGAGATCGCGCCGGAGGCGGCCATCCACCCGAGCGCGCGGATCCACCCGAGCGCGCAGGTGATGCCGCTCGCCTCCGTCGGGCCCGACGCCGAGATCGGCGCGCGCACGATCGTCTACCCGGGCGTGCACGTCTGCGAGGGGGCGCGCGTCGGCGAGGACTGCCTGCTCTACCCGAACGTGGTCGTGCGGGAGCGCTGCCTCGTCGGCAACCGCGTGATCCTGCAGCCGGGCTGCGTCATCGGGTCGGACGGGTTCGGGTTCGCCTTCGATCCCGAGGGCGAAGGCCGCGGGCCGCGCCACTTCAAGGTGCCGCAGATCGGCATCGTGATCGTCGAGGACGACGTCGAGATCGGCGCCAACACCTGCCTCGACCGCGCGACGCTCGGCGCGACGCGCATCGGGCGCGGGTCCAAGATCGACAACCTCGTCCAGATCGCCCACAACGTGGAGCTCGGGCCGCTCTGCCTCATCGTCTCGCAGGTCGGCATCGCCGGCTCGACGAAGCTCGGGATGGGCGTCGTCGCGGCGGGGCAGGTGGGGATCGTCGGCCACCTCAACATCGGCGACGGCGTGAAGATGGGCGCCCAGTCCGGCATCATGAGCGACCTCGCGCCGGGCGAGGCGGTGAGCGGCTCTCCGTCGCAGCCTCACGCCGACTGGCTGCGGACGCAGGCGGCGCTGCGGTCGCTCCCGGAGCTCCGCCGCGAGGTGAAGGAGCTCCGCCGCGAGCTCGATCGGCTGCGCGCCGAGAAGGAGAAGAAGTCATGAGCGCCGAGCGCGCACCCGCCGCCGTGCTGGACATCGAGGAGATCCAGCGGCTCCTGCCGCATAGGCCGCCTTTCCTCCTCGTCGATCGCGTGGTGCTCGTCGAGCCGAACGTGCGCCTCGTCGCCTGGAAGTCGGTGACGATGAACGAGCCGTTCTTCGTCGGCCACTTCCCCGGGCACCCGGTGATGCCGGGCGTGCTCATCCTGGAGGCGCTCGCGCAGGCGGGGGCGCTCCTCGCGCTGAAGTCGCTGCCGCCCGACCAGATCACCTCGAAGATCACCTATCTGATGGGGATCGACGGGGCGAGGTTCCGCCGGACGGTGGTCCCGGGGGACAGGCTCGAGCTGCACCTCGAGGTGACGAAGCAGAAGGGCGCGGTCTGGAAGGAGAAGGGGACCGCGATCGTGGACGGGCAGACCGTCGCCGAGGCGGAGTTCATGGCCATGTTCGCCGACCGAGAGGTCGCGAGCTGACAGGAGCACGGAGCATGTCCATTCACCCCACTGCCGTCGTCGAGCCGGGCGCAGAGGTCGATCCGTCCGCCGAGATCGGCCCCTTCGCCGTGATCGGCCCGCACGTCCGCATCGGCGCGCGCACCGTCGTCGGCGCGCACGCGGTCGTCGCGGGGCGCACCACGCTCGGTCAGGCGAACCGCGTCTTCCCGCACGCCGTCGTGGGCGAGGTGCCGCAGGACCTCAAGTACCGCGGCGAGCCCACCGAGCTCGTGGTCGGGGATCGGAACACGTTCCGCGAGGGCGTGACGATCAGCACCGGCACCCTGCAGGGCGGCGGCGTCACGCGCATCGGCTCGGGCTGCCTGTTCATGGCGAACAGCCACGTGGGGCACGACTGCGACGTGGGCGACGGCGCGATCATCGCGAACTCGGTCGCGCTCGCCGGGCACGTGGTGCTCGAGGACCACGTGCACATCAGCGGCCTCGCCGCGGCGCACCAGTTCTGCCGCATCGGCCGGCTCGCGTTCGTCTCGGGCCTCACCGGCGTCACCATGGACGTGCCGCCCTTCTGCACCGTGGCGGGCCCGCGCGCGGAGCTCGCCGGCCTCAACGCCGTGGGGATGCAGCGCGCCGGGCTGAGCGAGGAGCGCATCGGCGGCGTGAAGCAGGCCTACAAGATCGTGTTCCGCTCGAACCTGGGGCTCGCCGAGGCGATCGCGCAGGTCGAGGCGGAGCTCGGGATGCACGAGGACGTCGCGCACTTCGTCCGGTTCCTCAAGGGGACGCAGCGCGGCATCACGCGGTAAATGGCGACGATCGGCCTCATCGCGGGGGGCGGGCGCTTCCCGATCCTGTTCGCGGAGAGCGCCCGCCGCGCCGGGCACCGGGTCGTCGCCGTCGCGCACCGCAACGAGACCGACCCCGCGCTCGAGGGCGCGGTGGACGCGCTCACCTGGGTGAAGCTCGGGCAGATCGGGCACATCCTCGACGCGCTCCGCGCGGGCGGCGCGACGCAGAGCGTGATGCTCGGCGCGATCACGAAGAAGCGCTTCTTCACCGACGCGATGCTCGACGCGACCGGGCTCCGCGTCCTCGCGCGCGTCGGCATCCGCTCCGACGACAACCTGCTCCGCGCGATGGCGCGCTTCCTCGACGAGGAGGGCGTGCCCATCACCGACCCCACGCCGTTCCTGCAGGATCGGCTCGCGCCCGAGGGCGTGATGGGCAGGCACCAGCCGACGGACGACGAGCGCGCGGACGCGGCCTACGGGCTCGAGCTCGCGCGCGGCATCGGGCGGCTCGACCTCGGCCAGACGGTGGTCGTGAAGGATCGCGTCGCGCTCGCGGTCGAGGCGCTCGAGGGCACCGACGCGTGCATCCGCCGCGGCGGCGAGCTCGCGCGCTCGGGCGGGTTCGTCGTCGCGAAGGCGGTGAAGCCGGGGCAGGACCGCCGCTTCGATCTCCCGGCCGTCGGTCCGGACACGCTCGAGACGCTGCGGGAGGCGGGCGGCCGGGTGCTCGCCGTGGAGGCGGGCGCCACGCTCGTGATGGACCTCGAGCGGATGATCGCGTACGCGGACAAGGCCAAGATAGTGCTCATGGGGTTGCGGGAGTGAGCTGGGCGCGCGACGAGGCGGGCGGGGCGGTGCTCGAGCTCCTCGTCCAGCCGCGCGCGTCGCGCACCCGCGTCGTCGGCGAGCACGACGGCCGGCTCAAGATCCAGCTCGCGGCGCCGCCGGTGGACGGCGAGGCGAACGCCGCCCTGGTCGAGTTCCTCGCCGGCGCGCTCTCCGTCCGCAAGCAGGACGTGACCGTGCTCCGCGGCGAGACCGGCCGGCGCAAGTCGGTCCGCATCGCCGCCGTCACCGCCGCGCGCGCCCTCGCCGCGCTCGTCCCCTGAGAGGCCATGGCCCGCGCCCTCCTCGCCCTCGCCGCCGTCCTGCTCGCCGTCCCGGGGTTCTTCGTCGCCGCGAAGGGGCTCGCCGCGCTCCGGCGCCAGCGCGTGGTCGTGCACGGCAGGGAGGTCGCGGGCCCGCGCGCCCGGACCGCCGGGGCGATGCTCGTCGTGTACGGCCTGGCGATGGTCGCCCTCGGCGTCGTGCTCGTGACGTTCGCCGTCCTGCGCCGCTGACGCCGCCCAGGGGCGGGCATCCCTCGCCGCGGCACGCAATCCTTGCGGGAAGAACCCGGCCTCTCGCCCGTGTTCCGGACGCTGGAAGTCGAATAAGATGGCGCCCCCCATGAGCCACCGATTCCTCGCCGCTTGCCGGAAGCAGCCCGTCGACCGTCTGCCCGTCTGGATGATGCGCCAGGCCGGCCGGTACCAGCCGTCCTACCGCGCCGTCCGCGAGAAGGTGGGCTTCCTCGAGCTGTGCCGCTCGCCGGAGCTCATCGCGCAGGTGACGGTGGCGCCGATCGACGAGTTCGGGTTCGACGCGGCCATCCTCTTCTCCGACATCCTCGTCCACCTCCCGGCGATGGGGCTCGACCTCACGTTCGAGAAGGGCGAGAAGGGCAAGGGCGACGGCGGCCCCAAGATCGCGAACCCCGTCCGGACGCGCGCGGACGTGGACGCCCTGCGCGTCCCGGAGCCGAAGAAGGACCTGCCGTACGTCCTCGACGGCGTGCGCGCCATCCGCACCGCGCTCCAGGATCGCGTCCCCCTCATCGGCTTCGTCGGCGGGCCGTTCACCGTCGCGAGCTACGCCGTCGAGGGCGGCAGCCAGGGCTTCACCCGGCTGAAGACGATGCTGTACGCGGAGCCCCGGACGGCGCACGCGCTCTTCGAGAAGCTCACCCGCGCGGCGATCGTGCAGATCGAGGAGCAGATCGCGGCCGGGGCACAGGCCGCGCAGATCTTCGAGAGCTGGCTCGGTGAGCTCGACCGCGCGGACCTCGAGGAGTTCGCGTTCCCGTACCTCGCGCGCATCGCCGAGGCGGTGAAGCGCACGGGCGTCCCGTCGATCTTCTTCTCGACCGGCACCACCTCCCACCTCGAGCCGATCTCGAAGCTCGGCTACGACGTCGTCTCCGTGGACTGGCGCATCCCCATCGACGAGGCGCGCCGCCGCGCCCCGGGCGTCGCCATCCAGGGCAACCTGGACTCCACCCTCCTCCTCGGGCCGAAGCAGGTCGCCGTGGAGCGCGCGCTCTCCATCGTGCGGGCGGCGGGCCGGGAGCCCGGCTACATCTTCAACCTCGGCCACGGCATCCAGCCCGGCACGCCGACCGAGACCGTGAAGGCGGTCGTGGACGCGGTCCACGCCTTCGCCTGGAAGTGAGGAAGACGTGATCCAGATCCCGTCCTGGGAGCTCATCAAGAAGTACGACCGTCCCGGCCCGCGGTACACGAGCTACCCGACCGCGCCGGAGTGGTCGGACGCCTTCGGGCCGAAGGACTACGAGGAGCACCTCGCTCGCGCCGATGCGCAGGGCGGGCCGCTCTCGATCTACGTCCACCTCCCGTTCTGCCGCGAGATGTGCCGCTTCTGCGGCTGCAACGTCATCGCGACCCACGACCGCACCCGCGCCGAGTCCTACCTCGAGCTCCTCGAGAAGGAGGTCGAGCTCGTCGCGAAGCGGCTGCCCCGGCGCCGCACGGTGACGCAGCTCCACTGGGGCGGCGGGACGCCGACCTTCCTCGACGAGCGGCAGCTCGAGCAGTGCCACGCCCTCCTCGCGCGCCACTTCGACTTCGCGAAGGACGGCGAGCAGGCGATCGAGATCGACCCGGCGATCACCACCCGCTCGCAGATCGAGACGCTCGCGAAGCTCGGCTTCAACCGCATCTCGATGGGCGTGCAGGACTTCGATCCGCAGGTCCAGGAGACGGTCGGCCGCATCCAGGGCTTCAAGGAGACCGCCGAGCTCGTGCAGGCGGCCCGCGACTACGGCTTCCACGGGGTGAACCTCGACCTCATCTACGGGCTCCCGTTCCAGTCGCGGGACACCTGGCAGAAGACGCTCGACCTCATCCTCGAGATCCACCCGGACCGCATGGCGGTGTTCGGCTTCGCGTACGTCCCGTGGTCGAAGCCGCACCAGCGGCTCCTGCCGCAGGAGGCGCTCCCGAAGACCGAGCAGCGCGTCGAGCTGTTCCTGCAGGCCGTGGAGGCGTTCACCTCGGGCGGCTACCGGCTCATCGGCCTCGATCACTTCGCGCTCGAGTCGGACGAGCTCGCGCGCGCGCAGGACGCGGGCTACCTGTACCGCAACTTCCAGGGGTACACGGTCCGGCCGGCGGCCGACACCGTCGCGTTCGGGATGACGTCCATCTCGGACATCGGCGGCGCGTACGCGCAGAACGCCCACAAGCTGAAGGACTGGGGCGACAAGGTCTCGCAGGGCATCATCCCGGTCGAGCGCGGCGCCTCGGTGACGGACGACGACGTCATGCGCCGCTTCGTCATCAACCGGGTCATGTGCCTCCTCAAGCTCGATCTGCGCGAGGTCGCGGAGAAGTTCGGCTCCGCGGCCCGGAAGGCCATCGAGGCGGATCTCTCGAAGGGCGTGGCCGAGCTGCAGGGCGACGGGCTCGTGACGTTCGACGGCGAGCTGCTCCGGGTGACCCCGCTCGGCCAGCTCCTGGTCCGCAACGTGGCCATGCTGTTCGACGCGTACCTCGGCAAGCACGCCGGTGAGAAGAAGCCCACGTTCTCGCGGACGATCTGATGGAGCACACCGCCGTCTTCCTCATGAACCTCGGAGGGCCGCGGACGCTCGACGAGGTCGAGCCGTACCTGTACGAGCTCTTCTCGGATCCGCTCCTCATCTCCGCGCCGTTCGGCCCGCTGCGGCCGCTCGTGGCGCGGCTCATCTCCCGGCTGCGCGCCCCGTCCTCCGCCGAGAAGTACGCGCTCATCGGCGGCAAGTCGCCCATCGTCGAGGGGACGGAGCGGCAGGCGCGCGCGCTCGAGGGCGCGCTCGGGCCGGGCTGGTCGTGCCACCTCGCGATGCGCTGCGGCCACCCGAACACCGAGGAGGGCGTCCGCGAGGCGCTCGCCGCGGGGGCCACGCGCGCGGTCGCGCTCCCGCTCTACCCGCAGTACGCCAACGCGACGACGAAGAGCTCGCTCGTGGAGCTCCGGCGCGTCTGGCCGAAGCACCTGCCGCTCGCCGAGATCTGCACCTGGCACGATCACGAGGGCTACCTGGACGCGTCCGCGGCGGCGCTGCGCGAGACGCTCGCCGCGCTCCCCGGGCCGGCGCGCGAGAAGGCCCTCGTCGTGTTCAGCGCGCACGGCCTGCCCATGAGCCAGGTGCGCAAGGGCGACCCGTACCCCGGGTACATCGAGCACTCGGCGCGCGAGACCGCCCGGCGCGCGGGCGCGGTGGAGTTCCAGGTCACCTACCAGAGCCGGGTGGGGCCCGCGAAGTGGCTCGGGCCGGACACCGTCGAGTTCCTCCGGACGAGCGCGCGCGGGCGCTCGATCGTGACCGTCCCCATCGCCTTCGTCTCGGAGCACCTCGAGACGCTCTACGACCTCGACGTCCTCGCGAAGCAGGCGGCGGCCGAGGGCGGCGCGACCGCCTATCTCCGCGTGCCCGCGCTCGGGGTCCGCCCCGACTTCGTCGCGGCGCTCGCGGACGTGGTCCGCGCGGGGCTCGAGGCGAGCCGGACCGCGGCCTGAGCGGGGATGTCCCGTCCGGCCCTGCGCCGGGAGCGAGCCCGGGGGGTCCAGGGGGGCACGTCGCACGTCGTGTGTGCCCCCCCGGTACGCAGCGAGCGCAGGCGCAGCCGGATGAGGCTGCGCCGGAGCGAGCCCGGGGGGTCGGGGGGGCACGTCGTGTGTGCCCCCCCGGTACGAATGTTATGCTGCCCGGTCCCGGCCGATGAAGGATCTCCTCCACCCCCGTCACCGCGCCGCGCTGGCGCGCTTCCTCGCCGAGCACACGCCGGCGAAGGTCCTCCTCGCGTTCGACTACGACGGCGTGCTCGCCCCGCTCGTGCGGGATCCCCACGGGGCGCGCATGGACCGGGCGACCCGCCGCCTGCTCCAGCGGCTCGGGCGGAGCTACCCGGTCGCGGTCGTGTCAGGCCGCGCCTGGCGCGACGTGGCGCGCTTCGTCGGCCCGGCGGTGCCCCTCGTGGTCGGGAACCACGGCTTCGAGCTCGGCCGGCCCGTCGCCGTGCCGGAGCGCGTCCTGCGCCGGGTCCGCGGGTGGCGGCGGCGGCTCGAGGTCGCCCTCGCCGGCGTGCCCGGCATTCACTTCGAGGACAAGCGCTCGACGCTCGCGATCCACTATGGCCTCGCGCGGACGTGGCACGCCTCGGAGCGCGCCGTCTACGAGGCCGCGAACCAGCTCGAGGGGACCCGCCTCATCCCCGGGAAGAAGGTCCTGAACGTCCTCCCGCACGACTTCCCGTCGAAGGGGGACGCGGTGCGCGCGCTCGTGACGCGCCTCGGCTGCACCGCGGCGCTCTACGCGGGCGACGACGTGACGGACGAGGACGCCTTCGCGGTCGGGCCGCCGCTCGTCTTCGGCGTGCACGTCGGCGCGGGACCGTCGCTCGCGCCGTGGAGGATCCGCGAGCAGCGCGACGTCCCAAAGCTGCTCGAGCGGCTCGTCGAGCTCGGCGAGGCGGGCGCCGTGGCGCCCCGGCTCCGCCCGGCGGGTCCGGTCCGCCCGGCGCTCCCGCTCCGCGCGGGAGGGCGGCGATGAGCCCGCCGCGCCGCCCCGAGCCCGGGACCACCGGCGACCTGTTCGCGCCGCGGGAGCTGCCGCGCCCGTGGTCCGTCGGTGAGCTCACGCGCGCGCTCAAGAACGCGGTCGAGCCCAAGTTCCGCGACGTCTGGGTCGCCGGCGAGGTGGCGAACCTGCGGCGCCAGGCGAGCGGGCACGTCTACTTCTCTCTCAAGGACGCCGACGGGCTCATCGGCGCGGTCGTCTGGTCGTCGCAGGCGCGCCGGGTGAAGTTCACGCTCGCCGAGGGGCAGGAGGTGATCGCCCGCGGCTTCGTCGAGATCTACGCGCCGCACGGCAAGTACCAGCTCATCGTGCAGGAGCTCGAGCCGCGCGGCGCCGGCGCGGCGGCGCTCCTGCTCCAGCAGGTGAAGGAGCGGCTCCAGGCGGACGGTCTCCTCGACCCCGCGCGGAAGCGGCCGCTGCCGTTCGTGCCGCGGCGGATCGGCGTCGCCACGAGCCCGACGGGCGCGGCGGTCCGGGACTTCCTCCGCGTGCTCCACGGGCGCTTCCCTTCGCTCTCCGTCCTCGTGGCGCCGTGCCGGGTCCAGGGGGAGGGCGCCGCGTCGACGGTCGTCTCGGCCGTCCGCGCGCTGTGCCGCGCCGGCGTCGACGTGATCGTCGTGACGCGCGGCGGCGGCTCGCAGGAGGAGCTCGGCGCGTTCAACGACGAGCGGCTCGCGCGCGCGATCGCCGCCTGCCCGGTCCCGGTGGTGTCGGCGGTCGGGCACGAGGTGGACATCACGGTGGCGGACCTCGTGGCGGACGTCCGCGCCGCGACCCCGACCCACGCCGCCCAGCTCGTCGCCCCGGTGCGCGACGAGCTCGCGGCGCGCGTGGCGGCGCTCCGCGCCCGGCTCGTCCGCTCCGGGCGGGGGGCGCTCGAGCTCTGGCGCCGTGAGCTGCGCGCGCTGCGCGCCGAGCTCGCCGACCCCGCACACCTCGTCTCGCGCGAGCGCCACCGCGTCGACGATCTGCTCCGGTCCGCGCTCGAGCGCGTGCGGGCGCCGCTCCGCTCGGAGCGCGCGCGCCTCGAGCCGCTCCGCGCGCGGCTCGGCCGCCAGGAGCCGCGCCGCCGCGTGCGCGAGGTCCGCGCGCGCATGGAGGGGAGCACCCGGCGCCTGGGCGCGTGGCAGGCGGCCACCTTCCGCCGCGAGGGGCTCAGGCTGGAGCGCCTCGAGGCGCGGCTCGGGCCGTCCAACGTGGCGAAGCTCCTGTCGCGCGGCTTCGCGCTCGTGCTCCGCGAGGGCCACGTGGTCTCGCGGAGCGGGCAGACGTCCGAGGGGGACGCGCTGCGCATCGTCCTCGGCGAGGGCTGGCTCGACGCGCAGGTCACCCACCGGGATGCAGGGGGCGACCCGCTGCCGGGGCGCACCCCGCCCGCGCGGGATGACGGTGCCGGCGGCTCCGGCGGGGCGGCCGTTGACCCCCTTTAGCGGCGTCGTTAAGTAGGTGGACTCGGAGGTTGCGTGAGTCAGGCGAGCGAGCGGCAGGGGCAGTCCGCGGCAGAGGAGTCCTACGACGCGCTCGTGACGCGGCTCGAGCGCGTCGTCGCGGAGCTCGAGTCCGGCCAGCTCACGCTGGAGCAGTCGATCGAGAAGTTCGCCGAGGGCGTGCGGATCGCGAAGGATGCCTCCCGCAAGCTCGACGACGCGGAGCGCAGGGTCGAGCTGCTCGTGCGCGACGCCGACGGCGAGGAGGAGGCGGTGCCGTTCGAGCCCGAGGCCGGCCGAGGATCCTGACGACCGATGCCGGCCCAAGAGCGCATGAAGAAGCCCAAGGTCATCATCGTCGACGACGATCGCGACACGCGCGAGATGCTCACCCTCGCGCTCGAGCTCGAGGGGTTCGACGTCGGCCAGGCGGCGAACGGGCTCCGGCTCATCTCGGCGATGCACGTGGATCGACCGGACGTCATCCTGCTCGACGTGATGATGAGCTGGATCGACGGCTTCGAGCTGTGCCGCGCCATCAAGAAGAACCCGACCTTCGGGGACATCCCGGTCATCTTCATCTCGGCGCGGAAGAGCGTCGAGGACGAGCGCAGCGGCATCGAGGCGGGCGCCGTCGACTACTTCCCGAAGCCGCTCGACATGGACCGGCTCATCACGCGCATCCGGGACATCCTGGACCGGCGCGCCGGAGCGGTCCCCACCCCGGCGTGAACCCGGGTGGCGGCGGCTCCCTCGGTGGCGTGAGCGCGCGGGCTGCCTTGTGCTACAAGGGCTCCCGCCGTGGCTCCAGACCTCGACATCCAGGCCTACCTCCGTTCGGTCTCCGCCCGGCTCGAGCCCCAGCTCGCGGCGCTCGCCGAGGAACGGCGGGGGCAGGGGCCGGCGCGACTCCTGGACGCCATCCGCTACGCGCTCCTCGGCGGCGGCAAGAGGCTCCGCCCGGCGCTCGTCCTCGCGGCGTGCGAGGCGCACGGCGGCGACGCGTCCGACGGATCCCTCGCGATGCGCTTCGCGATCGCGCTCGAGGCGGTCCACACCTACTCGCTCGTCCACGACGACCTCCCCGCGATGGACGACGACGACCTGCGCCGGGGCCGCCCGACGGTCCACAAGGCGTTCGACGAGGCGACGGCGGTGCTCGTGGGCGACGCGCTCCAGTCGCTGGCCTTCCGGCACCTGCTCGCCGCCCCTCAGCCGGGCGCCGCGGCCCTCGCCCGGCTGCTCGCCGAGAACGCCTACCTCATGGTGGAGGGGCAGGCGCGCGACATCGAGGGCGAGCACGCGCGCCTCGCGGAGGCCGAGGTCCTGGAGCTCATGCGCACCAAGACCGGCGCGCTGCTCGCGAGCGCCGTCGCCGGCGGCGCGGCGTGCGCCGGCGCGCCGATCGATCGCGTCTACCCGATCGGCCTGAAGCTCGGGCTCGCGTTCCAGATCGCGGACGACCTCCTCGACCTCACCGCGGACACCCAGACGCTGGGGAAACGGGCCGGCAAGGACGCCGAGGCCGGGAAGTCCACGCTCCCCGGGCTCGTCGGGATCGCGGAGGCGCGCCGGCGCGCCGAGGCCCTCCTCGACGAGGCGCTCGCCGCCTTCGCCCCGCTCGGGCCGAGCGCCGAGCCGCTCCGCGCGGTGGCGCGCTACGTGCTCTCGCGCAAGAAGTAGCAGGACTCGAAGAACGGAGGTTTTCGAATGGGCCGCCTGCTCGACAGCATCGACTCGCCGTCCGACCTGAAGCGCCTGCCGGTCGACGACCTGCCGCGGCTGTGCGAAGAGATCCGCGAGGAGATCATCCAGACCTGCGCGAAGAACGGCGGCCACCTCGGCTCGTCGCTCGGCGCCGTCGAGCTCAACGTCGCGCTGCACTACGTGTACACGTCGCCGACGGACAAGCTCGTGTGGGACGTCGGCCACCAGGCGTACGCGCACAAGCTCCTCACCGGGCGGCGCGAGCGGTTCCGCACCATCCGCACCGAGGGCGGCCTCGCGGGCTTCCCCGAGCGGCACGAGTCCGAGCACGACGCGTTCGGCGTCGGGCACGCCTCCACCGCCATCAGCGCGGCGCTCGGCATGCTCGAGGCGAAGCGGCTCTCCGGCGCCCCGGGCAAGGTCGTGGCGCTGGTGGGGGACGGCGCCATGACGGGCGGCGTCGCCTTCGAGGGGCTGAACCAGGCCGGCTACCTCGGCCGCAACCTCCTCGTCGTCCTGAACGACAACGAGATGTCGATCTCGCCCAACGTGGGCGCGCTGTCGGAGTGGTTCTCGAAGAAGTTCGCCTCGCGCACGTACAACCGCTGGCGCCGCGCGGTGAAGGACTTCCTCTCGCACGTGCCGAAGGGGCCCGAGGCGATCGACATGATCCGCCACGGGATCAACGCCACGAAGGCGCTCGTGACGCCGGGCATCCTCTTCGAGGGGCTCGGCTTCCACTACGTCGGCCCGGTCGACGGCCACGACGTGCGGAGCCTCGTCGAGACCTTCCAGAAGCTCGCGGTCTTCGACGGCCCGGTGCTGCTCCACGCCATCACCACCAAGGGGAAGGGCTACCAGCCGGCGGAGTCGGACAAGGCGACCCGCGGGCACGGCCTGTCGTTCTTCGACGTCGCGACCGGGAAGCCCGTGAAGAAGGCCTCGGCCAAGGCGTACACCGATCTCTTCGCCGAGGCGCTCTGCGAGGAGATGGAGCGGGACCCGCGCGTCGTGGCGATCACCGCCGCGATGCTCGAGGGCACCGGCCTCATCAAGGCGAAGGCGCGCTTCCCGGAGCGCACCTACGACGTGGGCATCGCGGAGCAGCACGCGGTGACCTTCGCCGCCGGCCTCGCCTGCGAGGGCATCCGCCCGGTCGTCGCGATCTACTCCACCTTCCTCCAGCGCGCCTACGACGAGATCATCCACGACGTGGCGCTGCAGCGGCTCCCGGTGACGTTCGCGCTCGACCGCGGCGGCCTCGTCGGCGCCGACGGCAAGACGCACCAGGGCGCGTTCGACGTCGCCTACCTGCGCTGCGTGCCGAACCTCGTCGTGATGGCGCCGTCGGACGAGAACGAGCTCCGGCACATGCTCCACACCGCGCTCCAGCACGACGGGCCCGCGGCGTTCCGCTTCCCGCGCGGCGCGGGCGAGGGCATCGCGCTCGAGCCGCCGCAGGTGCTGCCCATCGGCAAGGGCCGGATCGCGCGCGCGGTCGCCGGGAAGCCGGACGTGTGCGTCGTCGCGCTCGGCTCCACCGTCCGCGCCGCGCTCGGCGCCGCCGAGGCGCTCGCGAAGGAGGGCGTCGCCGCGTCGGTCATCGACGCCCGCTTCGCGAAGCCGCTCGACGAGGAGCTCATCGCGGGCGAGGCGGAGCGCGCCCGCCGGGTGGTGACGGTCGAGGAGGGGTGCCTGCCGGGCGGCTTCGGCGCCGCCTGCCTCGAGCTCTTCGAGCGGCGCGGCCTCATCGCGGAGGGGCTGCGGGTGAAGCGCCTCGGGCTCCCCGACGAGTTCGTGACGCACGGCGATCAGGGCCGGCAGCGGGCGCAGCTCGGGCTCGACGCCGAGGGCGTCGCGCGGGCGTGCCGCGAGGTCGTCGGCGAGCGGGCGAAGCGCGGGGCGGCGTAGGTCGCTGCTCGCGCCGCGATCGCGCAGCCCCCGCCATGACCTCGCGCAGGCAGCGGATCGACGTCGTCCTCGTCGAGCGGGGGCTCGCGGAGTCGCGCGCGAAGGCGCAGGCCCTCGTGATGGCGGGCGCGGTCGTCGTGGGCGAGGCGCGCGTCGACAAGCCGGGCGCGCTCGTCGATCCGGAGGCGCCGATCCGTCTCAAGGACGGCGCGGCGCCGCAGCGGTACGTGTCGCGCGGCGCGCTGAAGCTCGAGAAGGCGCTCGAGGTGTTCCCCATCGACCCGGCCGGGAAGACCTGCGCGGACCTGGGCGCGTCCACCGGCGGCTTCACCGATCTCCTCCTGCAGCGCGGCGCCGCCCGCGTCTACGCCGTCGACGTCGGCTACGGTCAGCTCCACCCGAAGCTGCGCGGCGACCCCCGCGTGGTGGTCCGCGAGCGCGAGAACGCGCGGGCGCTCACCGCCGAGGCGCTCGGCACCCGGGTCGAGCTCGTGACGGGCGACCTCTCGTTCATCTCGCTGCGGCTCATCCTGCCGGCGGTGAAGGCGATCCTCCGCCCGGGCGGCGCGGCGATCCTGCTCGTGAAGCCGCAGTTCGAGGTCGGCAAGGGGGAGGTCGGCAAGGGCGGGGTGGTGCGTGACGAGGCGAAGCGCCGCGCCGCGCTCGACGGGATCGCCGCCGCGGCGCGCGAGCTCGGGTTCGAGGTCCTGGGCCACGCCGAGTCCCCCATCGAGGGCCCGGCAGGGAACCGGGAGTGGCTCCTCGCGCTCCGCCTTCCGGCCGAGCCGGAGTGAGCGGGGCGCCCGCGCTGGCGCGCTCGGGACGGGCCCGGCGGGCGAGCCCGGTCGTCCTTGACCGCCTGCACCCGGTCTGTTACTGACACGCCGACATTTTCGCGCCCGGGCAATGCCGGGTCTCGAAAGTGGGCCGCGTCGCCCACTTTTCGTTTTTTAGGGGTCAATGACGGGAATCGGAGAAGAGTCCATCGCCGACCGCACGCGCCGGGTGCTCGACCCCGTGCTCGCGCGCGATGGCTATGAGCTCGTCGAGGTGGAGTGGGCGCGCCAGGGGGCGCGCTGGACGCTCCGGCTCTTCATCGACAAGCAGGGCGGCGTCGGGATCGAGGACTGCCAGGCCGTGTCGCGGCTCGTGGAGCCCATCCTCGACGTCGAGGACTTCATCGAGCCGGCCTACGACCTCGAGGTCTCGTCGCCGGGCCTCGATCGGCCGCTGCGCAAGCCGGACGACTTCGACCGCTACGCGGGGCAGCGCGCGCACGTGAAGGCGTACGGGCCCGTCCCCGAGACGGCGCCCGGGTCCCCCGCGCGCAAGAACTGGACCGGCGTCCTCGTGGGCTACCGCGACGGCGCCGTCGAGATCGACGTGGACGGCGTCGTCCACCGCGTCCCCCACGATCAGATCGCGAAGGCCCACCTCGAGTACGACTTCGAGGCGGATCTTCGGAGGAAGGACTGACCGATGCAGCAGAACGTGAACCTGAACCTCATCCTCGACCAGGTCGCCAAGGACAAGGGCATCGACCGCGCGCGGCTCGTCGAGATCCTCGAGGAGGCCATCGGCAGCGCCGCGAAGCGCCACTTCGGGATGGAGCGGAACCTGAAGGCCCGCTACGACGAGGAGAAGGGCCAGGTCGATCTCTTCCAGGTCCTCACCATCGTCGCCGATGCCACCGAGGAGGCGCCCATCCCCGACCCGGTCAACATGATCCCGGTGTCGGTGGCGCACGAGAAGGGCATCGAGGTGGAGGCGGGCGACGAGCTCGACTTCCCCATCTACTACCGCTCCGAGGACGAGGCCGAGGCGCGCGCCCAGGACGAGCAGTGGGGCGATCTCCTCAAGCTGAAGACGTACCGCCGCTCCTTCGGCCGCATCGCGGCGCAGACCGCGAAGCAGGTGATGATCCAGGGCACCCGCAACGCGGAGCGCGAGAACGTCTTCAACGAGTACAAGGATCGCAAGGGCGAGGTCATCACCGGCATCGTCCGCCGCTTCGAGCGCGGCAACGTGATCGTCGACCTCGGCCGCGCCGAGGCGGTGCTCCCGGTGCGCGAGCAGGTGCCGCGCGAGAGCTACCGCGCCGGCGACCGCATCCAGGCGTACGTGATGGACGTGCTGCGCGAGTCGAAGGGGCCGCAGATCATCCTCTCGCGCGCCTCCGTGGAGCTCCTCAAGAAGCTCTTCGAGATGGAGGTGCCCGAGATCGCCGAGGGCGTCGTGGTCATCGAGGCGGCGGCCCGCGAGCCGGGCGGCCGCGCCAAGATCGCGGTGTCGTCGCGCGACTCGGACGTGGACCCCGTCGGCGCCTGCGTCGGCATGAAGGGCAGCCGCGTCCAGGCGGTCGTGCAGGAGCTCCGCGGCGAGAAGATCGACATCGTGCCGTGGGACGACGACTACGCGCGCTTCGTGTGCAACGCCCTCGCGCCGGCCGAGGTCTCGCGCGTGCTCCTCGACGAGCAGAACAAGGCGATGGAGATCATCGTCCCCGACGACCAGCTCTCGCTCGCCATCGGGCGCCGCGGCCAGAACGTCCGCCTCGCCTCCCAGCTCACCGGCTGGAAGCTCGACATCAACTCGGAGTCGCGCGTGAAGGAGATGCGCGAGTTCGCCACCGAGAGCTTCGGCGCGCTGGAGATCCCCGAGCAGACCCAGGAGATGCTGTACTCGCACGGCTTCCGGAAGGCGCAGGACGTCGCGAACGCCGCCCCGGAGATGCTCACGCAGTTCCCGGGCTTCACGATGGACATGATCCCGGACCTGCAGAAGCGCGCCCGCGAGCAGTCGATCGTCGACGCCGAGAAGGAGATGCAGCTCGAGCAGGAGCGCGAGGCGGCCCGCATCGCCGAGGCGCGGCGCCACCCCGACGGGCTCACGCAGGAGGAGCGCTTCGCGCGCGTCCGCGGCGTCGGGGAGAAGACGGTCGATCAGCTGAAGGGCGCCGGGTACGGCACGGTCGAGGCGGTCCACAACGAGTCGGACGTGATGCGGCTGGCGGAGTCGAGCGGCCTCGGCATCAAGAAGGCGCGCCAGATCAAGCACGCGGTGGGTGTCTACCTCGAAGAGGAAGCGAAGCTCCGCGCAGAGCTCGACGCGGCGAAGGCGAAGGCCGCACAGGGAGGCGCCGGCGCTTGAGCGAGCCCGTCCGCACCTGCGTCGGCTGCGGGGAGCGGGCGGCGCAGCGGCAGCTCGTACGGCTCACGACGGATGGTGAACGGGTGATCTTCGATCGTCAGCGCAGCGGAGGCCGTGGAGCGTGGCTCCACCCGAGCGCCGGATGCCTGGAGAAGGCGCTCCGGCGTCGCGCGCTCCCGCGTGCGCTTCGCCGCCCGGAGGCGGGGATCGATGCGGCGGCGCTGCGCGTCGAGTTGACGGGAAGTGCCCGTAAGGATTAGGAGTCTACGAAATGTCCAAGAAGCGGGTCCACGAGCTCGGCAAGCAGCTTAAGGAGCAGGGTATCGAGCTCTCCAACCAGGAGCTGGTCGAGAAGCTCCACCAGCTCGGCTACGACGTGAAGAGCCATTCCTCGTCCCTCGAGGACGACCAGGCCGCGTCGGCGTACGAGAAGATTCTCGGCGAGCGGAAGCCGAAGCCGGCGCCCGTGCGCCCGTCAGGCCCCGGGTTCGTCGTGCGCAAGCGGGTGCACACGGAGGTCGCGCAGCCCGCGCCCGCCGCCGCGCCGCCCGAGCAGGAGCAGGAGCAGGCGCCCGCCGAGGCGTACGAGCCCGAGGCGCCGGTCGCCGAGGCGCCCGCGTACGAGCCCGAGGTGGAGCAGGCCGCCGCGCCGGCCGAGCCGGCCGGCGCTCCGGAGGCGCCCGCGGCCGAGGCCGCTGCGGCTCC
>NZ_JALCYY010000056.1 GCF_022690685.1 Anaeromyxobacter terrae | reverse complement strand
CGTCGGTGCCCTCCTCGCCCGGCGGCCGGTGGCGTACCTGGCCGCGCTCGTGGCGGCGATCGCGCTCGTGCTCATCGCGCTCGCCGCGCTGCGCGAGGCGCTCGCCCGCACGCTGCCCGCCGACCGGCGCGACGCCGCCACGGCCGCGCTTCCCTTCGTCGCGCTGCTCGGCGACGCTCCGGCGGCGCTCGTCGTTGGCGCGATCTCGCACCGGACCTCGCTCTGGTGGGCGATGCTGGTCGTCCCGGCCGCGCTCCTCGCCGGGGGCGTGCTCCTCGCGCAGGCGGCGGGGCAGCCGGGCAGCGACCTCGAGCGAGCCGGTCCGCGCTGATCGGGGCCCGATCACCGTCGGCATCGAGCCACGCGCCGTCGCTCAGGGCAGCAGCCGGTACACGTCGGCGAACCGCCCCTCCGCGAAGGCGCGGACGAGCTCGGGGTGGCCGCCGCGCCGCACGTCGTCGAGCAGCGCGTACTTGCGCGCGTGGTAGTGGGCCACCGCCTCCGCGAGGCGGACGCCGTCGCGACCCCCGCGGAAGAGCGCGCCGTGCACGAGGATCTCCTTCGCGGCGTGCACGACCTTCTGGATCGCGGGCGGCTTCGCGCGACGTCCCTCGGCGTGGAAGCGGATCGCCCACAGGAGCGCGTAGCGATCGACCTTCGAGCGCATCGCCTCCACGCTCGTCGCGAAGCGGTGCTCGACGTGCGCCTCGAGCCGCACCGTCGCCGCGGGCTGGAGCGCCTCGTGGACGATCATGCTCGGCTCCCAGCGCGCGAGGTCGCGCCGCACGAGCCGCACGTGCCGCTCGGTGCGGAAGAGGAAGCGGTGGCGCGGCAGCTCCGCCCAGTCGCGCCGGGCGAGCGTGTAGTGCGGCGCCGCCGGCGCGGACGCCTTCCAGGCGCGGAGCGCGGCGATGGCGGCCGGCTCGAGCCACTCGTCCGAGTCGAGGAAGAAGACGTAGTCGCAGGCGGGCAGCGCGCCCGTGGCCGCCTGGCGCGCGGCGCCGTAGCCCTCCCACCCGTGGACCACATGGCGGATGCCGCGGGCGCGCACGAGCTCCGCGGACCCATCCGACGAGCACGAGTCGACAGCGACGACGTCGTCCGCGACCGCCGCGATCGAGTCGAGGCAGCGCGCGAGCGTGTCCGCGTTGTTGCCATGGATGACGAAACCGCCGAGCCGCAAGGAGCCTCCGGAGCGGCGACGTTTACCCGGCGGGGGCGCCGCGGCGCAAGGGCGACGGCCGCGCCGCCCCGGCGGCGAGCGCGACTCCCAGAGCCGGCGCGAGCGGTCGTCCTTGCGAGCAGCGCAGGGCTGCCCTCAGGATGCGGCGCATGAGTCGGTCCGAGCGGATCTTCTGCGCCTGCGCGCCCGGGCTCGAGCCCGTCCTCGCGGCCGAGCTCGCGTCGCTGGGGCTCGCCGCGCGCGCCGTCCCGGGCGGCGCCGAGGCCGAGGGCGAGGACGCGGCGGCGCTCGCCTGCCTCGCGTCGCGCACGGCGGACGCGGTGCTCCTCCGGCTGTGGGAGGGCGACCCGGCGGAGCTGCCCGCCGCGAAGCGCACCTCGGCGCGGCGCGCGGGCGGCGCGGGGCTCGAGATCCGCACGGGGCGCGGGCGCGCGACGATCTCGGTGGACGCGGCCGGGGCGCCGCTCTTCCGCCGCGGCTGGCGCGCCCGCGTCGGCGCCGCCCCGCTGCGCGAGTCGCTCGCCGCGGGGATCCTCCTCGCCTGCGGATGGGAGGGCGACCGGCCGTTCCTCGACCCGATGTGCGGCTCGGGGACGATCGCGATCGAGGCGGCGCTCGTCGCCGGCCGCCGGGCGCCCGGCCTCGGCCGCTCCTTCGCCTTCGAGACCCTGCCCGGCCACGACCCCGCGCGCACCGGCCGGCTCCGCGCGCGCCTCGCCTCGCTGGCCCGGCCGATCACCGTCCCGATCCACGCCTCGGATCGGAACGCCGGCGCGCTCAGGCTCGCCCAGAAGAACGCCGCCGCGGCGGGCATCGCCGACGCGATCCGCTTCGAGCGCGCGGACGCGGCCCGTGTCGAGCCGCCGCCCGGGCCGGGGCTGTGCGCGGTGAACCCGCCCTACGGCGTGCGGCTCGACGAGGACACCGCGCTGGCGTGGCGCGCGCTCGGCGCGCTCGTCGCTCGGCTCCACGGCTGGGAGGTCGCGATCCTCGGGCCGGACCGCGGGTACGAGCGGCTCCTGCCGCTCGCCCCCGCGTCCGCGCTGCCCGTGCGCAACGGCGGGATCGCCTGCCGCCTCCTGCGCCTCTTCCCCTGACGGCGCCCCGCGGCGGGTGGATGCGGGCGCCGGACCCTCCAGGTCGCACGCGATCGAGTCGCCGTACGCTCGGCCGGGGCATCCAGACGAGGGTGCAGGCATCCGCAGCGCGCGGGACGCACATTGTTGCCGCATGTGGAGGCAGGTCGGCAGGCGCTTCGCCCGTTTGACGCAGGCCGTGCGCCGTGCCCGGCGCAGCGCCGGGATCGGCCTGCTCACGCCCCGGGTGAAGCGCAGCGGCCCGCCCAAGATCGACGTCTCGCGCGTGGGGCACCGCTTCGGGAACCAGGTGGTCGCGCTCCATGACGTGAACATCGAGGTGCACGCCGGCGAGTTCGTGTGCCTCCTCGGGCCGTCGGGCTGCGGGAAGACGACCCTGCTCTACGCGCTCGCCGGCCACCTCGAGCCGAGCGGCGGGCGCATCACCATCGACGGCCTGCGCGTGAAGGGGCCCGGGCCGGACCGCCTGCTCGTCTTCCAGGAGCCGGCGCTCTTCCCCTGGCTCAACGTCCGGCAGAACCTCGTCTTCCCGCTCCGGGCGCGCGGCCTCTCCCGCGCCGAGGCCGACGCGCGCGCCCGCGAGTACGTCGCCCGCGTCCACCTCGACGGCTTCGAGGAGACGCTCCCGCACCAGCTCTCGGGCGGCATGCGCATGCGCGTCCAGCTCGCGCGCGCGCTCGCGCTCGATCCGGCGGTGCTGCTCATGGACGAGCCGTTCGCCGCGCTCGACGCGCAGACGCGGGGCCACATGCACCAGCTCCTGCAGCAGGTCTGGACGCGGGACCGCAAGACGGTGGTGTTCGTGACGCACGACGTGCGGGAGGCGCTCGTGCTCGGCGACCGCGTGGTCGTGATGGCGGCGAGGCCCGGCCGCGTGCTGCAGGACCTCGACGTCCGGCTCGAGCGACCGCGCGACCCGGACGACGAGGCGCTCGTGGAGATGTCGCGCCGCATCCGGGACGAGCTGAGGCGCGCCGAGGCGGCGGGCGCGGCGGAGGGACAGGATGCACGGATCGCTGCGGACGGGGCTGCTCCTCTTGGTCCCGCTCCTAATCTGGGAGCTCCTCTCTAGGATCGGCCCCTGGCCGCACTGGCTCTTCCCCGGCCCGCTCGCCGTCGCCGCGAGCGTCGTCCACATGGCCGCGGACGGCAGGCTCGGGACGGCCGCGGGGCGCTCGCTCGCCAGGCTCGTGCAGGGGTACGCGCTCTCGGCGCTCGCCGGCGTGCCGCTCGGCGTCCTGCTCGCGCGGAGCACGCTCGTGCGCGACGCCCTCCGCCCCGTCGTGCTCGGCCTCCAGGCGCTCCCTTCCATCTGCTGGCTGCCGCTCGCGATCCTCTGGTTCGGCCTCTCCGAGACGTCCATCCTGTTCGTGGTCGTCATGGGCTCCGTGCTCGCCATCGCGATCGCGACGGAGGACGCCATCGCGGGCGTGGACCCGCTCATCCTCCGCGCCGCCGGCACGCTCGGGATCCGCGGCGCGCGCTTCCACGCTGGCGTGCTCCTGCCCGCCGCGCTCCCCGGGATCCTCACCGGCCTCAAGCTCGGCTGGAGCTTCGCATGGCGCGCGCTCATGGCGGGCGAGCTCCTCTTCGTCGCCGGCGGCCTCGGTCAGCTCCTGCAGAACGGCCGCGAGCTGCTCGACGCGGCACAGGTCATGGGCGTCATGGCCGCCATCGTCGCGATCGGCGTCGCCGTCGATCGCGTCCTCTTCCGCATCCTCGAGCTGCGCGTGCGGCGTCGCTGGGGGCTCGTCGAGGAGCCGGCATGAGGCCGCACCGCGGAGGGCTCTCGATGCGTAGCGCATCCGCCGTCGCCGCCGCAGCCGCGCTCGCGCTCGCCGCCGGCTGCTCCCGCGGGAAGGGGCCCGACGCGCCGTTCCGGCTCGGCTACTTCCCGAACGTCACGCACGCCCAGGCGCTCGTCGGCGTCGACGACGGCACCTTCGCGCGGGCGCTCTCGGGCCGGCTCGAGACCCGCATGTTCAACGCGGGACCGGGGGCGATGGAGGCGCTGCTCGCGGGCGATCTCGACGCGAGCTACGTGGGGCCGGGCCCTGCCGCGATCGCGTTCCTGCGCACGCAGGGGCAGGCGCTGCGCGTCGTCGCCGGCGCGGTGTCCGGCGGCGCGGCGCTCGTGGTGAAGGACGCGCGCACCCCCGGCGACCTCGCCGGAAAGCGCGTGGCCTCCCCGCAGCTCGGGAACACCCAGGACGTCGCCCTCCGCATGTGGCTCCGCCAGGTCGGCCTCCACGACGCGCGCGGCCAGGGGAAGGTGGAGGTGACGCCGCTCGCGAACCCGGACATCCTCGCGCTCTTCGCGCGCGGCGATCTCGCCGGCGCGTGGGTGCCGGAGCCCTGGGCGGCGCGACTCGTCGCCGAGGCGGGCGGGCGGATCCTGGTCGACGAGCGCACGCTCTGGCCCGACGGGCGCTTCCCCACCACGGTGCTCGTGGTCTCCGCGCGCGCGCTCGAGCGGCGCCGCGCGGACGTGCTCGCGCTCGTCCGCGCCCACCTCGAGCTCACGAGGCGCTGGGAGCAGGATCGAGACGGCTTCGCCCGGCTCGCGAACGCTGCCTACGGGAAGCGCACCGGCAAGCCGCTCCCCGATTCGGTCCTGCGAGACGCCTTCTCGCGCGTGACGCCGACGGTGGACCCGCTCCAGGCGCAGCTCGAGCACATGGCGCGCGACGCGCAAGCGCTGAGCTTCGCGCCCAAGGGCGAGCTCTCGGGTATGGTGGACGCGACCATGATCCAGGAGATCGCGCACCGATGAGGAACGGGCCCTCCGGGCGCCCCGCCCGCCGCGTTGCCCCGCTGCTCGCGCTCACCCTCGTGTCCATCCTCGGCGTCGGCTGCGCCGGCCGGCGCGCCGCCGGCCCGGCGCTCGGGGATCCTTCGAGTTCCGCGGAGCCCGATACCCTCCCGCCGGACGAGAGCCCGCCGGAGACGACCTGGCGCGCGCCGGAGTTCGGCGCGGACCCGGCAGCGGGGGCGGAGGCGTCGCCAGAGCCCGCCGCGGAGCCGGGCCCCGAGCCCGAGCTCGACGCGGTGCGCGCGCGCATCGTCGCCGCGGCGCGCGCGCTCCTCGGCAAACGCTTCCGCGGCGACTGCTCGGGGTTCGTGCTGCGCGCGTACCATGCGGCGGGAGTGGGGGTGCGGCTCGGGCCGGGCGTCTCGCGCTCCGAGTCGCTCTACCGCGCGAGCCAGCCCGTCGAGACGCCGCGCCCGGGCGCGCTCGTGTTCTTCCACGACAGCTACGACCGCGACCGCGACCGGCGGCTCGACGATCGTTTCACGCACGTCGCGCTCGTCGAGCGCGTCGAGGGCACGACGGTGTTCCTCCTTCACCGCGCCCGCAAGGGCGTCGAGCGCGCGCGCATGGACCTCTCGCACGCCGACGATCCCGCGCTGAACGACCGCCTCCGCGCCACACGCCGCGGCGATCCGCGCGGGACGCGCTACCTGACAGGCGAGCTCTTCACCGCTTTCGGGGAGTTGCTGGGAGGGGACGTCACCCAGATGTTGCAGGCGAGCCGCGGCGCCGAAACGGGCGCGCGGCACCCTGCGACGAGATGAGCCACGACCCCACCATCCCCGGCGGAACCTTCGAGATCGACGCGGGCGGCGGCGCCTCCATCGCCATCGACCCCTCCACGGCGACGGTCGTCATCAGGACCGGGCGCCTGGCCCGCATCCTGTCCCTCGACGAGGCGCTCCTCCTTTCGTTCCGCCGCTTCCACAGCCCGTGGCGAACGGCGGTCGCGCGAGCCCTCACGCACGCGGGCGACGCGAAGAGCTGGACGTTCGCCGGGCTCGCGCTGCTCGCCAGCGGGACCGCGCAGGGCAAGCACCTCGGCCTGCGCCTCGGCGCGGCCTCGCTGCTCGCGACCGCGCTCTCGCAGTCGCTGAAGCGCAGCCTCACGCGCGCGCGGCCGGACGTCTCGATCGCCGGGTTCGAGGCCCTCGCGCAGAACCCCGACCGCTTCTCGTTCCCGTCGGGCCACACGGCCGCCGCCTTCGGCGTCGCGGTCGCCTACGCCGGCGAGCCCTACGGCCTCGGCCCGCTGGCGCTGCTCCTCGCGGTGGGCATCGGGCTCTCGCGCGTCTACCTCGGCGCGCACTATCCCTTCGACGTCGGCGCCGGCGCGCTCCTCGGGGTGGCGGCCGGGCTCGCGGCTCGCCTCCTCGTCTCCTGAACCGGCGGGTGGGCGCGCGCGCTCGCCGCGCGATGCGCATCCGTTCGGACGGGAGGAATCCACATGCGGAAGCTCTCGATCGCGGCGGCGCTCCTCGCGCCGGCGCTGACCTTCGCCCAGGCGGGCTCGACCCCGGGCCAGACCGGCGCCGCGGGCTCCGGCGCAGGGGCCGGCTCAGCCGCCGGCGTGTCGCCCGGCCAGACCGGCGCGGGCGCGGGGACGGCGACCGGCTCGACGGCCGCGGGGACGACGTCGGGCGCGGCCGGCACGACCGGCGCCGCGGGCACGCAGCCGTGCCCGCCGGGCATGGTCCCCGCGACGAGCGCCGGGGTGCCCTCCACCGCCACGACCCCCGGCGACGGCGCCACCGCGGGAGCGGCCTCCAGCGCCTCGCAGGGGACTGGCTCGGCCGGCACGAGCTCGGGGACCGGGACGGGCGGGAGCGCCATCGGGACCACCTGCGTCCCCGCGGGCACGACCGGGACGAGCGGAGCGGCGACCGGGACCGGGACGGGCGCAGCCGGGACGACGGGCGGGACCGGCGCGGGAACGGACGCGACCCAGGCGCCCGGCGCGGGCGGGACGTCCGGGATGGCGCCGCCCGCAGGCGGCGCGACGGAGGGCTCGGGATCCGGCGCGGCCGGCGCGGTGGGCGGCGCCTCGACGCCCGCCACGCGGCAGCCCTGAAGCAGGCGCGCTCCCCGGCTCGAGACGGCCTCTACGGGCCGGGGGGTCCGGACGGCGCGCGGCTCCGCGGGTGACGCACGTCGGTGCCACGGACCATGTAGACCACCATCTCGGCGAGGTTCGTCGCGTGGTCGCCGAAGCGCTCGAGGTGCTTCGCGGCGAACATGAGGGAGGTCGCGCGCCGGATGTTGCGCGAGTCCTCCATCATCATCGCGAGCAGGTCGTTGAAGATCTTGAGGTAGAGCGCGTCGAGGTGCGCGTCGGAGCGCATCACGTCCTCGGCCTTCGCGACGTCACCCGTCACGAACGCGTCGAGCGCGTGCTTGAGCTGCGCCTCGGACATCTCCGCGAGGCGGGAGAGGTCGTGCAGCGGGGCGATCGGCGCCGTCTTGTTGAGGTCGAGGGCCCGCTCGGCGACGTTCACGGCGAGGTCGCCCATCCGCTCGAGGTCGGTCACGATCTTGAGCGCGGTGGTGATGAAGCGGAGATCGCTCGCCGCAGGCTGCCGGAGCGCGAGGACCCGGCGGCAGGCGCCGTCGATCGCGACCTCCATCCGGTTGATCTCGCGATCCCCCTCCTTCACCTGCTCGGCGAGCGCGGAGTCCCGCTCGGTGATGCTGCGCACGCTCGCCGAGATCGCCCGCTCGACGAGGCCGCCCATCTCGAGCAGCCGGTCGCGCAGGTCCCGGAGCTCGGCCTCGTACGTCTTGTCGGTGTGGGTCGTCACCATGATCTGCCCTCGCGATCGGAGCCTAGCCGAACTTCCCGGTGACGTAATCCTCGGTCCGCTGCTGGCGCGGCGTCGTGAAGATCTGCTCGGTGGGGCCGACCTCCACGAGCTCGCCCATGTAGAAGAAGGCGGTCTGGTCGGACACGCGCGCCGCCTGCTGCATGTTGTGCGTCACGATGGCGATCGTGTAGCGCACCTTCAGCTCGTGGATGAGGTCCTCGATCTTGGCCGTGGCGATGGGGTCGAGCGCGCTCGCCGGCTCGTCCATGAGCAGCACCTCCGGCTCGACCGCGAGCGCCCGGGCGATGCAGAGCCGCTGCTGCTGCCCGCCGGAGAGCCCCATCGCGCTCTCCGCGAGCCGGTCCTTCACCTCGTCCCACAGCGCCGCCGAGCGCAGCGAGCGCTCGATGCGCTCCCCGAGCTCCCGCCGGTCGGAGAGGCCCCCGATGCGCAGGCCGTAGGCGACGTTCTCGAAGATCGACTTCGGGAACGGGTTCGACTTCTGGAAGACCATGCCGACGCGGCGGCGCAGCTCCACCGCGTCGAGGTGGCCCGCGTAGATGCTCCGGCCGTCGAGGAGGATCTCGCCCGAGGCGCTCGAGCCGGGGATGAGGTCGTTCATCCGGTTGAGCGCGCGCAGGAAGGTGGACTTGCCGCAGCCGGAGGGGCCGATGAGCGCGGTCACCTGGCGGTCGGGGAGCGTGAGGCTCACGTCCTTCACGGCGGCCTTCGCGCCGTAGCGGATCTCGAGCCTGCGGGTCTCCATCTTCGCGGCGGAGGCGGCGGGGTGCGGGATGCTCGTCATCTCAGTGTCCGGCGGCGGCCTTGCGGCGGGTGCGGGTGCGGATGGCGATCGCGACGAGGTTCAGGGCGAAGGTGAGCGCGAGCAGCACGAACACCGTCGCGTAGAGAAGCGGGCGCGTCGCCTCGACGTCGGGCGACTGCGTCGCGAGCACGTAGACGTGGTAGCCGAGGTGCATGAACTGCGACCAGACGGAGCCGGGCAGCTCGGGGAGGAAGTAGGCGACGCCGGTGAACAGGATGGGCGCCACCTCGCCCGCGCCGCGCGCGACGGCGAGGATCGCGCCCGTGAGGATCCCGGGGAGCGCCTGGGGGAGGACGACGCGCGCGAGGGTCTGCGACCGCGTCGCGCCGAGCGCGAGGCTCGCGTCGCGGTGCTCGCGCGGGACGGCGCGGAGCGCCTCCTCGGTCGCGACGATCACCACCGGCAGCGTCAGCACCGCGAGCGTGAGCGCGGCCCACAGGAGCGCGGGGCGCCCGTAGTGGAGCTCGCCCGGCGGGGAGAGGGCGCGGTCGAGGGCGCCGCCGGCGAACTGGATGAAGAAGCCCAGGCCGAAGAGGCCGAAGACGATCGACGGCACCCCCGCGAGGTTCGTGACGGCGACGCGCACGAGCGCGGCCATGCGCGAGCGGGGCGGTGCGTACTCGTGCAGGTAGACGGCGGTGAGGACGCCCACCGGCATGACCGCGACCGTCATGAGCAGCGTCATCACGGCGGTGCCGTAGATGGCGGGGAAGATGCCGCCCGCGGTCATCCCCTCCTCCGGCGCGGAGGTGAGGAACTCCCAGCTCACCCGGCCGGCGCCCCCGCGGACCACGTCCACGAGGATCACGGCCAGCATCGCCACGACGAGCGCGGCGGCCGCGCCGGTGAGGAGCGTCAGGCCGGCGCCGACGGCCTTGCGGCTCGCGACGCTCACGCGGTCCCCGCCATGCGGCGCACCACCCGCTTCACGAACGCCGCCGCGAGGGTGTTGAGCACGAAGGTGAACAGGAAGAGCTCCACCCCGATGAAGAAGAGCACCGCGTAGTGGGCGCCCCCGAACACCACCTCGCCCATCTCCGCGGCGATGGTGGCGGGCAGCGTGCGCACCGAGTCGCCGAAGCTGAAGGTCGTCATCGCCGCGTTGCCGGAGGCCATGAGCACGATCATCGTCTCGCCGATGGAGCGGCCGAAGCCGAGCACCACCGCGGCGAGGACGCCGGGGGCCGCGGCGGGCAGCACCACCTTGAACGCGGTCTCCCAGCGCGTCGCACCGAGCGCGAGCGACGCCTCGCGGTAGCTGCGCGGGACCGCGGTGAGCGCGTCCTCGCTCACCGTGAAGATGACCGGGACCACGGTGAGGGCGAGCGCGATCCCGGCCACCACCGCGTTGAGGCGCGAGGTGAAGCCGAACGTGTCCTGGAGGACGGTCGCGAGCACGATGAGCGCGAAGAACCCGAGCACGACGGAGGGGATGCCGGCGAGGAGCTCGATCGTCGGCTTCAGCACCTCGCGCAGCCGCCGGGGCGCGAACTCGGAGGTGAAGAGCGCCGCGGCGACGCCGACCGGCACCGACACGAGCATGGCGACCGCCGTCACCTTGAGGGTCCCGACGAACAGCGGGACCATCGAGTACTTCGGCACGTCCGAGACCGGCTGCCAGCTGAAGAAGGCGGGGCGCCCCGCGCGCCAGGCCTGGGGGAGGAACATGCGCGCGAGGTCGGTCTCCTTCCCGACCTCCGGCGAGGTGAAGATCGGGAGCGCCTCGCGCGCGACGAACACGAAGATGAGGACGACGGCGGCGATGCCGGTGAGCGCGACCAGGGTGATGACCGCCTGGATCGCCGCCTCGCGCACCTGCCGCCGTCGCATCGACGGGGAGGGACGCGCCGCCTCCTCCCCGGTTCCGGCCATGACCTGTTCCACGGGCGCGGGTTCTCGCACGGCTTCGTGACGCCCGCGTGACGGCCGGGCGGCGTCCTCGTGACGACGGTGTCGCCCGCCCGGGCTCCGGCCCGAGCGAGCGACGCCGCCGCTACTTGACGGGGAAGTAGCCGACCTGCGTGACGATCTTCTGACCGGCCGGGGAGAGGCAGAAGTCGATGAACTCCTTCGCCTCGCCCGACGGCTTGCCGCGCGTGTACATGAAGAGCGGGCGGGAGAGCGGGTACTTGCCGGAGGCGACGTTCTCCGCGGAGGGCGTGTAGCCCTGGCCGTCCGGCCCGACCACCTTCACCTCCTTCACGCCCTTCGCGTACGCCGCGCCGCCGTACCCGATGCCGTTCTTCTCCTTGGCGACCGCGTTCACCACCGCGGCGGTGCCGGGCAGGGTCTGCGCCGACGGCGCGTAGTCGGCGCCCTTCAGCACGTTCTCCTTGAAGAAGACGTAGGTGCCCGACGAGTTCTCGCGCGAGTAGAGGACGATGGGGGCGTCGCTGCCGCCCACGTCCTCCCAGTTCGTCACGTCGCCCGCGTAGATCTTCTCGAGCTGCTCGATCGTGAGCTGCTGCACCGGATTCGCGGCGTTCACGTAGATCGCGACGCCGTCCTTCGCGACCGCCGTCTCGGTGGGCAGGATGTTGTAGCGCTCCCGCACCTTGGCCTTCTCGGCGTCCTTCATCGCGCGCGACGCGTTCGCGATGTCGGTCGTGCCGTTGATGAGCGCGGCGATGCCGACGCCCGAGCCGCCGCCCGTCACCTGCACGCGCTTGGCGGAGTTCTGCTTCATGTACTCCTCGGCCCAGCGCTGGGCGAGGATGACCATCGTGTCGGAGCCCTTCACGGTCACGGCGGCGCTGGCGAGGGCCGGCGCGATGGCCGCGACGAGGGCGATGAGCGTGCGCTTCATTCGTGTCTCTCCTGTCTCTCGGGTGACTAGAACTTGGCCTGCGCCTGGACGATGAACTGGTCGCGCTTGGGGTCGGACGAAACGCCCGGGGCCCGGTCGCCGTTCATCGGGTGCGCCCAGGCGAGGGAGATCTTCCCGCCCTCGCCCACGAAGGTATGCACCGCCGCCTGGAGCTCGCGCGCGGTCTTCACGTTCGTGCCGGTGAGCGGCAGCGAGTTGTCCGCGGTGAACTCCTCGTAGCGGAACGCGACCTGGTTGAACCGCCCGACGTTCTGCGTGGCGAGCCCGTACCAGCCGTGACCGGTCTTGCCGAGCTTGTCGCCCGCGCCGCCGTTCTTTTCACTGAGGGTCGTGCGGCCCCAGATGTACTCCCCCTTGAGCGCCGTGCCGCCCACGGGGAGGAGGTCGAGGTAGAGCTGCGCGTCCGCGCCGAGGCGGTAGCGGTCGTACTCGGGATCGTCGGAGGCGACGTAGTTCACGGTCTTGCCGTACCAGCCGGACACGCCGCCGGTGAGCATCCCGAGGTCGACGCCGAGCCGGCCGATCACGTCCTTGCGCTGATCGTTGTCGTAGCCGGCCTGCTTCGCGTCGACGCCGTTCCCGTTGAAGACGCCGACCTTGAAGTTGAGCGGCCCGTACACGCCCTTTAGCGCGACGCCCAGGTCGTACTCCCCGGCGAGGTACGCGCGGACGACGGCGGAGCGCTCGAGGAGGTCGAGGTCCGACGAGGAGCGGACGCCCACCTCGTAGCCGAACGGGAAGAGCTGGAGGCCCGCGTCGACCGCGAAGCCCTGCCAGGGCAGCTTGATGGACGCGAACGCCTCCTTCGCCGAGACGCCGGCGGGGGTCGCGTCGAGCTGCACCGCGAAGAGCGACCAGTCCGCGTCGTACGTCGCCTTGAGGCGGCCGCGGCGGACGAAGAACCCCTGCTGCGCCGGGGCGCTCTCGGGCGTCGTGTTGAAGTCGGCGGCGGTGCTCTCCTGCCAGGCGTAGCGGCCCTGGACGTAGCCGGAGAGCTTGAGCTTCTTGAGGTTCGCGACGTCGGTCTTCGTCTCCGCGTACTGCTCGGCGAGCGAGTCGACCTTGCCCTGCATGGCGGACGCGTCGAACGGAGTCTCTTCCGTCCCGCCCTGCGCGGCGGCGGGATCCTGCTGCGCGGCGGGGGCCTGCTGCGCGGCGGGGGCCTGCTGCGGAGCGGCGGCGGCCTCCTGCGCCCGCGCGAGCGCGGGGGAGAGCGCGAGCACGGCGAGGACGGCGGTGAGGCGGTTCATGAGCTTTCGGACCCTTTCGTGAGGTCGCCCGAGCGAAGGCTCGGTCCGGGCACGTTTCTACGAGGGGGCGATGGCGCGCCGACGGCGACGCCGTGACGAAACGGCGAACTCGACACGCGGCGCCTGCCCGCCCGTGACTCGCGCGACGGAGGGTGAAGATGGCTCAGGCGGCGGGCAGTCGGACCCAGAACCGCGATCCGCCCGCGCCGCTCTCGACGCCGACCTCGCCGCCCATCCCCTGCACGAGGTGCTTCACGATCGCGAGGCCCAGCCCGGTGCCGCCCTGGTCGCGCGCGCGGCCCGCGTCGATGCGGTAGAAGCGCTCGAAGAGCCGCGGCAGGTGATGGCGGTCGATGCCCGGCCCCGTGTCCACGACCGAGAGCACCCACGAGCCGCCGTCGCGCTCGGCGCGGACGGTGACGCCGCCCTCCGCCGTGTACTTCACCGCGTTCTCGACGAGGTTCACGAGCACCTGCTCGAGCGCGCGCGCGTCCGCCCGCACGGCGGTGCCCGCCGGCACCTCGGCGGAGAGCCGGAGGCCCTTCTCGCGCGCCGCCGAGGCGGCGAGCTCGACCGCCTGCGCCGCGACCGCTGCCGCGTCGACCGGCGCGAGCTCGAACGACCACTGGCGCGACTCGATCCGGGAGAGATCGAGCAGGTCCTGGGTGAGCCGCGAGAGCCGCTCGGCGTGGCGGGCCACGATGTCGACGAACTCGCGCGCCGCGGGCGGATCCTCGAGCGCGCCCGCGAGGAGCGTCTCGGCCGCGGCGCGGATCGCGGCGACCGGGGTGCGGAGCTCGTGACTCGCGTTCGCGACGAAGTCGCGCCGGGTCGCCGCGGCGCGCTTCGCCTCGGTGACGTCGCGGAGGAGCAGCAGCACCTCGCCGCGGAGCAGCGGCGCGAGGTGCACGAGGTAGGTGCGGCGCCCGAGCAGCAGCTCGAGCTTGCGCGCGGTGCCCTCGAGGGCGCGCTTCACGGCCTCGGAGAGCTCCGCGCTGCGTGTGATCTCGAGGGGCGTGAGCCCGGCGGCGCGCCCGCTCGCCGCGAGCGTGTCGAACGCCGCGTTCGAGATGCGCACCCAGCCGTCGCGCGACACGAGCGCGGCGGCGTCGGGGAGCGCCGCGAGGAGCTCCTGCTCCGGCGCGTCGGGATAGACCGCGCCGGCCCGGCGCGGAGCGCGCGCGGCGAGGAGCTCCGCGAGCTCGCGCACGTCGCGGCCGAGGTCCGCGCGCGGGCCGCCGGCGAGCTCGGCGCGGAGCGCGCGGATCGCGGCGGCGAGCGGGGTCCGGCCGAGCACGCGCTAGCCCTTCTCGCGCGGATCGATGAGGCGGTAGCCGATCCCGCGCACCGTCTCGAGCAGGTCGCGCCCGGAGCCGAGCTTCTCGCGCAGCCGCTTCACGTGCGTGTCGACCGTGCGCGTCTCGACCTCCGAGGACATCTCCCAGACGTCCTCGAGGAGCTGCTCGCGCGACTGGACGCGGCCGAGCCGCGCCATGAACGTCGTGAGGAGCCTGAACTCGAGCGGAGTGAGCTGCACCTCCGCGCCGTCGACGAAGGCGCGGTGCGCGTCCACGTCGATGCGGATCGGCCCGACCGTCTCGGGCGGCCGCTCCGCCGATCGTCCGCCGCCCGCGCGGCGCGCCACCGCCTTCAGGCGCAGCACGAGCTCGCGCACGCTGAACGGCTTCGTCACGTAGTCGTCGGCCCCGACCTCGAACCCGACCACCCGGTCGAGCTCGTCGCCCTTGGCGGTGAGGATCACGACCGGCACGTTGCGGGTGCGCGGGTCGGCCTTGATCTGACGGCACAGCTCGGTGCCCGACACGTCGGGCAACATGAGGTCGAGGAGGATGATGTCGGGAACGCGCCGCCTGAGCTGCACCAGCGCCTGCTCGCCGGTCGTGGCGAGGAGGGTCTCGAACCCGGCGGCCCGGAGGTTGAAGTCGAGGAGCGAGAGGAGATCCCGCTCGTCGTCGACCAGGAGTACGGACGTCACGGGACGAGCTTAACGCACGCCGCTGTGACAGGCTGATGGCCGCCATGCGACGGAATGGTGAACGGCCCAGGGCGGGTCCCCGCGCGGGGCGCGGCTCGCGGTACGATGGCGGTCGCATGCACCGCCTCGCGCTCTCCGCCGCCGCCGCGCTCGCGCTCGGCTGCGCGTCGGCTCCCGTCGTCGAGCCGGCGGCGACCCTCACGCCCAACGGCGCGATGCTGCGCGGCGCCGAGCTCTCTCGCGCGCGCTGCCTCCTCGTCGCGCCGTTCGAGAACGCCTCCGACGTCGCGCTCGCCGCGGACGCCGCGACCTCGGCGCTCCTCTCCGGGGTCGATCCCTCTCGGGCGCGCGTGTTCCCCATCCCCGAGCTGCGCGCGGTCTTCCGCGACACGCCGCTCGAGCTGCCCGCCGGCATCGCGCCGAGCCTCGCGCTCGAGCTCGCGGAGCTCGTCGGCGCGGACGCGGCCGTGTACGGCACCGTGGAGGGCGGGGGGAAGGGCGAGGACGCCCCCCTGCTCGTGTCGGTGCGCGTCGCGGTGACCGGGGAGCACCGCCTGCTGTTCGCCCGCAACGCGGTGGTCCATGCCGCGCCCGGCGAGTCTCCGGAGGACGCCGTCCGGCGCACGGTGGACGAGCTCGCCCGCCCGATGCTCGCGCGGATCGGCGATCCCGGGCGGAAGCAGTGCTTCGACCCGGAGCGCACCCAGGCGCTCCGCCGCTTCGCCCTCGCGGAGCCGCGCCCGGGCGCGCGGGCCGAGCCGCAGCCCGCGGTGGTGCCGGCGATGGCCGAGGCGAAGGCGCCGCCGCCGGCCGTGTCGGCGCCCGAGGCGCAGCCGCGGACGCCGCGCCAGGCGGAGTGGGCCCGGAGGATCGCCGCCGGCGAGCGGGTGCTCGTCGAGGACGTCGCGTTCTCCGGCCGCACCGCCGAGCTGCTCCGCGACGGCGGCCTCGCCGATCTCGCGATCGCCCTCGCCGCCTCCCCGGGCGTCGCGGTGCGCGTGGAGGCGTTCGTGGACGCCACCGACGATCGCGCCGGCGACGTGCAGCTCTCGACCGCGATGGCGCGCGCGGCGGGGGAGCGGCTCCTGCAGCTCGGCCTCACGGCCGCGCGCGTGAGCTGGGCCGGCCGCGGAGGCGAGAGCCCGCTCCTCCCCAACTTCACGGCCCGCGGCCGCGCCACGAACCGCCGCGTCGAGGTGGTCGCGGGGCGCTAGGCTCCCGCCCGCTTGACACGGCGCCTCCCCGCCGGGATTGAACCGACACACCCGTGCCCCTGCGATCCAGAGAACGGCCGGCCGAGGGCCCGGCGCTCACCCCGCCTCCGGGACGCGTCCACGGCCCGTCGCGCATGGGCCTCGGCGCGGAGGCGCCCTCGGGGCTCGCGCGCGCGGCGTGGCTCGGCGCCGCCTTCGGGATGACGGTCTGCGTCGGCTTCGCCGACTACCTCACCGGCACGGACGTCTCCCTCATCCTGCTCTACCTCGCGCCCATCGGCTTCAGCACCTGGTTCGTCACGCTGCGGGGCGGCATCGCGCTCTCGATCGGCGGCGCGATCGTCGCCACCGCCGCCGACACGCTGTACCGGCTCGAGTCGGGCGGGCGCGCGCTGCCCGTGGCGGTGCTCGGCTGGAACGGCGTCATCCAGCTCGGCACCTCGCTCGCGCTCGTCCTCGTCCTGAACGCCCTCCGGGTCCGCCTCGAGGCGGAGGAGCTCCTCGCCCGCACCGACACGCTCACGCACATCCCCAACCGGCGCGCCTTCATCGAGGCGGCGACGCTCGAGCTCGAGCGCGCGCGCCGGCACCGCCGTCCGCTCACGTTCGCCTACGTGGACTGCGACGACTTCAAGGACGTGAACGACCGGCTCGGCCACGCGGAGGGCGACGCGCTGCTCGCCGTCGTGGGGCGGACGCTCAGGTCCGCGACCCGCGCGATCGACACGGTCGCGCGCCTGGGGGGCGACGAGTTCGGGCTCCTGCTCCCGGAGACCGACGAGCCGATGGCGGAGGCGCTCCTCGCGCGCCTCCAGGCGACGCTGCGGGAGACGATGGAGCGGCACGGGTGGGCGGTGCGCTTCAGCGTCGGCGCGGCGGTCTTCCGCAAGCCGGCGGTGTCCGTGGACGAGATGATGGCGCGCGCCGACGAGCTCATGTACGCGGCGAAGCGCACGGCCAAGGGGTCGGTCAGGCTCGGCGTGTTCGACGGCGGCGCGCGCGCGAGCGCGGCCCGGCCGAGGTAAAAGACGGCGATGCGCTTCTTCGCGACGTGCGCGAAGGGTACCGAGGGTGCCCTCCGCCGAGAGCTGTCCGCGCTCCGCCTCCCCGCCGTGCGCGGCGACCGCGGCGGCGTCTCCTTCGAAGGCCCGCTCGAGGCCGGCATGCGGGCCTGCCTGCACTCGCGCACGGCGATGCGCGTGCTCCTCGAGCTCGCGCGGTTCCCCGCCCCCTCGCCGGAGGCGCTCTACGAGGGCGCCCGCCAGATCGCCTGGGGCGAGTGGCTCACGCTCCGGACGACCCTCGCGGTCGAGGCGACGGTGAGCTCGTCCGCGATCACCCACTCCGGCTACGCCGCGCTCAAGGTGAAGGACGCGGCGGTGGACGTGCTCCGCGACGCGCTCGGCGCGCGCCCCGACGTCGACCCGAAGGACCCCGACGTCCGGATCGTCCTCCACCTCGCCCGCGACGAGGCGGCCCTCTCGCTCGACCTCGCCGGCGAGCCGCTCCACCGCCGCGGCTACCGCGGCGCGACCACGCTCGCGCCGCTCAAGGAGACGCTCGCCGCCGCGATCCTCCTCCTCGGCGGCGTCGAGCCCGAGGCGCCGTTCGTGGATCCGATGGCCGGCTCCGGCACGCTCGCGATCGAGCACGCGCTCCGCGCTCGCCGCATCGCGCCCGGCCTCGGGCGCGCGTTCGGCTTCCAGCGCTGGCCGATGTACCGCGGCGGCCCCCAGTCGGCCTGGGACCGGATGAAGGTCGAGGCGCGCGAGGCGATCCTCCCGCGCGCACCCGCGCCGGTGCTCGCCCGCGATCTCCACACCAAGGCGATCGACGCCGCCCACCGCAACGCCGCCGCCGCCGGGGTCGCGGCGGACGTCACGATCGAGCGCGCGGACGCGCGCGAGCTCCAGCCCATCGCGGAGCGCGGCTTCATCGTCACGAACCCGCCCTACGGGGAGCGGCTCATGTCGGGCGAGGAGGACCCGCGCGTGCAGCAGAAGAAGCTCGCCGGCTTCTACCGCGGCCTCGCCGGGATGCTCACCCGTCACTCCGGGTGGACCGCGGTCGTGCTCTCCGGGAACCCGCTCTTCGAGCGCGCGCTCGAGCTCCGGCCGGAGGTGGATCACCGGCTCTGGAACGGGCCGCTCGAGGCGCACCTGTTGAAGTACCGGATCCCGTAGCCCCTCCCACCCTCCCGGTTGCCGCGCCCGCCGGGGTCGCCTACGGTTCCGGGCGTGCGGCCGCTCCTGCCCGTCCTGATCGCCTCCGCCCTCGCGGCCTCCTCCGGTCGCGCCGGCGAAGCCCCCGGCGCCGCGCCCGAGCGCGCTGCCCCCAAGGCCGCCCCCGCTCAGGCTCAGCCGAAGGCCGCGGCCCGACACACCGACCCGCGTGCCTCGGTCGAGCGCCGCCGCGAGGAGATCGCGCGGGAGCTCGTCCGGCTCGGCGGCGAGCTGCAGCGCGCGATCGAGGCGGAGGACGTCGCGGCCGTCGTCGCGCGCGTCCCGCCGGACGGGCTGCGTTGCGGCGAGCGCGTCGTGCCGCGCGAGCGGGTCGAGCGGGACCTCCGCTCGGAGGGGAGCTGGCTGCACGGGGTGTTCTTCGGCGGCCAGGGCCACGTCCCCTTCCCCGGGATGGCGCGCTCGCTGCGCGCCTTCTTCCGCGAGGCGAGCGAGGTGGCGGTGCTCGTCGCCTTCCGGAGGGACGCCCGGGCCGGCGCGGTCGGCCTGCCCTGCATCGACTACCGCGCGCCCGGCCTCGGCACGCCCGGGGCACCGCTCTGCTTCGAGCGGCGCGACGGGCGCTGGTGGTTCACGGAGAGCCCCTATCCCTGCCGGTGAGGCCCCCCCGCCGGCGGCGACGCGGAGAGCGCACGCCGCGGCGTGGGGGGGGGACTACGACGTCCCGAGCTCGCCGAGGAGCTTCTTCGCCTTGCGGAGATAGCCGCGCGGCCTCGCCGGCTCCGGCATCGCCTCGCCGTCCTGGACGGCGCGCTCGAGCGTCGCGCGCGCGCCCGGACGGTCGCCGAGCTTCGCCTGCGCCTCGGCGCGGAGCACGAGCACCCGGATCCGGCGCGGCCCCTCCGCGAACGCGAGCGCGCGGTCGGCGGCGCCGAGCGCGTCGGCCGGCCGCCCGAGCGCGAGGTAGAGGACGCCGAGGTTCGTCGGCGGCACGTACTCGCCGGGGAGCTCGCGCTCGGAGGCGACGAGCGCCGGGAGCATGCGCTCCGGCTCGCCACAGCGCAGCGCCGCCTGGAGCCGCTGCCCGTCGAACGCGGAGCGCGCGAGCGGCGTCGGCGCGCGGCGGGCCTCGCCGTCGAGGAACGCGAGCCAGCGCCGCGCGAGCGCCTTCGCTCCGGCCTCGTCCCCCGCCTCGGCGCGCGCCGAGGAGAGCGTGTCGTAGAGCCAGGAGCGATCGTCCGCGAGGACCCCGCGCGCGTCCACGAGGCGCCGCGCGGTGGGCTCCAGCGCGGCGACCTCCGCCGCACGCGCCGTGGCGTCCTCCAGCTCGAGCGCGCAGGAAAGCCCCTGGGCGGCGACGCGCGCCGCGCTCGCGCCGCGGAGACCGGGCAGGACCTCGCGCGCGACCCGAGCGCAGCCGGCGGAATCGCCCGCCATCGAGAGCGCCTGGACCGCCGCCTCGGAGGCGCGCTCCCGGCCCTCGAAGCTCTTGCCGCCCGCCGCGAGCGCTTCGCGGTAGGCCGCCGCGGCCTCCGCGTGCTTCCGCTCGCCGAGGAGCCGGTCGGCGCGCGCCAGCGCCTCCTCCGCGCGCGAGGCCTTGCCGGCGCGGAGCTGGCGCTCACCGTCGAGCGCGATCCGCTCGATCTGCTCGGCCGTCGCGGTCCCCGCCCAGCGGACGATCACCCGCTCGTCCTCCGGGTTCACGACGAGGATGCTCGGCCACGCGTCGATCGGGAACTTCTCGACGAACGCCGCGTTCTTCGGCTTCTCCGTGTCGATGTCGAGCCAGACGAACCGCCCGGCGAGCTTCTGCAGGCGCCTGTCCGGAAGGACGTAGGCCCGCATGAAGCGGCAGGTGGGTCACCAGGGGGCCCAGACGTCCACCACGAGCGGCACGCCGCGCGAGCGCGCCTCGGCGCGCGCACGAGCGTAGTCGTCCGCGATGGATCGGGCCCGGGCGGTCTCGGGCGCCGCGGCCGCGCGAACAGGCCCGGCGAGGGCGAGCGTGGCGGCGAGCACGGCGATGGGGGCGGGGAGTCGCATGCCTGGAAGCATAGCGTCCGGGCCTCCCGCGCAACAGCGGAAGCGCGCCGCTCGGCGCGACGGGGTGCGTCAGGCGCCGCCGGTGCCGGTCTCGCGCGGCGACGGGGCCTCGGCGAGCCGCACCGCCGCGCTGCCGCGCTTCAAGGAGAGCGAGAGCGTGAAGCGCGCCACCGGCTCCTCGCCGTACTTCTTCGGCACGAGCGCCGTGATCCCGACGGGCAGCGTGACCCGCTCGCCGGTCTCGTGCGTCTCGCGCACGGCCGCGGCGACGCGCGCGCCGTCCGCGCAGCGGAAGAGGACGTCGCCGTCGGCGCGCTTCAGGAACTCTCCCCTCACGTCCGCGAAGACGAGCTTCACGCCGCGGAACTTCCCGGTGGTGGTGAGCCGCGCGGCGTGCAGGCCGCCTGCGAGGTCGGCGCCCGCGCAGAGCGCGCCGAAGTACATCGAGCCGAGGTGGTTCCGCGTGCGCCAGCCGAGCGGGACCTCGATCTCGCAGATCTCCTCGTCGAGCCGCATCACCCGCGGCCCGACGAAGAGCAGCACCGGGATCTTGAGGGACAGCAGGCGGACGAGCGCGGTTTCCTTGAGCAGCATGAGCCTCTCTCCGGCGAGCGAACCGACGCGGGAATCATAGGGGGCGGGCCGAGACGCGGGCGTCGCCCGGGCGGGTCCCTTAAGACAGGCGGGTGCTCGAGGCCTTCCATCCGGTCGTGCGCGCGTGGTTCGCGCGCCGGTTCGGCGACGCGACGGAGCCGCAGACGCCCGCCTGGCGGGAGATCGACGCCCGCCGGGACGTGCTCGTGTCGGCCCCCACCGGCTCCGGCAAGACGCTCGCCGCGTTCCTGCACGCCATCGACGCGCTCCTGAAGGAGGGGCTCGCGGGTGCGCTCGGCGACCGGACGCGCGTCGTCTACGTCTCGCCGCTGCGCGCCCTCGGCAACGACATCACGAAGAACCTGCAGGTCCCGCTCGCGGAGATCCGCGCCGCGGCGCACGACGCCGGCCTCGCGCTCCCCGAGCTCAGGGTCGCGGTCCGCACCGGGGACACGCCGGCGTCGGCGCGGCGGAAGCTCCTCCTCCGCCCCCCGCACATCCTCGTCACCACCCCGGAGTCGCTCTACCTCCTCCTCACGAGCGAGAGCGGGCGGGCCTCGCTCCGCGACGTCGAGACCGTGATCGTGGACGAGATCCACGCCATCGCGAGCGACAAGCGCGGCGCGCACCTCGCCATCTCCCTCGAGCGGCTGGAGGCGCTCGCGCGGCGGCGGCCCCAGCGCATCGGCCTCTCCGCCACCGTCGATCCGGTCGAGGAGGTGGCGCGCTTCCTCGTCGGCGCCGAGCGGGTCGATCCGCGGGGCCGGCCGCGCTGCGCGATCGTGGAGGTCGGGCGCCGCCGCCGCTTCGACGTGGCGATCGAGGTCCCGCGCGACGAGCTCTCGTCGGTCGCCTCGAAGGAGCTGTGGGCGGAGACGTACGACCGGGTCGCCGAGCTCATCCGCGAGCACCGCTCGACGCTGGTCTTCGTGGGCACCCGGCGGCTCGCGGAGCGGGCGGCGCACGCGCTCGCGGAGCGGCTCGGCGAGGGCGCCGTGTCGGCGCACCACGGCAGCCTCTCGCGGGAGCGCCGGCTCGCCACGGAGGAGCGGCTCAAGGCGGGCGCGCTTCGCGCGGTCGTCGCGACCGCCTCGCTCGAGCTCGGCATCGACGTGGGCGAGGTGGACGTCGTCGTCCAGCTCGGCTCGCCCGGGGCGATCTCCACCGGCCTGCAGCGCATCGGCCGCGCCGCGCACGTGCGGGGCGGCACGCCCAAGGGGCGGCTCTTCCCCATGAGCCGCGACGAGCTCGTGGAGTGCGCCGCGTTCGTGCGGGGGCTCGGGCGCGCGCGCCTCGAGCCCGTCGCCGTGCGCGCCGCGCCGCTCGACGTGCTCGCCCAGCAGCTCGTGGCCGAGGCGACGTGCGGGTCGATCCACGAGGACCGGCTCTACGCGCTCGCGCGGCGCGCCTGGCCGTACCGCGACCTCTCGCGGGCGGACTTCGACGCGGTGGTGGAGATGCTCGCGGAGGGGATCGCCACCACGCCCGGCCGCACCACCGCGCTCCTCCACCGCGACGGCGTGAACGGCCGCGTCAAGGCGCGGCGCGGGGCGCGCATCGCCGCGCTCACCGGCGGCGGGACCATCCCGGACACCGCGCAGTACGCGGTGGTGGCCGAGCCCGAGGGCGTGACCATCGGCCAGGTGGACGAGGACTTCGCGGTGGAGAGCCTCGCGGGCGACGTGTTCCTGCTCGGCACGACCTCCTGGATGATCCGGCGCGTCGAGGCCGGGATCGTGCGGGTCGAGGACGCCCACGGCGCGCCGCCCGGCGTCCCGTTCTGGAACGCCGAGGCGCCGGGGCGGAGCGGAGCGCTCTCGGCGGAGGTGTCGGCGCTCCGCGAGGAGCTCGAGCCGCGCCTCGCGGATCCGCCGGCGGCGATGGCCTGGCTCGCGGCGGAGGCGGCCCTTCCCGAGGCGGGTGCGCGGCAGGTGGTGGACTACCTGGCGGCGGGGCGCGCCGCGCTGGGCGCGCTGCCGACGCAGGACACGCTCGTCGCCGAGCGCTTCTTCGACGAGGCGGGCGGGATGCAGCTCGTGCTGCACGCGCCCTTCGGGGCGCGCACGAACCGCGCCTTCGGGCTCGCGCTCCGCAAGCGCTTCTGCCGCACGTTCGACTTCGAGCTGCAGGCCGCCGCGACCGACGACGGCGTGCTCCTCTCGCTCGGGCCGCAGCACGCCTTCCCGCTCGAGACGATCTTCTCCTACGTCACCCCGTCCACGCTCGACGAGGTGCTCGAGCAGGCGGTGCTCCAGGCGCCCATGTTCGGCGTGCGCTGGCGCTGGAACGCGACGCGCGCGCTCGCCATCCCGCGCCTGTTCCGGGGCAAGCGCATGCCGCCCCCCATCGCGCGGATGCGCGCCGAGGACCTGCTCGCGGCGGTGTTCCCGGCGCAGGTCGCCTGCCAGGACAACGCGCCGGGCGGGCCCATCGAGGTACCCGATCACCCGCTCGTCCGCGAGACCTTGCGCGACTGCCTCACCGAGGCGATGGACGCGGCCGGGCTCCGCGCCTTGCTGGAGCGGATCGCGGCGTGCGAGGTCCGGCTCCTCGCGGTGGACACGCCCGAGCCCTCGCCGCTCGCCCACGAGCTCCTCAACGCGCGGCCGTGGGCGTTCCTCGACGACGCGCCGCTCGAGGAGCGGCGCGCGCGGGCCGTCGCGGTGCGGCGGTCCCTGCCGACGGCCGAGGCGAGCGGCATCGGCGCGCTCGATCCGGCGGCCATCGCGGAGGTGGCCGAGCAGGTGTGGCCTGCGCCGCGGGATGCGGACGAGGTCCATGACGCGCTCCTGGATCTGGGGGTCCTGCCGGTGACGGCGGCGGCCGGGTGGGAGGGGTGGCTCGGCGAGCTCGAGGCGGCGGGGCGGGCCGCCAGGATGACGGTGGGTGCGGGGCAATGGTGGGTGGCGGCGGAGCGGGTGGGGACGGCGAGGGGGGGGGCGGGGGAGATGACCTCGACCTCGACCGCGACCGCGACTTCGACCCCGACCCCGACCCCGACCCCGACCTCGACCGCGACCCCGACCCCGACCCCGACCCCGACCCCGACCCCGACCCCGACCCCGACCTCGACCCCGACGCCCGCGGAGGCGCGCGCTGTCGACGGGCGCATCGAGGCTTCCGCTCGTGCTGAGCCTGTCGAAGCACGAGCGGGAGTGGCCGGGGGGATCTTCTCCCCTCCCCTCTCCCCGCTCGCGTCCGAGCGCATCCCCGAAGATCCGGTCCTCGCCCTCGTCCGCGGCTGGGTCACCCACCTCGGCCCGACCACCGCCGCCGAGCTCTCCGACCGCATCGGCCTCGCCGAGGGCGCCGCCGCCTCCGCGCTGCTCCGCCTCGAGGCCGAGGGGCTCGTCCTCCGCGGCAGCTTCCTCCCCGAGGTCGCCTGGTCCGCGGACGCGCCCCACTGGTGCGAGCGGAGCGTCCTCGCGCGCATCCACCGGCTCACCCTCGGCCGGCTGCGCCGCGAGATCGAGCCCGCCAGCGTCGCCGTGTTCCTGCGCTTCCTCGCGCGCTGGCAGCACGTCGCGCCCGGGACGCGCCTCCACGGCGCGCACGGCCTCGCCGAGGTCCTGGGCCAGCTCCAGGGCTTCCACGCCGCGGCAGGCGCGTGGGAGCGCGATCTCCTGCCCGCGCGCGTCGCCGGCTTCGAGCCCGCGCTGCTCGACGCGCTGTGCCAGTCCGGCGAGGTCGCCTGGGGTCGGCTGCACGTGGCGCCGCCGCAGGACGGTCCGCCGCGCCGCAAGGGCGCCCCCACCCGCTCCGCTCCGGTGACCCTCGCGCTGCGCGAGGAGCTCCCCTGGCTCCTCGAGGCCATCGCGCCCGAGCCGCCGCCGCTGGGTGAGATCGCGACCGCGCTCGTGACGGTCCTCGGCCGGCGCGGCGCCTCGTTCCTCGCCGAGCTCGCGACCGCGGTCGGCGCGCCTGCGGGGGAGACCGAGGAGGCGCTGTGGGAGCTCGTCTCCGCCGGGCTCGTGACCTGCGACGGGTTCGCCGGGCTTCGGACGCTCATCGCGCCGCCGCCGCGCGGCCGGGTCGTCCGGCCGGGGAGCGCGGGGGGACGATGGGCGCTGCTGCGGGCGCCGGAGGCGATCGAGCGCGCGTCGTCGATCCCGACCTCACCCGCGGCTCCGTCGTCGACCCCGACCTCGACCCCGACCGAGAGTTCCGCGCTTCGTCCCACGGTACGTATCGCGGACTGTGGATTCACCGCTGAGACGCTCGAGCGCGTGGCGCACCAGTACCTGCGCCGCTACGGCGTCGTCTTCCGCGACCTCCTCGCCCGCGAGTCCCGCCCGCCGCCCTGGCGCGACCTCGTCCGCATCTACCGTTCGCTCGAGGCGCGCGGAGAGATCCGCGGCGGCCGCTTCGTCACGGGCTTCTCGGGTGAGCAGTTCGCGCTGCCCGAGGCGGTCGACGCGCTCCGCGCCGCGCGCCGCGCGGGAGACGGCGACGCCGGGCGTCTCGACCTCTCCGCGTCCGACCCGCTCAACCTCGCCGGCATCCTCACGCCCGGGCCGCGGATCCCCGCCGCGCCGGGAAGCCGGGTCGTCTTCGAGGGCGGCGTTCCCCTCGCCCCGCCCGCGCAGGGCACGCAGGTGGGGACGGGGTGATCCTGCCCGCCGGTGTCTCCCGACCGGCGTCTCCGTGCCCATGCACGCCTGGGCTCACCCCTCCGCCACCACCCCCACCTCGACCGCGGCCGGGACCGGCCGGTACCGCCGCGCCACCTCGCGGAACGCGAACGCGGCCGCGAGCATGAGGCCGGCGAAGACCCAGAAGTAGGCGGCCCCCTCGAGCGAGACGAGCCGGGTGAAGACGGCGGTGAGCAGGTTCCCGAGCGCGATGGTGAGGAACCAGAGCGACATGATCGTGCTCCGCATCGAGCGCGGCGCCTGCGTGTAGCTGAACTCGAGGCCGGTCACCGAGACGAGCACCTCACCCACCGTGAGGAGCACGTACTGCGGGAGCTGCCAGAGCGCGCTCGGCGGCGCGCCGCCGCGATCGACGAACATCTGCACGACCGCCGCCGCGCCGAACGAGAGCGCGGTGATGAACATGCCCGCCGTCATCTTCCTGAGCGGCGAGAGCTCGACGCCGCGCCGCTCGAGGAGCGGGAACACCCCCCAGGTGAAGAGCGGGATGAGCGTCATGACGAGGAATGGGTTCGCGGCCTGGAGCTGCGCCGGGGACATCTCCCAGCCGCGGACGACGAGGTCCATCTGGCTCGCCTGGATGACCCATGACGAGGCCTTCTGGTCGAAGAGCGTCCAGAAGAGCGTCACCGCCGCGAACACGCCCATGATGCGGAAGACCGCCCTCGCGCCCGCGATCGCCTCCGGCGGGTGCGTGTCCCGCGCGCCCTCGAGCCAGTGCTCCCCGGCGCGGCCGGTGCCGAGCCGGCGCACGGCGCGACCGACGACGCGCAGGAAGCCGTGCGGGTTCGGGCCGGAGGGCGGCGCCTGCACGTAGTGCTTCGTCCCCGCCCAGAACACGATGAGCGAGAGCGCCATGAGCACGCCCGGGATCGCGAACGCGACCGACGCCCCGTGGCGCTTCAGGAGCCAGGGGATGAGCAGGTTCGCCGAGGCCGAGCCGAGGTTGATGGACCAGTAGAACCAGCCGTAGACGCGCTGCATGAGCGTCTGCTGGCTCTGGCCGAACTGGTCGCCCACGAACGCCGAGACGCATGGCTTGATGCCGCCCGCGCCGAGCGCGATGAGCGAGAGGCCGGCGAGGAGGCCCGCGGGCGTCTCCCAGATCGCGAGCACCGCGTGGCCGGCCACGTAGCCGAGCGAGATCCAGAGGATGGTGCGGTAGCGCCCCCAGAACCGGTCGGCGATCCACCCGCCGACGAGCGGCGTGAGGTAGTTCGCCATCACGAAGTAGTGGAAGTAGGCCTTCGCGTCCTGCTGCGCGAAGAGCAGGTACTGGATCATGTACAGCGTCAGGATCGAGCGCATCCCGTAGAACGAGAAGCGCTCGCAGAGCTCGTTGCCGACGATGTACTTGACCTGGGGTGGATAGCGCTCGGCGTGGGCCATGTCGGTCTCGGGGTCCGGGCGGGTCAGGCGGCGACCTCGGGCGCGGCGCCGCGGCGCGCCGGCGCGGCCGGGTACCACCAGGCGACGAGCGCGAACACCACCGCGGCGGCGAGCATGAGGACCGCGAAGAACGCGTAGTACGCGACGCCCTGGAAGCGGTTCACCCAGGCGACGAGCGCGGTGAGGATCGAGCCGGAGGCGATGGTGAGGTACCACAGGCCCATCACCACGCTCTTCAGCCGCCTGGGCGACTCGGCGTAGGCGAACTCGAGCGCCGTGACCGAGACGAGCACCTCCCCGATGGTGAGGAAGAGGTACTGCGGGATCTGCCAGGCGACGTGCGGCGGCGCCCCGGCCTCGCCGAGGCGCGCCTCCACGATCGCCGCCGCCACGAACGAGAGCACCGTGACGAACATCCCCACCGACATCTTGCGGAGCGCCGTCACGCGCACCCCGCGCCGCTCGAGCGCCGGGTAGACGAAGATCGCGAAGATCGGGATGAGCGTGAGGACGAACGCGGCGTCGAGGGTCTGCACCTGGCCGGAGGCGATGTGGACGCCGAGCACGTCGCGCCGCATGCGGTCCGCCTGCAGGGTCCACGACGAGCCGTACTGGAAGAAGAGCGCCCAGAACGCCGCCACCGGCGCGAAGATCGCGATGATGCGCAGGAGCGCCGCGCGGGCGGGCGCCTCGGCCGCGTCGCCCGGCGCGGGCGGCGGGGCGCTGCGCAGCGGCGGCGCGTGCACGTACTTGCCGCGGCCGAGCCAGAACACCACGAGCGCGGCCGCCATGGCGAGGCCCGGCACGCCGAACGCGACCCGCGGGCTCACCCGGTCGAGCAGGAGCGGGATGACGAGCGTCCCGACGGTCGAGCCGACGTTGATCATCCAGTAGTAGAGGTCGTACAGGCGCGCGAGCAGCCCCTCCTTGCCCGGCGGGATCTGATCGCCCGCGAACGCCGAGGCGCACGGCTTGATGCCGCCCGCGCCGATCGCGATGAGGCCGAGCCCCACCACGAGGCCGGTGCCGCTCTCCCAGATCGCGAGCGTCGCGTGGCCGGCGACGTAGCCGAACGAGAGCCACAGGATCGTGCGGTAGCGCCCGAGCACCCAGTCGGCGAGCAGCGCCCCGGCGAGCGGCATGAGGTACACGGCCGCGGTGAACACCTGGAAGCCGGCGATGGCGCGGTGCTCCGGGAGTCCGAGGTGCCTCGCCATGTACAGGGCGAGGACGGAGGTCATGCCGTAGTAGGAGAACCGCTCGGCCGCCTCGTTCCAGGCGAGGAACTTGATCGAAGGCGGGAACCGATCCCGTGGGGTCGCGCTCATTCGAGGCGTGACTCTGCCACGGGAGGGGTAGCCGAGGCGAGGCTGCACGACCGGAGGCGGCCCGTTACAACGAGCCGCCATGACCCGCCTCTCTCCCGCCGACGCGCACGCCCTCGTCTCGAAGGGCGGTCACGACCTCGTCGACGTGCGCGAGCCGCACGAGTGGTCGCGCGGCCGGATCCCCGGGGCGCGCCACGTCCCGCTCCGCACCCTCGCCGTCGCGCCGCAGGAGCACCTCGACGGGCGCCCCGTCGTCTTCGTCTGCGCCCACGGCGCCCGCAGCCTCACCGCCGCCGCGCTCGCAGAGCGCGCGGGCGCGCCGGAGGCCGCGAGCGTGGACGGAGGCACCGTCCGCTGGGCGCGCGAAGGGCTGCCGTTCGAAGGCACGCCCTGACGCTCGGCGCGGCGCGCCAGGTCGCGCGCCGTCCTGTCCCGGTCACCGCCGCAGCGCCGACAGCGCGAGCGCGACCCAGCCCGCGATGAACGCCACCCCGCCGAACGGCGTCACGGCGCCGAGCGCGCGCACGCCGGTGAGCGCGAGCGCGTAGAGGCTGCCGGAGAAGAGCAGCGTCCCGATCACGAAGAGGCCCCCGGCCCACGCCGGCGCCGCGCCGCCGTAGCGCGCGGCCGCCCAGGCGGCCGCGACGAGGCCGAGCGCGTGGTACATCTCGTAGCGCGCGCCGGTCTCGAAGACGGCGAGGAGGTCCGGCGAGAGCCGCGCCTTGAGCGCGTGCGCGCCGAACGCGCCGGCCGCGACGGAGATCGCGGCGGAGATCGCGCCGAGCGCGAGGAAGGTCCGTTCCATGGCGCGCCAGGATAACCGACGACGCTAACCGACGCCGCGCGCGCGGACGTCCCGCCCAAGCCTTGCGCGAGCGCCCCGTCCGGCGCAGGTCTCCGGCCATGGACTTCACGACTAAGCGCTGCGTCCCCTGCGAGGGCGGCATCCCCAAGATGACCGCGGCCCAGGTCGACGAGGGGCTCCGCTCCCTCGAGGGCTGGGACGCGCGCCTGGACGCGACCCAGCTCCACAAGCACTACCGGTTCAAGGACTTCCGCAAGGCGATCGCCTTCGTGAACGCGATGGCGGACCTCGCCGAGGACGAGGGGCACCACCCCGACTTCTCGGTCCACTACAGCGCGGTGGACGTGACGCTCTGGACGCACGCCATCGGCGGGCTCTCGGAGAACGACTTCATCGTCGCCGCGAAGCTCGACCGGCTCCCCGCCTCGCGCGCGTGACGGCGGCCCGCGCGAAGCCCGATGCTACGCGCGCGCTGAATAGACGAACGGCCGGGCCGTCTCTCCGGTGGAAGGGGTAACACCACACCGGAGGTAGGTAGCCATGACGTCCCTGACCCTGAGGAAGCTCGCCCTCGCCGTCGCCCTCGCCGCCGCGCTGCCTTCCGCCGCGCTCGCGAAGCCCTGCGACGACGACCGCTTCCCCCCTCCCCGCCCCGCGCCGGCCGACTGGGGCCGCGACGGAGGCCCGGACTGGGGCCGCGACGGCCGCGACTGGCGGCACGAGTCCCCGCGCGAGCGCGAGGCGCGTGAGATCCGGCGCGAGCTGCGCGAGCTAGAGGACACGCGCGCGGACTTCTACGCGCGCTTCGGCGGGCGCCCGGGCAAGGTCCGCAGGTTCGAGCGGTGGTACGCGGAGCGCCGCGCGGAGCTCGACGCTCGCTGGGACGCGCTCCGCACCTACGCCTGGCGCTGAACTCTCTCTTCCCCTGTCCTCCGCGGCCCGTGCGCTCGAGTGCGCGCGGGCCGCGCCGCTCTCCGGCCCCGAGCCAGGGCACCGCGGCGACGTCGCGCTGGCGGCGATCCCCTCGCGGGGTTAGACAACAGCTGTGGGCCGCGTCCTCTCCTTCTCGATCTTCCTCGTCGTGAGCCTCGCCGTCCTGGGCGGCATGCACACGTACCTGTGGGTCCGCCTGGTGCGCGACACCGCCATGCCCGACCCCTGGCGCCGCCTCGCGACCATCGCCCTCGTCGTGCTCGCGTTCGCGATGCCGCTCGGGATGATCGCGCTCCGCGCCGCGCCTCGACCGCTCGCGCGCCTCGTCCCGGTCGTCGCCTTCAGCTGGCTCGGGCTCGCCTTCATGCTCTTCTGCGCGCTCGTCGCGGTCGACCTCGTCCGCGTCGCGGTGCACGGCGGCGAGCTCCTCGCCGACTGGCTCCGCCGCCGCCCCGACCCGCCCGCCGATCCCGCCCGCCGGCTGTTCGTGGCGCGCGCCCTCGCCGGCGGGGCGGCGCTCGCGACCGGCGGCGCCGCCGCGTTCGCCTTCCGCGCCGCGACGGGTCCGGCCGAGGTCACCGACGTTCCGGTGCGCCTCGAGCGGCTCCCGCCCGCGCTCTCCGGCCTCACCATCGCGCAGATCACCGATCTCCACGTCGGGCCGACCATCGGCGAGCGCGACGTGCGCCGCGTGGTGGAGCAGACGAACGCCCTGCGCCCGGACGTCATCGCGATCACGGGCGACCTCGTCGACGGCAGCGTGCGCGACCTCGGGCGCGTGGTGGCCGACCTCGCGCGCCTGCGCGCGCGCTACGGCGTCTACTTCGTCACCGGCAACCACGAGTACTACTCGGGCGTCGAGGAGTGGCTCGAGGAGCTGCCCCGGCTCGGCGTCCGCGTGCTCCACAACGAGCGCGTGACGATCGGCGATCCGGGCGCGTCGATCGACCTCGCCGGCGTGGACGACTGGAGCGCCGCGCGGATGAACGGTGGGCACGAGAACGATCTCCACCGCGCCCTCGCCGATCGCGATCCGGCCCGCGGCCTCGTCCTCCTCGCGCACCAGCCGCGCGGCATCTCCGAGGCGGTCCAGGCGGGCGTGGAGCTCCAGCTCTCGGGCCACACGCACGGCGGGCAGATCGTCCCGTTCAACCTGCTCGTCGCGGCGGCGCAGCCCTACGTGAAGGGGCTGCACCGGCACGCCGAGGGCGACTGCACCGGCCAGATCTTCGTGTCGCGCGGCACCGGCTACTGGGGCCCGCCGCTCCGGCTCGGCTCCCCGCCGGAGATCGCCCGCGTGGTGCTGACGACGTAGCCCCCTCCCTCCCGCGCGGGTCACGCCGCGTGCGGCGGGCGTCACGCAGCGTGAGGGGCGGCCGGCCAGGCGCCGGCCGGCGCGGCGGCGGCGAGCGAATCCGCTGCGTCCGATGCCGGCCCGGGCCCGCAAGGGCTCTCTCTCCCGCCCCGGCCGCGGTCTAACCTCCGGCACCGGAGGTCTCCCGAGATGCGTCTCCGCTCCGTCGCCGTCATCGTCGGCGTCTTCGCCGCCGCCGCCCTGGCGAGCCTCTTCGTGGTCCGCCAGATCGCGTTCCACCCCGCCCGTCAGGCCGCCCCGGCGGTGAGCGCCGCGGCGCCGGCACCGGAGCCGACGCCGCCGCTCGAGCCGGCCGCCACCGCCGCCGACGGCCGGCTCGAGCT
>NZ_JALCYY010000055.1 GCF_022690685.1 Anaeromyxobacter terrae | reverse complement strand
GACCCGCCCTCGAAAGGCCGCGCATCCCGAGCGTAGCGTCTCGGCGTCAGCCGAGACGCGGAGTCGAGGCACGACCCCGACCCCGACCTCACCCCTCCCCGATCGCCCTCAGCTCCGGCGTCTCCGCTCGCAGCCGCCCGTGCGCCATCGCCCAGCGGAGCGTGTCCTTCACCATCTCGTCGAACGGCCGGATCGAGTAACCGAGCTCCCGCTCCGCCTTCGCGCTCGACACGAACGTGTAGAGCGCCGCGGCGCGCACGAGCTCGCGGGTCATCGCGGACCGACCTCCGCCGAGGCGGGCGACGAGCTCCTGCAGCGCGGCGGCGCCGAGCGCGGCGGCGAGCGGGATGCGCGGCGGGGCCTTCACGCCCGAGAGCGCGGCGACGCGGGCGATCATCTCGCTCACGCGCAGGTTGTGGCCGCCGAGGACGTAGGTGTCGCCCGGCCGCCCGCGCAGGAGCGCCTCGACGTGCCCGCGCGCGACGTCGCGCACGTCGCAGAATGACGCGCCGCCCTCCACGTACGCGGGGATCCTCCGCCGCACGAGCGCGACGACGGTCGCCGCGGACGAGCCGTGGACGTCGCCGGGACCGAGCACGTAGGCCGGGCGCACGATCACCACCGGGAACCCCCGGTCGGCCAGCGCGAGCGCCGCCCGCTCGCCGTGGAGCTTCGAGACGAAGTAGGGGATTCCGAGCGCCTCGGCGTTGCCCGCGGTCGTCTCGTCGGCGGTCTGGGCCTCACGCGTCCCCCCGATCACCGCGGTCGACGAGGTGAGCACCGCGCGCGCGACCCCCGCCTCCTTCGCCGCGCCCAGCACCACCTCGACCGAGCGCGCGTTCGCCGCCAGGAGCGCCTCGGACGACGCGCGGAAGCCGGCGAGCCCGGCGGTGTGGACGACGGCGTCGCAGCCGCCCAGCGCTCGCCGCACCGCCTCCGGATCGAGCGCATCGCCCCGGGCGATCTCCAGCGCGGTCGCGCGCCCGCCCTCCGGCGGCGCGGCGAGGCCCTCGAGAGCCGAGGTGTCGGAGCGCTCCCTCGCGAGGGCCCGCACCGCGTGCCCGCCCGCGAGGAGCTCGCGCGCCACCGCGCCGCCGAGGAACCCCGTGGCGCCGGTCAGGAGGACGCGCATCGCGCGCTGGACGCTGGCGCCGAGTGCTGCTCGACCGTGTCGAGCAGCGCGCCGAGATCGAACGGCTTCGCGAGGTAGGCGTCGGCGCGAGGGAGCGGCATCGCGGGTGTCGACGCCGCCGCGGTCATGAGGACGACCGGGATGTCGCGCAGCGCCGCGTCATCGCGCAGCGCGTCGATGAGCTGGGCGCCGTTCATCACCGGCATCACGAGATCCACGACGATGAGGCTGGGCCGCGCCGCGCCGCGGAGCCAGCGGAGCGCTTCCTTGCCGTTCTCGACCGGCGCGACGTCGTAGCCCTCGGACACGAGGCACTCGGCCACGCTCTCGCGGATTCCGGCGTCGTCCTCGACGAGGAGGATGGAACGATTCGTGGTCATGGGCGGAGCGAACGCCTTTATACCGCGCCCCCCGCGGGGAGCGCCGGCTCCGTTGGGGAACCAACCACTGGAGCAGGCGTTCGTCGCTCCGCCCGGGAGAGCTCAGATCTCGAGCGTGCTCCCCGGTTGCGTCTCGAAGATGGGGACGGCGGGCGTGCCTCCCACCGGCGGATGGCCCGGAGGGAGCCTGGGCGAGACGGGCGGATGCCCGAGCGTCTCCTGCGACGCGCTCTCACCGGCTCCGCCGCAGCCGTGCGCCGCGCGGAGCTCGCCCACCATCGCCTCGAGCCGCGCGCGCGCGCTCGCGTCACCGCCGTGCAGGGCCGAGAAGTACTCCCGGGCGAGCTCGGGGTCCTGGAGCATCCGGCCGGCCGTGAACCCGGAGCAAAGGTCGGTGTCCGGGCCGTGCGCGCGCCGGGCGGAGCCGATGGCGACACCGAGGACCAGGGCACCGATGACGAAGGCGAAGCGCTTCATGATCCCTCCCGGGCGAGGGAGACCCCACCCCTGGAGATCGATGTAAGCGCGACCTTGTCTCGCAGCCCGGCTGCACGCGCGCCCGGTAGGGGCTCGGCCCTGCACGCTCCCGCGCGCCGCGATGGCGCCGCGCTAGGGCCGGAAGCGGCGCTCGATCCGGTGGCGGAGCTGGTCGAGCAGCCCCTCGGGCGAAGTGCCGCAGGCCGGATCCAGCACCAGGCGCAGCTTCGCGCGGGGGGGAACCGGAATCTTCCCGGAGAGCACGCCGCGGGGAGTGCCGACCGACAGCGCCTCGTCCGGCAGTGAGACGTCGTAGGGGACGAGGTACAGCTCGGCGAAGCGGCGGAGGAGCCCCGCCGCGGTGAGCCGCTCGCGCTCCGCGGGGAGCATCTGGAACCCGATCGCCGTGCCGGCGAGCTGCGCGGTCACCTCGGCGACGAGCCCCAGCCTGAGGGCGTGCGGCGCGAGCGCCTCGAGTCCGTCCAGCTCGCCGTAGCGCCAGTAGCTGCGGAGGATCGCGCCGCAGCCGGGGCAGGCGACGCCGTGGCGCTCGTCGAGCCCGCGCGTGCGGAGGAGGTGCTGGGCCGGGCCGCTCGCGCCGCACTCCGCGCACGCCTCGGACGGCCCGAGCGCCGCGAGCACCGCGCGCGCGAGCGCCGCGACCTGCTCGCGCTCGAGCGCGATGCGCACGCCGGCGAGGAGCTCCGCCTCGGCGAGCTGGACGCCCGCCACGACCTCGTCGCCGTGCGCGCGCGCGCCGAGCACGAGGTGCCGCGGCAGGCGTGCGAGGACGCGCGCGAGCTCCGGCGCGTCCGGCAGCGCCGGACGCAAGCGCTCCCAGACCCCGGCCCAACCCTCCCCTCGCGCGATCGCGTCCGGCGGGCGTCCCCCCGCCTCCTCCGCGAAGAACGCGAGCAGGGTCAGCGCCGCCTCGGCCGGCGCCGCCTGCGCCGCCTCCTCGAGCTTGCGCGCGAGGTCGCGCGCCGCCGGCGTGGCCCGCTGCCGCTCGAGCCGAGCCGCGCCCATCCGCACGAGCCCGCCCTCCGCCAGCGGATCGAACGCCCGCCGCGCACCGGTCGGCCCGCGCCTCTCGATCTTCGTCATGACCGCCGTCCTCGCGCGCGCGAGCGCGCGCGCAGCCGTGCCGAGCCGCCCCAGCCGCACGAGCGCGTCCGCGAACGCCGCGCGCGCCTCGTCGGCGAGATCGACGTGCGTCTCCGCGATCAGGTCCCCGCCCGCCTGGGCACGCCGGCGCGACTCCGCGAGCAACCGCGCCGTATCGCACCGCAGGAGCCGCTCGCGCTCGCGCCCGAGCGCCGCGCGGATCCGCTCGAGCGCGGCCGTCCGCCGCTCGAGGTGCGCGCGCCGCTCCTCGGGCGAGACGTCCGGGTCGAGCTCGCCCGCGCCGAGCCGCTCGGACATGAGCTCGAGCGTGGCGAGGTCCCCCGCCTCGTACGCCGCGTTCGCGCGCGCCATGAGCTCCCCGAGCCGCTCGCGCGCGCCGTCGTCCTGGGCGAGGTCGGGGTGGAGCAGGCGCGCGAGGCTCCGGTGGAGGCGCTTCAGCGCGAGCGCCTCCGGCTCGAGGAGCGCGGCCGCTTCGTCCGCGTCCGCGTCTCCGGAGTCCCCTTCGCGCTCGGGCGCGTCCTCCTCCGCCGTCGCGCCGTCCCGCGTCCGCGCGGCGCGCGCCGCTGCGGCCGCGACGGAGAGCCGCCCCGCGGAGCGCCGCGCCTCGGCCTGCGGGGCCGCGCCGGCGCGCAGCTCGCCCTCGAGCGCGGCGAGCCGGCCCTCGAGGGCCTGGATGCGGCGGACGAGCCGCTCGGCCGCGTGGAGCTCCTGGAACGCGTCCCCGAGGGCCCGTTCGTAGACGCGCGCGAAGTCGGCGAGCGTGGCGGAGAGCGCCTCGACCTCGAGGTCGAGCGCGGTCACCTCCTCCAGCGTCGAGCGGAGCCGCGCCTCGGCCGCGACGGTGGCCGGGTCGGGGGCGGGCCGCCCGACGTGCACCAGCGCCGAGCGCGCCCGCGAGTCGCCCATCGGCGACCGTTCTATCACCGGCCGGCGCCGGCCGCGAACCGCCCTGCCTCGCTCGCCGGCCCCGGCCGGCGCGCGAGCTGCCACGCGCCGTAGGCGACGAGCACGATCCCCGCGTACTGCGCCGGCGTGAGCCCGAGGTAGCGCGCGTCCGCGTACGCCACGTCGCGCGCGCGGAGGAAGTCGAGCAGGAACCGGGCGACGCCGTACACCACCGCGAGGAGCCCGAGCAGCCGGCCGCGGAGGACACCCCGCCGGTGGAACACCCACAGCACCGCACCGAGCGAGAGCAGCAGGATGGCCTCGTAGAGGCCGAGGTCGTGGCGGCCGCCGTCCGGGAAGCGCACCGCGAGGAAGAAGTCGCTGTGGATGCCCGGGTGGTCGTGCACGGTGAAGCAGCCGACGCGGGCGATACCCCAGCCCGGCGCCACGCCGAGCGCGAACGCGTCGCCATAGTCGTGGAAGCGGATCTTCTTGCGCCGGAAGTAGAAGGCCGCGGCGAGGACGCCGCCGAGGAGCCCGCCCATCGACGAGAGCCCCTCCCAGAACTTGAGGATGCGCCAGGGGTCCTCGAGCTCCTCCGGGTGGTAGAAGAACAGGTGCACGAAGTGTCCGGCGAGGACGCCCGTGAGCACCCCGACCACCGCGAAGTCGAGGATGACCTGGGGGTTCTTGCCGGTCTCGCGGGCGCCGCGCGCGGCGAGGTTCACCGCGGCGAGGATCCCGAGCGCCGACAGCACGCCGAAGGATTGGATGGTGAAGGGGCCGAGCGAGAGGCTCGGCAACTCGAACCACGGGATGAGAGCGAGCGGCATCGGCCCGTGTTTACGACCGACCTCTCGCCCGGCCAAGGGAAAATGCTGCTCCGCCCCTGCCCTGCCGGACGTCGGCCCGCTCGCGCGCTCCGGTCCCCGGGGCCGCTCGCCCCCTGGAAGCACCCTCCGCCCGCGCGAACGTGGCGACCCGCCGCGCCCCCGCTGCGGTGGGGTCCAGGCCCCCCGCGCGCGCTATGAGCGCGAGCGGGGGGCGAGGGCATGGCGGAGATTCCGGAGGGTCTGCGCGAGCTCGCGGCGTCGCTCTTCCCGGGCGCGGCGCTCGAGGCCGTCGAGCCGCTCGCGGCGGACGCGGCGGGTGGCGACGCGGAGAAGGCGATCGGATACGGCGAGCCGCTGCGCGTCACCGTCCGCCTGCCCGACGGCCCGCGACGCCGGTTCGTCTTCCGGACGCAGCGCGCCGACGCCTTCGGGCACGACCGGCGGGCGGATCGCGTCGAGGGCGCGCTCCTCTCGCACGAGCTCTTCAACGCGATCCCCGCCCACGTGCGCGCGCTCGACGTGGGGGTGGCGCTCGCGGGCGGGCGCTTCCTCTCGCTCGCCGGGACCGGGGAGCCCTACCTCGTCACCGACTTCGCGGAGGGCTCGCTCTACGCGGAGGACCTGCGGCGCCTGGCGCGCGGGAGCGCCGCGCTGCCGCTCGACCTCGCGCGCGCGGACGCGCTCGCGCGCTACCTCGCGGCGCTGCACGCGGAGAAGCTGGACGACCCGGTCGCGTGGCGACGCGCCGTGCGCGACCTCGTCGGCCACGGCGAGGGGATCTTCGGGATGGTGGACGGCTATCCGCCCGCCGTCCCCGCCGCGCCGCCCGAGCGCCTCCGCGCGATCGAGGAGCGCTGCCTCGCCTGGCGCTGGCGGCTCCGCGATCGCCCCGCGCGGCTCGCGCGCACCCACGGCGACTTCCACCCCTTCAACATCGTGTTCCGCCCGCGCGGCGCGGGTGAGGATGGCTCGGGCTTCACGCTCCTCGATGCCTCCCGCGGCGGCAAGGGGGATCCCGCCGACGACGTCGTCGCGCTCGCCGTGAACTACCCGTTCTTCGCGCTCGATCACCCCGGCGGCTGGCGCGCGCTCGGCCCGTTGTGGCGCCGCTTCTGGGGGCGCTACCTCGCGGCGAGCGGCGATGCGACGGTGCTCGAGAGCGCGCCGCCCTACCTCGCCTGGCGCGCGCTCGTGCTCGCCTCGCCGCGCTTCTACCCGCGCCTCACCGCCTCCTCGCGCGACGCGCTCCTCGGCCTCGCCGAGCGCGCGCTCGACGCGGGACGGCTCGACCTCGACTCGCCGGAGGCGCTCTTCCAGGAGAGCGGACCGTGAGGCACGGCGGCGCCAGCGGCGCGGTCGTGTGGGTGACCGGGCTCCCCTCGTCGGGCAAGTCCACCTTCGCGCGACGACTGCGGGCGCGGCTCGCCGCGCGGGGGCGCCCCGCCGCGCTCCTCGACGGGGACGCCGTCCGCGCCGCGCTCCATCCGGCGCCGGGCTACGACCCCGCCGGGCGGGCCGCGTTCTACGAGACGCTCGGCGACCTGGCGCTCCTGCTCGCAGAGGACGGGCTCGTCGCGATCGTGGCCGCCACCGCGAGCCGCCGCGTCTTCCGCGACCGCGTACGCGCGCTGGCGCCGCGCTTCGTCGAGGTCCACCTGGCGGTGCCCGCGAAGCTCTGCGCCGCGCGCGATCCGAAGGGCCTGTGGGCGCGCGCCAGGGCGGGCGAGGCACCGGAGCTCCCCGGCGCCGGCCGCGAATACGAGCCGCCCGTCGCGCCGGAGGTGGTCGCGACCGGCGGGGAGGACGAAGCCGCGCTCGAGGCCGCGGTGGCGGCGCTCGGGTGAGACGGCGACTCCCACCGCGATCGCAACCCTCGACCTCGACCTCGACCTCGACCTCGACCTCGACCCCGACCTCGACCTCGACCCCGACCCCGACCTCGACCTCGACCTCGACCTCGACCTCGACCTCGACCCCGACCCCGACCTCGACCCCGACCTCGACCCCGACCTCGACCCCGACCCCGACCCCGACCCCGACCTCGACCTCGACCCCGACCTCGACCCCGACCTCGACCGAGCTCCCCACGACCCCCGCCCGCAGCGCGCCGCCCTCCGTGGTGGAACCTCGCGCCCGCAGGCGGGCACTGGACGCGGTAGGCACCGCCCGCCCCACGGACCGCAATGCAACGCGGTCGGCCGCAGCGCCCTCGCCCATGCCCAACCCCGCCCGCACGGCCCCGCGTTGCCGGCGGGGTCTGGCGGACGGCACCGATCTCAGTAAGTGAACCCCGTCCATCGTGCCCGCCGAGGACGTGAGGTCGCGCCGGCGGCGCGCCACCGTGACCTTGGACGCGGCGATGTCGGCCCCACTCGACCTCGACCCTCGACCGCCAGGCTCGACCGCGACCGCCGCCGACCCGCGACGGCCGCAGTCGGGCCTCTGCGGATCAGAGCTCGATCCCGACCCCGCCCACGACGCCGAAGGTCGTGCCGCCGGCCTCGTAGGTCGAGCGCGTCGTGGTGCCGCCGGTCGAGGACGGCACCGCGACGTCCTTCTTCACGAGATCCCAGCGCGCGAACGGCGCGCCGGAGAGGACGAGGCGCGTCGGGCCGAGCGGCAGGCGCAGGGACAGCGTGGGGCGGACGCCGACGTAGGGCAGCCAGACCGACTGCGCGTCGGTACCGATGTTCGTGATCCGGTGTCCGCCGAGCTCACCGAGGACGTCCACGCGGACGAGGTCGGTGACGTCCCACTTGAAGCCGACGAGCGGAGTGAGGACGAAGCTGTCCGTCGCCTGGCGGAACGAGCCCTCGTACAGCGCGCCCACGTCGAGCCAGCCGAGCCGGAGGAGCGCGGAGGCGCCGTAGGTGTCGAGGTTCCCGTCGAGGGTGTTCCGATCGAGCGTCTCGACGCCGTGCTTCAGCCCGAGCACGTCGTAGCGGGACGCGCCGCCCCAGACGCCGAGCGTGAGGGACCAGCCCGAGCCGGGGGCGGTGTCGGCGGCGGCGAGCCGAGGCCCCGCGAGGGCGAGGGCAGCGGCGAGGATGAAGAGGCGGGGGGTGCGCATGAGCCACTCCTGTCGTCAGGGAACCACGATGCCGTCCGTCCCGGTCACGGTCCGCGCGCGGTGCGCCGGCGCCTTGGGGACGTATCCCGCCCATTCGACGGGATGGCCTGCCGTGGAGCAAGAACCGAACCGCTGCCGACCGGTTCCGCGAGGGGGCCGCGGCGCCGCTCTGCTATCCTCGCCCACATGGTCGCTCTCGATCCGGTCGCGTTCGTGCGCTCGACCCCGCCGTTCGACGGGCTCCCGCAGGAGGCGTTCGACCAGGCCGCGCGCGCCATCGAGATCGTCTTTCACCCGTCCGGCACGCGGCTCCTCACCCGCGGCGGCGAGCCCTCGCATCACCTGTACGTGATCCGCAAGGGAGCGGTCCGGCTCGAGCGCGAGGGCCAGACGGTGCAGCTCCTGGAGGAGGGCGAGATCTTCGGCTTCACCTCGCTCATCTCGGGCGAGGCGACGCTCGACGTGACCGTCGAGGAGGACCTGCTCGCGTACCGGCTGCCCAAGACCGAGTTCGAGAAGCTGCTCGCGCACGCCGCCTTCGCGGGCCACTTCGCCTCCGGGCTCGCCGAGCGCCTCCGCAACAGCCTCGAGCGCTCGCAGGTGGCGAGCTTCCAGCCCGACCTCGGCATCCCCGTCGCGACGCTGCTGCGCGGCCGCGCGCCGGTGCGCGTCCCGGCGACCGCGACCGTGGGCGAGGCGGCGCGGCTCATGGCCGAGCGCTGCGTGGGGTCGGCGCTCGTCGACTCGGAGCCGCCCGGCATCGTGACCGATCGTGACTTCGGGCGGCGCGTGCTGGCGATGGGGCGCGGGCCGGACACGCCGGTCGTCGAGGTGGCGAGCGCGCCGCTGCGCACCGTCCCGGCGGAGACGCCGGTCTACGAGGCGTGGCGCATCCTCCTCGACTCGGGGGTGCACCACCTGCCCGTCACGCGCGGCGAGGAGATCGTCGGCGTGCTCTCGTCCACCGACCTCCTGCGCTTCACCGCGGCCGGGCCGGTGGCGGTCATGCGCAGCGTCGAGCGGCTCGCGACCCGCGACGCGCTCCCCGGCTACGGCGCGCGCGTCGCGGAGATGGCGTCTGCGCTGTTCGCGGGAGGGCTCGAGCCGATCGTGATCGGCGGGTTCGTGGCGCGCCTCAACGACACGCTCCTCGCCCGGATCCTCCGCATGGCCGAGGCCGATCTCGGCACCCCCCCGACCCCCTACGCGTGGCTCGCGTTCGGCTCCGAAGGTCGCATGGAGCAGACGCTCCTCACCGACCAGGACAACGCGCTCGTGTACGGCGAGGACACGCCCGCCGCCCGCGCTTACTTCGAGCGCTTCGCCGAGCGCGCCATCGCGGACCTGCAGGCGGCCGGGTTCCCGCGCTGCCCGGGCGGCTACATGGCGACGCGCTGGCAGGGCCCGCTCGAGGAGTGGCGCGAGCGCTTCCGCGGCTGGCTCGAGAAGCCCACCCCCACCGCGCTCCTCGAGGCGTCGATCTTCTTCGACTTCCGCCCGGTGTACGGGGCGCTCGACGTGACGGCGCTCCACGCGCTCGCGGCCCGGGCGGCCGGCGCGCGCACGTTCCTCTCCGCCATGGCGAAGAGCGCCCTCACCTTCCGCCCGCCCGGCGGGCTCGTGCTCCGCATTCGCGGCGACGCCTCGAAGGTGGACCTCAAGCTGAAGGGCATCAGCTCGATCGTCTTCCTCGCCCGCTGCTACGGCCTCGAGGCCGGCGCGCGCACCTCCAACACGCTCGGCCGCCTGCGCGCCGCCTTCGACGCGGGGCTCATCGCGAAGGACACGCTCGAGACCCTCTCGGAGGCGTACGGCTTCCTCCTGCGGCTGCGCCTGCGTGAGCAGCTCCGCATGATCGCGGAGGGCCGCCCGCCCGTGAACGTCGTCTCGATCGCCGATCTCTCGTCCCTCGAGCGGAGCCGCCTGCGCGACATCTTCCGCGCGATCGAGGACTGGCAGGAGAGAGCGGCGTACCACTACCGAACAGACATGTTCTGAGCGGCGAGGGCGCGGGTGCGCGGATCGCACGCCCGCGCGCCCGCGGTCAGTGCATGGTGGGCGTCTCGCCATGCGCCTCGCCGCCCGGCCCGGGGCGGCGCGCCTCGGCCGCGCGGTCGAGCTGCCGGAGGATCGCGGCGGAGAACGCGGCGAGGTCGCCCGGGTTGCGGGACGTGATGAGGTTCCCGTCCTCCACCACCTCCCGGTCCACCCAGCGCGCGCCGGCGTTGATGAGATCGGTCTTGAGCGACGGCCAGGAGGTCACGGTCCGTCCGTCGATGGCGTCGGCCTCCACGAGCATCCACGGCCCGTGGCACACGGCGGCGACCGGCTTCCCCGCCACGAACATGTCGCGCGTGAGCCGCACCATGTCGAGGCTCGTGCGGAGGTGATCCGGCGAGTAGCCGCCCGGGATCACGAGCGCGGCGAACTCCTCCGCGCGGACGTCCTTCGCGGCCCGCTCGACGGTCACCTTCTCCTTCTTCTGCTTGCCCTCGAGCTTCCTGCCCTGCTCGAGCCCGACGATGACCACCTCGTGCCCGGCCTCGCGGAGCCGGTCGTACGGCACGCGGAGCTCCGAGTCCTCGAACATGTCGTCCACGATGAAGGCGATGCGAGCCATGTGTTCCCCCGGGGGTTCAACCGGAGACGTTTCGCACGCCGGGGGCCCTCGCCAACCGCCGCCGACACGACGCTCACGCGAAGGCCGCTGCGCCAAGGGGTCGCGGGTCCAGGGCGGTGGGAGGCCGGGCGAGGGGGCGGGCCGCCGTCGCCCCTGCCGCGCGGCACGACGGCGGGCGCGGCGCATGCTAGGAACGGGCTCGTGCTCTGGCCCTCACCGCCCTGGGAAGGCATCACCTACTGGGCGCTCGACCTCGAGACCGGTGGGCTCGAGGTAAGGAACGATCCGATCCTCGCCGTCGGGATGGTCCCGATCCGGGCGGGCGCGATCCGGCTCGGCGAGGCCTACGCATCGCTCGTGCGCCCCGATGCGCCGGAGGGGATCCGGCCGGACTCGATGCGCGCGCACCACCTCGTGCCGCACGACGTACGCGAGGCCCCCCCGCTCGAGGCGGTGCTGAAAGAGGTCGATCGCCGGCTCCGCGAGGGGGTGCTCCTCGTGCACAACGCGGCGCTGGACGTCCGCTTCCTCCGGCGCGCGTATCGCGGCGCCGGGCTGAGCTGGCCCGGCCCGCCCGTCGTCGACACCGTGGCGCTCCTGCTCAAGGCGGCACGCCGGGCGCGCTTCGTCGATCCCGACGCGCCCGAGATCGAGCCCGAGCTGAACCTCGCCGCCGCGCGGCGCCGCGTGCACCTGCCGGACTACGGCGCCCACGACGCGCTCACCGACGCGATCTCCGCGGCCGAGCTGTTCCTCGTGCTGCGCCGCCGCCTCGCGGCGAAGACGCTCCGCGATCTCCGCTAGCGCGAGAGCAGCGCCGCGAGGAGGAGCGCCACCGCGCCGAGCGCCACCGCCCACTCATGCCAGGCGGGCGCGGCGGGGTGTGGGAGGGCGAGGACGAGTGCCTGGGCGCGGGGTGCGGTCGGACGGCGTCGCATCGGTCTCCACCTCCGGGCGAGCGAGCGGGCGCTCGCCTCCCTGGAGAGCTAGCCGGGGAGCTGCGCCTCGGCAACGCCCCGGCGGGCCCGGGTCAGGAATCCGCGGCGAGGTCCGCGCGCAGGGCCTCGCGCTGCTCCGCCTCGAGCGCCGTCTCGACCGTGAGGCCCGGCAGGTCCGCGCCCGCCGCGACGGGCGCCTCCCCCCCGACGTCGAACCTGAGGTACTGCACGGAGGAGAGCCGGTCCTCGCCGACCTGGCGCGGATCGAAGCGGGGGCGGATCTTCCGGCCGTCGGCGAGCCTCAGGTAGAGGTGCCGCGGGAGCTCGAGCCATTCGCGAAGCCTGCGGTCGCGCTCGGCGGGGTCGGGGATCTCGATGAGCAGGGACACGCCGAGCTCGCCCTTGCCGCCCAGCAGCTCGTTGTAGGTCTCGAGCTCGTGCCGGATGTCCTCCTCGCGCGTCATGCGCTCGGCCCGGATCATCTCCTGCACCTGGTAACGGACGGTGGCGGCGTTCTCGAAGAGGAACGTGAGCGCCCCGACGTGCACGCGCCGGCGCCGCTTGGCCTCGAGCACCCCCGGGCGGAGCTCCGCCCGCGAGCGCTCGTAGGTGGAGAGATCGAGGAGCTCCTCGCGCCGCACCGGCCTCATCGCGTGCCTCCCGCGCCGCCCTCGCCGAAGCCGTCCTCGCGGTAGGCGCGCGCGAGCAGCGACAGCGGGTGGAGCGGCTTCTTCCCCGCGTGCTGCTCGAACTGCAGCGCCGCGAGGGGGCAATCCGTCGCCCAGGTCGTGGCGTCGGCGGCCTTCATGCCGTCGAACGCCTTCCTGCCGATCCGCTGCGACGGCTCGAACCCCTCGACCGTCAACGCGAACGTGCCGTCGTGCCCGCAGCACTCCATGACCGTCGCGGCCACCGTGACGCCGGGGATCTTGCGGAGCAGGTCGCGGCCCTTGAACCCGACCGCCTGCGCGCGCAGGTGGCACGGCGCGTGGTAGGCGACCTTGCCGCCCGGGGGCGCCGATCGGAACGCCGTCGAGAAGCGCTCCTCGTCGCGGATCGACCAGAGGTACTCGGAGACGTCCATGACCGCCGGCGCGAGCCTCTGCGCGCGCTCGCGGTCGGCGCCGTCGAGCAGGTGGGGCCACTCGCGGCGCATCATCATCGAGCAGGTCGGATTCACCACGAGCACCTTCGCGCCCCGCTCGACGTACGGCATGAGCAGCTCGAGATCGTGGTGGGCCTGGCGCCGGAGCGCCTCGAGATCGCCGTGCTCCCACGCGGGCATCCCGCAGCAGACGAGCCCCTTCACCACCCGCACGTCCACGCCGCAGCGCCCGAGCACGAAGAGCGCGTCCTTGCCGATCTCCGGCTCGTTGTGCTGCACGAAGCAGGTCTGGAACAGCACCGCCTCGCCGCCTGGCTCCGGCTTCACGTAGCCGTTCCGCTCGGCCCAGCGGTCGAAGGGCTGGGCGGCGAAGTCGGGGAGCTTCTTGTCGCGGTGGATCCCGACCGCCTTCTCCATGAGCACGCGCAGCGGCCGGGAGCGGTTGGCGACGTTCGCCGCGCCGAGGGAGAGGCGCGCCAGGCGCCCGGCGCCGTCCGGATCGTTCAGCACGCGCTGGCGGAGCGTGCGCGGCTTGCCCCGCTGGTGGACGCCGCGGTAGCGGTGGACCAGCGCGGGGAAGTCGAGCTGGAACTCGTGCCGGTCGCGCGGCGTGTAGGGGCACTGCACCTCGCACAGCTTGCACTGGAAGCACGCGTCCATCACGTGCGCGACGTCCGCCGCGCCGAGCCTGTGCACGTCGGCGTCGTACTTCTGGTCGAGGAGCGTGAACAGGCGCGGGAAGCTGTCGCAGTACTTGAAGCACATGCGGCAGCCGTGACAGATCTCGAAGGCGCGGCGCACCTCCCCCTCGAGCGCCGCCGGGTCCCAGTACCTCGCCTCGGACGGATCGTAGGAGAGCCCTGGCGTCGGCTGGTACGAGATCCGCTTCGGCTGCTCGGGCGTGGTCATGGCGGCAGTTTCTCCCGGGGCGGCCCGACGCGAAACGACCCGGCGCACGCCCTCGACGGGGGCGCGCCGGGTCGTCGCCGAGCCGTGCGAGGCGCTAGCTGATGCTCTTCAGCATCTTGTCGAAGCGGCCGGCGTGCGACTTCTCGGCCTTCGCGAGCGTCTCGAACCAGTCCGCCGCCTCGGCGAAGCCCTCGTCGCGCGCGGTCTTGGCGAAGCCCGGGTACATGTCCGTGTACTCGTGCGTCTCGCCCGCGATGGCCGCCTTGAGGTTCGTCGCCGTGTCGCCCATGGGCAGCCCGGTGGCGGGATCGCCGACCGCCTTCAGGAAGTCGAGGTGTCCGTGCGCGTGGCCGGTCTCGCCCTCCGCGGTCTCGCGGAAGTTCATGGCGACCTCGGGGTAGCCCTCCACGTCGGCGATCTTCGCGAAGTACAGGTAGCGCCGGTTCGCCTGGGACTCGCCCGCGAAGGCGTCCTTGAAATTCTGCTCGGTCTTGCTGCCCTTGAGGTTCGCCATGGTGTGTCTCCTCGCCTTCGAGGCGTGGGGGAGGCTCGAGATCCGGCCCGCGGAGTGCGGGCGCCGGGCGAGCGGAATCGGTGCGGGGAACCTATCGGAGCGACGTGGGATTGCATCGCCCCCGGTGGGTGGCCAGCGTGAGGATCGGGCAGGAGGGTGCGATGGCCGAGCGCAAGGATCCGATGTTCGATCGCGAGCTCGCGCGCCGGCGCGAGAACGAGAAGAAGGACCTCGACGTGGAGAGCCGGCACGGGGAACGGCCGCTGGAGGGGCTGTCTCCGGAGGGCGCGGGGACGACCTGGACGCCGGATCAGGACGAGCGCGAGGCGGAGCGCGTCCACGGCCACGACGAGGAGCGCTCGCGGGAGGCCTCGCGCCTGCAGATCCCCGAGCACCCCGGCGACCCGCTGCCGGAGGGGTAGGCACTTCACCTCCGGTGTACGGGAGGGCCTTCCCCCGCGGCGCGCCGCGCGGCCGCGGCGGCCCCGAGCGCGAGGAGCAGGGCCGCGACGGCGAGCGCCACTCCGCTCTCCGCGGCGGATGCGACGATTCCCAGCCCGAGCCCGCCCCCGAGGGCGAGCGCGAGCCGCGCGATCCCGCGCCGCTCGACCGGCGCGGGGAGACGCCAGGCGGCGAGCGCCGCGAGCGCCGCCCCCGCCGCCGACGGCGCGAGCGCCCGCGCGCTTGCGGCGAGCGCGGCGGCCCGGGGGGCGAGGATCGCCACCGCCACCGCGACGCTGGCGAGGGCGAGGGCGAGCACGGCGCCGGCGGCGGCGTCCTTCGCGAAGCGGGCGCGCGGATCCGGGCCGGGCAGGACCACGTCGACGATCGTCTCGACGGCCGAGTTCAGCGCCTCGGCGGCGACGACGGCCCCCGCGCAGGCGAGGACGAGCCCGCGCTCCGCCGGGGTGAGGTCGAGGACGGCCGCGCCGCACGCCGCCAGGACGCCGAGGCCGAGGTGGATGCGGAGGTTCCGCTCGCGGAGGGCGGCGTCGGCGAGGCCCGCCCCAGCGCAGGCGAACGCCCGGGCGAGGGCGGCCGGCGCACGGGGCTGCCTGGTAGAGGGAGGGGCCATCACCCGACATGCTGCCACGGGGGGCCCGTCGTGCGTCAGATGTTCTGTGACAGGATGAGGTGCACGTACTGTGCGCGCTCGAACGCCACGGGATCGCTCACCTCGCGCTGGGACAGCGACCCGCGGAGCTCGTCCAGCGTCGAGATGCCGCGGCGGTCCAGCCAGTCCTCGATCCCCGCGAGCACCTTGCCGAGGTGCGGGATCCCGTTCTTCATGAGCGCGGAGGCGAGCTGCACGACCTGCGCGCCGGCCAGGATCTGCTTCAGCACGCCGGGGGCGTCGTACACCCCGGTGGTCGCGGCGAGGTGCGCGCGCACGCGTCCGTGCAGGAGGGCGATCCAGCGCAGCGGCAGGAGCGCCTCCGCCGGAGCGGAAGGCGTCATCGTCGGCGCCGCCGCCATGCGCTCGAGAGAGATGTCGGGCTGCAGGAAGCGGTTGAAGAGGACGATTCCGTCCACGCCGAGCCCGTCGAGCCGGGAGGCGAAGTTCGCGAGCGAGGTGAAGTACGGCGAGAGCTTCACCGCGATCGGGATGCGCACCACCTGCCGCACGGCGGCGACGATCTCGAGGTAGCGCGCCTCTACCTCCCCCGCGGACACCGCCGGGTCCGCCTCCACGGCGTAGAGGTTCACCTCCAGCGCGTCCGCGCCGGCCTGCTCGATGTCGCGCGCGTACTCCGTCCAGCTCCCGGGCGCCGCGCAGTTGAGGCTCGCGATGACCGGGATCTCGAGCGCCCGCTTCGCGCGCTCGACGAGCGACATGTAATCGTGGGGGCCGACCCGCTGCGGCGGGAAGTAGGTGCGCGCCTCGGGGTTCGACTCGGCGCCGCCCAGGAGCTCCTCCTCGAGCGCGCTCGTGGCCGACTCGAGCTGCTCCTCGAAGAGCGAGCGGAGCACCACCGCCCCGGCGCCGTGCCCCTCGGCAGCCTGGAGGTTCTCGATGCGGTTCGAGAGCGCGCAGCTCGCGAGTACGAGCGGACTGGGCAGCGCGAGCCCCATGTACTCGGTGACGAGCTCCGCCATGAAGATCTCCGGGCCTCTCCGCGAGCCACCGCCCGCCTCCCCGTCACCCGGGTCTAATCGAGCGAACCCGGGCGGCGCCAGCAAACCCCGCTCCGCGGCGCCATGACGGCGACCGCCGCAGGAGGTTCACATGGCCCGCCGCTGGATCCTCGAGCGCGCGCAGCTCGTTCCGCGCCGCCGCGACGAGGTCTTCGCCTTCTTCTCCGACGCGCACAACCTCGAGGTCATCACGCCCGGTTTCCTGCGCTTCCGCATCGTCACGCCCGGCCGCGTCGCGATGGCGCCGGGCGCGCTCATCGAGTACCGGCTGTCGCTCTTCGGCGTGCCGTTCTCGTGGCGCACGCGGATCGAGGAGCTCGTGCCCGGCGAGCGGTTCGTGGACGTCCAGCTCGCGGGCCCGTACCGGCGCTGGCGCCACCTCCACACCTTCGAGGACGCGCCGGGCGGGACTCTCGTGCGAGACCGCGTCGAGTACGAGCTGCCCCTCGGGCCTCTCGGCGCAGTCGCGCACGCGCTCCTCGTGCGCCGCTCGCTCGCGCGGATCTTCGCGCACCGCGAGGCGCGCATCGCCGAGCTCCTCGCGCCCGGTCCGCCTAGGCCGCAGGGGGCCGCACCGTGAGCACAGGGCAGTGCGCCCTGCGCACGACGCGCTCCGCGATGGAGCCCAGGAGCGCGTGCTCGAGGCCGGTGCGCCCGTGCGTGCCGAGGACGAGCAGGTCCATGCCCCGCTCGCGCGCGAACGCGACGATCTCCGCCGCCGGCTCGCCGGCCTCCTTCGCGGTCTCGACGCGGGTCGCGCCGAGCCCCTCGGCGCTCAGGCGCCACTCGTCGAGGTGGCGCTGGGCGGCCTCGGCGAGGTCCTGGAGCATCTTCGGGCTCGCGACGACCGAGCCGTCCGGGAAGGTGTAGCCGGGGACCGGATAGGCGTGCAGAAGCCACAGCTCCGCGCCCATCCGGCGCGCGAGGTCGGCGGCGACCTCCATCGCGGCGCGCGAGGCGTCGGAGAAGTCGATCGGGCAGCAGATCCGCTTCCACTCGGCGGTCGGCATCGGTGTGCTCCTCCGGCGCCAGTCTAAGCCCCGCGCCCTCCCCTGGCGTAGGACGGGCCCCGCGTGAACCCGAGCGAGCGCTCGACGGACCTGTTCTGCGCGCTTGGCGCGCACCTCGCCTGGGGTGGAGGGGCCAGGCGGGGTCGGGGTCGGGGTCGGGGTCGCGGTCGCGGTCGCGGTCGCGGTCGGGGTCGAGGTCGGGGTCGGGGTCGGGGTCGGGGTCGAGGTCGAGGTCGGGGTCGAGGTCGGGGTCGGGGTCGGGGTCGCGGTCGGGGTCGCGGTCGGGGTCGGGGTCGGGTCGAGCCCTCCCCTCACTCCTCCGCCACCGGCAGCGTGAACGAGAACCGCGCCCCCTCGCCGGGCTTGCTCTCGACCCACACCTTCCCGCCATGGCGCTCGACGAGCGTCTTCACGATCGACAGGCCGATCCCCACGCCGTGTACGCCGGACTCGCGCCCGCGCCAGTAGCGCTCGAAGATGAGCGTCTGCTCCTCGAGCGCGATGCCTGGCCCCTCGTCCGACACGGTGAAGAGCGCCTCCCCTCCCCGCCGCCGGGCGGCGAGCTCGATCGTGCCCTTGCGCGGGCTCGCCTTCGCGGCGTTCGAGACGAGGTTCGCGAGGATGCGATGCACCCGCTCGCGATCGCAGCGGGCGACGACGCCGTCGGCGGCGGTGCGGACCTTGAGCTCCCGCTCGCGCACGGCGGGCGCGGCGCTCTCGAGCGCGTCGTCGAGGAGCTCGCGCGCGGCGTGCTCGCCGAGATCGAGCTCGAGGCGACCCGTCTCGGCGCGGGCGAGGTCGAGGAGGTCGTGGACGAGGCGGTTCATCCGGTCGCCGGCCCGGCGGATGTTCGCCGCGCGGCGGGAGACGACCTCGGGCAGGTCGGGGCGATCGGCGGAGCGCTCGAGCTGCGCCGCCGCGAGGAGGATCGACGACAGCGGGTTGCGCAGATCGTGCGAGACCTCGGCGAGCGTCTGCTCGCGGGCGCGCAGGGACCGCGCGAGCTCGTCGTGCAGGCGCGCGTTCTCGAGGGCGATCGCCGCCCGACCCGCGATCTCCTCGCCGAGCGCGAGCTCCACCGGCGCGAGCTCCGCCCCGCGGGGCGCCCGCACGAGCGTCAGCGCGCCGAGGATCCGGCCGCCGTGGGCGATGGGGAACACGGACGCCGCGCCGACGCGGAGCGTGAGGAGGGCCTGCCGGTGGGCGGGATCCTGCGCCGGCTCGAGCGCGTCGGGGTCGTCCACGAGCTCGAGGTGTTGCGGCGCGCCCGCCGCGAGCGCGAGAGAGATCGCGCCGGTCCCGCAGGGCGCGTGCGCCGCGACGACCGCCGCGTCGGGGAGCCGCGCCGGATCGGCGCTCGCCACCGCGAGCCGCTTCGCCCCGTCCTGCGTGGCCCGGTCGACGATGCACCAGTCGGCGATCTCGCCCGCGCACAGCGCCGCGAGCCGGGCCATCGCCGCCGCGATCTCCCCCGGCGCGACCATGAGCGCGCTCGTGACGGAGAGCAGGAAGGACATCCGCCGCTGGGCGGCCTCGGCGCGCGCGAGCGCCTCCTCGCGCTCGCGCTCGGCCCGCTTGCGCTCGGTGAGATCGAGCACGAACGCCACGTGACCGCCTCCGCCGGGGACCGCGGCGGCGCCCACCAGCACCGGCACCCGGCTGCCGTCCTTGCGCCAGTACTCCTTCTCGTAGGGCCGCACGACGCCGCCGGCCTGGAGCTGCTCCGCGGCGGCCGCGTCCTGCGTGCGCCACTCCGCCGGCGTGAGCTCGCCGCGCCGGCCGCGCGGCCCGGGGGCGAACGAGACGCCGTTCACCTCGACGAGCTCCGCCCGCGCGAGCCCCAGGATGCGCAGGAGCTCGTCGTTCCCCTCGATGAAGCCGCCCTCGCGGTCGAACTCCGCGACCCCGAACATGCTCGAGTCGACGAACCGGCGGAGGCGAGCCTCGGCGAGGCGGACGCGCAGGAGCGCGTTCAGCGCCGCGACGAGGACGTGGGGCTCCACGGGGTGGGTGAGGTACAGGTCCGCGCCGCCCTCGAGCCCGCGCACGAGATCGTCCGCGTCGGCGCGGCGCGCCGAGAGGAACACGATGGGAAGCGCGGCGGTGGCGGGCTCGGCCTTGAGGTCGCGGCAGACGTCGAAGCCGATCCCGTCGGGGAGCTGCACGTCGAGGAGCACGAGGTCGGGGCGCGCGGAGCGGGCGAGCGCCCGCGCCTGGGTGCCCGTCGCCGCGACGCTCACGCGGAAGCCCGCGTTCGCGAGGATGCGGTTCACCGCGTAGCGGGTCGCCTCCTCGTCCTCGACGAACAGGATGTGCGCGCGGGAGTTCACGCGGGGCCAGCTCCTCGCCCGAGCTTCGCGAGCGCTTCCCGGATCTCCTGAAGCGCGGAGGGCCGCGGCCGTCCCTTCGCGAGGATCGCCGCGGCGCCCGCCGCGCGCGCGCGCTGCTCCGCGCCGAGCTCCTCCCCGCTGTAGACGAGCACCGGCACGTCGCGCGTCCCCGGGTCGTCGCCGAGCCGCGCGAGCACCTCCCCCCCGTCCATCCCCGGCATCTTCCAGTCGAGGAACACCGCAGCGGGCCGGCGCTCCGCGACGACGGCCAGCGCCTCCTCGCCGGAGGCGACGTCCACGATCGCGTAGCGGGTCTCCGAGAGCAGCGAGCGGAGCAGGTAGCGCGACGCCTCGTCGTCGTCGACGATCACGATCTCCTCGCGCGGGAGGAGCGCGGCGGCTTCCTCGAGGCGCGACAGGAGCCACCCGCGCTCGAGCGGCTTCTCGGCGAAGTCGTCGGCGCCGAGCCCCTTCGCCTTGCCGCGGTTCTCGACCATCGTCACGACGTAGACGGGGATCCCGCGCGTGAGGACGGAGCCCTTGAGCTCCGACAGGAGCGGCCAGGCCGCCTCGGCGCCGAGCATCACGTCGAGCACCACCGCCACCGGCCGGAGCCGCTGCACCGCGCGGCGCGCCTCGAGCAGCGTCCCGACCGAGAGCACCTGGAACGGCGTCCCGCTCGTGTACTTCTCGTACACGAAGATCGTCTCCGGGTTGTCCTCGACGACGAGCACGGGGTACCGGGTGGGATCGTGGAGCGCGGCGATGTCCGGGACCGCCCCGATCTCGGGGGGGCCCCCGTAGAAGAGCGGCACGTCGAGCGTGAAGGTGGAGCCGACGCCCGGCTCGCTCTCCACGCCGACGCGGCCGCCGAGCAGCTCGGCGAGCCGCCTGGAGAGCGGGAGCCCCAGGCCGGTGCCGCGCACCCGCCGCTGCACCGGCGAGTCGAGCTGCCCGTACTCCTGGAAGATCCGCTCCTGGTCCTCCCGCGCGATCCCGATCCCGGTGTCCGAGACCGAGAAGATCGCGCGGTCGCCCTCGCGCCGGCCGGCGACGCGCACCTCGCCGCGCTCGGTGAACTTGAGCGCGTTGGAGATGAAGTTGCGGAGGATCTGGGAGATCTTCCCCTCGTCCGTGTAGAGCGCCGGCAGCCCCACCGGGTCGTCGAAGTGAAGGGTGACGTGGGTCGTCGCGAGGAGCGGCCGCAGCATGCCGCGCAGCGCCCCGAACAGCTCGCTCGCCTCGAACGGCGCGGCGCGGATCGTGGTCTTGCCCGCCTCGACCTTCGCGAGGTCGAGCAGGTCGTTCACGAGGTCGAGCATCCCCTCCGCGGAGCGGCGCGCGAATCCGATCTGCTTGCGCTGCTCGTCGTTGAGCGGTCCGTCGGTCTCGTCGAGCAGCATCCGGCAGAACGAGATCACGGTGTTGAGCGGGGTGCGGAACTCGTGGCTCATGTTGGAGAGGAACCGGCTCTTCAGCTCCGAGGCCCGCCGCAGGTAGTCGGCCTTCTCGTCGAGCTCCGCGTACAGCGCGACCACCCCGCGGTTCGTGTCCTCGAGCTCGCGGTTCAGCTCGACGAGCTGGCGCTCCCGCTCCCGGAGGGCGTCGAGCGCGCGGAGCAGCTCCTGGTTCTGGGTGGTCAGCTCCTCGAGCGCGTCGTGGGGCCGCACTCGCGAGAGCTCGTCCAGCAAGGCCGCGAGCTCGCGCGGCGTGGCCGGCCCCGCCCCCGCGGGCAGGTCCTTCGCGAGCGTCACCGTCGTTCCCGCCGGGCCGCTCTCGATGTCGAAGCGATCGACGAGCCGCCGGCTGCCCGCGATGCCCAGCCCCATCCCGGTCGGGGAGTGGTAGCGGCCGGAGAGCACGGCGTCGAGATCCCGCACCCCGCGCCCCTGGTCGCGGATGCGGACGACGAGCGCGCCCGTCTCCGCCCCCTCCTCGAGCGCGATCTCCACCCGACCGCCGTCCGCATACTTCCAGGCGTTGCGTGCGATCTCGGAGACGGCCGTCGCGAGGCGCGTCTGCTCCGAGGGCGTGATGCCCACGAGCCGGGCCACCTGCCGCGCGCGCTGGCGAGCGAGGACGACGTCCTCCTCCCGCCGGACCCCGACGGTGAGGATCGGACCGACGGCTGCTCCAGGACCCTCGTTCACGCACCCCTCCGCGCGACGAGGACGGTCGCGTCGTCGCGGCCGCGCGCGTGATCGCGGAACAGGACGCCCGCGAGGAGCGCGGGGTGCCGGCTGAGCAGCCCCGGGTACGCCGCGGCGTCCCAGTGGGTCGCGATGCCGTCCGAGTGCATGACGAGGACCGCGCCCTCCGGCAGGTCGTAGCTGAACTCCTGGATGGTTCGCGCCGCGTGCCCTGCGGTGCCGGCGAGCGACACGAGCCGCCGCGCCGCTCCGGCGCCGAGGATCGCGCCGACCACGTTGCCGAGCCCCGCGTACCGGAGCGCGCCGCTCTCGAGATCGAGCGCGGCGATCGCGAGCGCCGCGCCGCGGGTCGCGCGGAGCGCCGCGTGCGCCGCGCCGACGATCTCGCGCGGCGGCTGGTCGGCGGCCCGGCGGATGGCGTCGAGCGCGGCGCGCGCCGCGTCCGCCGCGAGGGGGCCGTGCCCGAGCCCGTCGACGACCGCCAGCACCGCCCGGCCCGCGTCCTCCACCACGAGCCACCCATCGCCGCAGACGCGCTCGCCCGTCTTCGCCACCGAGATCGCGCCCGACGCGAGCTTGCGCGAGGACGGCTCCTCCGACCACACCTCCGCGACGAGCACGGTGCCCTGCCCTGGCGCGCTCCACAGGTCGAACTCGGTGCCCACCCTCGCCATCGCGCCGAGCCCCTCGCCCGGCGTCCCCGCGGTCGAGTGGCCGTCGCGCATCGCGCGCCCGAGGTCCTCGATGCCGCGGCCGCGGTCCAGCGCGACGATGCCGAGCCCACGGGGCGGATGGCCGAGCGGCTGGAGCCCGACCACCCCGCCGCCGCCGTGCGCGACGAGGTTCCTCGCCGCCTCGCTCGCCACGATGGCCGCTCGCTCCGCGACCACCTCGCCGAGCCCGAGCTCGCCCGCCAGGCGGCGCGCCGTCCGGCGCGCCTCGCCGACCTGGGACGCCTCGTCCACGCGGACGAGGGTCGTATCACCATTGGTCAATGCCACTTGGTCACCGTGATGCGGGTCCCCTTGCCGGGGGTGGACTCCACCGCGAACTCGTTCACGAGCCGCTTCGCCCCGCCGAGCCCGAGGCCCAGCCCGCCTCCGGTGGTGTAACCGTCCTTCATGGCGAGCTCCACGTTGGCGATCCCGGGGCCCTGGTCGGCGAAGACGAGCCGGAGCCCGGAGCGCGGCGGGTCCTGCAGCACCTGGAGCAGCATCTCGCCGCCCCGGCCGTGCTCGAGCGCGTTGCGGGCGAGCTCGCTCGCGGCGGTGACGAGCTTCGTCTGGTCGACGAGCGAGAAGCGCAGCTCCTGGGCACGGCGCCGGACCAGCTGCCGGACCAGCACCACGTCCGCGTCGGAGCCGATCGCGACCGTCTCCTCCTTCAGGACGGGCATGCGGTCGTCCTCACGCGCGGCGCCTCCCAGCCGCGCTCGCCCGGAGGAGCGCCATCCCCTTCTCCACGTCGAGGGCGGTCCGGATGCCGTGCAGGGTGAGGCCGAGCTCGACGAGGGTGATCGCCACCGACGGCTGCATGCCGACCACGACGGTCTCCGCGTTCATGAGCCGGGCCATCGAGGCGATCGAGCCGAGCATCCGGCCGATGAAGGAGTCGACCACGTCGAGCGACGAGATGTCGATGAGCACGCCGCGCGCGCCCGTCCGCGTGATCTGGGCGGTGAGATCGTCCTGCAGCGTCAGGGCGAGCTGGTCGTGCATGTCCACCTGGATGGTGACGAGCAGGAACTCGCCCATCCTCAGGATCGGGATGCGGTCCATGTTCCGACCTCGCTAGCGGCCGGGGACCTGCGCCATGCCGCGCTTGTCGAGCGCCGTCTTGAAGGCGTCGGCGAGGTTGGCCTTCGTGATGACGTTGCCGAGGTCGATGGCGAGGTGGACGATCGTCTGCGCGATCGCCGGGCGGATGCCGCTGATGATGCACTCGGCGCCCATGAGCCGGGCCGCCGCCACCGTCTTCATGAGGTGCTGCGCGACGAGGGTGTCGACCGTCGGCACGCCCGTGATGTCGATGATCGCCACCTCGGAGCCGGTCTCCACGATCTTCTCGAGGAGCGTCTCCATCACGACCTGCGTCCGGTTCGAGTCGAGCGTGCCGATCATCGGCAGCGCGAGGATGCCGTCCCACAGCTTCACCACCGGGGTGGAGAGCTCGAGCATCTCCTCCTGCTGGCGCGCGATCACCGCCTCGCGCGTCTTCTGGTACGTCTCGGTCGTGAGGAGGCCGAGCTCGTCGAGCAGCTCCGTCACCGCCCAGGTCTCGTCGGCGAGCGCGACGGCGTCCCGCCCGAGCTCCTCCCGCAGGCGCATGAAGAGCGGGCGCTTGAACGAGAAGACGAACTTGGCGGTCTCGCTCGGCGAGAAGCCCTGCACGCCGCGCGAACGCGAGACGTTCGCGAGCAGCTCGCGGAGCGGCTCGAACTCGGGGCGGCTCACGTCGGAGGTGCCGCCCTTCGCGGTCGCCTCGCGGAGCAGGCGCAAGAACTCGGCGCACTGCTCGCGCAGCTCCCCTTCCTTGATCGCGCCCGTCCGGGACTTCGCCTGGAGCTGCTCGCGGATCCAGTCCGCGAGCAGCGCGTCGCCGTGACGCTCGAGGATGCGAGGGAGGTGGGTGAGGGAAACGGCCATCGTTACGCTCCGTGAATGTGGAATTTTTGGAAAAGCGGAATGTTACGCATCGCGCCCCCCGTCGGAAGGGACTGGGCGGCTGGTGCCCCGGAAGGGATCGCGACGCGGCGTCTGCGTCCGCGTTGTCCCTCGAGGGCCCCGAGAGATAACCTCCGCGGCCGTCTGGAGACACCACCAAGCATGTCCACCCCTAGGAACGAGCTTCGCCCCGAGCCCACGCTCGCTCCCCCGGCCGCTGCCCGTCCCCTCGCCGTGGCGCCCGTCCGCTGGACGAACCCGCACCGGCTGGTGCCGCGCGTCCGCTGGGCCGTGCAGCTCGCCTACCTCGCCTTCCTCGCGCTCGTCGGGCTGGAGTTCGCCCGCTTCGTCTCGCAGGCGACGAGCGACGGGCCGCTCACCGCGGCCCGCCCGCCCGCGGTCGAGGGCTTCCTGCCCATCGCGGCGCTCGTGGGCCTGAAGCGCTTCCTCCTCACCCGCTACTGGGACGAGGTCCACCCGGCCGGCCTCACGATCCTGCTCGCGGCGATCGCGACCGCGTTCCTCGCGCGGAAGGCGTTCTGCTCCTGGGTCTGCCCGGTGGGCACGATCTCGCGGGCGCTGGAGTGGCTCGGCAAGCGGACGCTGTGGCGCCGCCGCTGGCCGGCGGTGCCGCGCTGGCTCGACCTCCCCCTCTCCTCGCTCAAGTACCTGCTCCTCGGCTTCTTCGTCTGGACCGTCGGGCAGATGCCGCTCGAGGCGATCGAGGGGTTCCTCCGCTCCCCGTTCAACACCGCCGCCGACGCGAAGATGCTCCTCTTCTTCCGGCACCCCGGGACGACCTCCCTCGTCGTGATCGGCGCCCTCGTGGCGCTGTCGCTCGTCGTGAAGCACTTCTGGTGCCGCTACCTCTGCCCGTACGGCGCGCTCCTCGGCGTCGCGAGCCTGCTCTCGCCGCTCTCCGTCCGCCGGGACCCGGACGTCTGCAACGACTGCCGCGCCTGCACGCGCGCGTGCCCCGCGGAGATCCCGGTGCACACGCGCCTCCGGGTGATCTCGCCGGAGTGCACGGGCTGCATGTCGTGCGTGGCCGCGTGCACGACGCCCGATTGCCTCGGCGTGACGCGCAAGGGAGCGCGCGCGCTCTCTCCGTGGCTCGTGCCGGCGGTGGCGCTCTCGACCCTGCTCGGCTTCTGGGCGCTCGCGCGCGCGACCGGCTTCTGGGAGACGAGCCTACCCGCCGAGGCGTTCCGCTTCGCCTACCGGCTCATGGGCATCGAGTGACCGCGGCCGTGCGCGCGGGACGGGCGAGGAACAGCGCCCGCGCCTGCGCGGCATAGCTCGCGCGCGGTCCGAGCAGGACGGCGGCGGGGTGGGGCGACGCGAGCATCCCCTCGCGCTCGAGCACCCGGACCGTCGAGAGCGCCTCGCGCAAGTCCTCGGCGCCGTCCACCTCGAACCGGACGAGCACGTCGAGCTCCTCGCGCGCCTCGCGGATGCTGCGCAGGATCCGCCCGAACCGCTGCTGATCGAGCGAGCTCCGCGACGCCGCCCGGGCGCCGACGGGGATCGTGACCTGCAGCGTCGTCACCCCGGCGCGCGACAGGCGGCGCGCGCCGAAGCCGTCGAGGAGCGTCGCGTTCGTGATCACCGTCGCGTCGTAGCCGCACCCGTCACGCGCGCACGCGTCGCGCACCCGCGCGGAGCAGGCGACGACGACGTCCGTGTCGAGCAGCGGCTCCCCCCCGAACAGGACGAGCGAGACCGCCCCCGCTGCGGTCTCCGCGACGAGCCCCGCGAGCCGGTCCGCGACCGCCAGCGGGGCGGCGCGGTTCGGACGGCCACGCTGGCGCCCCCGCGCGCATCCGCCGCAGGTCAGGTTGCATGGGAACCCGAGGTCGAGGAGCGCCTTGAGCCGGGGGCCGGCGAGCCCCTCCGTCGGGTCGAGATCGTAGGCGAGGATCGCCACCGCGGCGGAACGTGGCCACGCGGCGCGCGCCCGGCCTCGGCGATTTTCACGATTAGCGAAGTCCGTCGGGGTCACGGCGGCAGGCGGCCCGAGAGCACCGCGATCCGCACCTCGCGGCCGACGCCGGGCAGCCACGTCGCCGCGCTCTCCACCGCCGACCAGAGCGCGTCGGCCCACGGCGAGGCCGGGCGTCCCGCCGCCGGCGCGGGGAGGCGTGCGACACGGAGCCCGGGCAGGTGACGGCGGACGGCGTCGAGCTCGCGCGCGCCGAGCGCATCGTCGGGCGGCGCCGAGCGGGGGTCCCACGCCGCGGGGGCCAGCTGTTCCACGAAGGCGAACGGGGCGTCGGGCCTCACCCAGGCGCGCAGCCGGTACAGGAGGGCCTCGACGTCGGCCGCGCGCGAGAGCAGCCCCTCCGCGACCACCGCGTCGAAGGACCAGGTCGGCAGGTCGATCGAGCGCCACGCCTCGGGGCATGCGAGCGCGTCCGGGCCGAGCGAGACGGGCGTCACGCGCGCCCCGTCCCGCTCGAGCGCAGCGGAGAGAGCGCCGGCCTCTTCGGCGGCGACGAGCACCTCCGCGTCGCGCACCTCGCCGAGGGCCGCGCGCGCCAGCTCGCGGGCGGTCGGCGGTGGGCGGGGCGCGCGCGGTCGGCGCCCCAGGGTCGGAGCTGCGGTGTCGAGGGCCATTCGCAGGTGCGATCGCCGGTCGGTCGGCGCCCGTTCCTCGGCGCGTCGGCGGTCACCGGCGAACGATTCGCCCCCCGGTCGCGGGAAGCAAGGGCCCCTGCAGAGGGCGCCCGCCGACGGGCTCGCCCCCCCGCGCCCTCCCCCACCCGTGGCCCACCGTCGCGCTCGCCAAGACCCGGCGCGCGGTTAGGGATCGATCATCGCCCAGCCGGCCCGCACCACGCGGAGGAGGTCGCCGTGATCCCGGAGCCCATCGACCGGTATCTGAAGCAGCACCACCTCGCCTACGAGCACTCGGTCCACGTCCGCGCCGTCCCCGCGCAGCGGCTCGCCGCCGCGGAGCACGTCTCCGGGGAGCGGATCGCGAAGCCGGTCGTGGTCGACCTCGACGGCAAGCTCGCGCTCGCGGTCGTGTCCGCCACGCAGCGCGTGGACCTCGAGGCGCTCCGGCGAGCGACGGGCGCCGCGCGCGCGGCGCTGGCGCCGGAGACCGCCTTCTCCGGCAAGTTCACGCCCTGCGAGGTCGGCGCGGAGCCGCCGCTCGGGATCTTCGGCATGCCCATCTACGTCGACGACGAGCTCGCGCACGAGGCGTGGATCGTCGTCCGCGGCGGTACGCACGAGGACGCGCTCCGGCTCGACACGGCCGCCTGGCTGCGCGCGGAGCACGTGGTGCCGGTCGAGCGGCTCGGGCTGCATCCGTTCTGACGCGGCCGAGGTGGTGCTCGCGCTCTGCTCCGCCCCTCGTCACCGCCTGAGGATCCTGACGTACGCGAGCGCCCCGCGCGCCGCGCCGGTCGCGGCGTGGTGCACCTCGGCGAGCGAGACCGCGCCGCGGGCATCCGTGCGGAGCGCGAGGAGCGCGCTCGCGAACCGCCCCGCGGCCGACACGACGAACACGAGCTCGAGGCCGGTGCCTCCCGCGCGGCCCAGGGTGGCGACCTCTGGCGGCAGCGCGGCAGCGGCGAGACCTCCCAGCGTCACGGCGGCGGCGTACGCCATGCCGCCCGCCATCGCGAACGCGGCGAGGTGGAACGGACGGTCGCGCCGCGCGCCGATCTCGAGCGGGAGCGCGAGGGACGCGAGCGCGTGGCCGCCCCAGGCGACGCCGCCGATCGCGGCGTCGAGCGCGATGGGCCACAGCCAGCCCGGCGAGCTCGCGAGCCACAGGAGCGGCAGCCCCGCCGCGGCGAACGAGCAGGCGGCCAGCACCGGCCGCGCGCCGGCGCGATCGAGGACGCGCCCCCAGAGCGGCGCCGTCAGGAACCGCGTGCCCGCGCCGATGGCGGCGTGGGCCGCGACGAGCATGAAGCCGGCCCGGAGGTCCTGGAGCAGGTAGAGCGTGAAGTAGCCGCCCGCGAGGCCGACGGAGCCGTTCCACGCCACCTGGTAGACGAGCACGGCGCGCGCGTCGCGGTCGCGCAGCGGCCGGAGCGCGTCCGCCAGCGACGGCGGCGCCGGGGCGGGCGCGGGCGGCTCGTGCTGGCGGAGCATGAGCGCCGTCGTCGTCGCGCCGAGCGCCGATGCGGCGAGCGCTAGCCCCGCGAGCGCGACCGCCGCGCCCCTGCCGCCCGCGACCGCGTCGAGCAGCCGCGCGACGCCGAGCCCCGCGAGCGTGCCCCCGGCGGTGCAGAGCGCGGTGCGCCGCCCGAAGTAGCGGCCGCGGAGCCGCGCCGGGACGAGCTCGCCCATCCAGGCGACCCACGCGTTGTTCCCGACCACCGAGAGCGCCGCGGACAGCGCGGCGACCACGAGCAGGAGCGCGCGCGCCGCGGGCGTCGACAGGGGCAGGAACGGGAGCGCGGCGAGCGGGAGGAGCGCCTGGCGCGAGAGCGTCACCGCGCTCACCGCCACGCGCCGCCGGCCGAAGGTCGCGGTGGCCCACGCGGCGGGGAGCTGCACGATCTGCGCGAGCTGCGGCAGCGCCGCGATGAACCCCACCTCGAGCGGCGTCGCGCCCAGGTGGAGCGCCCACGCAATGAGCACCGTGGGACCGGCGGTCGCGGCGACGAGCTCCGCGAAGAGCCCCTCGGCGGACGACGCGCGGAGCGAGGTGCGGACGCGGCTCGTGGGACCGGTGGCGCGGCCGCCGCCCATCGGCGGGGGCGCGCCGCGGAGGAGCCCGAGGGCCGGCGCCGCGGCAACGAGGAACAGCCCGCGCAAGAGCGCGGCAGGCAGGCGGACGATGGAGAGCATGACGCGGCGGCGCTCCCCTCCCCGCGCGCGTTCCGCGCACTCTGGCACGCGCGGGGCCGCCCCGTAAAGGTGCAGCGTGTAGGCGCGCTCGCGCCTCACCGAGTCCATCGCGCGGGTGGCGGCCAGCGCGAGGAGCGGCGCTCAGTCGGCGGCGAGCGGCAGCTCCACCGTGAACGACGAGCCCTGCCCGGGCGTGCTCTCGACGCCGATGCTGCCGCCGTGCGCCGCGACGATCTGCTGCACGATCCACAGGCCGAGCCCGAGCCCCGAGTAGTGGCGCCCGGACACGGCGCGCTCGAAGCGGCCGAAGATCCGCTCCTGGTCGGCGGGAGCGATGCCGATGCCGCGGTCCGCCACCGTCACACGCGCCGAGGCGCTCGACGCGGCGATGCTCACGTGGACCGGCTTTCCCTGGCCGTACTTGAGCGCGTTCGAGACGAGGTTCGAGAGCACCTGCTCGATGCGCGCCGCGTCGAAGGGGCAGCGGACCGGGCCGGGCGCGTCGCACGTGAGCGCGCACCCCGCGTCGGAGGCCTCCTCGGTGTAGCGCCCGGCCACCTCGCGGACGAGGGCCGCGAGATCCGCCTCCTCCCGCGCGAGCACGAGCCGCCCGGCCGTGATGCGCGACACGTCGAGGAGGGCATCGGCGAGGCGCACCAGGCGATCGGCCTGCCGCCCGATCATCCGCAGCCGCGGCTCGGACGGCTTCGTCGCGGGTCCGCCGCGCTGGTCGCGGAGCAGCAGCTGCACCCCGAGCCGCAGCGTCCCGAGCGGCCCACGCAGCTCATGGGACGCGACCTGGAGGAACTCCTCGCGCGCGCGCGCCGCCGCCCGGGCGTCGCGGAGGAGCCGGGCGTGGGCGATCGCGAGCGCGGTGCGTCGCGCCACCTCGCCGACGAGCACCCGATCCGCCGCACCGTACCGCCGGGCGGGATCGGCGCTCGCCACCGCCAGGATGCCGAGCGCCTCGCCGCCGGCCACGAGCGCCGCGACCACCGCGGACCTCGGCGCGGGACCGGCTGCGGGGAGCTCGGGGAACTCGTCGATCGGCTCGGGCCGCGGCGGCTCACCGGCGATGAGGAGCCGCTCGACGGCCAGCGCACGCGCGCGCGCCTCGACGGGCGCGCCCACGCTCTCGAGGCCGAGCCGCGCCGCCGCGACGAGCCCCTCGTCGCGCAGCGCGAGCACACACGCCCAGTCGCCGAGCGCGGGCACCGCGAGCCGCACCACCCCGGCGGCCATCTCTTCCTCCTCGAGGGTCGCGGCGAGGAGCGCCGACACGTCGTCGAGGAACGCCAGCCGCCGCTGGGCCGCGACCGCCTCGGCGCGGGCGAGCCGCTCGGCCACGAAGAGCCGTGCGCGGTCGAGCGCCTGGGCGCACTGGGACGCGATCGTGACGGCGAGCGCGCGCTCCGCGTCCGGAAACGCGCGCGGCGCGTCGTAGGCCACGTAGAGCACGCCGAGCGGCAGCCCCTGCGACGGCAGGGGCAGCGCGATGAAGGCCTCTCCGGCGAGCCCGTCGTGCCCCGGGTACAGCGCCGCCAGCGAGGCGCGATCCTCCAGGAACATCGGCGTCCTCGAGTGGAACGCGTCCCGGACCGGACCCGGACCGCCGAGGCGCGCGGCCGCGGCGGCCCCCACGCCGTCGCCGGACGGGAGCACGTCCATGCCACCGCCGGCGCCGGGAACGAGCAGGAGACCCCGCGCCCCACCGAGCGCGCTGACGCCGCGCCCCAGGGTGACCTCGGCCACCTCGTCCGGAGTCCGCGCGCGCGAGAGCGCGGCGGTGACGGACTGGAGCCGCTCCATCCGCGCGGCCGACGCCTCGGCGTCCGCGCGCGCGGAGCGCTCCGCTTCCAAGGAGGGAGCGGTGCCGCCCGCGCGCTGCGACGCGGTGAATCCGTCTCGCCAGTCCAAGCTGTCCCCCCGGACACGGACTGCGTGTTCGAGTCGTCATTAACCCAGAACGGGTTGCCCGATTCAAGGGTCGGCGGGTCGCGCGAGCGCGGGACGCGACCCCTCGCCCGTGGTAATCGATCGGGGATCGAGGTGAAATGATCGCCATGTCCGCACGCGCCCAGAGGAACGCAGAGATCCAGGTCAACGGGAAGAGGACGCTCGGCCCCGTCCTGGAGTTCATGCGGACGCTCTGGGCACTCGATCACGCGCTCCAGTCCGCCTCCAAGCGGATGGAGTCGCGGCTGCGCATCACCGCGCCGCAGCGGCTCGTGGTCCGGATCGTCGGTCGCTATCCGGGCATCTCCGCGGGGGAGCTCTCCGAGATCCTGCACCTCCACCCGAGCACGCTCACCGGGATCCTGAAGAGGCTCGGCGATCGCGGCCTCCTCGAGCGGCACCCGGATCCCTCCGACGCACGGCGGGCGCTCCTCAGCCTCACGTCGAAGGGGCGCACCGTCGACGATCTCCGGACGGGCACGGTCGAGGCTGCGGTCCGGCGCGCGCTCGCCCGCGTGCGCCCCGCGTCCGTACAGCACGCGCGCGAGGTGGCCGAGGTGCTCGCGGCCGAGCTCACGCGGATGGGCTGATCTCGCGCGCTCGGCGCGCCGCCGCCTGCTCGCCTGGCGGCGCGCCGGTCCGGTTGGTACATTCTCGCGCGTGCGAGTCCTGCTCTCGAACGACGACGGCGTGCACGCGCCGGGGCTCTCGGCGCTCGCCGCCGCATTCGAAGGCGACGAGGTGTGGGTGGTCGCGCCCGACCGCGAGCAGTCCGCCTCGTCGCACGCGATCTCGCTCCACCGCCCGCTGCGCCTCCTCGAGGTCGCGCCGCGCTGGTACGCCGTGGACGGGACGCCGACGGACGCCGTCTACATGGGCCTGAACCACGTGCTCCGCGACGCACGGCCGGACGTCGTCGTCTCCGGCATCAACCACGGCCCGAACCTCGGCAACGACGTCCTCTACTCCGGCACCGTGGCGGCGGCGATGGAGGGCGCGCTCCTCGGGGTGCACGCGATCGCGGCGTCGCTCGCGTCGTCGCCGCCCCACGCGTTCGAGGACGCCGCCCGGTTCGCGGCGGCGCTCGCGCGGCACATGGTCGCGACCTCCCCGCCGGCGCGGCTCCTGCTCAACGTCAACGTCCCGCCCGGCCCGGTGCGCGGGTTCCGGTTCGCCCGCCTCGGGCGCCGGACCTACGGCAACGAGGTCGTCGAGAAGACCGATCCGCGCGGCCGCAAGTACTACTGGATCGGCGGCGAGGGCGGTCCCACCAACGAGGACATACCGGGCTCCGACTGCAACTGCGTGCTGAAGGACGGCCTCGTCGCGGTCACGCCGCTCCACCTCGACTCCACGCACGACGCCGTGCTGAAGGAGATGCGGAGCTGGACCTTGCCCGGGTACACGAAGGAGCCGTCGCTTTGACGGTGACCCGCGCCGTCCGCGGCGCGGC
>NZ_JALCYY010000054.1 GCF_022690685.1 Anaeromyxobacter terrae | reverse complement strand
CCTCGGCGGGCGACCCGCGCGACGCCCTTGCGCCGCTCGACTTCCGGGCGACCGGGACCGCGCGGGGCGCGCGGACCTCGAGCGGCGCCGGCGCCTCGCTGCTCGCGGCGGGAACCACCGCCACGCGCTCCGGGCGCCGCGCCGCGACCCTCGCCGGCGCAGGCCCGGCAGAGAGCGCCGCCACGGCGCCCCCTGCGACCACCGCGGCCACGATGGCGGCCGCGACGTTCGGGGCGATGGCCGCACGCGGGTACGTGCGGGCAGCGAGCCAGGCGCGCAAGCCCACGGCGACGAGCGCCCCGCGCAAGGAACCGTCGGTGAGCGCACGCCACGCGGCCGCGCCAAACGGCACCGGCGCCGAACGAAGCGAGGGGTCCGTCGCCTCCGGCGCCGCGTCGGGGTCGCGCTGCGCGAGGCGCGCCGGCGCGGAACCCACCGCGACCGTCTCGGCGACGGCGGCGTTCGCGACGGCCGGCGCGGCGAGACCGAGGTCCGGCGGCTGCCCGGCCGGGGGCGCGAATGGATCCCCGAGGAGAGCTTCGACGCGCGCGATCGACGCGAGCAGCTCGCGCAGGCGGGCCTGCGGGTCGACGTCGGCCGGAAGCGGAAGCGGGGGCGGGAGCGCGGGCGCGGGCGCCCCTCGCGCGGCCATCGACGCACCGCGCAGCGGCGGGGGTCTGGGCGCGATTCGCGTCAGCCGCTCCGCGGCGAGCGGCAACGGTGGCGGCCTCGCGGGCGTCGGCCGGGCGACGGGCGCGTCGAACCGGAGCACGACCGTGTGCCCGCAGCTGCACGGGAGGCGGTAGACGCGCCCCGCCACCGGCTCGCTCGCCGTCGCGTAACGCTTGCCGCAGCGATCACAGGAAAAGCGCATGACAGCACCCCGAATGGCGAGCGCCCGTTCTGCGCCTCGCTCATCGGAGCTTCGAGCGATGGCCTGCCAGGTCGCCTGCCGCGACACCGTGTGTGCGCTGTCCCACGCTCGCCGCTCCCTTCATGGGGTCGTCGCGTAGACACGCTCCGTCCGGTAGCACCGAAGGTGACATCTCCAGCGGTCGCCGACTTCTCGGGGGTTCCATCCTCCGGAGCAACCCGGTGAAACGCCGAAGGGCCGGCCCGGAGCACCGGACCGGCCCTTCCTTCACTTCACCAACCCGATCGGCTCAGGCCGCGGTGGACGCGCCGAGCGCCTGCTCCTGCTTGCGGTGCGCGAGGAAGCCCCAGGTCACGAACCCCGCCTCGGCGAGCGCGACGATGATCATCCAGTTCACCACCGGGGAGTCGCCCTGGCCGTACGAGTGCAGGCCCGAGCCGAGCACGAAGTTCACGCCCAGGTAGGTCATGAGGATCGTCTGGAACGCGATGATGGAGAGCGCCGCCACGCCGAACTGACCGATGAGCTTGTCGAACCGTCCGTGGATGATCGCCATGTACGCGAGGAACGCGACGAGCGACCAGACCTCCTTCGGATCCCAGCCCCAGTAGCGGCCCCACGACGACGCCGCCCAGACCGAGCCGGTGAGGATGCCGGCGATGAGCAGGATGGAGCCGACCATCATGTACCAGTAGTTCAGGTCGGACATGCGGACGGTGAGGTCCGTCCGGCGCGGCGCGAAGATCGTGAAGCCGATCTGCATGTGCGCGATGACGACGCCGAGCGCGAGCACCGAGTAGCCGATCATGATGATCGGCACGTGGATGGCGAGCCACGGCGTCCCGGAGAGCACCGGCGGCATCGGGTGGATGAACCGGTCGATGGGCAACAGGTCCGTGAGCGCCATCGTGAGCGCCGCCATCGCGTTGGCGTTCAGCACGACGAGGCGGTTCCGCAGCACCGGGAGCGCCACCACCGCGAACAGCCCGACGCCCCACGCGAGGAACAGCAGCGACTCGTACATGTTGGACGCCGGGATGCGCCCCGCGACCCCCCAGCGCATCGCGATGCCCCAGCTCATCACCGCGAACCCGCCGAGGAGGCCGGCGAACGCGAGGCCGTCGAGGAGCTTCGACTTGCGGTTCCAGGCGGCGAGCGAGACGACCAGCGCGCCGAGGAGGACGATCCAGGCGACGCGCGTCGAGCGGACCTTCTTGTAGAGGATCTCGCGGTCGATCGCCTGGGGCGACGGCCAGCCGTCGAGGCGCGGCCCGGTGGAGAGCGCGACGAGGTCGTCGACCGAGCTCATCGGCTGCGGCACGCTCCAGCGCGCGCGCGGCTTGCCCGCCACGGGGATGGCGCGGAGCTTGTCCTTCTCGAGGAAGCCCTGCATCCAGACGAGCCGCTCCTCGAGCTTCTCCGCCTGCGCGAGCACGCCGGTGCGCGGCTGGTCGGTCATCGCCGCCTGCCGAGCCTGCTGCATGATGCCGAGGACGCGCTGGCTCGAGACGAGCTGCGAGAAGGAGGCGTACTTCGTGCCGCCCGGGAGCCCGACGGCGACGGCGAGCTCGGGGCTGCCGAGCTGGACGAGGGGGGTGTTCGCCGCGCGCATCGGGTCGAACAGCCACTGCGCGACGGTGACGACCGGGTCCTCGCCGTTCCAGGAGTACGAGCCCGTGACGTTCCAGACCGCCTCGCGGGCGAGCGTGTCGAACGGCATGCTGCGGCCGTCGTGCTGCACCGGCAGCCGGCGCATCGCGTCGACCTTGGCCCACCCGTCCATCGCGGCGGGAGCGGGCGCCTGCGCCGAGCCGGCCGAGGCGAACAGCGCCAGCACGAGCGCGGCGGCGGTCTTCCCGACGCGGCCCGACGCGCGCGCGCTACCCGTGTCGTCGCCCGCGAGCATGCGCTCGAGCTGCCCGCGCTTCTTCGTCTCCACCATGCGGGTGCCGAGCACGACGATCATGCCGAGCACGAGGAACGTGTACCCCACGAAGACGAGGTTCTGGCCGGGGTCCCTGGAGACGGAGAGGACGGTCGCCTCGCGGCGGATCTCGTTCGTCTGCGGGTCCCGGTCCTGCTGGTAGCTCGACTGGAAGAGGCTGTACCCGCGGTAGTGGAGCGGGTGGTTCATCCAGATCTCGGCCGCGAACGTCTCGTTCGTGTCACCGTCCGTGATGTGGACGCGGCTGCGGAACTGCGAGGGCCGCATCGTCCCCGGGTAGTTCTCGACCTCGAAGTCGTCGAGCTTCACGGTGAAGGGGAGCTTGTGCGACAGCGACGGCTGCCCGCTCGAGTCGAGCGCGGCGATCTCGCCGGCGCTCTGCCCCTCCCACAGCCCGAGCTGACCCTCGGTCTTGAAGAAGTAGGTGAGCCCCGCGCCGATGAAGATGACGATGATCGACGTGTGGGTGATGAGGTAGCCGATGCGCTGCTTGCCCCAGGGCGCGAGCGACAGGAGGGACGCGATGACGTTCACCGCGAACAGGCCCTGCAGCCCGAGGAACCACCAGGCGTAGTAGACGGTCCGCGCCGCCACGGGCGCGCCCCTCGACGACTCGATGATCGTCCCCGCCGCGAGCCCGATGAGCAGCAGCACGAGCAGGATCACGGCGAGCTTCAGGGATGCGAGCTGGTTGAGGAGCCTCTTCATCGACGCGAACCCTCCGAAACGATCCGGCGAAGCGCCGGATCTCCCGCCGGTGGCGAGCGACCCGCAGACCGGGTGTGGGCCCCACCGAGGAACCCAGGCCGTCGTGGCCGCGGCGGGCCGCGTGGCCTCCCTGCCATCTTCGGGCCACCGGCACAACGCCGGGATCGCAGGGATTAATCCGCGCAGGAGAGGGCTCTGGAGCGCTCGGTCGCTGCGGCCCCGCGCCGCGCACCCACCGTCCGGAACACCTGGCCTCGCCCGGGATCTCGCGGTCTTGCGTGAGATCAGCCGCGCCTTGCAGCGGGGGCCTGGCGGCGAGCGCCGAGCGCGGCGGAGGCCCGGGCCGGCGAGGGCCTCGATGGCCTGGCCGTCGGGATTCCGAGGCGTCGGCGCACGTTCTGCGCGTGCGCGCCCCGGGTGCGCGGATTCCGCCGCCGGGACCTCCCTGGCCGCTGTCCGGCGAGGCGAGCACCCGCATCAGCGAGCCGGGGACCCCGGCTCGACGAGCACCCGCTGGCGGTAGAGCTCGAGCAGCACCGCGTCGTCCAGGTCGGCGTGCAGCTCCGCGCGGAGGCGCGCGCGGACCGCAGCGACCGTCGCATCCCCGGTGAAGCGCACGAGGAGCGCGTGGGCCTCGCCCGGCAGCGCCACCGCCTCGTGCTCGCTGTAGCCGCCGAGGGCCACCGAGCCGTCCGGGAGCCACTGCACCGTCGCGCCGGGGTCGAGCTTCAGCACCGGCGGGAGCGCGGTCGAGCGAGCCGCCTCGACGGCGCGCGCGAGCTGCCGGCGCGCGATCGTGCCGTCGAGCCCGAGGATCGCCTCGAGCTCGCGGGCCCCGATCCCGCTGACCACCGCGTGGCAGCGCCGGTACAGCTCCGCCTCGCGCCCCGCCCACGGACCCCACACCGCCCGGTGCTCCGCCTCGGGCGGCGGAGCGCCGTCGAGCTCCTCGGGGCCGACCGGCGACGGGGCCCGCCGCCCCGGCGGCTCGTCGAGCGCGGCGGGGAACACCTCGAGCAGCGCGCGCCGGGCGAGCTGCACCTCCACGAGCGACAGGAGCTCCTTCACCGCCATCCACATGCGCCGGCCGTCCGCGCCTGACGCGTGCTGGCAGAACCAGGTCGAGCAGACCGCATCGCGGTGCGCCCAGATCGAGCAGCCGCCGCTCTCCTCCGCGTAGTACGGGCAGCGGAGCGCGCGGGACCGCCCGAACGCGCGGTGCGACGCGTCGTACAGGAGGTGGAACGTGCGCGGCGGGTGGAGCCACTCCGGCGTGACGCCGACGCGCGAGGCGACGCGCGCCTCGATACGGCGTCGCCCCTCGGCCGCCTCCGGGCGATCGTCGGCCAGGATCGCGCCCACGAGGTAGTTCGGCAGGCGGGGGTGGAACGTGCAGCACTTCGTGTCCGGCCGGAAGAAGCGAGGGACGCCGTCCACCGGGCGCACCGGCCGCTCGCAGTGCTCCTCGAGCATGGCGCAGCGCGCGCAGGTCGCCTTGGTCTCCGCGGGCACCTCCGCGTCGAGCGGTGGCCCGAGCAGCACGCGGTAGAGCGCGGGCAGGGCGTCGCGGAGCTCGGGCACGGGGCACCTCCTCGCGGGCGGCGCACCCGCGCGGCGGATCTAACCGCCGATGGCGCGGCGCTCCCTTCTCGAAGGGAGGATTCACGCCGGCAGAGCGCGAAGAAGGGGCCGCCCCTGCTCGCGGGGAGCCAGGCGGCTCCTCGCGCCGGGCGCGCGGCGGTGCGGGGCTGGCCTGCGGTGCGGTCCCCCTGCCCTCCCGCGCGGCGGGAGCAAAGGGAGGGGACGCTCCGGTGGCGGAGGAGGACAGGGGGCCTGCACACGGGCCGCGCCGCTCGGAGGCGACGTCGACCGCTCGCCCTGGAGGCTGGACTCTCCAGCGCGGCGACGCCGCCGCGGGAGTCCTCCACCTGCGGGATCCCATCTACCTTGGGAATCCCGGGCGCCTTCGGCCACCCGGGCAGGTCGCGTCCGCGTCCCGACCGCGCTCAGGCGCCGGCGCGGGACCGCGCCTCTCGCGAGGGCGATCCCGACGCGCCGCGTCGGAGAGAGGAACGGCGCGCTGCGCGAGAGCGAGCTCCCGCGCAGCGCCGCCCGTCATGAGGAGGCTAGAGGAGCCCCGGCTTGCCCTGCTTCCAGCGCTCGAACTCGGTGGTGAGCAGGTCGACGTGCTCCCGCTCCTCCGCCGCGAGCTCCTTGTAGAGCTGGCGCTCCGCCGAGCCCGGCGCGGTCTTCTCGGCGCGCTCGGTGAAGAACTTCACCGCGCGCTCCTCGAAGGCGATCGCGATCCGGAACAGGTTCGCCGGATCCTCCGGGCGGTTCGCGATGCCCGCGTAGATCGCGGCGCGCTCCACCTTGAAGTCGGCCGACGGCGCGGGCATGTCCGCGTGGTAGCGGCGCGAGAGCGTCGCCATGTGCTCCTGCTCCATGGCGGCGAACTTCCCGAACAGCACCTTCAGCCCGGCGTCCGGCGTCTCCTTGGCAGCCCGGCTGTAGAACGCCATGCCGCCGAGCTCGATCTCGAAGGCGACGCGGATGGCGTCCTGGGCCGCGGCGTCCTCGACCTTGCCGCGCTCCAGGGCGGCGAGCTTGCCGCCGCACGCGGGGCACATGCCGTACGGGAAGGCGAAGCCCTCGCTCACCTTGCCGCAGTCGTCGCAGCGCCACTGGAGCGTCGAGCCGGCGCAGCAGACGTACGCCTCGTCGCCCTCGACCGGCCGGTGGCACTTCGGGCAGGTCGCGCCGGGGGTCTCGAGCGCACCTGCCGCGGCGGAGGCGCCGGCGAAGCGCGCGGTCTCCGGGAGCGGCGCCATCGGCTTGAACGCGGCGACGTCCTCCTTGGTGAGAGGCCACTTCTTGCCGCTGGAGAGGTACGTCGCGATGGACTTCGCGGCGCGGCGGCCGGCGCCCATGGCGAGGATCACCGTCGCGCCGCCGGTGACGATGTCACCGCCCGCGAACACGCCGGGGAGGTTCGTCGACTGCGTCGAGTCGAGCTGGCCGTCGTCCGCGGCGATGTTGCCCCACTTGTTGAGCGCGATGCCCGGGGTGGACTGCGTGACGATGGGGTTCGCCTTGGTCCCGAGCGCGACGATGACGGTGTCGCAGTCGAGGTCCTTGAACTTCCCCGTCGGCACCGGCTTGCGGCGCCCCTTCTCGTCCGGCTCGCCGAGGACCATCTCCTCGACCTTCATGCCCTTCACGTTGCCGTCGGCGTCGGCGTAGATCTCGACCGGCGCGTGGAGGAAGAAGAACTCGATGCCCTCCTCCTTCGCGTGGCGGAGCTCCTCGATGCGGGCCGGCGCCTCCGCCTCGGTGCGGCGGTAGACGCAGCGGACGGTCGGCGCGCCGAGGCGCTTCGCGACGCGCAGGCAGTCCATGGCGGTGTTGCCGGCGCCGACGACGGCGACGCTCTTGCCGAGCGTGATGGGCGTGTCCTTGAACGGGAAGACGTTGCCACCCATCAGGTTCACGCGGGTGAGGAACTCGTTCGCCGAGTAGACCTGGCTCGCGGACTCGCCCGGGATGTTCATGAACGCCGGCGCGCCCGCGCCGACCCCGAGGAACACCGCGTCGTAGCCCTTCTCGCTGATGAGCTGCGGGACGGTGAAGGTCTTGCCGATGACCTTGTTGGTCTCGATCTTCACGCCCTGATCGACGAGCTGCTTCACCTCGCGGGCGATGATGTCGCGCGGGAGGCGGAACGGCGGGATGCCGTACTGCAGCACGCCGCCGACGACGTGGAGCGCCTCGTAGATGGTCACGTCCGCGCCGTACTTCACGAGGTCCGCGGCGGCGGAGAGGCCGGCGGGGCCGGAGCCGCAGATGGCGACCTTGCCGAGCTTCTTCGCGAAGCGCGGGGGCGCGACGGGCTTCGGCGTCGCGTTGTCACCGACGAAGCGCTCGAGCCGGCCGATGCCGACCGACTCGACCTTCTTGCCGATCACGCACTGCGCCTCGCACTGCGACTCCTGCGGGCAGACGCGGCCGCAGACCGACGGGAAGGCGTTCGCCTGCTTGATGACCTCGAGGGCGCCGTCGAAGTCGCGGACCACGACGTGCTTGATGAAGCCCGGGATGTCGATCTGGACCGGGCACCCCGAGACGCAGGTCGGCTTCGCGCACTGGATGCAGCGCTCGGCCTCCTGGAGGGCGTCCTCGAGGCCGTAGCCGAGGTTCACCTCCTTGAAGTTGCGCGCCCGCTCGAGCGCGTCGCGCTCGGGCATGTGCGTCTGCTTCGGGAGGAGGTCCTTGATCTTGCGGTAGTTCTTCTTGTTCTCCTCGAAGAGCTGCTTCTCGAGGTTGCAGACGTGCGCGTAGTCCTCGCTCGCGCGCTGCTCCTGGCTCTTGAAGCGCTTCTGCCGGGAGAGGAGCTCCTTGAAGTCGACCTTGTGGCCGTCGAAGTCCGGCCCCTCGACGCAGGCGAAGGCGACCTTGCCGCCCACCGTCACGCGGCAGGAGCCGCACATGCCGGTGCCGTCCACCATGATGGCGTTGAGCGACACCATCGTCTTCACGCCGAACGGCCGCGTGGTCTCGACGCAGGCGTTCATCATCGGGAGCGGCCCGATGGCGACGACGAGATCCGGCTTGTCCTTCTCGAGGATCTCCTTCAGCGCGGCGGTGACGAAGCCGGGCTTGCCGTAGGAGCCGTCGTCGGTGCAGACGACGAGGTCGTCGCAGTACTTCTTGAACTTGTCCTCCCAGAACACGAGGTCCTTGTTCCGGAAGCCGATGACGCCGGTGGTGCGGTTCCCCGCCTCCTTGAAGGAGCGGAGCTGCGGGTAGACCGGCGCGACGCCGAGGCCGCCGCCCACGAGCACGACGTGCCCGTACTTCTGGATGTGCTGCGGCAGGCCGAGCGGGCCGACGAAGTCGACGAAGCTGTCGCCCTGCTCGAAGTCCGTCATCATCTCCCGGGTCGTCTTGCCGAGCGTCTGAACGACCATGGTGATGGTCCCGGCCTTGCGGTCGTAGTCGGCGACCGTGAGCGGGATGCGCTCGCCGCCCTCGCGGAGGCGGAGCATCACGAAGTGGCCGGGCTGGGCGGAGGCAGCGACGTCGGGGGCCTCGACCTCCCAGAGGAAGGTCGTGTCGGAAAAGGCTTCGCGGCGGACGATCTTGTACATCGGGATTTCGATGCCTCCCTGAGGGTTACGAAAAGGCGCGCGGCAGCGCGGTCGTAGCAGCGACCGGCTCGGGGCGTCAAGGGGAGGTCCGCGGAATTCCTTGGATATTTCCTGACGGAACGGGTCCACATTCGCCTGGGCCGCGCTTCCCGGGTCTGGGATCCGAGACGCCCCCCCGCGGCGAGACCTGGCCAGTATCCTCCGCCGCGATGGACGCCGTGCTTGCCAGCCGCCGCCCCCTGCCCCGGCGCAGTCCTGGCGTCGTGCCGGCCACCTGGGCGCTCGCCGTCGCCAATGCCGCGGCCTTCGCGCTCGTCCTGTCGCGCGGCGACCCGAGCGACCCCGCGCTGCTCGTCCGCCTCGGCGCGCTGGAGCGGAGCCGCGTGTGGGCGGGCGAGGCGTGGCGGCTCGTGACCGCCGGGTTCCTGCACGGCGGCTGGCAGCACCTCACGATGAACCTGGGCGCGCTCCTCCTCGCCGGTCCCATCGTCGAGCGGGGGCTCGGGCGAGCGCGGTTCCTCGGCCTCTACCTCGGGAGCGTCGTCGCCGCCTCGGCCGCCTCGCTCCTCGGACACGACGCGGTCGTGGCGGGCGCGTCGGGCGGGGTGTTCGGGGTGGTCGGCGCGCTGCTCGTGCTGGAGCTGCGCCGGGCGGGGAGCGTGCGGCGCTTCCTCGCCGCGCCGCATGTCGCGCTCGTCGTGGGCGCGCTCGCGATCGGCTTCGTCGGCTCGCGGCTCTTCCCGGCGGGCCTCCCGGTGGACGACTTCGCCCACGGGGGCGGGCTCCTGACCGGCGCCGCGGCCGCGTGGCTCCTCACGCGCCCCGCCCCGCGCACCACCTGGCCGTGGGCGGCCTTCGGGCTCGCCCTCGCCGTGGCCCTCACCGCGGCGGTCTGGCCGCGCGCCGGGACGACGCGGTTCCAGGCCGAGGAGCTGGAGCGCCAGATCTACGCTGCGCTCCGGCGCGAGGACGTCGCCGAGTCGCGCCGGCTCCTCTCGGTCGCGGACGCGCGCGGCCAGCGCTCGCCCGCGCTCGACTACTTCCGCGCGCTCGTGCAGGCGCAGGGCGGCGACCTCGAGGGCGCCCTGCTGGCGCTGCGCGCGCTCGCGACCTCCGCCGGCGTCCCGCTCCGCGACGACGTGCGCCGCTCCGGCGCCCGGGTCGCGCGGATGCTCGCCTACCGGCACGGCTCCGGCGACGGCCGCCCGCTCGATCCCGCCCGCGCGGTCGCCTATCTCGAGGAGTCCTGCGCGCTCGGCGAGGCGCAGAGCTGCCGGGATGCGGCCGCGGCGCGGTCCGCCGGCCGGTGAGCGGCGCTCACTCCCCGATGGCCTTCAGCACCACCCGCTTCCGGCGGCGCCCGTCGAACTCGTAGTAGAAGACCTGCTGCCACGGGCCGAGATCGAGCTTTCCCTGCGTCACGGGGAGGATCACCTGGTGCCCGACGAGCAGGTTCTTGAGGTGGGCGTCGCCGTTGTCCTCGCCGCTCCGGTGGTGGCGGTAGTCGGGGCCTGGCCTCGAGTCGTCCGCGGCCGGCCCCGGAGCGAGCCGCTGCACCCACTCCTCGATGTCGGCGTGCAGCCCGGGCTCGTCGTCGTTCACGAACACCGCGGCGGTGATGTGCATGGCGGAGACGAGGACCATGCCCTCCGCGATACCGCTCTCCTGGAGGAACCGCTCGACCTCGCCGGTGATGCGCACGAGGCCCCGCCGGCGCGGCAGCTCGAACCAGAGGTATTTCGTGTGGCTCTTCATGGTGCGAAGCCTAACGCGACCCGAGGCAGGATCCCGGCGAGGCGCCGCCGGCACCGCCCGATCGCGTGCGACGCGGCGCCCTCCGCGTGGGGCACTGCCCCTCGCGGTCATCGGGGGAATCCCGGAGACATCGGCGGAGCGGCGAGGCGCTGGTCCCTCACCCACGGGTGAGGCGCTCGCGGTACTTGTCGCTCGGCCCGAGCCGCGAGATCGTCGCCCTACCGGAGGCGATCATGTCCGCGGACTGGACGCCGGAGCTCACGGTGAATCACGCGCAGCTCGACGAGGAGCACCTCGAGATCTTCCGCCGGCTGGAGATCGCGGCGCGATCGCTCGAGGGCACCCGCGACGCAGCGGAGCGCGCCGTGAGCACGCTCGCCGACGCGATCGTGGAGAACCTCGCGTCCGAGGAGCGGCTCATGGACGAGACGCTCTACCCGGATCGCTCGCGTCACCGCGCGGCGCACGAGCTGTTCATGGCGGACTTCGCGAGCATGCGCGACGAGCTGCGTGAGAAGGGCCCTACCCCGCTCGTCGCCGTCTGGCTCGGCGTGCGGCTCCCCGAGTGGCTGCGCTTCCACATCCGCGTGAACGACGCGCCGCTCGCCGCGCACCTCGCGCGCCGGCGCCCGAGCGAGCCGGGGGTCGTGCGGTGGCGCCGGACGGGCACGCACCACGTCTCCTGAAGCGCCGCCTGCCCGGTCACGCCGGCGCAGGCGCGCCGAGGAGCTCGTCCACCTCCGCGCGCAGGAGCCAGTCGTCCGTGAACTCCTCGGCGGCCTCGCGGATCGCCGCGAGCCGCTCGCGCGGAGGCGTGCCGGCCTCCCGCAGCCGCCGCACCTCGGCGTAGAGCGCCGCGAGCGGCGCCGGGAGCGCCTCGGCCTTCCGCGCGCGTGCCTGGGCCTCGCCCTCTCCCTCCGTGAACGAGGACAGCTCGCCGAACCAGCGGTCCCAGGCGCCCGGATCCGCAGGCCCGCCTGCGACCGAGCGGAGGTCCTCCGAGACGAAGAGGAGCGCCCACGAGGGCAGCTCGAGCGGGCGCCCCGCGATCGCGCCGCGCAGGTTCACCACCTGCCCGCCGCCGACCGCGAACCCCTGGAGCGAGAGCCCGGAGGGGAGCGTCACGTCGAAGGCGCCGCGCTCGGGGAGCTCCGCCCGCCCGAAGGCGACCACGACGTCTCCGGGCCAGGGCTTCCCCTGCGCGACCCCGCCGCGCGAGACGAGCACCGGGCCGTCGAGCCGCGCGAGCGCGCTGCGGAGGCCGGGCCCGACCCTGGCCAGGGCCTCGACGCGTCCCGCCACCCGCCCCGACAGCTCGCGCCCTCCCGACAGGAGGAGGTGGTTCACGGAGCGGGCGCGCCGCGCCTCCTCCAGCCCGTGATCGCCGCCGCGGCGCCACGAGAGCGTCCCCGAGAACGCGTCGAGCACCTCGAAGAGCTGGTCGAAGTCCCGCGCCACGAAGAGCTGCGGCTGCATGCGCGTGATGTCGTAGGCGACGTCGGCGCAGGCGGCGGTGAGCGGGAGCTTCTTCACCGCGGGCGTGAGGCAGTGGACGGCCTCGCCGATGGAGGAGAGGAGCCCGGCGCCGTAGAGCCGCGGCGCGTCGAGCGCCCCCACGAGCCCGTACTCGGCGGTCCACCAGTAGAGCCGGCTCGCCCGCGTGGACTCCGAGACGTAGCGGACGCTCGCCGCGGCCGCCGCGAGGCGCTGGTCGGCGAGCGCGACCTCCTCCGGCCCCGCGGCGGGATCCTCCTTCACGACGGAGAGGTTCCGGATCGCCTCGAACACCGCCTGGTCCTCGACCGAGGCGATCGCGCGGAAGCCCACCTCGCCGCAGCGCTGCAGGTACTCGGCGTAGGTCGGGTCGGCGATGAAGGGCGCGTGCCCGGCGCTCTCGTGCACGATGTCCGGCGCGGGGGTGTACTCGATGTGCTCGTGGGTGCGGACGTCGGCGGCGATGGCGAGGACGCGCCGGCTCTGGAGCTCCGTGAACACCGCCGGCGGGATGAACCCGCGCACCGCCACCGCCGACCAGCCCACCCGCTCGAGCTTCGCGTTCATCTCGTCGAGGCTGGGGATGCGCTCCACCTCGATGCCGGTGGCGTCGAGGCCGGCGAGGTAGCGCGGGTGGGCGCGCTCGCGGAGGTGGGCGGTGAGCCTGCGCAGGACGTGGCGCCAGACGGCGTGGTCGCGCGGCGTGTAGGCGTCGTACTCCTGCGAGACGACGAACCGGCGCAGGTGCGGCGGGAGGCTCGCGATGGCGCGCTCGCTGGGGGTCATGGTCCTCGCTCCCGGGGAAAGGTTGCGCCCGCAGCCCGCCCGCCGGAAGCGGCGCGCACGGGCCTTCCGCGGCGCCTCTCGATTAACGGGCGGACCGCCGGGCGCCAGGTCCCGCGCGCAACCTCCGCGCGACCCATCCCGACGCGCTGCGCCAAGGGTCGCGGTCCCCGATCGAGCGCCCCGGTCGCGCCGCCTTTCTGCTGTGCTCCGCCTGCAGGCCCGGCGCGAGAGATCGGAGAGCACCCGATGGCCCATCACGCTTCGCGATCCGTCTACGAGCGCCTCACGGATCGTCTGAACCGCTCCCCCCAGGGCGCCCCGCCGTCGCGGAGCCTCTTCGAGATCCTGCGGCTCCTCTTCAGCGAGCGGGAGGCCGAGCTCGTCTCGGTCCTCCCCCTGAAGCCGTTCACCGTCGCGAAGGCAGCGGCGGTCTGGAAGACCAGCGAGGCCGAGGCGCGCAAGACGCTCGAGGCGCTCGCGGCGCGCGCGCTGCTGGTCGACATCGAGGGCAAGGACGGCTTCCGGTACGTCCTGCCGCCGCCCATGGCGGGGTTCTTCGAGTTCTCGATGATGCGCGTGCGGGGCGACCTGGACCAGAAGGCGCTCGCGCAGCTCTTCTATCAGTACCTCAACGTCGAGGAGGACTTCGTCCGGGCGCTGTTCGCCGGCGGCGAGACGCAGCTCGGGCGGACGTTCGTGAGCGAGCCTGCGCTCGCGGACGACGACGCCCTGCACGTGCTCGAGTTCGAGCGCGCGAGCGAGGTGATCAGGACCGCGACGCACCGGGCGGTCGGCCTCTGCTACTGCCGCCACAAGATGCAGCACCTCGACCGCGCCTGCGACGCGCCGCAGGAGATCTGCATGACCTTCAACACCTCGGCGGCGGCGCTCATCCGGCACGGCCACGCGCGCGAGGTGGACGTGGCGGAGGGGCTCGAGCTCCTCCACGAGGCCCACGAGCACGACCTCGTGCAGTTCGGCGAGAACGTGCGCGAGTCGGTGAACTTCATCTGCAACTGCTGCGGCTGCTGCTGCGAGGCGATGATCGCCGCCCGCAGGTTCGCGGTGATGCACCCGATCCACACGACCGCGTTCCTCCCGGCAGTCGAGGAGAGCGCCTGCACCGGCTGCGAGAAGTGCGTCCGCGTGTGCCCGGTGGAGGCTCTCTCCGCCGTGTCGGCGAACGACGCGCGGCACCCGAAGCGGACGGTGGCGCGGCTCGACGAGGACCGCTGCCTCGGCTGCGGGGTGTGCGTCCGCGCCTGCGCGCCCCGGGCGATCGCGCTGCGCCCGCGCCCGCGCCGGCGGCTCACGCCGCTCAACGGCGCGCACCGCGCCGTCCTCATGGCGATCGAGCGCGGCAAGCTCCAGGAGCTCATCTTCGACGACCAGCTGCTCTTCAGCCACCGGGCCCTCGCGGCGCTCCTCGGGGTCGTCCTCCGGCTGCCCCCCGCGAAGCGACTCCTCGCGACCGAGCAGGTCCGATCGCGCTACCTCGAGGCGCTCTGCCGGCGCTTCGCCTCCTGAGCGTCTCGACCGCGGGCGCTACGCAGGCGCGACCCGTCCCTCCGCGATGCGCCACCGCTCCGCCCGGGGGTCACCGCCCGGCGCATCGGCGCGCTCGCCGAGCACGCGCGCCGCGAACGCGTCGTCGTGGGTGACGAGCAGGATCGCGCCCGGGTACGCCTCGAGCGCCGCCTCCAGCCGCTCCACGGTGGGCAGGTCGAGGTGGTTCGTCGGCTCGTCGAGCACGAGCGCCCAGGCGTGGCGCCCGAGCCCGAGCGCGAGGAGGAGCTTGCGCGCCTCGCCCGGGGACGGATCGCGCGAGGCGAGCAGCCGCCCGGGGTCGCTCCCGAGCGCCGCGACGAGCGAGAGCACCCTCCCCTTCGTTTCCGGCGCGAGCGCCCGCACCTCCTCCAGCAGCCGGGCGCCGGCGCCGGCGGGGAGCTCCTGCGGCAGGTGGAGGAGCTTCTCGGGCGGGAGCGTCGAGCCGCCGAGCAGCGCCTCGACGAGCGTCGTCTTCCCCGCCCCGTTCGGCCCCTCGACGCGTACGCGCGCCTCGCGCCCGAGCCGGACGTGCACGTCGCGCAGCACCGGCATGGCACCGGCGCGCACGACGTCCGCGTCGAGCGAGAGCAGCACCGGGCGCGGCGCTCGCTCGAAGCCGAGGGAGATCGCGCCGCCGAGGGCCGCGGCGGGAAGCGCGTTCGCGACGGCATCGTCCGCGCGCTCCGCGGCCGCGCGGAGCCGGTTCACGTCGCGGCCGAGCCTGTCCTCCGCCCAAGCGCGCAGCGTCTTCGCGCCGAGCGTCCGCGCGTCGCTGTCCTTCGGGTCGCGGCGCCGCCCGCTCATCGCGCGCTCCGCCGCCTCGCGCTCGCGGCGCGCCTCGTCGAGCTTGCGCGCCGCCCGCCGCGCCGCGTCCTGGGCCGCGCCGCGCCGGTCCCACGCCGCGCGGAGCTCCGCCTCCCACGCCGCGCGCGCCGCGCCGTAAGGGAGCGGCCACAGGCGCGCCTCGCCCCGGTGGAGCCGGAGCGTGCGCGGCGCGATCGCCTCCAGGAGGGCGCGATCGTGCGAGACGACCACGCCCACGCCGCGAAAGCGCCGGAGCGCCGCGACGAGGAGCGCGCGCGCGTCCGCGTCGGCGTGGTTCGTCGGCTCGTCCAGCAGGAGCACCTCCGGCTCGGCCGCGAGGGCGCCGGCGAGCTGCCAGCGCTTGCGCTCGCCGGGCGAGAGCGTCTCCCAGCGCGCGAGGTCCCCGGGATCGAGCGCGAGCGAGGCGCGCAGCCGGCGAGCCTCGCCGTCCTCACGGCCGGCGAGCGCGAAGAGCTCGTCGCCGGGGCGGTGCACCTCCTGCGGGCAGAGCGCGACGGTGGCGCCCTCGAGGCGCACGCGCCCCTCGCCGGGCGAGAGCGCGCCGGCGAGGAGCGCGAGCAGCGTGGACTTGCCGGCGCCGTTCTCGCCCACGAGGGCGGTGAACCCTGACGGCAGGAGGAGGTCGACGTCGGAGAGGATGGGGACGGAGTCCGCGTACGCGAACGAGAGCCGCTCGAGGCGGACGGAGGGCATGATCGTGCTCCTGGACGGGCCGGAGGCGCGCGGCGAACCGCGCGCGGGGAACGGAAGAGGCCTCGGGTTCCGGAGCTAGTCGAGCATGGACGCGCCGCGCGAGCGGCGCGCGCCATTCGTAGCCCGGCGAACGGGCGCGCGCAAGCGGGCCCCGCCGCCGCACGGGCCGCGTGCGCACGTTCGAGGCATGACCGAGCTCGACATCCGCCACCTCACCCCGCCCGGCCGCGGCGCGCGGCTCCTCGCCTTCGCGACCTTCGCCGGCGCGACCGCGGGGGTGTCCGCGCTCGGCGCGGCAGCGACGCGGCGCTCCGTGCGGAGCCGCTGGTACAGGCGCCTCGAGAAGCCGCGGTACCAGCCACCCTCTGCCGCCTTCCCGCCGGTATGGACCGCGCTCTACGCGCTCATCGCGACGTCCGGGTACCGCGTGTGGCGGAGCAGGTCGCCTGTCCGCCGCCGCGCCCTCGCGCTCTGGAGTGCGCAGCTCGCGCTGAACGGGGCCTGGTCGCCGGTCTTCTTCGGCGCGCGCCGGCCGCGCGCTGCGCTGGGACTCCTCGCCGCGCTACTCCCGGTCGTCGGCGCGTACGCCTGGACGGCGCGCCGTGCCGACCGGCCCGCCGCCGCGCTGATGCTGCCGTACCTCGGCTGGTCGAGCTTCGCCCTCGTGCTCAACGCGAGCATCGTCAGGCGAAACCGCGTGTGACCGGCGCCCGCTCGGACGGCTGGGCCCCACGTTCCTGGGACCTCGATGGGCTTGCCCCCCGAGGGGGCCGAGGTTATCCAACCGACCAAGCGGATGAGCCCACATCCCCCCAGGATCCTCGTGGTCGACGACAGCGCGGCGCTGCGGGAGAACCTGCAGGAGTGCCTCGAGCTCGAGGGCTACCTCGTCTCCGTCGCGGAAGACGGCGCGCGCGCGCTCGACGTGCTGGCGGCGGACCCGCCGCCCGAGATCGTGCTCCTCGACCTCGTAATGCCAGGCATCGACGGCCGAGAGCTCGTGGCGCGGATCCGTGCGAACCCGCGCCTCGCCCGCGTGCGCATCATCATGTCGAGCGGTCACACCTCGTCGCGGATGCGCCAGGGGATCGCGATCGACGCGTTCCTGCCCAAGCCGTTCGGCGTGGACGAGCTGCTCTCGGCCCTGCGCGGCGTGGCCGCGTGAGGCGCGGCGCATCCCTCCCTCCGCCCGCGGCTCCCACCTCGCGCATGAGCTCTCCGAAGCACGCCGCCTCGCGCCTCGCGGACGGCTACCATCGGCTGCGCCGGAGCCGCGCCGCGCGGTGGGGCCTCGAGCTGGCCTTCCTGCTCGCCGCGGTGCTCCTCGTCGGGACCTGGCAGACGCGCGCGCACCTCGAGCGCGGCGCCGCGCCGTCGGTCGCGCTCCCGACGCTCTCCGGGCAGCGCGTCGCGCTCGACTCCCTGCGCGGCAAGCCGGTCCTCGTGGGCTTCTGGGCCCCGTGGTGTCCGGTCTGCAAGGCCGCCTCGCGCAACCTGTCGTGGGTGAGCCGCCTCGCGGGCGATCGCGCCCGCGTCGTCACGGTCGCCGCGGCCTATCAGGACCTCGACGACGTGAGGGCCTACGTGCGCGAGCAGGGCGTCGACCTCCCGGTGCTCCTCGGAGACGACACCGTGGTGCGCGCCTTCCACGTGGACTCGTTCCCGACCTACTACTTCCTGGACGCGGACGGCCGCGTGAAGCGCTCCGCCGCCGGCTACACGACGACGCTCGGGCTGTTGCTGCGGCTGCTCCTGTGACGCCGCGGCGTCACTCGCTCACGCCGGCCGGTGCGCGGCGGGTGCCCCGGGCCCGACGCGTCGCCGCGACGCGCGGGGGCTCCCCGAGAGCGCCGACGCGAGGAGCGCGAAGCCCGCGGCGATGCAGAGGAGCGGGACGAGCGCGACCGTCACGTCGACGAGCTTCCAGATCCCTCCGGCGACGAACAGGGCCCCGACGGCGAGCGAGAAGCGGTCCAGGTCGAGCCCGAGCAGCTTCCGCACGACCTGCACTCCGAGGGTGATGACCCCGACGCCGACAAGGCCGGCGCCCCAGCCCACGTCCAAGGCGAGGGCGACCCCGACCCAGATGAAGAACAGGCCCCACCCGCCCGCATCCAGCCTCTTCTCCAGCGTTCCACGCTCGGAAGCCGCGCGCATGACGCACCTCCCGGCCGCATTCTCCCTCCCGCAGCTCCGCCGCGGAGGGGATGCGCGGGTCGCCCCGAGCGCGTGCGGCGCGTGCGCGGACGAGCGAGCGACGAGGCGATGGTCTCGTGGCCCGCCGCCGGCACTCGATGGCGGCGGGCCGCGCAGCAGGCTCGCGCCGCCCGGCCTCACCGATAGTGCCTGCCCAGCTCCGAGGCCCACTCGATCCCGAGCTCGTGTGCGTGCGTGGCGAGCCACTCGGTGAAGTGCGTCCGCGCGGTGGGCCGTCCGGCGGAGACGAGGAGGTTCGCCCTGAGCCCCTCGACTTCGTCCCTCGTGAGCACCACGTCGCCGAGCGGCGCGCCGAGGACGCGAGCGGCGCCGAGGAGCAGCCAGGCGGGGACCGGCACGATCAGGGCGCGCGAGCGGACCGCGGCGCGGACGAGCCGCACGAGCTCGTCGAACGCGAACACCTCGGGCCCGACCGCGTCCACGACGACGTCACCGCCGCGATCGGCGTGCTCCACGGCGAGCCAGGCCAGGTCCTCGACGTGCACGGGCTGGATGCCGTACGCGCCGGACGCCACGCCGAAGAGCGGCAGCCGCCGCAGCAGCCACGCGATGTTGTTGATGAGGACGTCCCGGCCGCCGAAGAACACCGCCGGACGGAGGATCGCGTGGGAGAGCCCCGACTCGCGGAGCGCCCGCTCGACCTCGGCCTTTCCGCGGAAGTACGGCAAGGGCGAGTCGGGCGCCGGGTTCGTGATCGACACGTGGACGACCCGCTCGACGCCCGCGTCGGCCGCCGCTCGGAACAGGGCGCGGCTGTTCTCGACGGCCCGCGCGAACGTCGAGGCGCCGTGGTCGAAGCGGACCCAGTAGGTGTTGTAGAGGACACGGACCCCCGCGAGCGCGTCGCGCATCCTCGCCGGATCGTCGAAGTGGAAGGGCGCCACCTCGACGCGGCCGCCGAACGGATCGGACCGATCCGGATGTCCGGTGAGCGTCCTCACGCGCTCGCCGCGGGCGAGGAGGAGGCGCGCGATCTCCCTTCCGCTGTAGCCGAAGGCTCCGGTGATGGCGTGGACGTTCGGGCGGCTCATGGTTTCCTCCTCCGCGTTGCTCGTTTGTTCAGAATCTTGTGAACGTTTCGAGCGTGATGAAGTCTCCGCGGGACGGGTGCTCGCAGCTACCCCTTCCCGTTCTGCTTTCGGCCGAACGGCATGCCGGCGATGAACGCGAGCGCCGAGCGGGACGACTGCGGGTCCTGCAGGAACCGGTTCACGACCCCCTCGATCGTCGTGAGCAGGTCCGCCATCTGCTCGAGCCGCCCGCGAACGGCGCCGGTCGCACCCGGCGCGTCGACGAGCGCGTGGATCGCCTCGAGGGCCGGGTCGAACTCGCGCCGCTTTCGCTCCTTGAGGATGCGGAAGAACATGAGCCAGACGTCCGGCTCGGTGACGTAGAAGTCCCGGCGATCGCCCGGGACCTCGACCTGCCGGACGACCCCGAACGTCCGCAGCTCGCGCAGCGACATCGAGGCGTTGCCCTTCGAGATCTGGAGCCGCTCCGCGATCTCCTCCAGCGCGAGGGCCTCCTCGGTCGCCATGAGGAGCGCGTGCACCCGCGCCACCGACCGGTTGATGCCCCAGAGCGAGCCCATCGCGCCCCAGGCCTCGACGAAGCGCTGCACGGTTTCGGGAGTGGTCGCCGGCATCGTGCGTTCAGAATATTTAGAACGTTCGCACGCCGTCAACGGCCCCGCGAGGGGCGGGGCAGAGGACGGCTAGAACCGGTGGACGAACAACCCGGAGCGCAGCTTCGGCTCGAACCACGTGCTCTTCGGCGGCATGAGCTTGCCCGCGTCGGAGACCGCGATGAGCTGCTCGATGCGCGTGGGGAAGAGGTGCAGCGCGAGCGACCAGCCCTCCTCCTTCACGCGCCGCTCGAGCTCCTCGTGGCCGCGGATCCCGCCGACGAAGTCGACGTCCTTCGAGGTGCGCGGATCGGCGATGCCGAAGATGGGCGCGAGGATCTGCTCCTGCGCGATGGCGCAGTCGAGCGAGGCGACGGGGTCCTGCGCCGGGTACGATCCCGCCCGCACGCGGGCGTGGTACCAGCGGCCCGCCGCGTAGACGCCGAAGGCGAGCGGGCCCGGCGGGCGCGGGTCGGTCGCCGGCGAGACGTCCATCACCTTGCCGATCTCGCCGAGCAGCTCGCCCGCGCTCCGGCCGCGCGGATCGCGGACCAGGCGGTTGTAGGCGAGGATCTGCATCTGGTCGTGCGGGAACACGACGGCGAGGAAGGCGCCGTGCTCGCCGGGCTGGCCGGCGCGCCTCGCGTGGACGCGGGAGGCCGCGGCGGAGCGGTGGTGCCCGTCCGCGACGTAGAGCGCCGGCACGCGCGCGAAGAGCGCCTCGAGGCGCGCGCCGATGTCGGCGGGCACCACCCAGAGCTGGTGGCCGACGCCGTCCGGCGTCACGAGGTCCACCTCGGGAGCGGCGCGCTTCACCTCCTCGATCGCGCGGTCGATCTCCGGCGCGGCCCGGTAGGTGAGGAACACCGGCTCGTCGTGCGCCGAGAGCGTGTCGATGTGACGGACGCGGTCGTCCTCCTTGTCCGCGCGCGTCTTCTCGTGCTTCTTGATGACGTCGCGGTCGTACTCCTCGACCGACGCGCAGGCGACGAGGCCGGTCTGCCGGTGCGCGCCCATCCGCTGCGCGTACACGTAGAAGCGCGGCTCGGGATCCGCGCGCAGCACGCCCCGCGCGACGAGCTCGGCGAGGTTCTCCGCGCCCTTCGCGTACACCGCGTCCGCGTGCTCGTCCGTGCCCTCGGGCAGGTCGATCTCGGGGCGCGAGACGCGCAGGTAGCTGTCGGGGTTGCCCTTCGCGAGCGCGCGCGCCTCGCGCGTCGAGACGACGTCGTAGGGCGGTGACGCGACGCGGGCGGCGAGATCGGCGGGCGGGCGCAGCGCCCGAAAAGGCTTCAGGGTGGCCATGCGGATCCTCCGGCGAGGCCGGTCGTTCTAGCAGAACGCCGTCCGTCGCGCTCGTGAGGCCGCGGGGCTCTAGCCCCAGAGCTTGTCGTCGCGCGTCGGCATCACGCGCCCGCAGATGGCGCAGATCTTCACGCGCGCGCCGGTCGTGGCGTGCCGGCCATCCGCGTAGTTGTGATCGCACTCGTCGAGCAGCTTGGCCTCCTCCGCGCGCAGCGCGGCGAGCATGCCCTCGTGCTTGGCGATCTCGGCCCGCAGCTCGTCGCGGCGGGCCAGCCGTTCCGTCTGAGTCACGGCGTGCCTCCGATAAGGTGTGAGGGTCGAGTGTACGCCAGCGGCGCAGCCGCTCAAGTGCGGCCAAATGGACCTTTCCACGGGACTTCTCGCGCACGCGCATCCCTTGCGCGATCGAGGCGCACGGCGCGTAGCCTGCGCTCAGGCGCCCGCTCGCTCTTCACGCTGCGGCGGGGCGTCCGGCACCACGACCGAGTGTACGTGCCCGTCACGAGGGAGGTTCGACATCGACGGCCCCCGCGCCCCCACACGGCCTCACCCTCTCGGGGCATACCCGTTGCTAGCAGTGAAGCTCCCCGCGCGCGCGTGGGCCCCTCGCCCCGCGCGCTTCGCTGCCCGGAGAGCCGATGGCCCACCCGAAGCGCCTGCTCCTCTGCGTCGCCCTCACCGCGCTCGCCGCCGCCGGCTGCGACGGCGTCGCCCGCACCGTCGACGGTCAGTCCAGCTCCGGCGAGGGCTGCACGACCTGCCACGGCGACGCGACGCGCGTGACGGCGTCGCCGCTCGAGAAGGCCGCGCCGGCGACCGGCGTCCACCTCGCCCACCTCCAGAACTCGACGTTCCGTGATCCCCTCGCGTGCTCCGAGTGCCACCCCGTGCCCACCAGCGTGGCGCACTCGAACAAGACCGTGGACTTCGCCTGGGGACCGCTCGCGAGCGCCCGGGGCGTGACTCCGTCGTACGATCCGGCGAGCAAGACCTGCACGAACGCGTGCCACGGCGCGTCGCCCTCGCCGGCCTGGACGGCGGAGGTGACGCTCGACTGCACGAGCTGCCACGGCCACCCGCCGGCCTCCGCGCCGCACGATCCCTCGAAGCAGGACTGCTCCGCCTGCCACCCGGGCACGGTCCTCGCGTCGGGTGAGCTCAACCGCGAGGCGAAGCTGCACCTCGACGGCGAGGTCGAGGCGGGCGGGATGCATCCGTCCGGCTGGAGCGATCCGGCCAAGCACGGCCGGGCGGCCATGACGGGCCTCGCGGGCTGCGCCAGCTGCCACGGCCAGGACTACGCCGGCGGGACGAGCGGCGTGTCGTGCACGGCGTGCCACACGGCCGTGGGCCACGCCGGCTGGGCGACGGAGTGCACCTTCTGCCACGGCGATCGGGCGAGCGGACGCGCGTCGCCCCCGGTCGACACGCAGGGGCTGAGCCTCGTCTCGAACGTCTCGGTCGGCGCCCACGACGCGCACGTGGGGGCGACGCTCGCGAGCCCGATGGCCTGCGAGACGTGCCACCCGTCGCGGACCGGGAGCGACGTCCGGACGGACGCGGCGCACGTGGACGGCGACGGCATCGCCGAGGTGCAGTTCGGCGCCCTCGCGAAGACCGGCGGCAAGACGCCGGTGTACACGCGCGCGGGCGCCACGAGCGCGAGCTGCGCGTCGACCTACTGCCACGGCAACTTCAGCGGCGGCACGGTCGCCACGACGAGCTGGACGAGCACGACCGCGATGACCTGCACGTCCTGTCACGGCGCCCCGCCGGCCACGGGCGAGCACACCCGCCACGTCGGGGCGGGCCTCGAGTGCGCGAACTGCCACGCCAGCGTGGTGGACGCGTCGAGCGCGGTCACGGGTCCGGCGCTCCACGTGAACGGCACGAAGAACGTCCAGTTCGGGGGCACCTGGAACGGGCGAACCGTGACGGGCAGCTGGTCGACCAGCTCGCGGACGTGCTCCGGGCTCGCTTGCCACGGCTCGCAGACCTGGTAGGTCCTCGGTAGGTGAAGGGACCGCCGCGCCCGGGAGGGTCTTGGGCGCGGCGGTCCCGCGTGTACGCGACACGCAGAGACGACGCCGAAAGAACACTTCGGCGTATACTCCTGCGCGAGATCAACGAGGTTCGGCCGCGCCCGCGGCATCCTCCGGCAATCCGCCGGGCCGCTCGCGCCCGCGACACGCTCTCCCGAGGTCCGACACACATGGTCAACCAGCGCTTCGCCCTGCTCGCCCTCACCGCGGGCGGCATCATGCTCGCCGCATGCGACGATGCCCGGACCCTCGAGGCGCGCGAGGAGGCCTCGACCGCGGGGACCTGCGCCGCATGCCACGGCTTCCCGCCGCCGGCGCCGCACCCGCAGTCCCAGAGCTGCTTCGTGTGCCACCCGCAGACCGTCGATCAGGACAACCACATCATCCCCGGCGGCGCGCACGAGAACGGCAAGGTCGACCCGGCGGACGTGAGCTTCGGACACCCCGCGAACTACCTCTCCCAGCACAGCGGCGACGCGATCGCGGACATCCGCCGCTGCACCGCGTGCCACGGCGAGAGCTACGACGGCGGGTTCGCCGAGGTCTCCTGCACCGGCTGCCACGGCCTCTTCGGCTACGCGCGCTGGCAGTCGAACTGCACCTTCTGCCACGGCACGAGGGACCCGGGCTTCACGCTCGACAAGCTCGCCGAGGCGGCGCCGCCCCAGGGCGTGCGCGGCGGCTCCGCGCCGACGGACCCGCAGGTCGGCGCGCACCAGAAGCACCTCGGGAACGGCAGCGTCTACTCGAACGGCTTCCAGTGCCAGACCTGCCACCCGCTCGAAGGCAGCCTCGACCACCTCGACGGCACGGTGCAGGTGACGTTCGAGTTCCTCCCGCTCGCCTCGACCGGCGGCGCGACGCCGTCGTTCACGAAGCAGACGCAGACCTGCTCGAGCGTCTACTGCCACGGCTCCACGCTCGTGGGCGGCACGGCGACGTCGCCGCGCTGGACGCAAGCGCTCACCTCCTGCGACTCCTGCCACGGCATCCCGCCGGCGTCCGGCTTCCACACGACCCACCTCGCGAAGGTCACCTGCGCGGAGTGTCACGTCGGCTACACGAACGCGTCCGTCGCCAAGGACACGCACGTGAACGGCGTGCGCGACGTGAACCAGGTGATCATCGGAGCGGGCCAGACGCACACGGTGGTGCCCGGCGTTCGCGTGCAGGGCTGGGACTGCGTCTCCTGCCACACCTAGACGACAGTCCGCGATTCGCGATCACCTTCGGTGTCGCGCATCGCGCTGTCGTTGACTGTTTCCGAATCGGCCGTTTAGCGCGCCTCCACGCGCGCGCCTGACGAGGGCCGGGGGCGACCCCGGCCCTCTCGCATTTCGGGGCCAGCGCGCACCGTTCGGGACCCCCCGCGCGCGGCGCTGCCGCGCCCGGCTGGACGGTCCCATCTTGCGGGTCGTGCAGGCCTCGCGTCGCGACCGGCTCGCTCCCCTGACCGGGCTCCGCTTCGCGGCGGCGCTGGGCATCCTCCTCTACCATTACGGTGCCCCGCTCGTGGCGGGGCTCCCGGCGTGGGTGGAGCGCGTCCGGGTCGGTGGACACGTCTGGGTCGGGCTCTTCTACGTGCTCTCCGGGTTCGTGCTCGCATGGGCCTACCCGCTGCCGATGGCGCCCGCCGAGCGGCGGACTTTCTACGTGGCGCGCTTCGCCCGGCTCTACCCCGCCTACCTGCTCGCCTTCCTGCTCATCGCGCCGTTCGCGCTCGAGCGCTGGCAGGGCGGCGGACCCCTCGCGCTCGCCAAGGCGGCGACGGTCGCGACCGCGTGCCTCCTGCTCGCGCAGGCCTGGGCGACGCCCATCGCCCGGCTCTGGAACCCGCCGGGCTGGTCGACCTCGGTCGTGGCCGCGTTCTACGCGGCGTTCCCGTTCCTGGCCGCGCGGCTGTCGCGGCTGTCGCGCCGCGGCCTCGCGCTCGCTGCGCTCGCCGCCTGGACCGCGAGCCTCGCCTTCCCGCTCCTCTACCTCGCGCTGCGGCCCGACGGCCCGGTCGCGCCGGCCGCGCTCACCTGGGAGGAGCCGTTCTGGCTCGAGGCGCTGAAGTTCCACCCCGTCGCGCGCGCCGGTGAGTTCGCCATGGGGGTCGCGCTCGGGCTGCTCCACCACCGCGGCGTCGGATTCGGCCGGCTCGGGAGCGCGGCGGCCGTCGCCGCGCTCGGCGCCGTGATCGCCCTCCTCGCGTGGGGCGGCGCACCGTACCTGCTCCTGCACAACGGGCTCGCCCTCCCGCTCTTCGCGATCGCGCTCCTCGGGCTCGCCCCCGGCGGCGGGGGCCCCGCGCGGCTCCTCGCGTCGCCCGCCGCGCGCGCGCTCGGCGACGCGAGCTTCGCGCTCTACGCGCTGCAGGAGCCGCTCTGGCGGTGGGCGCGCCGGCTCGTGCCGGACGATCCCACCGCGGCGCCCAGCGCCGCGTTCGTGGCCGGGTTCGCGGTGTTCGCGATCGCGGTATCGATGCTCGTGTCGCGCTCGCTCGAGCGCCCTGCGCGGCGCGCCCTCAGGGCGCTGCTCGGCGGAGAGCGGGAGGTCCCGGTCCGCTCCACGGCGGGTGGGGTGTCGCGGCTCGCGCCGGCCGAGCGGCGATAGCCCCGCGGCGTCTACCCCGGACCCGGCCCCGGACCGCCCTCACGCGCCGAGGCCTCGCCCCGGGCGCGCTCGGCGCGCGGGCCGGGCACCCCGACCACCCCGCCTGCGAAGCCGAAGAACAGCGCGGCCGTCCAGACGCTGGAGGTGAGCGGGCACGTCCCAGTCTTGCAGCCGATGAAGAAGGCATACGCGGCGCCGGCGGCGGCGCCCACGGCCGCGCCCGCGGCGGTGCGCCAGTGGGCGCGGGCGATGGCTCGGGCGTTCATCCCGGGTTGGAGCCGCGCGGCGGGGGAGCGGTTCCGGGCGCCGGGTGGGCGAGCGTCCGCTCTCCAGGGGGTTGCGACGGCGTTCCGCTTGACCGCCGGGCAGGCGGGCCTTTTCGTAGGGGCTCACATGAACCGCGCCCGCCCCGCCTCGCTCGCGCTCCTCGTCCTGGCGCTCTCCGCCTGCCGCTCGGCCGACGTCCGGCCGGCGGCCGCGCCCGGGTCGCCGCCCGCGTGGGAGGCCGGGAACCCGCTCCGGCCGCTGCCGGCGCCGCCGCTCGGGAGCCCGGCGGACTTCTCTGCGGTGCCCTGGGTCACGCCGGAGAAGGTCCGGCTCGGCCGCTGGCTCTTCTACGATCCGCGGCTCAGCGCGGACGGCACGATCTCGTGCGCCACCTGCCACCGGCCGGAGCACGCGTTCTCCGAGCCGACCGCGGTCTCGACCGGCATCCGGGGCCAGCAGGGCCGCCGCAAGTCGCCGCCCATCGTGAACGCCGCGTGGCCGGTGTACCCGCGGTACTTCTGGGACGGCAGGGCGGCGAGCCTCGCGGAGCAGGCGCAGGGGCCGCTCGCGAATCCGCTCGAGATGGGCAACACGCTCGACCACGTGGTGCTCACGGTCTCGCGCATCCCCGGCTACGGGCCGTACTTCCGCGAGGCGTTCGGGGATGCGCGGTTCGACATCGCGCGGGTGAGCGAGGCGATCGCCGCCTACGAGGCGACGCGGCTCTCGGGGAACTCCGCCTACGACCGCTTCGCCGCGGGAGACGAGGCCGCGCTCGCGCCCGAGGCGCGGCACGGGATGGAGCTCTTCTTCGGCCGGGCCCAGTGCGCGCAGTGCCACCTCGGCCCGAACCTCTCGGACTCGCAGTTCCACAACCTCGGCGTCGGGTGGCGCCCGCCGCGGAGCGCCGTGCAGCCGCTCGCCGAGGGCTTCGCCGACAAGGGCCGCTACGAGGTCACCCGCGACGAGAAGGACGTGGGTGCGTTCAAGACACCCACCCTGCGGGACTGCTCGAAGCACGCTCCCTACATGCACGACGGGTCCATGGCGACGCTGGAGGAGGCGGTGCTGCACTACTGGCGCGGCGGGTTCGCGAACCCCTGGCTCTCGGAGCGCATCGTGCCCGTCCCGATGACGCGCGCCGAGCTCTCCGCGCTCGTCGCGTTCCTGCGCTCGCTCGACGGCGAGGGGTACGCGGACGTCGCGCCCCGGGCGTTCCCCCAGTAGAAGCGGCGGCGTCACGGCCAGGCCGGGGCGGTGTCAGACCGCCTTGCCAGACTCGGTTGCGTGCGGCGCTTCGTGACGCTCGATCTCGAGACGGTCCCCGACGAGGCTCTCGTCGGCGCGGTGGACGGCGAGCCGTCTCGCCCCTACCCCGAGCAGCTCCGCCGCGTGCTCGCCGATCGCCGCGCGCGCACCGGCGGCAGGAGCGACTTCCTCCCCCTGCCCTACCACCGGCCCGTCGCCGGCTGCCTGCTCGAGGCCGTCGAGGACGGCGGGATCCTGCGGGTCGTGGACGTCTCCGCCTGGACGGATCGCCGCGACGACGAGGCGGCCTTCCTCGCGCGCACCTGGGAGCGGCTCGAGGGCGCCGCGATCGTCACGTTCCATGGCAAGGGATTCGATCTCCCGGTGCTCGAGCTCCGCTCGCTCAAGCACTCCGTGCCGACGCCGGCCTGGTTCACCGGCGGGAGACGGTTCGGCGCGGCCGATCACTTCGACCTGAAGGAGCTGCTCGCGGCGCAGGGCTCGGGCGGCGCGGCGCCGCTCGATCTGTACGCGAAGCTCGTCGGCCTGCCGGGCAAGGAGGACGTGGCCGGCGAGGACGTGCAGGCGCTCTACGCGGCCGGCGCGCTCGATCGCATCGCGGCCTACTGCATGACCGACGTCGTGCAGACCTTCCTCTTGTTCCTGAGGTACCGGCTCGTCGAGGGGTCGCTCACGCCCGACGGCTACGCGGAGAGCGCCGCGCTCGCGCGCGCCGCGCTCCCCCCGCTGTTCCTGCGGCGGCTGCCGCTCGGAGAGCAGTCGGCGCTCGACGGGTTCCTGGATCGCTGCGCGGGGTACTTCGGCGACCCGCTCGAGCCCGCTCGCGCTTCGACGAGCTCGGCCCGAGCGGGCTGAGATCCAGCTCGGCCTTCCACCGGCGCGGGGCGAGCGGAAACGGTGTCCACGCTCGCCCTTCGACGGGCGGGCGGGCCCTGGCGCGACCGCTTCGTGCGCCCGGCCCTGCCCTCGCCTCCGATCGCGCGACGGCGCTACTTGGGGCCGCGCTTCGCCTTGCGCTTGCGCTTGACCGACAGCGCGCGCTTGCGGGTGGCGGTGGCGCGCTTCACCTTCGAGCGATTCGCGACCTTGCGCTTGGTGCGGTTCCCCTTCTGTACGGGCATGCGTCCCTCCTTTGAGGCGTGTGAGCGCGGGAGTGTCGCCGCGAGCGTGCGCGCCGTCAACTCCGGGGGGCGCCCCGCGGCGGCGCGGGGGCCAGGCGACGGCTACTCGAGCCAGTCGCGATCGCGCAGCTTCTTCGGCAGGTACTCCTCGGTGATGAAGCTGATGCCGCGGCGGGAGAGGGCCTCGAGCTCGAACTTGAGGCCGGAGCGCACCATCTCCTGGATCTCGCGCTGCCACTGCTTCGCCTGGAACCACGGATACGCGAGCATCTGCTTCGCGCGGTTGTTGTCCCCGTCGTCCATCTTGATCGCGACGTTCGTCGGGAGCTTGTACTTGTCCTTGTCGAAGGACGAGAGCCCGACGAAGCGCGCGTCCGGCACCGCCATGCGCATCGACTCGTAGGCGAGGTTGATCGAGCCCTGCTTCATGACCGAGTAGATGTAGAAGCCCCAGGGATCGTTGTCGACGAGCACGTAGACGGGGAGCTTCAGCTCGGAGTGGAGGCGCTGGACGAGGCGGCGGACGCCGCGCGGCGGCTGACCTCCGCCCTGCAGGATGATGCACTTCTCCCGCTTCCAGAACTTGTCCTCGTTGAAGCGCGTCCAGACCGCGTCCTTCTCGATGAGGAGGATGTACTTCGCCTCGTGGCGGACGAACTCGATGACGTTCTCCTCCACGATCGACGGGACCGCCCAGCCCCCGGAGCCCATCCGGCGGAGGTCGATGGTGTCCCCGGTGTCGCGGATGGTGATGGGCCCCACCATCGAGCCCTTGCGCGAGGCGAACAGGTGCAGCTCCTCGCGGAGCGCGTCGAGCGCGACCTCGAGGTCCTCGATGATCGGGTCCGACTCGTCCTGCTCCTCGAACGTGTTCTGCTTCGTGTCGCCGATGGTGTGCTTGGTGATGTAGTAGAGGTCGCGGATGCTCGTCGTCTTGCCGCCCTCGATGAGCTCCTTGCAGGCGTCCGACACGAGGAACGTCTGCATGAACTTCTTCGCCATCGCGACGTTGAAGAAGTAGCGCTTCTGGCGCTGCGACCCGAGCTCGATGAGCCGCCGCTTCTCGTTGAACTTCACGTTCGCGAGCGAGCGGATGGGGATCTCGACGAAGGGGTTCTTGCCGCCCTTGACCGAGCGGACGACGGTCTCGGCGAGCTTCTCGATCTTGTGGGCGGTCTGCTTGGAGACGGCGTCGAGCCTGGCCATTCACGTTTCTCCGAATGCCCCGAGCGTCGCGCCCGCGGCGCGGGCGCGAAGTCGAGGGGTCCTTACTCGTCCTCGTTCTCGGCCCGGCGCGGGCGCTTCGTGAGCTTCCGCGACTGCTCCTCGAGCGCCGCGTCCGCCTCCTTCAGGTCCGCCTCCGTGACCTGGTCGGCGAGGCGCAGGAACTCGCGCTTGATCGGCTCCGGGCTCTTGCCGGTGATCTTGCCGATCGCCTGCGCGACCTCCTGGATGTAGAGCTCGAAGATGCCGCGGCGCTGCGCCTGGTAGTCCAGGTGCTGCTTCTTGCGGATGTGCGCGGCGAGCTTGCGGCCGCACTCCTGGGCCGCGAGCTGGATCTCCCGCATGATCTCCGGGTAGTGCGCGACGGCCTCCTTCGCCTCGCTCGTGAACGGCACCCACACCGACGCGATGTGGACGAGGAGCGCCATCGGGCCGACCGGGAGCGAGCCCTTCGGCTGCGAGAGCAGGTAGTTCCGCCAGTCGGTCTTGACGATCGCCTCGGTCGTGCCGCACGCGCCGCGCTGGAAGAGGAGCGGCACGCGGTTCGCGAAGCGGAAGAGCTCGATGGGCTTGTCGGCCGGCCAGGAGCCGCCGTAGGCGAGCCCGACCTCCACCTGGAAGGGGTTGCCGCGGTAGACCTTGGGCGGCCGGGTGACCGTCGCGATGAAGTAGTTGTGCCCCTTGATCTTCTCGACGCCCTCCTCGGGCGGCGCGTCGGGCACCTCCGGCGCGGCGGCCTTCGCCGCCTTCTCCTTCTTCGAGGCCTTCTTCTTCTTCGCCTGGTCGAGGTCGAGCTGCTCGTCGGCCTCCGGGCCCTCCGTCTCGACCACGTTCAGGAACGAGATGAGCCCGCGCTTCATGAGCTCGTCGCCGATGGGCGACAGGCAGTTCGTCGGCGGGTTCATGATCTTCGTCGCGCCGATCGCCCGGTGGAGCTTCTCCGCGAGCGCACGGTCCTCGCCGACGTCGCGCGGGCGCACGCGCCCCTTGAAGGCGGCGCGCTTCACGATCTCGTCCGCGACCTGGCCCGACACGCGCGAGAAGGCGGTCTGGAGGAACCCGCGCACGTCGCGCGCCTTCGACTCCGCCGCCATCAGCATGAGCGCCCCGAGCTCGACGCCGTGCGGGTGCGGCTTGATCTCCACCGCCTCCTTGGGCAGCTCCTCGGTGGCGCGCGGGAAGGAGAGCGGCGCCTGGCGGGGGCGGAGGTAGTGCACGGTCGCGTGCGGGTTCGAGAGCGCGGTGTGCTCGACGTAGCGGTTCACGAACCGCTGGCCCGCCTGCCAGTTCGCGACGATCTCGAGCTCGACGCGGGTGCCGTGCTCGAGGTGCCACTCGTCGAGCTGGCGGTCCTCGGTGACGACCGGGTTGTTCTTCCGCGTGTCGATCTGGATCTCGAAGAAGTGCGCCGGCTTCCCCTTGCCGGTGCGCGACGTGACGCGGATCGGCTGGCCCGTGGTGAGCTGGCCGTACATCGCCGCCGCGCTGATGCCGATGCCCTGCTGACCGCGCGACTGCTTCAGGCGATGGAACTTCGAGCCGTAGAGGAGCTTGCCGAAGATCTTCGGCGCCTGCGCCTTCACGATGCCGGGGCCGTTGTCCTCGATGACCACGACGAAGCGGCCTTCGCCCTTCGTGAGGTCGCCCTCGCCCTTCGGCCCGAGGCCGAGGTCGCGCACCTCGATGGTGATCTCGGGGAGGATGCCGGCCTCCTCGCAGGCGTCGAGGGAGTTGTCGACCGCCTCCTTGATCGTCGTGAGGAGCGCCTTCGAGGGGTTGTCGAAGCCGAGGAGGTGGCGGTTCTTCGTGAAGAACTCGGAGATCGAGATCTCGCGCTGCTTCGCCGCCATCTGCTCGGCGGTGGCGCGCCGGCGCGGCTTCGGGGCCGCGGGCGCCTCCTCCTCCGGCTCGGCAACCGGCTCGGCCGCCGGCAGGAGCTCCGGCTCGGGCTCCTCCCGGCTTCGCGCCCTGCGCGGGGCCGCGGGCGCGGCCTTCGCCGCCCTCGCCGCTCCACGCCGGGCGGGCGTCGGCTCGACCTGGACGAGCTCGAGCTGCGCCTTCTCGGCCCTTGCCGCGGGCCGCCCCTTCCCCTTCGCCGCCGTCGCCTTCCGAGATGCCATGACCGGGCTAACCTCGCGATATCGCCTGGGGCGGCTTTAGCACGGGAGGCCCACGGGCGCGAGAAAGCATCGACTCGCCGGGCCTCCGCCCGCCCGCCGCGTTTGACGCGGCCGCCTGGGTGGTTACCTACTCTGCATATGGCCTGGAACGAAGCGGCGACGCCGCGGGGGATGAACCGACCGACGGGTGGTTTCGGCCGCAATTACCTGAAGACCGCCATGCTGATGGCCTTCCTCATCGCGATCCTCGCGATCGGCGGCCAGATGGTGGGCGGCACGGGCGGGATGCTCCTCTTCGGAGCGATCGGGCTCGTGTTCAACTTCCTCTCCTACTGGTTCTCCGACCGGATCGCGCTCATGGCGCACCGGGCGCAGCCCGTCACGCGCGAGCAGCTCCCCGAGGTCTACGACATCGTGGAGCGGCTCACCCGCAAGGCGGGCCTCCCGATGCCGCGCGTCTTCGTCATCCCCTCGGAGACCCCGAACGCCTTCGCGACCGGGCGCAACCCGAAGCACGCCGCGGTCGCGGTGACGGAGGGCATCCTCCGCATCCTCGACCGGCGGCAGCTCGAGGGCGTCCTCGCGCACGAGCTCGCGCACGTGCGGAACCGCGACATCCTCATCGCCACCGTCGCCGCGGCGGTGGCGGGCCTCATCGCCTCGCTCGGCCACATGATCCAGTGGGGCGCGATCCTGGGCGGCTTCGGCGGTCGCTCCGACGAAGATCGCGGCAACGTGTTCGCGGCGCTCGCCTGGGCGCTGCTCGCGCCGATCATCGCGATGATCGTGCAGCTCGCGGTGTCGCGCTCGCGGGAGTTCGGCGCGGACGCCTCGGGCGCCGAGCTGACCGGCGATCCCGACGCGCTCGCGGACGCGCTCCTCGCGCTCGAGCGCGGGAACGAGGTCCGGCCCTACGCCTTCGCCGGCCCGGCCACCGCGCACCTGTTCATCGTGAACCCGTTCCGCGGCGCGGGCAGCAAGATGCTCCAGCTCTTCTCCACGCACCCGCCCATCGAGGCGCGCGTGGAGCGGCTCAGGCAGATGCGGCGCGGCGTCAGGTACGCCTGACCTCGGCGCACGATCCCGGGCCTGCGACGGGGGTGCTCGCTCCTTCCGGCTGCGGCGTACGGAGACAGTACGCCTCGCCGGGCGTCGCTGCGCTTCCCCGTCTCGGCTCCGGTTTCGTGCGCCTCGAGGCCCGCAGGCGGCCAGCCGTCGACGGGGCGGGGGGCGCAGCCCGCCGAGACGAGCGAAGCGAGTCCGCCGGGGCGCCACCGCGCTCGCGGCGAAGCCGCGCGCGGGGCGCACGGGACCCGGCGAGCGGGGGTGGGGCCCCG
>NZ_JALCYY010000053.1 GCF_022690685.1 Anaeromyxobacter terrae | reverse complement strand
TCGAGGTCGGGGTCGAGGTCGAGGTCGGGGTCGAGGTCGAGGTCGGGGTCGAGGTCGAGGTCGAGGTCGAGGTCGGGGTCGGGGCGGCTCAACGTCGACGTTCTCGACGCGAAACGCAGCGGGGCCCGCGCCACGGAAGCGCGGGCCCCGCCGATTCCTCATCCGCTCCTTCAGCGCTGCTGCTGCGTGCCCTGCGGCTCCGTCGTTCCCTTCGGCGCGTTCGCGCCGCCCTGCACCTCGATGCGGATCGCCTGGGGCGCGCCGTCCTTCTCGGTGAACGCGGCGCGCACCTGCGTCCCTTCCTTCAGGTCGCTCACGGTGCGCTGCTGCCCGTCGATGAGGACCGGCGTGTCCGCGCCGACGCGGAGCTTGATGTTCGGCTCGGCGCCGCCCTGGCGAACGACCACCTCCTGCGCGCTGGCGCTCACCACCGTGCCGCTCGCGGTGCGCTGGGCGCCCGCCGCGGCCGGCGGCTGCTGCGACGCCTGCGGGCCGGTCGCCGGCTGCTGCGTCGACGGCTGGGCGGCGCGCTCACGCTCGCCCCTTGCGAGCTGCGTGTCGGTCGGCGGCGCGCTCGGGCTGGTCGGCGAGACCGCTCCGCCGGTGTCGCGACGCGCCTGCCGGCTGTCGCCGCCCTCCCGCTGGCACGCGGCGGCGAGCAGAGCTGCGGCTCCGGCGGCGAGGTATGCACTTCGAGTCCAGGCTCCCATGTCGTCTCCCTCCGTCGAGTAAAGCTGGTGATCGCGACGGCGCCGTGCGCCCCGGCCCGATCGGCGGGCGCCGCGGGTGAACGGCGCCCGCTGGGCCGGGTGCCCCGCGCGGCGGCGGGTCGAGCCGTCGGGGCGCCCTCGGCGCAGGCTCAGGCGTGGGCGCGGCGGTGCGGGAAGAGGTGCGCCCAGCGCTCGGCGCGCTCCCGCGATGCGCCCGGACGGCGGGTCACGATGGGCAGGATCGCCGCCACGAGCAGGACGACCGCGATGACGGGCAGCGCGCCGGAGAACGAGCCGGTCGCGTCCTTCACGAGCGCGACGAAGATCGGCCCGGCGACGCCGCCGACGCCCCACGCCAGCAGGATCCACCCATAGTTCACGCCCATGTACTTCGTGCCGAAGTAGTCGGCGGTGAACGACGGCATCGTGCCGAATCCGCCGCCGTAGTCGAGCAGCACGATCGCGAACAGGATCGCCACCACCGGGAGGGAGTGGATCCCGCCGACCACGAAGAAGATGACGACCTGCGAGCCGTAGATGAGGAGGTAGGCGGCGTTGCGGCCGATGCGGTCGGAGATGGCGCCCCAGAAGAAGCGACCGAGCCCGTTGAACAGCGCGATGAAGCCGTACACCGCGAGCGCGGTCTCGGGCGTGGTCCCGGTGAGCTCGCGCATGATCGGCACGGCGTTCGAGATGAAGAGGATGCCGGCGGTGACGTTCAGGAAGAGCATCATCCAGAGCGCCCAGAACTGCGGCGTCCGGAGCGCCTCGGAGGGCGGGTAGTCGCGGGTGGCGCGCGCCGCGGCCGCGGGCGTCGCGGCCGCCGCGGGGACCGTGCCGGGAGGCGGGTTCCGGATCACGAGGGCGCAGAGCGCCCCGAGGACGGCGAAGACGATCCCCGACACGATGAAGGTCCGCATGATCGTGCCGGTCGCGCCGGCGGAGAGCGCCGCGGTGCTCGCCCCTCCGGCCCGCGCCGCGAGGACGCGCCCCGCCTCGCGCGACGCGTCGGCGAACGCGGGGACCGCCTTCAGGATGTTGTTGTAGAAGAACGCGCCGAGCCCGAAGCCCATCACCACCATTCCGCTCCCGAGCCCGCGCCTGTCCGGGAACCACTTCGTCACCGCGGCGACGGGCGTCACGTAGCCGAGGCCGAGGCCGAGCCCGCCGATGACGCCGTAGGTGAGGTAGATCCAGGGCGCTCCGAGCGCCGTGGTGCCGAGCCCCGCGAGCACGTTGCCGAGCCCCCACAGGAGGAGTCCGGTCACCGCCACCGGGCGCGGACCCTTCACGTCCTGCCAGCGCCCCCCGATCACCGCGCCGATGCCGAGGAAGAGGATGGCGAGCGCGAACGTCCAGGTGGTGGTCGTGTTGGACCAGCGGAAGGCCGCGATGAGCGGCTGGGTGAACAGGCTCCACGAGTACACCGTGCCGAGGCACGCCATCGCGACCGTGCCCGCTGCGGCGATGAGCCAGCGATTCGACGTCATCACGTCTCCCTCCGGCGGACCGCCTAGCCCCCGATGCCGCGCATCGCCAGCAGCACGAGCCCGGCGCCCGCCTCCTCCATGCGGTGGCGCGGCGCCTTCCGCCCCAGCGCGCCCGCCACCGCCTCGGCGAGCGCCTCGTCCCGGTCGCCCGCCCGCATCCGATCCCTGAGCTGTACCCGATCCTCGCCGCCGAGGCAGGCCTGGAACCCGCCGTCCGCCGCGATCCTCGCCCGGTTGCAGTCCTCGCAGAAGTTCTCGGTCATCGCGCCGATGAAGCCGACGAGCCCCTCGCGGCCATCTCGATCCCGGCCGCGCATGTGGCGGGCCGGTCCCCAGCCGCGGAAGACGTCCGGGGCGAGCGTGAAGCCTGCCTCCGTGAGCCGCCTGCGAACCTCCGAGAGCGGCACCGGCACGCCCCCGCCGAAGGGCATCTGCTCGATGAAGCGGGGCAGGGCGCCGCGATCCCAGGCATAGCGCACGAGCGCCGCCACCTCGTCCTCGTTCACGCCGGGCATCACGACGGTGTTGATCTTGAGCGAGCGGAACCGCCCGGCCGCCGCGTCGATGCCGGCGAGGATGCGGTCGAGCCGCGCCGCCTGGCCGGAGACGCCGCGGAGCCGCTCCGGCGCGAGCGTGTCGAGGGAAACGTTGAGCGCGCCGAGCCCCGCCGCCTGGAGCGGCTCGACGAGCTCGGCGAGGCGGTGGCCGTTCGTGGTGATGGCGACGTCCTCGATCCCCGGCGTCGCAGCGGCGTCCGCCACGATCTCGACGACGTCCTTGCGCAGGGTCGGCTCGCCGCCGGTGAGTCGGATGCGCCGCACGCCCAGCGCGGCGAAGAGCCGGAACAGCCGGGCGAGCTCCGCTCGCGAGAGGAGCGCGTCCGGCGGCTCGTGCGCCGCCGGAGAGCAGTAGGTGCACCGGAAGTTGCAGCGGTCCGTGAGCGACACCCGGAGGTAATGGATGTTGCGACCCTGGGCGTCGACGAGCTTCCCCGCCGGCGGGCGCGCGGCGTTCACGCAGCCCTCGGCGGAGCGCGGAGCGGCCTCCAGCGTCACGAGCTCAGGGGTTCGCTCCATGCTCCACCGATTCCTGGCCCGTCGCGTCGATCCCGCGCGGTGCGGGCATCGGTCCGGGCGCCTCCCCCTTCCTAGCGAGGTCGGCGGCGCCGCGCCCAGCGCGCTGCAACGCGAACGTGGCGTGCGGATCCCGGGCGGAGGCATGCCCCGCGGCCACCACCCCGAACCGCAGCGCGAGGGTCCCGAGCGTCCCGAGGACCCCCGAGGCGATCCGCAGCGCGGGGGAGGCGCGGCGGACGAGGTCGACCACCGCCGATGCGCCGAGCAGCACGCGCGCGCCGCGCAGGAGGGCGCCCGACGCACCGCGTCGGAGAGGCCGCTCCACCCGCTCGAGGCCGGCCTCGCGGTGCAGCGCCCACGAGAGCGCGAGCTCGCCGCCCTTCGCGACCAGCCCGAACCGCCGAGCCATCTCGCCGCCCGGCCCGCGTGGCCGCCACAGGTCGAGCGCCGCGCCCGCGCTCACCGCCCCGGAGAAGGCGAACAGCATCGGCAGCGTGTTGCGAGTCTCCTGCCACACCGGCACGGCGGTGTTCGCGAGCAGGACGCCGGTGTAGCCGACGAGCGGGAGGCCCACCACCCCTGCTGCGATCCCCGCCGCGTCGGCCGCGCGCCGGAGCGGGCGCGGTGCCGGGAGGAGCGCCGGCAGCGCGGCCGCGCCGCTGAGCGCGCCGAACGTGGCGAGCACCCAGGTGCCCATGTTCATCGGCGAGGTCGGCCGGAAGACCCGCATCATCGCGAGGAACCGCGCCGGCCGGCCCAGGTCGGCGATGAGGAACCCGGCGCTCGCGACCGCCCCGCCCACCGCGATCGCCCGGCACCGGCGCACGAGCGGCCAGGTCCCGCGGCCGCCCGCGAGCTGCGCCGCCGCGCCCAGGACCCCGCACGCTCCGGCGAGCCCCCCGGTGTAGAAGTACGCCGGGATCATCCACCTCCAGACCGGCTCCTTCAGCACCGGCAGCCCGTGGTAGCTCGGCCCCTCCGCCTCGTCCGCGGGCGCCGCCTCCCGCTCCGCGCGCGCGAGCGCGGCCGCCGCGAGCCGTGGCGAGGCGCGCTGCCCGGAGGCCTCGCCGGTGAGGCGCCCCACCTCCGGATCCACGTTCCGCCCGTCGCGGAGCGCCGTCTCACGCCTCAGCGGATCCATCGCGTCCATCGATCACGCCCTCCGCGCGGAGAACACCGCGCCCATGGCGAGCGCCGCGAGCGAGAGCACGCCCGCGGCCATCGACCGCCACGACCGCACGATCTTGGCGGTGGGCACCACCGGATCGGGCGGAAGGTTGTAGACCTCGGGGCGATCGCAGAGGAGGAAGAACGCGTGCAGCCCCTCGGTGCCGGGCTGGCTCGCGGCGTCCTCGCCGTACAGGTGCGCCTCGCCGACGCCCCGCGCGTGCAGCTGCTCGACCCGCCGGTGCGCCCGCGCGCGGAGATCGTCGAGCTCGCCGAACTGGATCGACGCGGTCGGGCAGGCCTTGGCGCAGGCGGGGACCATCCCGCCCTTCAGCCGGTCGTAGCAGAGCGTGCACTTCCAGGCGCGGCCGTCCTCCGCGCGCCGGTCGATGACGCCGAACGGGCAGGCCGAGACGCAGTAGCCGCACCCGTTGCACACGTCCGGCTGCACGTAGACCGAGCCGAACTCGGTGCGCACGATGGAGCCAGTGGGGCAGGCCTCCAGGCAGCCGGCGCGCTCGCAGTGCTTGCAGACGTCGGAGAGCATGAGCCAGGAGAACTTCCCGAGCGCGCGCTCGGTGGGCCCGAGCGGGACCGGCGTCTCGATGTGCGTCGGCTGGATGTCGTGGCCGAGCAGGCTCGTCGGACCGGGCTGGCCGGCGGGGAACAGCTCGCCGAACGCGCGCGGACCGCCCTCGACCCCGTCGCGCGGGCTCCCCTGGCCGGGCAGCTCCGCCGCTCGCTCGACGAACGCGACGTGGCGCCAGGTGGACGCGCCGAGCATGCCGGTGTTGTCGTAGCTCATCCCGGTGAAGTGGAAGCCGTCGTCGGGGAGCTGGTTCCACTGCTTGCACGCGACCTCGCACGCCTTGCAGCCGATGCAGAGCGTCGTGTCGGTGAAGAAGCCCATCCGCCGCATGGCTACTTCCTCGGCTCGGTCGGCGGGTGGCGGTGCGCGGTGCGGACCCCCGGCAGGTCGCGCCGCGGCGGCGCGCGCGGGGGCTCCGGCTGCCGGAGCTCGAGCCCGTCGGTGGCGGAGCGCCGCCCGAGCGAGTGGCGGCCCGCGCGGATGTTCGCGGTGAGCGCCTTCGACTCCTGGATGGAGACGTTCGGGTCGGCGACGAACGGGATGAGCTCGTTCGCCGGGTCGCCGCGCACGCGCCCGACGTAGCTCCAGTGGTAGGGGAGGCCGATCGTGTGGAGCGTCCGCCCCTTCACGCGGAGCGGCTTCATCCGCTCGGTCACGAGCACGCGGCACTCGATCTCGCCGCGCGCGGTCGTGACGGTCGCCCAGCGCCCGTTCACGAGCCCCTTCTCCGCCGCGAGCTCCGGCGAGACCTCGCAGAACATCTCGGGTTGCAGCTCGGAGAGCCACGAGAGCCAGCGGCTCATCCCGCCGGCGGTGTGGTGCTCGGTTAGCCGGTACGTCGTGACCACGTAGGGGAAGCGCGGATCGCCGAAGGCCCGGTGGTAGGGGTTGTCGGGCCGGTGCCACTCCATCCGCGCCGGGTTGCACTGCTGCGGGTAGAGCGGGTTCTCGAGGACGGATTCCTCCGGCTCGTAGTGGGTCGGGAGCGGCCCGTCGAGGAGCCCGGACGGCGCGAACAGCCAGCCCTTGCCGTCGGCCTGCATGATGAAGGGATCGTCGCCGGCGAGGGTCGCGATCCCCTCGGCGTCGGGCGGCGGCCGGTACGACGGCGGGCGGTCGGCGATGAAGTCCGGCACGTCGTAGCCGGACCACGCGCCCTTCTCCGCGTCCCACCAGACGTAGCGCTTCCGCTCGGACCAGGGGCGCCCCTCCGGATCCGCCGACGCGCGGTTGTAGAGGATGCGGCGGTTCGCGGGCCAGGACCAGCCCCACTCCGGCGCGACCCAGTGCTGCTCGCCCTGGGGCCGTCGCCGGGCGGGCTGGTTCACCCCGTCCTTGTAGCACCCGGAGTAGATCCAGCAGCCGCACGCAGTGGAGCCGTCGTCGGCGAGCTCCTTGAACCCCGCCACCGGCCTCCCGTCCGCGACGGTGAAGCCGTTCACCTCGCGCAGCACCGCCTCGGCGTCGGGGTCCTCGTCCTTCCCCTTCGTCGGGTAGTCCCAGGTGAGCGCCCGGATCGCCTCGGCGTTCGGCCCCGGCGACTCCGCGTAGAGCCGCTTGAGGCGCTTGCCGAGGTGGTACGTGAACCAGAGATCGCTCCGGCAGTCGCCGGCCGGCTCGATCGCGCGGTGGTGCCACTGCAGGCAGCGCTGCGTGTTCGTGAACGAGCCGTCCTTCTCGGTGTGCGCGGCGGCCGGGAAGAAGAACACCTCCGTCGGGATCTCCTCGGTCCGGACCTCGCCGCGCGCGATCTCCGGCGCCGTGCGCCAGAACTCGGCGGTCTCGGTGAGCGCGAAGTCGCGCACGACGAGCCAGTCGAGCTTGCGCAGGCCCTTGCGGTGGAGGCTCCCGTGCATCGAGCCGACGGTCGGGTTCTCGCCCACGACGAGGTACCCCTTCACCTTGCCGTCGGCCATCTCGGACACGGTCGTCATGTGCGAGTGGTTGCCGGAGAGGCGGGGCAGGAGATCGAACCCCCAGTCGTTCTCCCGCGTCGCCGCGTCGCCGAACCACGCCTTGAGGAGCGAGACGACGTACTTCGGCATCTCGCTCCACCAGCCCGAGGGCGAGCGGTTGTTCGCGACGTACCGCTCGAGCCCGCGGTCCGGCAGGAGGGAGTGCGGCATCGGCAGGTACCCGGGGAGCAGGTCGAACAGCGTCGGGATGTCGGTCGAGCCCTGGATCGAGGCGTGGCCGCGCAGCGCCATGATCCCGCCGCCCGGCCGGCCGATGTTGCCGAGGAGGAGCTGGAGGATCGACGCGGTGCGGATGTACTGGACGCCCACGGAGTGCTGGGTCCAGCCGACCGCGTAGCAGAACGCGCCGGTGCGCTCGCGACCCGAGTTCCGGCACAGCGTCTCGGCCACCTCGAGGAAGAGGGGCTCGGGGATCCCGCACGTCTCCGCCACCACCGCCGGCGTGTAGCGGGAGAAGTGGCGCTTGAGGATCTGGAAGACGCAGCGCGGGTGCTGCAGGGTCGGGTCGGTCCTCCGCTCGAGGATGTTCGCGCCGTGCAGCGGCACCTTCCCGGCGCCCTTCTCCGCGACGAGCTGCTTGTGGCCGGCGGCGGGCACCACCCCTTGGACGCCCTGGTACGACCAGGTCTCGGGGTCGTAGGTGTTCGACCTCGAGTCGAACCCGCTGAAGAGGCCCTCCAGGTCCTCGGTGTCCTGGAAGCGCTCGTCCACGAGCGTCGAGGCGTTCGTGTAATGGAGAACGTACTCCTTGAACCAGCGCTCGTTCTCGATGACGTGGCGGACGAGGCCGCCGAGGAAGGCGATGTCCGAGCCCGGGCGGATGGGGACGTGGAGGTCCGCCACCGCGCTCGTCCGCGTGAAGCGCGGGTCCACGTGGATGACGGTCGCGCCGCGGTTCTTCGCCTCCATCACCCAGCGGAAGGCGACCGGGTGGCACTCCGCCATGTTCGAGCCCTGCACGACGATCCAGTCGGCGTTCTGGAGATCGCCGGGGAAGGTCGTCGCGCCGCCGCGTCCGAACGAGATCCCCAGACCGGGGACCGTGGAGCTGTGTCAGATCCTGGCCTGGTTCTCCACCTGCACGATGCCGAGCGCGGTGTAGAGCTTCTTGAGGAGGTAGTTCTCCTCGTTGTCGAGGGTGGCGCCACCGAGGTGCGCGACCCCGAGCGTGCGCCGCACCCGCGCGCCGTGGTGCTTCGCGCCGGGATCCTCGATCCGCTCCTCGAACGTCTCGTCGCGGGAGCGCTTCACGCGCTCGGCGACCATGTCCATCGCCCGCTCGAGCGGGATCCGCTCCCAGGCCGTGCCGCCCGGGCGGCGGTAGAGGACGTGCTGCTCCCGGTGCGAGCCGGTGACGAGCTGGAAGGTGGCGGCGCCCTTCGGGCAGAGGCAGCCCTGGGACATCGGCGAGTCGGGATCGCCCTCGACGTCGATGATCCGCTCGTCCTTGACGTACACGAGCTGGCCGCAGCCGACCGCGCAGTACGGGCAGATGGAGCGGACCACGCGGTCCGCCGAGGCGGTGCGGGGCGCGAGCTCGCGCGTCCGCTCGCTCATCGCGCTCGCGCCGAGGCCGGAGCCGTCGCCGGAGACGAGCTGCCGTGCGACCGGCCATTCGGAGATGACGGGAAGCTTGGGCATCGGGTGAATCCCCCCGAGTCGAGAGGGTGATCACGCTCGGGGCGCGACGCCAGCGTCGGCCGCGACCCTGTCGCAGCGCGTCTTGCCGGAGGCGACGTCAGGGCGGAGGGTAGGATGCGCCGCCCGGACCGGCGTGCTGTCGTCCTGGCGCCGCGTTAAAGAGGTCGCCCTTGCCGAACCCGACGACAGAGTCGATCGCGCCCGCGCCCGAGTCCCTCGACGCCCGCGCGCGGGCCATCGTGGCCGAGGAGGAGGCGCTCCTGGCGGCGGTGCACGGGGCGCTCGGCGCCCGCGCCGCCGTCCGGGGGGAGGGCGACCTCGCCGGCCGGCTGCGCGAGCTGCGCGACGAGGCGCTCGAGTCCACCGCGAAGGACCTGCCGACCGTGTTCCAGGAGATGGGGCTCGTTCGCGCCGTGCTCGAGCGCCAGCGCCCCGACGGCTTCCCGGATCCGAGCGCCCCCTACTTCGCGCACCTGCGCGTGCGCGAGGGGGGCGAGGTCCGCGACTATTGCCTCGGCCGGCACACGTTCGTGGACCGGGGGGCGGGGGTGCGCGTGGTGGACTGGCGGTACGCGCCGATCTCCGCCCTCTTCTACCGCTACCGCGAGGGCGAGGAGTTCGAGGAGGCGTTCCCGGGCCGCGTGGCGGCCGGGGTGGTGGAGGCGCGCCGCGTGGTGGTGGTGGACCGCGGGGTGCTCACCCGCGTCTCGGCGGGAGAGCTGACCGTCGCGCGCGGCGCCGACGGTGTATGGCGGCGGCTCGCGGTGGAGGGGGCCGCCCTCGGCGGCGGGGCGGGGAAGGCGGCGCGCGCGGGGGCGCTCGGGACCGGGGCTGGCGCGCGCGGGCGGGCGGCCGCCCCCGACATCACCGCGCTGCTCGACCCCGATCAGTTCGAGGCGGTCTCCGCGCCGCCGGATCGGCCGCTGCTCGTCATCGGCAGCGCCGGGAGCGGCAAGACCACGGTCGCGCTGCACCGCCTCGCGCGCATCGCGTTCGAGGACCCGCGGCGCTTCCCGCCCTCGCGCATGCAGGTGGTCGTTCCGGAGCTCGGGCTCGCGCAGCTCGCGGCGCGGCTCCTCGAGCCGCTCGGCCTCGACCGGGCGGCGGTCCGGACGCTGGACTCCTGGTCGCGCGGCGCGTTCCAGAGCGTCTTCCGCGCGCCACCGCCGCGCCTGTGCGCCGACACGCCCTCGCTCGTCTCGCGCCTCAAGCGCCACCCCGCGCTCTACGAGACGCTCCGGCGCCGCCCGCGGCTCGCCGGCGCGCGGCCGTCGCTCGCGAAGCTGCGCCAGGAGCTCGGCGACCTGTGCGTCGACCAGACGTTCCTCGCGGGCGTCGTCCGGGCGTCGCAGGGAGATCTCCCCACGACCGCCATCGAGGAGACGCTCCGGCATACGCGGCTGCAGCTTGCGCCGCCGCCCGACGACCTCGTGGCCGGCGTCGATCCCGACCGCCGCGAGACGCTCGACGGCCTCGGCCTCTCCGAGGACACCCCCGAGGCGATCGCCGGGACCCTCGACCCGGAGGACCTGCCCATCCTCCTGTTCCTCGCCACCCTGGGCGGTGCCGGGGGCGGCAGGTCGCTCGCGCACCTCGTCGTGGACGAGGCGGAGGACGTCTCCCTCTTCGAGCTGTTCGCGCTCGGGCGCCACCTCGACGGGCGGAGCGTGACGCTCGCCGGCGACGACGCGCAGCAGACGTTCTCCTCCTACGCCGGCTGGCCGCAGGCGCTCGCTGCGTTCGGGGCGGAGCGCGCCGCGACGGTGAGGCTCGAGACCACCTACCGCTGCCCGCGGCCCATCGCGGAGGCCGCCCACGCGATCCTCGGCCCGCTCGCGCCCGCCACGCCGCCGCGCGCCGGCCGCGACGGCGCGCCGGTGTCGCGCTTCGACTTCCCCACCGAGGCGCACGCGCAGCTCTTCCTCGTCGGCGCCGTCCGCGACCTCGTGGAGCGCGAGCCGGACGCCTCGGTCGCGGTGGTCGCGCACTCGGCCGAGGTGGCGCGGGCGTTCCATCGCCTCATCGCCGACATGCCCGAGGCGCGCCTCGCGCTCGACGGCCGGTTCTCGTTCCGGCCGGGCGTGGACGTCACCGACGTCGCGAGCGTGAAGGGGCTCGAGTTCGACTACGTCGTCGTGCCCGACGCCTCCGTCCGCGCCTACCCCGACGCCGACGAGGCCCGCCGCCGGCTGCACGTCGCCGTCACGCGCGCGGCGCACCAGCTCTGGATCGCCGCGCCGGGCACGCCCTCGCCGCTCCTGCGCGCGATCCCGCCGGCCTGATGGCCCTGGCCGTTCGTGTCGATCCCGACTGCTCGCGGTTCGACAGGCTCACCGCGAGCGGAGTCGTCAGTAGCCGCTCGCCCTGAGCCTGTCGAAGGGCGAGGCGTGGGGGGCTCGCCTCGCCGCATCACGGCCACGAGGTTCCTCACCGGCACGCGAGGAACCGCACCGCCGCGCGCGAGGCGGCGAGCGTGTCGGAGATCCGGGCGAGCGCCTCGTCCACGTCCGCCTCGGTCTGCCCTGCGCCGAGGGAGAAGCGCACCGAGCAGTGCGCGTCCTCGGCCGTGAGCCCCATGGCGAGGAGCGTGCGCGACGGCTCGGGATCGCCGGAGTGGCAGGCCGAGCCGGACGAGAAGTGCACGGCGCGGCGGCCGAGCGCGAGCACGAGCGACTCGCCGCGGATCCCGGGCAGGGTCACGTCGAGCGTGGTCGCGATGCGGGCGCCGTCGCCGTTCCGCCGCGCGTCCGGGGCGAGCCTGAGCAGGCCCGCCTCGAGCCGGTCGCGCAGCGCCGCCAGCCGGTCCACCTCTCCGGAGGAGAGCCGCTGCACGGCGAGCTCGCAGGCGCGCCCGAACCCGACCAGGCCGGCGACGTTCTCGGTGCCCGAGCGCAGCCCGTGCTCCTGCCCGCCGCCGTGCACGAGCGGCTCGAGCGCGACGCCGGCGCGGACGTAGAGCGCGCCGACGCCCTTCGGCCCGTGGATCTTGTGCGCCGAGACGGTGAGGAGGTCCACGCCCAGCGCCTCCACGTCGAGGGGGACCTTCCCGAGCGCCTGGACCGCGTCGGCGTGGAGGAGCGCGCCGCGCGCGCGCACCGCCGGCGCGAGCGCCGCCACCGGCTGGATCGTCCCCACCTCGTTGTTCACGAGCATGAGCGAGACGAGCACCGTGTCGTCCCGCAGCGCGGCGAGGACCCGCTCCGGCGCGACGCGCCCGTCCCGCTCCACCGGCACGACGGTGAGCTCGAACCCCTGCGGCACGAGGGCACGGCACGCCTCCAGCACGGCGGGGTGCTCGATGGCGGTAGTGACGACGTGCCTTCCCCGTGCCCGGCGCGCCCAGGCGCCCCCCTTCACGGCGAGGTTGTCCGACTCGGAACCGGAGCCGGTGAACACCACGCGCCGCGCGGTGCACTCGAGCGCGCGGGCCACCTTTCGGCGCGCGTCCTCGACCGCGGCGCGCGCCTCGGCGCCGCGCGGGTGGACGCTCGACGGGTTCCCGAACGCGCCCGCGAGGAACGGCGCCATCGCCTCGGCGACCGCCGGCGCGAGCGGGGTGGTCGCGGCGTGGTCGAGGTAGATGGGGCGGAGCGCGACCGCCTCGATCCGCGGCCCATCCTCGCGCTCCGGCGCGCCGTTCGCCGCCGGCGCCGCCGCCACGCCGTCGGCGCGCCGCACCTCGCAGAGCAGCGCCTTGTAGACCGGGAAGCCCGAGATGGGATCGCACTGGGCGAGGTCGGTGAGGGCGTTCACGTTGCACGTGCGCCACGCCTCGCTCCCGAGCGGCCCGCCGCCGCCCATGCTCGCGTCGATCGCGCCGGGCACGAGATCCGGCGTCACGTGGGCGCGGAAGCGGGCGCGCCCGCGCGGCGTCTCGACCCACACCGGATCCCCGCCGGAGATCCCGCGCGCGGCCGCGTCCTCCGCGCTGAGGGTCGCGAGCGGCTCGGGCGAGAGCGCCGCGAGGCCGGGCACGCCATGGTGCTGGCTGCGGAAGTCGTGGAAGCCGCGCGCTCCGGAGTTGAAGACGAGCGGGTGACTGCGCGCGAGGTCGGGCCGGCTCGCCGGGCTCTCCGGCGGCTCGACGTAGACCGGCAGCGGGTCGTAGCCGTGCTCCGCGAGGATCGACGACGCGATCTCGAACTTCCCGGAGGGCGTGTCGAAGCCGGGCCTGCCGTCCGGCCGGAGGAGCCCCTTCTCCCACTTGCGATACTGCAGGAACGGGGCGGGCACCCGCGCCTCTCCCCCCGCCGCCCGCACCTGCTCGAGCGTGAAGCCGGTCCCCTCGAGCGCGTGGCGCAAGAGCGCCTCCTCGGACTGGGGATACAGATGCCCGTAGCCGAGCCGCTCGGCGAGCCCGGCCATGATGAGGAGGTCGTTGCGCGCGTCGCCCACGGGCGGCACGAGCGGCTCGCGGATCTTGAAGAGCGGCCCGTAGCGCATGTAGGAGGTGATCTCGTAGCCGGTCGCCGCCGGCAGGACGAGGTCCGCGAACGCCGCGTCCGCGGTGAGGAAGCGGTCGATGCAGACGAGGAAGTCGAGGCCGGCGAGCGTGCGGCGCCACAGCGCCGGCTCCGGCCAGGCGGTGAGGATCGACGCACCGTGCACGAGGAGCGCGCGGATCCGGTACGGATCGCCCTCGAGCACCGAGCGGGGCAGGGCGATCGCGTGAGACTCGCCGCGGTAGCGCGTGTAGAGGGGGAAGCGCTCGCGCCCGAGCGCCTTTCCGACGGCGGGGTTCGGCTGGAGGTGGCGGCGGTTCTGCGGGAACGCGCCGTCGCGCATGCGGAAGACGAGGCCGCCGGGGACGTCGAGCTGCCCGGCGAGGCCCCACAGCGTGAGGAGCGCGCGGATGGCCTGCACGCCGTTCCCGGAGTACTCGAGGCCGGTGTAGGTCACGGGGCACGCGCCGCGGGCGGCCGCGATGCGGCGCGCGAGGGCGCGGATGGTGCCGGCGGGCACGCCGGTGATCCCCTCGACGCGCTCCGGCCGGTAGTGCTGCGCGAGCCGGGCGAGCTCCTCGAAGCCGACGGTCCAGTCGCGCGCGAACCCCTCGTCGAAGAGCTCCTCCTCGATCAGCACCTCGACGAGGGCGAGCGCGAGCGCGCCGTCGGTGCCGGGGCGGATCGGGATCCACTCCGCGCCGACGGCCCGCGCGGTGTCGTTCCGGCGCGGGTCGATCGCGATCACCTGGGCGCCGCGCTGGCGGGCGCGCACGACCTGGTGGTGGGCCGTCGGCGGCGAGTCGGTCGCCGGGTTCGCCCCCCACAGGACGACGAGCTCGGCCTGGTCGAGGTCGGCGTCGAGGCCCTGCAGCATCGCGCCCATCGTGACGTGCGGCGCGATCATCGCGAAGGCGACGTAGCAGAGCGCGCCGACCCCGAGGGTGTTGGGCGAGCCGAACGGGAAGAGGACGCTCGAGGCGGACGAGACGGCGACGCCGGCCGGCTGGAACACGTCGCAGAGCGAGAGCTCGAACGCACCGCGGCCGGTGTAGATCGCGGTCGCCTCGGCGCCGTGCTCCCGCTTGATGGCCGAGAGGCGCCCGGCGAGGAGCGCGTAGGCGGCGTCCCAGGAGACGGGCTCGAACGCGTGTCGGCCCTTGGGGCCAGAGCGGCGGAGGGGCTGGCGCACCCGGTGGGGCGAGTGGACGATCTCGGGCGAGTGACGCCCGATCGTGCAGAGCATGCCGAGCGGGTGATCGGGCAGCGGCTCCACCCCGACGAGCCGATCGCCCTCGAGGTGGGCGCGCACCCAGCAGCCCGCGGGGCAGATGCCGCAGAGCCCGTCGCGAGCCCGGACGCCGCCGCCTGTCCGGCGCGTCCTGGTCTCCGGCGCCTCCGGTGCCCCCATCCCCACCTCCGGTCCGCAGATGGATGCGGCCTTCGCCGGAGAGCGGCCAGCCGCCTCGCGGGTGCGGCCGGATGGCGCGACGGTGAGTGTGTCCCCGCTGGGGACGGGCAGCGACAATCCCGGCGCCCAGCCGGAGCGCGCGTTACAACGGCGCGAACTCGAACGGAGGCTTCATGGCCCAGGTGACGCTCAAGGGGAACCCGATCCACACCAGCGGCGAGCTGCCGGCCGTCGGCGCCAAGGCGCCCGACTTCAAGCTCACGGGGGGCGATCTGAAGGACGTCTCGCTCGCCGACTTCAAGGGCAAGCGGAAGATCCTGAACATCGTGCCGAGCCTCGACACCGCCGTCTGCGCCACCTCGACCCGCAAGTTCAACGAGAAGGCGGGCCAGCTCGCGAACACGGTGGTGCTCGTCGTCTCCGCGGACCTCCCGTTCGCGGCGAAGCGGTTCTGCACGACCGAGGGGCTGCAGAACGTCGTCACCCTCTCGCTCATGCGCGACAAGAAGTTCGCGCAGGACTACGGCATCCTGCTCACGGACGGTCCGCTCGCCGGCCTGTGCGGCCGCGCGGTCGTGGTGCTCGACGCGGACGACAAGGTGGTCTACCGCCAGCTCGTGCCGGAGATCGGGCAGGAGCCGGACTACGAGCCCGCGCTGAAGGCGGCGCAGGGCTAGCCCGACGTCGTCTAGGCAAGGAGCACGAGGCCAGCGGGGGCGACCCGCTGGCCTCGTGGCGTCTCAGACGAGCCCCTGCGGAGCGCCGTAGGCGTGCCTCTCGCCTCGCCCGGAGCCGACCCTGAGCGCGCGGAGGAACCGCAGCGCCGCGAGCGCCGCGAAGGCGGCGGGGACCACCTGCAGCACGCCCGAGAGCTCGAACCAGGCGTCGTTCGGCAGCTCGTACTTCGGGGGCGGGAACATCGCGAGCAGGAGGTCACGCGGGGCGCCGCCCAGGAACAGGGCGTTCTTGAGCACGTGGTTGTAGAGCCCCTCGAAGCCGCCGATGAGGAGCACCGGGAAGACGAGGGCGATCCCCGCGAACGCGAGGGCCGCGGCCCGGCCGAGCGGCGAGTCGGGTCGGCGCCGGTACGCGACGAACGCGGCGACGAGGGTGGACCCCACGCCGAGCGCCAGGAAGGCCGCGTGGTGGCGCCAGGGGGTGCCGTACCGCACCCCGCCGTAGACGTGGTGCGCGGCGGTGAGGCCCAGGGTCGCGAGCGCGCCGTAGAGGAGCGCCCTCGCGTGCGGGGCAGGGGATTCGTCGTGCATGACTCCGTCACCTCTCTCCCGTGGTGCGCGCGCGAGCCGCGCGCCGCGACGGGTTCGAGGAAGAGCTACCCGTGCGTGCCGTGCACGGCCGCGAGAAGCATGCACATCACCCGTGCGCAGCGCGCACGAATGGCGCTCGGAGGCGGCCAATGGATCGACTGGGGAACCTCGAGGCGCTCGTGCTCGCCGCCGAGCTCGGCAGCTTCACGCTCGCGGCCGGGCGGCTGCGCCTCAGCCCCTCGGCGCTCAGCCGCCGGGTGGCCCAGCTCGAGGAGGAGCTCGGGGTGCGGCTCCTGCATCGGACGACGCGCGCGGTGCGGCTCTCCGAGGAGGGGCGGCTGTTCGTCGAGCGCTGCCGCGGCGCGCTGCGCGAGCTGGAGGAGGCGCGAGCGTCCCTGACGCGCCTGCGGGAGCGCCCCGCCGGCCTCCTGCGCATCGAGGCGCCCTCGATCCTCGGCCGCCACGTGCTGGTGCCGGCCCTCCCGCGCTTCACCTCGCGCTACCCTGCGGTGCAGGTCGAGCTCGTGCTGCGCGACGTCCCGGAAGATCTCGTCTCGGGGGGGATCGACGTGGCGCTGCGGATCGGCGCGCTCGCGGACTCGGGGCTCATCGCGCGGCGTCTCGGGCGCACCCGGATGCGCGTGTGTGGCGCGCCCGGCTACCTGCGGCGCCGGGGGACGCCGCGCACGGTGGAGGCCCTCGCCCGCCACGAGCGGCTGGGGTTCACCCTGCACGGCCGCGCCATCGCGTGGCGCCTGCGCGATGGAGCGAAGGTGCGCGAGCTCCCGCCGAGTGGGCGGATCGCCGTGAACAGCGCCGAGGCGCTCGTCGATCTCGCCATCGGCGGCGCAGGGCTCGCCTGGGTGTGCGACTTCATGATGGCCCGCGCGCGCGCCTCCGGGCAGCTCGTGGAGGTGCTCGAGGATGCGGTCTGCGAGGAGCACCCGATCCACGCCCTCACGCTGCAGTCTCGCCACGTCCTGCCGAAGGTGCGCGCGTTCGTGGAGTTCGCGGCGGCGGAGCTCGCGAGGAGCGGGGCGGAGAAGTAGGCATGCGCGGCGGCTGGGCGCTCGGTGTGGATCTCGGCGCGAACGGTCCCCTGGCGTGAAGCGCGACCGTCACGCTGGGAGTCGTGCTCCATTCATCGCAACGCGTCCGGACCCCGTCCACGCGCAGCGCGCGCTCCACCGCGACGAACGAGCTCCCCGCGCATCGACGACCTCCTCACCGCGCAGCCCGTCGCGCCGTGCTGCCGAGCCGCCACGTGAGCCGGTCGGGCGCCGCGCCGCGGATCTCGACGAACCCTCCGTGGATGCCCCGCAGGTGGTGGGCAGCGCACAGGGACGCCAGATTCGGCGGCTCGTCCCCGCCGCCGCGCGAGCGGAAGACGATGTGGTGCGCGTGGACCGCCGCACGGCTGCAGCCCGGCACGAGGCAGAGGCCGCCGTCGCGCGCGATCGCCCGCCGCTGCGGCGTGCTCCGCTCCGCGAGCGCCGGTTTCCAGGTGGAGACGAAGTGCTCCGCCATCCGCTCGAGGCACTCCGCGGGCGAGAGCCAGCGGTCCGCGTCGGCGCGGGCCGCCCGGACCGCCGCCTCGAGCAGGCGTCCGACCCGCCGGGGCACGCGCAGGTCCAGCTCGGCGCGCGCGCACATCTGCGCCTCCTGCTCCGCCTCGATCTCGCGGCGCAGCGCGATGCAGGTCGTGCCCTGCGCCCGGCGGATCCAGTCCTCGACGGAGCGATCGTCCGCGACCTCCGCCACGAGCCGCGCCTGCTCGTACGAGACGCGCCGGTCGCGCATCGCCTGCCTGAGCGCCGGCAGCGCGTGGAGCCTCCGCTCGAGCGCGACCCGCTGCTCGACCGTGCGCGTCGCCATCCCGAGCCGCTCCTCGCAGTAGTGGCCGAAGGAGGCGAAGCCCATGTCGCGCCACAGGCCCAGCATCCGGACGAGCATCCCGAGGTGCCCGACGAGCTCGTCCCAGCGGTCCCGCATCGCGGCGAGCCGGCGGAGCTCCGCGTCCACGCCCATCACGTCCATGCCGCCGTCGAGCTCGACGCTCACCTCCGCCTCGACCGGAGCGACCTTCCCGAGGAACGCCCAGCGCCCGTACTCCTCCTCGAGCCCCGCCTTCGCCGCCTCGAGCCACTCGGCGGCCGGCCCGCGCAGCGCACTGTCCTGCGCGCCCTCGTCCCCGCCGTCCGGGAACGCCCCCACCGGATGCGCGCCGAGGAACTCCTCGCAGATCGCCTCGAGGCGCTGCCACCGCGGCGCCGTCGCGCCGAGGACCTTGCCCGCGAGCGCCATCGCCTCGTCGAGCTTCGCGCGGCCGGCGGGCGTGAGCTGAACCGAGACGCGCTCCCACGCCTCGTCGTCGCCCGTGTCGGAGGCGCTCTCCGCCCGCACCGCCGCCGCGAGCGCCCGCACCGTCTCGGTCCGCGCGAGCGCGACCCAGCGCTCCTCCGCCTCGCAGCGCGCGACCGGCAGCACGGTCTCCGCCTTGCGCGCGCTCACCTCCCCGCGCCGGACCGCCTCGGCGAGGACAGGCCGGTCGCGCAGCGCCCGCGCGAGCCGGGCCAGCTTCTGGGCGGTGCCGGCACCGATCCCCAGCCGCTCGCGCGCGTAGTCGCCGACGCTCGCGTACCCGAACCGCATCGCGCCGTCTCGCTCCGCGAGCGCCGCGAGCCCACGGCCGATCGCGACCTCGAGCGCGCCGTGCCCGCGCGCCACGGTCGTGAGGAGCCGGTCGAGCAGGAACGCCGCCTCGTCGCGCATGACGCCCTTTCGCTCGTGCGGCGGCGGCGGCTCGAGCAGCCACGCCTCCGCCGCGAGCGCATCCAGCGCGACCGTCGAGGCGGTCGCGAGAGGTGCGGGAGGGTTCGGGCGCACGACGTCCATCGCGTGAACCCATACCATCCGTGTCTGACGGCCGGGGCGACGAGGGAGCACTTACGGTGAATACCGGAAGTGACTTCCCGACCCCGAACTCGACCCCGACCTCACCCTCGCCCGCACGATCCCCTCGCGCCGGACCGCCCAACCACCCCGCCCGCAGCGCGCCGCCCTACGTGGCGGGACCTCGCGCCCGCAGGCGGGCCACTGGACGCGGTAGGCACCGCCCGACCCACGGACCGCAATGCAACGCGGTTGGCCACGGCGACCTCGCCCATGCACAGCTCCCGCCCGCAGCCCCGCGTTGCCGGCGGCGTCTGGCGGACGGCACCGCCCCCCGTACCTTGTCCCCGTCCATCGTGGCCCGCCGAGGACGTGAGGTGCCGCCCAGGCGGCGCGCCACGGTGACGTCGACCGCGGCAGTGTCGGCGAGAACGACCCCGACCTCGACCCCGACCGCGACCCCGACTCGCGCGCCGTGGCCCGGTCCTAAGTGCCCTTGCCTTCGACCGCCGCGTCGTGCGGGAACGTCATGGAGCTGCGCGTCCCCACGAACGTCTTGCGCAGGCCGAGCTCGGGGAAGTCGACGATCTCGATCGTCGCCGCCGACCAGGCGTCGCCGCCGAGCAGGTACACGAGCTCGCCATCCGGCGACGCGCGAACGTTGTGGGCCGGCTCACCGGCCGGGAAGCCGAGGAAGTCGCCGGGACCGATGGGCTCCTCGCGATCGCCGATCACCGCCGTCCCGCGCCCGGAGAGGACGTACATCCACTCCTCGTCGTGCCGGTGCGCGTGCTTCACGAAGGACTCTCTCCCGGCGGGCACCGCGGCGACGCCTACCGAGATCCGCTTCAGCGCCGGCCGGGAGAGCCACGTGAGCGCGATCTCCGAGCGCGGGTTCTGCGGGTGATGGTAGAGCCTCGCCTCGCCGCGCTCACGGGCGCGGACGAGGAGGGGCGGCCGCTCGCCCGGCGTGGCGAGGCCGAAGAACTCCCGCGGCAGCTCCTTCACTCCGGGGATGAACTCGATCTCCGCTTCCATCGGGTACACCGCGAAGCGGTTGCCGAAGCGGACCATCCGGCGGCGCAGACGCGGGAAGTCTGCGACCTCCACGTCCGGGATGATCTCTCCGCCCTCGAGCAGGAGGAGTCGCTCGTCGGCGGAGGCGTTCCGCATGTGGTGCGCAACGCCCGGCGGGAAGGCGACGAAGTCGCCCGGGCCGACCTCGTGCTCGGCTTCATCGAGCTCGACCACGCCCCGCCCCTCGAGGACGAACGCCCATTCCTCCTCGCGGTAGTGGACGTGGAAGAGGGCGGACTCCTTGCCGGGAGGCAGCCACGCGAGGTTCACCGCGATCCGGCGGAGGCCGGCGGCGCGGGAGATCATCCACCCGTGGACCTCGGAGCGCGGGTTGTACGGATGGCTGCTCGACTCGGCGGGGCCGAGCTCGCTCGCGCGGATGAGCGTGCGGGGAGGCGGGGCATCGGGCATGACGAGAAGCGTAGCGCGGCGCGCCAGCAGCGCGAGGGGAGAAGCGGGTGCGGGTGAAAACTCGACCTCGACCGCGACCCCGACCGCGACCCCGACCACAACGACCGGCACCGAGCCCTCCACCACCCCGCCCGCAGCGCGCCGCCCCACGTGGCGGGACCTCGCGCCCGCAGGCGGGCCACTGGACGCGGTAGGCACCGCCCCGACCCACGGACCGCAATGCAACGCGGTTGGCCACGGCCACCTCACCCATGCGCAGCCAGCGCCCGCAGCCCCGCGTTGCCGGCGGCGTCTGGCGGACGGCACCGCCCCCCGTACCTTGTCCCCGTCCATCGTGGCCCGCCGAGGACGTGAGGTCCCGTCCAGGCGGCGCGCCAAGGTGACGTCAGCCGCGGCAGTGTCGGCCAGAACGACCCCGCCCTCGACCCCGACCCCGACCCCGACCCCGACCTCGACCTCGACCCCGACCTCGACCTCGACCTCGACCTCGACCTCGACCTCGACCTCGACCTCGACCTCGCCCCCGCCCCCGACCTCGCCTCCGCCCCGAACCGCCCCAGGTCATATCGACACGGATGAACCTCGAGACACGCGTCGGCCGATCGCTTAGATCGTACGCGGGCGCCCCGAAGGCTCGACGCCCATGCCCTGCGGCCGACTCCCGAGACGGAGAGCAACCCCGTGACGCTGGAAGAGACCACTCGCTACCTCCGCGAGCACATCCCCCTGACCGTCCACCTGGGAGCGGTCGTCGAGCGTTACGACGGAGCCTCGCTGCGCCTGGCCGCGCCGCTCGCGCCCAACCTCAACCACCGGAGCACCGCCTTCGGCGGCAGCCTCTCCGCGATCGCGATCCTCTCGGGCTGGACGCTGGTGCACCTCGCCCTGCGCGAGCGCGGCGTCGAGGCGCGGGTGGTCATCCAGCGCAGCGAGGTAGGGTTCGACGAGCCCGTCGACGGAGACTTCCTCGCGACCTCCACGCTCCCGCCCGCGCCCGAGTGGGATCGCTTCCTGGAGACGCTCCGGCGGCACCGCCGCGCGCGCGTGACCGTGCGCGGAGCGATCGAGACGAGCTCCCGGCGCGGAGGCACGTTCGAGAACGTCTACGTCGCCGTGCGCGACGAGCCGCCGGAGGAGCGAGCGCGTCGGTGACGCCGCGGGACTCCCGTCACGGCGCTCAGGGACTCACCGCGAGCGACCCCGCGCGCCAGGCCACGCCGCCGATGAGATCGCGCGCGACGACCCACACGGTCGGAGCCCCGGCCACCGGAGTCGTGAGCTCCGCCGCCTCGGCGGGTTGGTTCGTGTGCAGCTTCTCGAGCTCCCCCGCCGTCGTGAACCAGGAGAAGGTCCAGTCCTCCTGGCGCGTCGCGATGGGCTGCCCCGCCGCGTCGCACTCGACGTAGGTCTCGCGGAGCTCCTCGAAGCTCCCGGGCAGGAGCGGGAGGAGCTGGATCTTCACGCTCGGCGCCACGGCCGCGGGCGGCTCGCCCGGCGCGGGGAGCGCCACACCGTCCAGCCCCACTGCGGAGAGGACCGGGTTGTGGTTCGGCGCGGAGGGGGCCGCCGGACCGCGGACCCGGATGCGCTTCAGCGCCGCGACGTGGGCGCGGCGCGACCACTCCGCCTCGAAGCGCGCGGCGACGGCCCCGAGGAGCTCGCAGTCGCTCCCCACGGCGCTCGCGGGGGCGAGCTCGTCCGGCGTCGCGTCGAGGGCGAGCGCGAGGTCGGTCACCTCGAGGCCGAGGACGCGCTCGGGCGACGACGCGGGCAGCGCCGACAGCGTGTAGTCCGCGGGGAGCGCGTAGGCGGCCCTGGGCAGCGACACCGCCGAGCCGGGGTCGGCCGGATCGCGTCTCACCGCCACCGGCCCGCAGCCGTCGCGGCCGCACGCCTCGAGCCCGGCGAAGGAGATTCCCCCGGCCGCGCCGACCCCGGGGGCGGCGCAGGCGGCCGCGAGATCGGCGCCCGCGAGCAGCGCCGCGGGGTTCGAGAGCTCGGAGAGCTTCGTGCACGGGGAGGGGCCCGGGTCGCCGGGCGCGGGAGTGCAGGCGACGTGGAGTACCACCGCGCGCCGCGCCGGATCCGCGACGAGGGCCGGGTCGACGACGAGCGTCTCGAGCTCCGCGCGCGCGGGGGCGGAGCCGTCCGAGGCAGGGGCGATCTCCGGCGGCTCGGCGCGGATGGCGAGCACGCGGAGGCCCTGTACCTCCGAGGCGGGATCGAAGTCCGGCCCGCAGGCGGCCGTGAGCGCGAGGACGGGGACGAGGGCGGCGAACGTGCGGTTCATGGGCGGTCCTAGTACTCGGCGCGCAGGCCGAAGGAGGGGAAGAGCGGGAGGCCCGAGTACCAGCCGTGCTGCGAGTAGTCGAAGCTGTACGCGGCGGCCTCGGGGTTCTCACGGTTGGTGACGTTCTGGACCTCGACGTACGCCGCGAACGTCCAGGTGCGGGCCGTCCACTTCTTGTCGACGCGGAGGTCGAGCTGGAAGAACGGCGGCATGCGCCCCGTCAGCGCGCCGGTCTGGATCGGCTGGTACCGATCGGCGTCCGCGTCGTACACGGCGGCGTGGACGGGCTCGTACGGATTTCCGCTCGTGTAGCGGGCGCGGAAACCGGCGGAGAGGCCCTGCCAGAGCTCGGGCAGCTCGACCGTGCCCACCGCGACCACGTTGTGAGGCTGGTCGAAGGCGTCCCCCTCGCTCTCGAGCCGGCCGCCCGCGACGGACTCGCCCCGCTCCGCGCGCGAGAGCGAGTAGGAGATCCACCCGAAGAAGCGGCCGTCCGGGTCCCAGCGCAGGAGCAGCTCCGCGCCGTAGGAACGCCCCGTGCCCGCGCTCCGGTAGCGCTCGGCGACGAGCTGGCCGTCCCGCGTGATCACCGCGTCGGAGGGGAGGGCGAGATCGAAGAGCCGCTTGTAGTAGAGCTGCACGTCGAGGAGGAGGCGCGGCAGGAGCCGCTGCTCCGCGCCGAGCGCGTACTGCCAGGCGCCCTCCTCGCGGAGCGCGGGGTTGCCGAACTCCTCGGTGACGTAAGGGAACGGCGGCGCCTGGTGGTAGAGGCCGACCGCGCCCTTGAGGGCGGTCTCGGGCCGGAGCTGCCAGCGGACGGCGAGGCGGGGATCCACCCAGGAGAGGTTCGCGAGCGCGCGGTGCACGTCGGCGCGCACGCCGGGGACGACGAAGAGCCCGTCGACGGGCTCGAGGGTGGCCTCCACGAACGCTCCCGCCTCGAGCCCGTCCATGGTCGTGGCGAAGCGGCGGGTCTCGGCGGTCGGGCTCGGGACCTGGCCGGGCGGAGGGATGGGGGGCGCGTCCACCTCGATCTTGACCCTCGGGTACCACTGCCCGTCCACGCCCGTGACGAGCTTCACCCGCGGCGCGAGCTCGTGATGGACCTCGGCGCGGAAGTGCGTGCTCCAGAGCTCCTGCACCATCCGGAACTGGCCGGCGGCGTCGATGCCCATGTCCTGCCAGCCGCCGCCGAGCGCGAGCCGGAGCCGGGTCGCCTCGCTCGCGCGGTGATCCCAGCGGAGCCCGGCCCGGTAGAAGCGGGTGCCGTACTCGAGGAAGCTCAGGTCCTCGAGCGACTGGTCGTCGTCGACCCCGGTCAGGACCATGCGGTCGTCCGAGCCGAAGACGTCGAGGCGGACCGTGTCGTCGGGGGTCGCCTTCCACGCGGCCTTCAGCTGCAGGTCGTAGTAGCGAGGCGCGGTGCTCACGCCGGGCGGGTCGTCCATCGACTCGACCGCGCGGGTCACGACCGCGTCCGCGTAGGAGCGCCGGGCGGCGATCGCGATCCCGAGGTCCTCTGACGGCCGGCCCTCGTAGAGCGCGGTCGCGTGGTACAGGTTCACGTCGGCGAGCGTGTGGGTCCGCTCGCCGGGATCGCGGGTGACGAGGTTCACGCGGCCGCCGATCGCTCGCCCCGAGCGGACGCCGAAGTTCCCCGCCTCGAACTCGACGTCCTTCAGGAGCTCCGACGAGTAGACGCTTGTGAGGCCGCCGAAGTGGAAGACCGCGGGCACCTCCTCGTCGTCCACGTAAACGCGCGTGTCGCGAGCGTTGCCGCCGCGGACGATCATCTCGCCGCTCAGGAAGGAGCGGGCCATGCCGGGGAGGTTCTGGATCACCTTCACCGCGTCGCCCGAGACGCCCGCGACGCGCCGGATCTCTCCCGCTGCGATCGCGACGTGCGAGACCTCCTTCTCCTCCCGCTCGCCCACCACCACCGCCTCGTACTCGCCCGCGGCGGTGGTCTTCTGGAGCCAGTAGGTCACCTGGGTCGCCTTGCCCGGCTCGACGGTCTCCACCGACTCGAGGCGGGCGTGGTCGACGTCCGTCACGACCACCTGCACCGCGCCGTCCGCCACGCCGGCGAGCGCGAACCGTCCCTCGCCGTCGGTGTGGGCGAGCTGGCCGCCGGCCTCCACCATCGCGCCCGCGATCGGGAGCCGGGTGCCGCGCTCGAGCACGCGGCCGAGGAGGTTCAGCGGCGGCGGCGCGGGCGCAGTGGCGGGCGGCGCGGACAGCGAGAACGTGAAGCGATACTCGATCCGGACCGGTGCCGGCGCTCCGTCGATCTCCGCCGGGGAGAAGCGGAGCTTCCGGGCGGCGGCGAGGGCGGCCTCGTCGAACCCCTGGCCGGCGGGGCCGGTCACCACCGCGTCGGTGACCTCGCCGGTCTCGGAGATCTCGACCTCGAGGGTGACGACGCCGGTCAGCCCCGCCGCGCGGGCGGCCTCCGGGTATTCCGGCTCGACCGGCTCGACCACGGCCGGAGCGCGCGTGAGGACCCCGGTCTCCTTCGGCTCCGTCTCGGCGCGGGCGGGGGCCGCGCCGCCGAGGAGGAGGCCGAGCAGGGCGAGCGCGGTGAAGGGCGAGCGGCGCATGGAGTTCACTCCAGGACGAAGGTGTAGGTGAAGCGGATCTCGGTCTCGACGGCCTCGCCGTCGAGAAGGGGAGGCGTGAAGCGAAAGCGGAGCGCGGCGGCCCGGGCGGCCTCGCCGAGGGCAGGGCCCGGCGCGGAGAGGAGGCGTGCCGCCGCGACCCGGCCCTCCGCGTCGATCCGCAGGAGCAGCACGACCTGCCCCTCGAGCCCCTCCCGCCGGGCCTCGGGGGGATACGGGATCTCCGGCCGCTCGAGCAGGCGCGGCTGCGCGGAGAGCCGGGCGGGCGCGGTCCGCGGGGCGGCGTACGGCTTCACCGCGTCGGGATCGGCGGCGATCTCGGACGCCCTGCCGTGGAGCGTGTTCCCGACGCCCACCGCGAAGCCGCCGCCCGTCGTGGTCGAGGAGAGCGACACCCCGACGCGCGGGACGGCGCGCGCCGCCGGAGCGGCGGGCGGCGGCGGCTCGTTCGGCGGCGGCGGAGGAGGCGGCTCCGCCGTCGGCGGCGGGAGCCTCGCGATGGCGACGCGGCGGGGTGCCGGTCGCTCCGCGGGAGGACGCGGCGCGGGCGCCGGCGGCGGAGGCCGCGCGGCCTCGAACTCGACCACCACGGGCGCGGGCCTCGCGGCCTGACGCGGCTCGAGGCGACCGGCCCAGGCGAACCCGCCGGCGTGGATCGCCAGCGAGGCCAGCGCCATCGCGGCGAGCGTGCGGCCCCGCGGCGGACCGTCGGAAGGCGCCGGGGTCACGGCGCGCCTTCCCCCGACGCGTCGTGCTCGATCTGGATCGCGAAGCGGGTGAGCCCCTCGCTCTTCACGAGATCGATCACGGACACCACCTCGCCGTGAGGCACGGCCCGGTCCGCGCCGATGAGCGCCCGCGCGTCGGCGCTCCGCGCGAGCGCCGCGCGGACGGCGGCGCGGGCCTCGGCGCGGCCGACGGGCCTTCCGTCCAGGAAGAGCTTCCCGTCCCGATCGAGCGCGAACGCGAGGGTCGGGCCGACGGTCTCGCCGCCGCTGGCGGCGCGGGGCAGGTCGACCTCGATGCTCTCCTTCACGATGTAGGAGGCGGTGACCATGAAGATGATGAGGAGGACGAGGGTGATGTCGACGAGGGGCGTCACGTTGATGCCGGTGATCGCCTCGTCGCTGCCGTTCGAGTGGGCGGCCATGGTCGGGCTCCGGTGCTCTCGCGGCCGCCGCTAGGCGGCGCCCTTCGACTCGTGGGGCTCGGGGCGCCGCGCGGGCCTGCCGTGGTCGAGCCGGGCTCGGGCCGCGGCGCGGACGTCGTCGCGCTCGAGGTGCGACGCGAGGGCGTGGCCGATCGCCTCGGCGCGCGTGACGAGCGTGCGCAGCCAGCGCTGGAAGCCGTTGAACGCGACGACCGCCGGGATGGCCACGAAGATGCCGACCGCGGTCGCGACGAGCGCCTCCGAGATGCCGGACATCACCGCCGACGCACCGGCGCCCTTCGGGCCGCCCACCGCGAGGTCGGAGAAGGCCCGGATGATCCCGACCACCGTGCCGAAGAGGCCGAGGAAGGGGGCGTTGTTGCCGAGCGTGCCGAGAAAGGAGAGCCCTCGCTCGTAGCCGAGCCGGCGGTCCGCGATGGTGCAGGCCACCGCCTCCTGCACCGCGGCGGGGCCGCCGCCGGCGGCGTCGAGCGCCGCCCGCGCCACCTCCGCCTCCAGGCCGCGGCGGCCCTCGATGCGGGCCCGCGCCTCCTCGAGGCGCCCGTCCATGAGGAGGGTGAGGAGGTCCGGAGAGGTGCGGCGGCGGAGGGCGAAGTACAGGGCCCGCTCGAGGATGACCGTGACCGAGGCGGCGGAGAGGCCGACGAGGAGCAGCATCACCCACTCGGCGCCGGCGCGCGTGAAGAGCTCGAAGAGGGACTTCGTCATGTGTGACGCTCCGTTGACCGCGAAGGTGCGGCGCTCGTGTTGTGCGAGGGAACACCGCGGCGCGGAGATCCCGCTACCGCCCCTCGCCGAGGCGGCGCGGAGCATGGCGGCCGCAGGTTGCCCCGATCTGGTCGGAGCGTGAAGAAATGTGAATCGCCCGCGCCGCGGTAGCGCACGCGGCACGTGGCGGTGTTCCTCCCTCCGACCCCGCCGACCGCCCCTCGGCCACGGGAAGGAGGACGACGCCCATGCGGAACCCGCTTCGCACCACCCTCGCCGCGCTCGCCGCGGCCGTGCCCGCCCTGGCGCTCGCCGCGACGCCGGGCCAGGGGCCCTCCGCGGAGGCCGTGTCCGCGCTCCGCCAGGTCCCGGTGGATCTCTCCCTGGTCCCGCCCCTCAGCCTGAACGGTGACGGGCGGGTGGAGAACCACCTCTCGATCGGCGTGGTGGCCCGCTCCACCGTCCTGCGCGGCCTGGCGCTCGCGCCGGTGCACCTCGCCGACGAGGACGTCTCGGGCGCGCAGGTGACCTGGGCCGCGGCCAGCGCGGGCGGCGTCGTGCGCGGCGTGCAGCTCGCGACCGTCACCACGGTGGCGCGCGATCTCCGCGGCCTCCAGGCGTCGCAGGTCGTGAACGTGGTCCGCGGCGGCGGGGAGGGCGTCCAGCTCGGCGGCGCGGCCAACTTCGCGCGGAGGCTCGAGGGCGTGCAGGTGGCCGCGGTCAACGTCGCCGGCGGGCTGAGCGGGGTGCAGCTCGCGCTCGTGAACGTGGGCGGCGAGGTGGCGGGGACGCAGCTCGGGCTCGTGAACGTCGCTCGCCGGGTGCGCGGCGCGCAGGTAGGGCTCGTGAACCTGGCCGAGGAGGCGGATGGCTCGGTGGGCGTCCTCGCCCTCGTGCGGAGCGGCCGCCACGAGCTCGAGCTCTACGCGACCGAGCTCACGCCGCTCGCCGCGGGCGTCCGGCTCGGCGGGCGCCGCGCCTACGGGGTCCTCGCCGCCGGCGCGCAGCCGGACGCGCAGCCGCGATCGGGCAAGACGCTCTCCACCCTGGGCGGCGGCGCCGGCGTCGGGTTCGAGCCGGCGCAGCGCCTCGCGCTCGACCTGGATCTCGTCGCGCAGGCGGTCTCGCTCGACGGCACCCCGGAGGCGGTGCTCGGGATCCTCCGCGCGGTGGCAGCCTACCGGCTCACCGAGTGGATGGGGATCCTCGCCGGCCCGACGGCGAACGTGCTCGTCTCGGACGAGGACCAGCCCGACCTGCACCTCGGCTGGAAGCTCGGCGGCGGCCGGTACGCGCGCGTGTGGGTGGGCTTCGTCGCGGGCGTGCGGATCTGACGGCGGTTTCCGGCGCGGCTCACGGCCGGACCAGGGTTCGAGGTAGAAGCTCGTCCGGCCCACGAGCCGGAGAGAGAGGGTAGCGGGTGGCGGTCGACGTCGACGCGTACTACCGGGACCTCGCGCCGATGGTCCTGCGCCGCTGCCGCCGCCTCCTGCGTGACGAGGAGAGGGCCGTGGACGCCATGCACGACACGTTCGTGAACCTGCTCCGGGCGGAGGACCGGCTCCGCGACGAGGCCCCCGCGTCGCTCCTCCTGCGCATCGCCACCCGCGTCTGCCTGAACCTGCTCCGCACCGAGCGGCGCCGGCCGGAGGACCGGGACGAGGCGGCGCTCCTCGCCATCGCGGCGGCGGACGAGCCCGAGGCGCGCTCGCTGTCGCGCCTCGTCGTCGGACGGCTGCTCGGGCGCGAGCAGGAGTCCACCCGGGTGATGGCGGTGCTCCACTACGTGGACGGCCTGACGCTCGAGGAGGTCGGGCGCGAGGTGGGGCTCACGGCCGCCGCGGTCCGCAAGCGGCTCGGCGGGCTCCGGCGGCGCGCCGCGGAGCAGGCCGGAGCGGCCTCGGAGACGGAGGTGCAGCGATGAGCCCGGATCGCACTCCCGAGTACCTGGTGGAGCGGCTCCACGCCGGCGACCTGCCTCCCGACGAGGCCGAGCGCGTGCGGCGCCGCCTCGCGGCCGAGGGCGGCGAGCGCCGGCTCCACGCGCTCGCGCGCGAGGACGCCGCCTTCCGCGACGCCCATCCGCCCGGTCCGGCCCTCGCGGAGATCCGCCGCCGCGCCGCGCTCGGCGCACCGGCGCCGCGGCGCGCTCGCCGGCCGCTCTTGCTCGTCCCGGTCGCGGCGGCGGTCGCGGTCGCTTCCGTGGTCGTGCTGCGCGCCGTCTCCGGCCCGGTCGCGCCCGTCGAGGACACGCGCCTCAAGGGCCTCTCCGCGCGCCTCGAGGTGCACCGCAGCCGCGGGGGCGACGGCGCGGAGGAGCTCCGCGACGGCGCGGTGGCGCGGGAGGGCGACCTCCTGCAGCTCTCGTACGTGGCGGCGGGCAGGCGGTTCGGCGCGGTGGTCTCGGTCGACGGCCGCGGGATCGTCACGCTCCACTGGCCCGAGGACGGCGGTCCGGCCGCCGCGCTCGCCCAGTCCGGGGCGGTGCCGCTCCCCCACGCCTACCTGCTGGATGATGCGCCCGCGTTCGAGCGTTTCTTCCTCGTGACCGCGGACGCGCCCTTCGACACCGCGACCGTGGTGGAGGCCGCGCGCCGGCTGGCGGCCGCTGGCCGCGCCCGCCAGGATCCGCTGCCGCTCCCCGCCGGCCTGAACCAGCACGCGCTGCTCCTCCGGAAGCCCGAGGAACCGAGATGACCCGACCCGTCCTCGCGCTCGCCATGGCGCTCTGCGCCGCGGGCGCCTTCGCGCAGGAGCCGCCGCACGAGCGCGCGCAGCCCGGGGCGGTGCGCCGCCTCGCGATCGTGGCGGGGGCGAACGACGGGGGCCCCTCCCGCCCGCGGCTCCGCTACGCGATCTCCGACGCGGAGCGGGTCGCGCGGGTGTTGCAGCAGATGGGCGGCGTCGCGGGCGAGGACACCATCGTGCTCCTCGACCCCGGAGAGGCGAGGCTGCGCGCGGCCCTCGAGGAGCTTCGCTCTCGGGTGAAGCGCGCGCGGCTCGGCGGCCGCACCGAGGTGCTCTTCTACTACTCCGGACACTCCGACGAGGAGGGGCTGCTCCTCCGCGGCGCGCGCGTCCCGTACAGCGAGCTCCGGCGGTGGCTCGAGGACCTCGGCGCCGACATCCGCATCGCCATCCTCGACTCGTGCTCCTCGGGCTCGTTCGCCCGCGGGAAGGGGGGCGCTCGCGCCGCGCCGTTCCTGGTGGACGCCTCGTCGCGGGTGAGCGGCCAGGTGATCCTCACCTCGAGCTCCGCCGACGAGGCCTCCCAGGAGTCGGACCGGGTCGGCGCGTCGTACTTCACCCACGCCCTCGTCACCGGCCTCCGGGGCGCCGCCGACTCGAGCCAGGACGGGAAGGTCACGCTCTCGGAGGTCTACCAGTTCGCGTTCGAGGAGACGCTCGCGCGGACGGAGCGGACCCGGGGCGGTCCGCAGCACGCGGTCTGGGACATCCAGCTGGTCGGCGCGGGCGAGGTGGTGCTGACCGATCTGCGCGGCACCGGCGCCACGCTCGTCCTGCCGGCCGCGGCCGCGGGCCGCTTCTTCGTGCGCGACTCGGGCGAGCGGCTCGTGGCCGAGCTGCGCAAGCAGGCCGGCCGGCCGCTGGAGCTGGCGCTCGACCCGGGCGGCTACCGGGTCTCCCGCGAGGACGGCGGCCGGCTCGTGGAGGCGCGCGTCGCGCTCACGCAGGGCGGCCGGACCGAGCTCGCCGCCGCCGGCTTCGCCGCGGTGCCCCGGGAGCTGACGGCGCTGCGCGGCGACGCGGTGGAGGAGCTCGCCCGCGTGCCGGTGGATCTCTCGATCTTCCCGCCCGTGTCGCTGAACGGCGACCGCTACGTCGTGAACCGGCTCCAGCTCGGCCTCATCGGCTCGCGGACGACGCGGCTGCGCGGGATCGGGCTCGCGCCGGTGCTCTGGGCGGACGAGGACGTGGTGGGCGGCTTCTTCTCCTACATCGGGAGCTCGGCGCGCGGCCGGGTCACCGGCGTGCAGGTCGGGATGGTGGCGAACGTGGCCGGGTCGCTACGGGGCGTGCAGCTCACCCAGGGCCTGAACCTGGTCCGCGGCGACGTCGTCGGCTGGCAGCACTCCGGCGTGAGCTGGGCGGCCGGGGCGGTGACCGGGCTCCAGTCCGCGCTCGTGAGCTACTCCTCGTCGATCTCTGGCGCGCAGCTCGCGCTCACCTCCGTCTCGGGCGAGGTGCTCGGGGCGCAGGTCGGCCTCGTGAACGTGGGCGCCGGCGTGCGCGGCGTCCAGCTCGGGCTCGTCAACGTCGCCGGCCACGTCCGCGGGGCGCAGCTCGGGCTCGTGAACGTGGCTGACGGGCTCGACGGCGTGTCGCTCGGGCTCGTGCCGTTCGTCCGCGACGGCGAGCACAAGCTCCTCGTGCTGGGCGACGAGAACGGGATCCTCTCCACCGGGCTCCTGCTCGGGAGCCGCACGTTCCACACGATCCTGTCCGCAGGCGCGCAGCGCGCGAGCGGCGGCGGGCGCTTCTGGACGGGCCTCGGGCTCGGCGCGCACCACGCGCGCGGCCGGTTCCTCCTGGACGTGGATCTCCTGAGCCAGCAGGTGGTGGACGAGGACGCGAACGTGCTCGCCACGGCGCGGGTGCTCGCCGGCTGGCAGCTCACGCCCTACGCCGCGGTCGTGGCCGGGCCGAGCGTGAGCATGTTCTGGGCGGAGGGGGACTTCCGTCCGGGCCTCGGTGGCGCGCTCGAGCGCGAGCTCGGCGGGGGCGACGCCTGGCTCGGCTTCGCCGCGGGGCTGCGGCTCGGGCCGCCCTGACGGCCGTGATCAGGAGAGTTGAGCCCTCTCGTGCGGAAGTGGCGCGTCCGCGTGCACCCGTAGGCAGGGGCCACACCAGACTGATACGCTTCGACAAGGTGTGTAGGCGGCACGCGGAGTCCACGACGAGGGCGCAGGTGCGCGGACGTTACATGAGTGATCCTTATCGTCGGCCGTTCGCAATGCTCGGGCTAGCGATGGCCATGCCCGCCGCGTTCCTGGTTTTCCTGGCCTTCGCGAACGGAGTCGGAGCACGACCGGACCGGCCTGGCTGGGGTGAATTCCTCGCGCTCGTCGCTGGGCTCGAGGTCCTGCTCGGCTTCTTTCACGATCTTTTTCGTATCGCCGCGAGTGCAAGCAGTCGAACTCGACGGCGCCAGGGTCATCCGTATGCCCCCGTGGCGACGTATGGCGCTAGCGATTGGATATCCATTCGTCGGGTGGCCGCTGTGCGCGTGGGCTTTCCTGCGGGGCGACGTCGTCCCCGGTCTCGTCGTCATGTTGGTCACGGCTCTCTTCACGTCGGCGTTGCTGCTCACGACACGCGACCGCATCAGCGTCGACGCGGAGGGACTGCTTATGTTCAGGGGACGCGCGGAGATGGTGCGCATCGGATGGCTCCAGGTGACAGGAATCCACGCTGTAAGCGGCGGCGGTCCGCATCGATGCGGACGGGCGCCGCATCCCAGTCCCTGGCCTCTTGTTCGACGGCTACCCCGAGCTCGTGAGTGAGCTGTTGGCCAGGGTTCCGCCTGCAATCATCGACGCGTCGCCCGGTGCCAGGAACAAGCTCGAACGCATTGCCGCGCTCGCAAAGTAAGAGAGGAGCCCGGAGCCCGGAGCCCGGAGCCCCGACCGAGAGTACGGAGCCGGAGCCCCGACCGAGAGTACCGATCCGGAGCCCCGACCGAGAGTACCGATCCGCGGACCCCCGCCCCAAGGCGCGGACCTTCGCCATCCGTCGAGACTCGCGAACGGTGCTCCACGACACGTTTCGGCGACGGCACGATGCGTGCCTTGTCGCCGCCTGTGACCGCACCTCGTCGCGTCTTGCCCGGGACCGTCTACCTGATCACCAGGCGCTGCTCGGAGCGACGCTTCTTCCTTCGCCCGTCCAAGATCGTCAACGAGATCTTCCTTTACGTCCTCGCGCTCGCCGCCAAGCGCCACGGCGTCGTCGTCCACGTCTTGTGCGTGCTCTCCAACCACGCCCATCTCATCGTCACGGATCCCAACGGGCGGATCCCCGCGTTCATGCAGTACCTGGACTCCCTCGTCGCCCGCGCGGTGAACGCCTCGCTCGGCCGCTTCGAGGCGTTCTGGGCCACCGACGGGAGCTACAGCGCCGTCGAGCAGCTCGACGCCCAGGACGTCCTCGCGAAGGCCGCGTACGTGCTAGCGAACCCCGTCGCCGCCGGGCTCGTCCGGCGCGGCGCGGAGTGGCCGGGGCTCTGGACTTCGCCCGACCAGATCGGGACCACGCTCGCTGCGAGGCGGCCGAAGCATTTCTTCAACCCCAAGGGCTATCTTCCGGAGACGGTCGAGCTCGAGCTGTCGGCCCCGCCGGGCTTCGCCTCCGCGGATGAGTTCCGCGAGCAGCTCTCGGCCGCCGTGCAGGAACTAGTGTCCTGAGTCAGAAGTCCGCCGGCAGAAACGCGCAACGCTGGCGAGGATCTCGTCGGCGGACTTGGTCCATACGAAGGGCTTGGGCTGGTCGTTCGTGATGGCGATGTAGCTCTCGATCGCC
>NZ_JALCYY010000052.1:16071-34120 GCF_022690685.1 Anaeromyxobacter terrae | reverse complement strand
CGAGCGCCGCCGCCTCGCGCGCGTCCGCGCGGCGCGCCTCGCCGGCGTCGCCGAGCACGCGCACGAGCAGCGACGCGCCGACGAGCCCCGCGGGGATCCGGCCCAGCCCGCCGCGAAGCAGGGCGCGACCGACGAGGAACGCCCCGGCCGTCCCCGCCGCCAGGCGGTACGCCGGCGAGGAGATCGGCACGATCGCGCCGCGGGCGCGCCTGCGGGGGCCGAGGCCCTCGAGCGCCCGGACGTCGGCCGTCTCATGGGACTCGAGCCGGTCGTACACCCGCCGGACCCCGCGCACCATGCGAACGCCCGCGAGGAGCGCCGCGTGCTCGGCCCCGAACACCGGTCCCTCCAGCTCCACCTCGCCGTGGTGGGCGGTCACGCGGATCGCGTGCGCGTGGTAGGTGAGGTGTCCGAGCCGCGCGCGGACGCGCTCGGCGAGGACGTCGTCGTCGGGGAGCTCGGGGGCGAGCCGCGCCCGCGCCTCGTGCGCCGCGCCGGCCGCGCGATGTCCGAGATCGCGCGCCCCGCTCTCGACGAAGCCCTCCGCGTCGTGCAGCGCGCGGCCCGCGGTCCGGGCGAGCGCGCCGCGCCTGCGGGGATCGGCCATCCAGGCGAGGCCCGCGCCCGCCGCGACGACCCCGAGCCCGCCCATCATCCACGCGCCGCCGAACCCGCGTCCCCGAGCCCGCCTCACGCCCATCGGTCCCTCCCGCGCGATCCGAGAGAGAGCCTAACCACGGCGCGTTCGCGCGGCGCGTGGATGGCTTGTCGACTCGTGAGGCTCGAGACGTCGCGTCGTGAGGCTCGAGACGTCGCGCGCCGAGGGACGCTCGCCCGCCCGCCTCCCGATCGGCGCGGAGGTCGTCCCCGAGGGCGTCCACTTCCGCGTCTGGGCGCGCGCCCGCTCGACCGTCGAGGTGCTCGTGGAGAGCGAGGGCGCGGCCTCCGCGACGCGGCTGAATCATCGCCGCGAGGTCCGCCCCGGCCTCGCGGGGGGCCGTTCACGAACCGTACGGGCTTGCACAGCCCGTCCCGTTCGTGGAATCGTCCGCCTGCCCCGTGCCCGTGAGGACCGCATCATGCGCCTGATGCTCGTGCTCTCGCTGCTCCTCGCCCCCGCTGCCGCGTCCGCCCAGGTCGACGTCCCCCGCGGCAAGCCCATCCTGCTGGACGGCCGCATCGACGCGCAGGAGTGGGGAGACGCGGCGCAGCTCCAGCTCGGCGACCTCGCCCGCGTCTACGTGAAGCAGTCGGACGGGTTCGTCTTCGTCGGGATCCAGCTGCTGAACGAGCAGAACGGCACGGTCGACCTCTACCTCGCGCCCGGGGACGGCCAGCTTCACGACCTGCACGCCTCCGCCAAGCTGGGCGAGCGCGTCCTCCAGGGCGGCGCCTGGCCGGAGGTGTGGCGCTGGTGGAACAACGACGGGTGGGCGGCGAGCGTCTCGCGGGTCGACTCCTGGGAGCCGCGCACGTTCCTCAAGGAGCCCGCGCGCGAGTACCAGATCTCGCGGCGACGCTTCCCCGGTCGCGAGTGGCGGATGATGCTCGACGTCATGACCGAGGCCCGCCCGACCTGGCGCACGACGAGGTTCCCGCCGCAGGCCAGCGACACCGACGCGAAGGGCTGGTACGTCGTCCGGCTGGGGCCGTGAACCCCGCCTCGCAGCAGGGGCACGATGGCGCCCACTGCAGGAGGCGCTCGCCGCCCCCGCGGACCTCGCGACGGATCCCTGGGGGTGACCGGCGTCCGGCGCTCCCGCCACTGCAGCAGCCGGAGTCGCCCGCGGCTCGCCCCCCCCCCCGGCGTTCAGCGGTCCGGGTCCCGCACGTCGCCCGGGTCCTCGCCGTAGAGCGGCGGGTAGTCGGAGCGCTCGCCCAGGAGCTCGGGCGCCTCCTCCGGCGACGGATCGCGCACCGGTGGAGAGATCTCCGGCGCGCCGCCGCGCCGCCCCGGGACCTGCGGCTCCGCCTGCGGCCGCGGGGGCGCATTCACGCCGGCGCCCGCCTCGCGGCCCGGCGTTCGGCCCTCTTGCTCGGGAGTCCCCGGGATGGTCACGTCCGCAGGGGCGTGCGCCCCACCGGCCGGGACGCTCGCCCCGCCGGTCTCCCGCCGCTGCGCCGCCCGAGCCGCCGAATCCGCCGCGCTGTCGGTCCACTCGTTGTTGGCCATGACCGGACGATGCGCATCCGGGGTGCCCGCGGCGGGGCCGTGCGCGCGGGGGCGAGACCGTTATGGGATCCGTTCAGGGTCAACCGGGACGACGTCGAGGAGGCTCCCATGCTGCGCGCCACGCAGGCGGTCACCGAGATGCGGCACTGGACCGAGGCGAGGGGCGGGCGGCCGTGCCGCGACGAGGAGAGCGGGCGGCTGTGGATCGCGCTGCCCGGGGAGCCATGCGAGGCGCGCGACGTGGGCTGGGACGAGTTCGAGGTGACGTTCCGGGTGAATGGCCTGGTGTTCCTCTACGACGACGCCCCCGGGGCGCGGCGCCTGTTCGTGGGGAAGCCCGACGCCGCGCGCGCCTGGATGTGCGGCGGCGCTCGAGACGCCGCCGCGCAGGCTTGAGGGTTCGAGCTCCGGGGGTCGAGCGCGACGCCGGCTGGCCTCGGTCGTCAGCTCCGCTCGAGCGCCCGCGCCGCGGCGCGGATGAGCGGCTGCGCCGAGACCGGCTCGCCCGTCGCGCCCTTCATCCAGAGGTCGGGCGCGAGCGTTCCCTGGATCGTGATGCGCTCGATCTCGTCGCCGAGCCGCTTGCCCGGCGGGAGCTTCTCGAGGTGCTCCTCGAGCTGCGCCGCGATGAGGTGGCCGATCGGGTAGTCGGGCAGGTAGAGCAGGTTCGAGACCATGTGCGAGTAGATCGCGAGGATCGGCACGTCCCGGACGCCGAACACCGGTGCGTACCAGCGGTTCCACACGTCGCGCGCGAGGCGGAGCGTCGCCTCGCGCAGCTCGGCCGGCGCCGCCTTCGGGTGGTCGTACATCCAGTGCCACATGCCGATGTCGACGAGCGCCACCCCGGCGATCTCGTAGGCCGCCCAGAGGTCGTTGAGCGCGAGGATCCGCTTCGCGTCCGCGGAGGGCGGCGGGAGCCCCAGCACCTCGAGGTCGCGCGCCTGGAAGACGAACGCGATGGCCTCGGTGAACGCCGTGTTCGGGACGCCGCGCAGGAGCGTGTGGTCCACGCCGTAGAGCGAGAACGTCTGCTCGACGTTGTGGCCGAGCTCGTGGATGGCGATGTTGAAGCCCTTGTAGTCCATGCCGTCCGCGCCGACGCGCGTGCGCAGGTGGGCCTGGTCGCCGCGGCGCGCCGCCTCCATCGCGTGGCCGGAGCCGCGCGCCGGATCCACCGCGATGTGCCCCGCCAGGAAGCGGGCCTTCTCCTCCGAGAAGCCGAGCTTCTGCAGCGTGACCGGCAGGTCCTTCGCGAACGCCTCCGCGGTCGGGTAGCGGCTCCGCGTCAGCTGGTCGAGCTGCGCCTCGGAGCGCTCGATGCGCGGCTTGAACCCGGCGTACCAGACGTCGAACGGCTCGAGCTTGCGCCCGAGCCGCTCCTCGACGAGCCGCGCGATGCGCCCGATCTCGGGGGCGCCCAGCACCTCCTCGAGCATCGCCACGACCCGCGCCTCCGGGATCTCCCGCTCGAGCTCGAACTTGCGCGCGATGTACGTGGGGGCGGAGGGCGAGTAGGGGTCGGCTGCCTTCACCGCCCGGAAGTTCGCGAGGATCTTCGCGTAGCGGGTGTCGGGCTCGCGCGCCGCGGAGGCCTTCGCGGCCCTCGCGCGCGGCGTGGCGCCGGGCTCGATCGTCTCGGCGGGCGCGGGGCGCACCTCGTTCGTGAACGGGTTCCAGTCCACGGCGGGATCGTTCACCACCGCCGCGGGGATCGTCTGCGTGACGATCCGCTCCATCGCCTTCGCGATCACGCGCTGGCGCGCGAGGCCGTCCGACTGCGCGTACTGCGCCTTGAGCTCGTCGCGCAGGTTCCAGTGCGACAGGAGCCGCTTCCCCGCGGGGAAGAGGCGGCGCCCGTCCTCGGCGAGGACGTGGTGCATGAAGAGGTTGTAGTCGGCGATGTAGAGGTCGGCGTCGGCGGAGGCGCGGGCGATGCCCTGGTTCACCGCCGCCGGCACGCGCCGCGCGAAGCGGTTCGCGAGCCGCGCCTCCGCCCACGCGCGCCGCGACCAGCCCGCGCCGGCCGAGAGCCGCTCGTCGAGCGTGGTGAGGGGGAAGTTGAGGAGCGCCACGAACGCGACCTTGCCGTCGAAGAGGTCGTCGATCTGGTGGGCCGAGGCGTCGTAGGCGGCGAGGAGCGCGTCCACCGGGCGCATGGGCCCCTCGTCGAGCTGCGCGTAGCGCGACAGCTCCCGGGAGATCTCGAGCGCGTGGCCGTCGAGGGCCTCGAACGACGCCTCGAGCCGCGCGAACGTCGCGTCGAGCGCCTCGCCCGCGGGCAGGAAGTGCTCGGCGCAGAACGCCTCGAACGCCTTCGCGTCGCCGTCGGACGGGCGCCAGAAGGCGGCGGCCTGGGCGACGCCGCGCTCGGCCCGGGGGCGCTCGGCCTCCCCGTGCCTCGCGACGAGCGCCTTCACGGCGCGGCTCGCGGCGGGCCGGAGCGCCTGCGGCGGGGACGGGATCGCGGGGCGGGAGGGTGGGGCGGCGAGGGCCATGAGCGCGAGCACGGTCGCGGCGGTGGAGACCATGCGCGGGAATGTAGCGCGGATCGCCTGCGGCGCCAGGGAAGGAGCGCCGGCGGGGGCCGGGCGCCGCATGACCGGATTGACCTTCTCACGGCCCGGCGCTAACTGGTCCGCCTCCATGCGCGCGACGAGCCGTCCTCTCACCGTGGTCTCCGTGCTCCTCGGCACGTTCCTCGCCGCGATGGAGATGACGGTCGTCTCGACGGCGATGCCGACCGTCGTCGGCGAGCTCGGCGGCCTCGCCCTCTACGCCTGGGCGTTCGCCGCGTACATGCTCACCGCGACGGTCACCGTGCCCATCCACGGCAAGCTCGCGGACCTCCACGGCCGCAAGCCCGTGCTCATCGCCGGGATCGCGCTCTTCCTGCTCGGGTCGAGCGGGTGCGGCTTCGCCGGGAGCATGGGCGCGCTCATCGCCTGGCGCGCGGTCCAGGGGCTCGGCGCGGGCGCGATCCAGCCGGTGTCGCTCACGATCATCGGCGACCTGTTCGAGCTCCGCGAGCGCGCGCGCATGCAGGGCATCTTCGGCGCGGTGTGGGGCGTCGCCGGCCTCGTCGGGCCGGTGCTCGGCGGCGCCATCGTCCACACGCTCGGGTGGCGCTGGATCTTCTGGGTGAACCTGCCCTTCGGGCTCGCGAGCGCGGCGGTCCTCGCGGTCGCCTACCACGAGCGCCCCGAGCGCCACCCGCACCGCCTCGATCTCGCCGGCGCGGCGCTCCTCTCGGTGGCGGTCGTGGCGCTCCTCGCGGCGGCCCGCTCGAGCACGGCGGGGCTCGCCGCGCTCCCCGTCGCCGCGGCGGCGCTCATCGCCTTCCTCCTCGTCGAGCGGCGCACGCCCGAGCCGCTCCTCCCGCTCGACCTCTTCGCGCAGCGCGTGATGGCGGTCTCGTCCGCCACCGGCGCGCTGCTCGGCGCGGCCATGCTCGCGATGGTCACGTACGTGCCGCTCTGGGTGCAGGCGATCCTGGGCGGCTCGCCCACCACGGCGGGCGCGGCGATCGCGCCGATGGCCGTCGGCTGGCCCCTCGCGAGCACGCTCGCGGGCCGGCTGCTGCCGCGCCTCGGCTATCGGCGGCTCCTGCTCGGCGGGCTCACGACGAGCGCGCTCGCCGGGACCGGGCTGGCGCTGCTCCTCAGGCCCGGGACGAGCGTGCTCGTGCCGCAGGTCCTCACCTTCGCCTACGGCGTCGGCCTCGGGCTCGCGAACACGCCGCTCATCCTCGCGGTGCAGACGAGCGTGCCCTGGAACCGGCGCGGCGTGGCCACCGCGAGCACCCTGTTCTTCCGGACGATCGGCGGCACGCTCTCGGTCGGCCTCCTCGGCGGCGTGCTCGCCGCGGGACTGGGCCGCGCCGGCGCCGCGGCGGGCGTCGCCGAGAAGCTGCTCGGCTCGGAGCGCGCCTCGCTCGCCCCGGCGGAGGTCGCCGCGGTGGGCGGCGCGCTGCAGGGGGCGATGGGGATCGTGTTCTGGAGCGTCGCCGGGATCGCGGCGATCGCGCTCCTCGTCGCGACGCGCTTCCCGCGCCTCCCCGTGAGCGGCGCCGCGCCGGAGGCCGCCGCGCGGGCGGAGGGCTGACCCCGGGGAGGCGGAGGGGAGCGCTACGCCCGCTTCGCCGCCGCGAACCCGCGCTCGAGATCCGCGAGGAGGTCGTCGGCGCGCTCGATTCCGGCCGAGACGCGGATGAACCCGTCCGCGATGCCGAGCGCCTCGCGCGTCTCCTTCGGCACCGACGCGTGCGTCATGATCGCGGGGTGCTCGATGAGGCTCTCGACGCCGCCGAGCGACTCGGCGCAGGCGAAGATCTTCACGTTCTCGAGGAACGCGCGCGCCGCGCCGAGGCCGCCGCGGATGACGAAGGTCAGCATGCCGCCGAACCCGGTCATCTGCCGGCTCGCCAGCACGTGCTGCGGGTGGGAGGGGAGGCCGGGGTAGGTGACGCGCTCGACCTGCGGATGTCCCTCGAGCCAGCGGGCGATCGCGAGCGCGTTCTCGGCGTGCCGGTCCATGCGGACGTGCAGGGTCTTGAGGCCGCGCAGCACGAGGAAGCTGTCCATCGGCGAGGGCACCCCGCCGACCGCGTTCTGCAGGAACTTGAGCCGCTCGTGGAGCTCCGGATCGTTCGTGGCCGCGGCCCCGCCGATCACGTCCGAGTGGCCGTTCAGGTACTTCGTCGTCGAGTGCGCGACGAGGTCGATCCCGAGCGCGAGCGGCTTCTGGAAGTACGGGGTCGCGAAGGTGTTGTCGACCACGGTGCGCGCGCCGTGCGCGCGGGCGATCCCCGCCACCGCCGCGAGGTCCACGATCTTCAGCATCGGGTTCGTGGGGCTCTCGATCCAGACGAGCTTCGTCCGCGGCGTGAGCGCGCGCTCGACGTTCCGCGCGTCGCTCATGTCGACGTAGGTGAACGAGAGGCCGTGCCGGCGGTAGACCTTGTCGAAGATGCGGAAGGTCCCGCCGTACACGTCGTCGGAGGCGACGACGTGGTCGCCCGCCTCGAGGAGGTGGAGGATCGCGTCGGTCGCCGCGAGCCCCGAGGCGAACGCGAGGCCGTGGCGCGCGCCCTCGAGCGCGGCGAGGCAGTCCTGCAGCGCGTGCCGGGTCGGGTTCTGCGTGCGCGAGTACTCGAAGCCCTTGTGGACGCCCGGGCTCTCCTGGACGTAGGTCGAGGTGAGGTAGACGGGCGTCATGATCGCGCCCGTGGTGGGGTCCGGGGACTGACCGGCGTGGATGGCGAGGGTCTCGAAGGAGAGCTTGCGGTCGTCCATGTGCGTGCCTCCGGCGACGGCTGTTCGACGGGTCGAGCGCGGGCTACTTGAGCCGCTCGCCCAGGAACTCGATGAGGTCGATCTTGGTGACGATGCCCGTCACGCGGTCGCCCTCCTTCACCACCGCGACGTGATCGTCGTTGAAGATGTCGCGCAGGCGCCCGACCGGCGTCTCGGGGCCGACGACGCCCTGCAGCGGCTGGACGAGCGGCTCCACCTGCTCGGTGAGCCGGTGCTTCCCCTCGATGAGGAAGTTGAGCAGGTCGTACTCGTGGATCATCCCGATGGCGCGGCCGGCGTCGTCGACGACCGGCATCTGCGAGATGTCGTTCTCCTTCATCGCCCGGACGACCACCTCGACCTTGTCGGTCTTGCGCGCGGTGATCACCTCGCCGCGGCGCCGGCCGAGCACGTCCTTCACGGTGGCGCTCGCGACCGGCTCCGCGCCCTCGAGGGCGAAGCCGTTGTCGCGCATCCACTCGTCCGAGTACATCTTGGAGATGTAGGCCCGGCCGCCGTCGGGGAGCGGCACGACGATGGTCTTCCCCTTGCCGAGCTCGCGCGCGAGCTGCACGGCGACGTGGACGGCGGCGCCCGAGGAGCCGCCGGCGAAGATGCCCTCCTCGCGGGCGAGGCGGCGCCCCATCGTGAACGCCTGCTGGTCGTTCACCTGGCGCACGTCGTCGAGGACGGACAGGTCCATCGCCCCGCACATCATGTCCTCGCCGATGCCCTCCACCTTGTAGACGTGCGGCTGCGAGAGCTTCCCGGTCTTGAACATCGAGTGGTAGACGGAGCCGATCGGGTCGGCGCCCACGTTCAGGATCTTCGGGTTCCGCTCCTTGAAGTACTTCCCGCACCCGCTCATCGTCCCGCCGGTGCCGAGCCCCGCGACGAACGCGTCGAGCTGCCCGCCCGTCTGCTCCCAGATCTCCGGCGCGGTGCTCCGGTAGTGGGCCTCGATGTTGTCCACGTTGTGGTACTGGTTCAGGTAGAAGCTGTTCGGCGTCTCCGCCGCGATGCGCTTCGCGACCGAGTAGTAGCTCTCCGGCGAGTCGGCCGGCACGTTCGTCGGCGTGATGACGACCTGGGCGCCGAACGCCTTGAGCGTGTCCTGCTTCTCCTTCGACATCTTGTCCGGCATCGTGAAGATGCAGCGGTAGCCCTTCACAGCCGCCGCGATGGCGATGCCGACGCCGGTGTTCCCGCTCGTGTTCTCGACGATGGTGCTGCCCTTGCGGAGGAGCCCCGCCTTCTCGGCCTTCTCGATGATGTGCAGCGCCATCCGGTCCTTGATGGAGCCGCCCGGGTTCAGGTACTCGAGCTTCACGAGCACGGTCGCGTCGTCGGGGCCGACGAGCTTGCGGAGCCGCACGAGCGGGGTGTGGCCGATCGCGGAGAGGACGTCTTCGTGGTAGGGCATGGGGCGCTCCGTCTAGGCCGCCGCCGCGGCAGATCGGCCGGTGACCGCGCGTTATAGGCAGGCGGTTCCAGCCCCGTCAACGCGACGCGCCGGCCCCGGACGACCGCCAGGAGAGACGACCCAGATGAACGATCCCCAGACGGAAGCCCGCGTGCGCGGCGCGGTCGCGCGCGCGACCGGCGGCGCCCCCGGCGACGTGCCGGTGCGGCGCCTCGCCGGCCACGCCTCGCTGCGGAGCTACTGGCGCGTCGGCGTTCCTCCCGCCTCGCACGTCGTGATGGTGCTCCCGCCCGACGCGAAGCCCGAGGAGGTGACGAAGGGCGGGGCGCCCGCCGAGAGCCCGTTCGTCGACGTGCAGCGCTACCTCTCCGGCCTCGGCGTCCGTGTCCCGCGCATCCTCGCCTTCGAGGAGGCGGAGGGGCTCATGGTCCTCGAGGACCTCGGCGACGACATGCTCGAGACGCGGCTCCTCGCCGGCGAGGCGAAGGAGCCGCTCTACGAGCGCGCCATCGACCAGCTCGCGCGGCTCCGCGCCGCCGCGGAGGCGCGCCCGGCGGGCTCGATCGCCTTCACGCGCAGCTTCGACTTCGACCTCTACCGCTGGGAGCTCGATCACTTCCGCGAGTGGCTCCTCGAGGCCTGGAAGGGCGCGACGCTCACGCCAGGCGAGCGCGAGGTGGTGGACCGCGACTTCGACCGGATCGCCCGCGCCCTCGACGCGGAGCCCAAGGGGTTCACGCACCGTGACTATCAGTCGCGGAACCTCATGGTCCTGCCCGGCGGCGAGCAGGCGGTGATCGACTTCCAGGACGCGCTCCTCGGGCCGCGCCAGTACGACCTCGTCGCGCTCCTGCGCGACAGCTACGTCGAGCTCGAGGCCGCGTTCGTCGAGGCGATGCTCCGCCGGTACCTCGACCGGCTCGCCGCCGCGGGCGGACCCCGCCTCGCGTACGGGCCGTTCCGCGAGGTGTTCGACCTCCTCACGGTGCAGCGCAAGCTCAAGGACGCGGGCCGCTTCGTCTTCATCGACCGCGTGAAGGGGAACCCGGGCTTCCTCGTGTCCATCCCCGCCTCGCTGCGCTACGTCCGCGACGCCTTCGCGCGGCGGCCCGACCTCGCCGAGCTCCACGCGGTGCTCGCGCGGCACGTGCCCGAGCTGGCTTGACGGGAGCGGTCGCGCCGCCCCGGACCCGCCAGCCCTGCCCCATGGTGCTGCTTCCGGCCCCGAACGGGGACCCCGGGTGGACGGTCACCCGGACCCCGCGGTTCGGGTACCCCGACGTCAACCCACCGTAGTCACGGGCGGTTTTAGCGACGCGACTGCGGTCGCATGCCGCATCGCTGCGGCACGTTCGCCGCAAAGGGGCTCCGCGCGGCCCGCTGCCGCGGGAGGACCACGTGAAGAACCTCAGCATCGGCACGCGTCTCGGGATCGCGTTCGCGGTCCTGTGCGCGTTTCTCGTCGGAGTGGGTGGCCTCGGGCTCGCCGCGATGGCTGACATGCACCGGCTGAACGAGGAGATCGCGCGCGGCGTCTGGACGAAGGCCCAGCTCGCCCACGGGCTCGAGAAGGAGTCGCTCGCGATCTCCACGTTCGCCGACGAGCTGCTGCTCGCCGGCGACGCCGCCGGGGTCCGCGCCGCGGTCGCCGGGCTCGACGAGGCGCGGAGCCGCGCGGACGAGCTCCGCGGCCGGCTCGCGAAGATCGCCGGCGAGGGCGAGCGGAACGCCCTCGCGGAGTCGCAGCGGCTGCTCGGCGAGGTCGAGCGCCACCACGATCGGTTCGAGCGGCTTCTCGAGGCCGGCGATCGCGACGCCGCGGTCCGGGCCATGGAGACGGAGCTCGACCCGGCGCTCGAGCGGCTCTCGCAGACCTGCGCCGGGATCGTCGCGGGCGCGGAGGCCGGGATGAGCGCCGCGATGGCACGCCAGGACGCGGCCTACGCCGACGCCCGCAGGCTGGCCCTCGCGCTCGTCGGGGCGGCGCTCGTGTTCGCCGTGCTGTTCGCGGCGCTCGTGACCCGCTCCGTGGCGGTGCCGCTCGCCGGCGTGGTCGAGGCGGCGCAGCGGATCGCGCGCGGCGATCTCACGCTGCGGATCGCGGTGGACCGGGGGGACGAGGTCGGGCGGCTGCAGGCGGCCATGGCCGACATGACGGCGCGGCTCGCGCAGGTCATCGGCGAGGTTCGCGCCGGCGCCGAGGCGCTCTCGAGCGCGTCCGCCCAGGTCTCCGAGACCTCCCAGGCGCTCTCGCAGGGCACCGGCGAGCAGGCCGCGAGCGTGGAGGAGACGACGAGCTCGCTCGAGGAGATGAACGCGTCGATCTCGCAGAACGCCGAGAGCTCGGTGCGCACCGAGGCGACCGCGCGGGACGGCGCGCGGAACGCAGAGGAGGGGGGCACGGCGGTCCGAGAGACGGTGGAGGCGATGCGCGGCATCGCCGACCGGGTCTCGATCATCGAGGAGATCGCGTACCAGACGAACCTGCTCGCGCTGAACGCCGCGATCGAGGCGGCGCGCGCGGGCGATCACGGCAAGGGCTTCGCGGTCGTCGCGACCGAGGTGCGCAAGCTCGCGGAGCGGTCGCAGAAGGCGGCGAAGGAGATCGGCGCCATGGCGGGGTCGAGCGTCGAGGTCGCCGAGCGCTCCGGCGGGCTCATCTCCGCGCTCGTGCCGGCCATCCGGCGCACCGCCGAGCTCGTCCAGGAGGTGGCGGCCGCCTCGCAGGAGCAGTCCGCGGGCGTGGAGCAGGTCGCGCGCGCGATGGCCGTCGTCGACCAGGTCACGCAGCGGAACGCGTCCGCCGCCGAGGAGCTCAGCTCGACGGCGGAGGAGATGGCCTCGCAGGCGGAGGCGCTCCAGCAGCTCACCCGCTACTTCCAGGTGCCCGGCCTCGCCGCCCCCCGCCCGGAGGCGCCCGCGAAGCAGGGCAGGCTCGCCGCGCCCGCGACGCTCGCCGGCAAGCCGGTCGCGCCGCGCGCGAGGACCGTCCCCGCGCTGCCGGCCGTGAGCGCCGCGGCCGCCGCGGCTCCGGCGGCGCGCGACGACGAGTACCGGCGCTTCTGACGGCGTCGCCGGGGCGCCCCAAGAAAAGACCGCGGCCGGCGCCCCCTGCGGGCGCCGGCCGCGGCGTGGACCTCGGGTGAGGCTACTCGGCGCCGACGCCGAGGTAGGTGCGGAGCTTCTCGTCCTCGAACTTCTCCTGCGCCTCGCGCTCGGGCGTGAGGAGCGAAACGACGATGCCGACCGCGAACGCCGACGTCATCGAGAAGATCGCCGGGTTCTTCATCGGGAAGATCGCGTGCTCGAACTTGAAGACGTCGACCCAGACCGTCTTCGACAGGAGGATCATCGCGCACGAGCTGAACGCGCCGACGAGGATCGACCAGACCGCGCCCTGGGTCGTGAAGCGCTTCCACACGATCGACATGAGGAGCGCGGGGAAGTTCGCGCTGGCGGCGATCGCGAAGGCGAGGCCGACCATGAACGCGACGTTCTGGCCCTTGAAGAGGATGCCGAGGCCGACCGCGAAGACGCCGAAGATGATCGTCGCGATCTTGGCGGCCTTGACCTGCTCCTCCTCCGTCGCCTTGCCGCCCTTGATGACGTTCACGTAGATGTCGTGCGAGTAGGCGGAGGCGCCGGCGAGGGTGAGCCCCGCGACGACCGCGAGGATGGTCGCGAAGGCGACCGCGGCGATGAAGCCGAGGAACGCCGTGCCGCCGAGGAGCTCGGCGAGGAGCGGCGCCGCCATGTTGCCGCCGCCGTCGATGCCGGAGATGAACTTGCGGCCGCCCGGCATGAGCACCGAGGCGCCGAAGCCGACGATCGGGATGATGATGTAGAAGTAGCCGATGAGGCCGGTGGCGTAGAGCACCGACTTACGCGCCGCCTTGGCGTCCGGCACCGTGTAGAAGCGCATCAGGATGTGCGGCAGGCCGAGGAGGCCGAACATGAGCGCGAGGCCGAGCGAGACGGCCTCGACCGGGCTCGCCACGATGCCGCCGGGCTCGAGCGCGGTCTGGCCGTACTTCTCGACGACCGCCGCGTAGATGTTGCCGGGGTGGAACCCGAACTTCGCGAGCACGAGGACCGTGAGGAGGCTCACGCCGAAGAGCAGCAGGCCGGCCTTGATGATCTGCACCCACGTCGTCGCGAGCATGCCGCCGAAGAGCACGTACGCGAGCATGACCACGCCGACGATGAGCTCGGCGTACTCGTACTTGAGGCCGAACATGAGCTGGATGAGCGCGCCGGAGCCGACCATCTGCGCGATGGTGTAGAAGAGCACCGTCAGGATGCCGCCGATCGCGGCCGCGATGCGCACCGGCTTCTGCCTCAGCCGGAACGCGACGACGTCGGCGAAGGTGAACTTGCCGAGGTTCCGGAGCGGCTCGGCGACGAGGAACATGAGCGCGGGCCAGCCGACGAGCCAGCCGGTCGCGTAGATCATGCCGTCATAGCCCTTCAGCGCGACCATGCCGGAGATGCCGAGGAACGACGCGGCGGACATGTAGTCGCCCGCGAGCGCGAACCCATTCTGCAGCGCCGAGACGCTGCGGCCGGCCGCGTAGAACTCGGAGGAGGTCTTCGTCTTGCGCGCCGCCCAGTAGGTGATGACGAGCGTCACCGCGACGATCATGAAGAAGAAGAGGATCGACATCATCGACGGGGAGCCGAGCGAGGTCTGCTGCATCGGCTCACCGGCAGCCGCGGGGGCGGCCTGCGTGAGGAGAAGGGCCTGGATCGCGCCGATCGAGGGCATGGATATTCCTGTCAGTGAAAGTGGCTACTACCGGAGCTGCGAGCGGATCCGCTCGACCTCGGGGTCGTACGACTTGTTCGCCCAGGCCACGTAGAAGGCGGTGAGCACGAAGGCGATCACGATGGCCGCGAGGCCGAGCGGGATCGCGAGCGTGGTCACCTCGCCGATCTTGGTGTTGACGAGCGTCTTGTTCGTCGCGACGAGCAGGATGAAGCCGTAGTAGCTCACGAACAGCAGCGTGAGCAGGACCATGCTGACCTTCCAGCGCTTCGCCACGAGCGCCTTGAACTCGGGCGACGCGATCACCTCGTGCGCAGAACGGGTGCTGCGATCCTTCAGCGGGCTGACCGCGGGTTTCGACATGAACGCTCTCCTCCGGAGGTACGTGAAAATGAGGCGTGGGATGCGGTCATAGCAGATCGATTTGCGCGCTGAACAGCCGCAGACGCCAAACTTGCGCCCTAAATTGCCCCGGAGCGGTCCAATACGCGCCACGGAGTCCCGCACGGAATGCCTGATGCAACCAATGCGCGCAGGAGATGCGTGTCAACGGGAAAGAGAACGCTACGCAATCAATGCGCGCAAGTGATGCGCGGAGGGGGTCGCTGAGGCTCCCTACCGCGGCGACGCGCCGAACGCGTGCAGCCGCGAGGCCCCGTTGCCCTTCGCGCGGCGTCCCGTTAGCGTCCCGCGGTGGATCCCGGCGTCCAGGCGAGCGTGCCGTCCCTCGGTCACCTGCTTCCCTTGTGGAGCGTCGTTCCGTTCGTCCTCGTGCTCGCCGGCATCGCGATCCTGCCGCTCGCGGCGGGACGGCTCTGGGAGCAGAACCGCAGCAAGCTGCTCTTCAGCGCGCTCCTCGGCGCGCCCGTCGTCGCGCTGGTCGTGCGCCTCGACGGCGGCGCTGTCGCGCACGCGGCGCACGAGTACGTCGCGTTCATGGCGCTCCTCGGCGCCCTCTACGTGATCGCGGGCGGGATCGTCGTGCGCGGCACGCTCGCGGGGACGCCCGGGCTCAACACCGCGCTGCTCGGGGCGGGCGCGGCGCTCGCCTCGCTCGTCGGCACGACCGGCGCGTCGATGCTGCTCGTGCGGCCGCTCCTGCGCGCGAACTCCGTGCGGCGCCGCAAGGCCCACGTGTTCGTGTTCTTCATCTTCGTCGTCGCGAACGCGGGCGGGCTGCTCACCCCGCTCGGCGATCCGCCCCTCTTCCTCGGGTTCCTCCGCGGAGTCCCGTTCGCCTGGACGCTGCGGCTGTGGCGCGAGTGGGCGTTCGTCGTCGGCGCGCTGCTCCTCGTCTTCTACGTCGTCGACTCGACCGTCTTCCGGCGCGAGGACCTCGCGACGCCCGGCGACCTCGACGAGCTCGCCGAGGCCCACCGCGTGCCGCTGCACGTCGCCGGGGCGCACAACACGCTCTGGCTCGCCGCGATCGTGGGGGTGCTCCTCGCCGCGGGCACGCTGGCGCCGCCGCCCGGGGTCGCGGAGGCGGCGCTCGCCGGCGTCGCGGCGCTCGCTTGGGTCACGACGCCGGCGGCGCTGCGCCGCGAGAACCGCTTCACGTGGGGTCCCATCCTCGAGGTGGCGGCGCTCTTCGCGGGCATCTTCGCCACGATGATCCCGGCGCTCGCGATCCTGAACGCCCGGGGCGCCGAGCTGGGGCTCGCGGAGCCGTGGCAGTACTTCTGGGCGGCGGGCGCGCTCTCCGCGGTCCTCGACAACGCGCCGACCTACCTCACCTTCGCCTCGGCGGCGAGCGCGGTCGTGGGCACCGACGCCGCCGACCTCTCCCAGCTCGTGGCGCACGCGCGCGGGGCAGAGCTGCTCCGCGGCGTCTCGCTCGGCGCCGTGCTGATGGGCGCGGCCACGTACATCGGCAACGGCCCCAACTTCATGGTGAAGACCATCGCGGAGGAGGGGGGGGTGCGGATGCCGAGCTTCTTCGGGTACCTCGCCTGGAGCGCCGCGGTCCTGCTCCCCGTCCTCGCGGCGATGGCCTGGCTGTTCCTCATGTGACGGCCGGCCGGCCCGGGGGAAGATAAGCTCTCCTCGGAGGGACCCCGCGCCGACCCCGGCGCCAGGCGGCCGCGCGCATGAAGCTCGCCATCCTCGCCGACGTCCACGCGAACCTCGAGGCGCTCACCGCGTGCCTCGACCACGCGCGCGCGCAGGGCGCGGAGGCGTACGCCTTCGTGGGCGACCTCGTGGGCTACGGGGCGGATCCCGCGGCGGTGCTCGACGTCGTCCGGACCCACGCCGAGGCGGGCGCGGTGGTGGTGCGCGGGAACCACGACGCGGCCGTGGTCTCGCCGGGCGCCGAGACGATGCACCGCGTCGCGGAGGAGGCGATCGCCTGGACCCGCACCCGGCTCGACGAGCGCCACCAGGCGTTCCTCGCGAGCCTCCCGCTCCTCGTCCGCCGCGGCGACCTCGTGTTCGTGCACGCGAGCGCCGATCGGCCCGCGGACTGGACCTACGTGACGGACCCGCTGCACGCGTCCGCGAGCCTGCGGGAGGCGGGTACGCACTACGTCTTCTCCGGCCACGTCCACGAGCCGGTCCTCTACTACACGGCGCTCGCCGAGCGGCCGATCGCGTTCCAGCCCGTCCCGGGCGTCGCGATCCCGGTCCCGCCCCGCCGGCAGTGGCTCGCGATCGTCGGCTCCTGCGGCCAGCCGCGGGACGGGAACACCGCGGCGTGCTATGCGCTCCTGGACCTGGAGCGCGAGCGGCTCGCGTTCCAGCGCGTGCCGTACGACTGGGCCACGGCCGCGGCGAAGATCCGGGCGGCAGGGCTGCCGGAGCGGCTCGCCGCGCGGCTCGAGCGGGGGGAGTGAAACGTGGGCGCGCTCCTCGATCGCGGGACCGAGATCGACGGCTTCCGCGTGGAGGAGCAGGTGCACGCGGGCGGGATGGCCGTGCTCTACCGGGTCACCGCCCCGGACGCCGAGTTCCCGCTCCTCATGAAGGTCCCTCGGCTCGGGCCGGGGGAGCCCGCCTCGAGCGTCATCTCCTTCGAGGTGGAGCAGACGGTGCTCGCGGCGCTGAAGGGGCCCCACGTGCCGCGCTTCGTCGCGGCGCGGGACGACGCCGAGCGGCCCTTCCTCGTGATGGAGCGGATCGAGGGGCGCTCGCTCGCGGAGTGGGTGGAGCGCGCGCCCGTCCCGTCCGAGGAGGTGGCGCGGCTCGGCGCGGCCGTCGCGACCGCGCTCCACGCGCTGCACCTCCAGGACGCCATCCACCTCGACGTGAAGCCGTCGAACGTGATGATCCGTCCGAGCGGCGAGGCGGTCCTCATCGACTTCGGGCTCGCCCACCACGGGCACTACCCGGACCTCCTCGCCGAGGAGTACCGGCGGCCCATCGGCTCGGCGCCGTACATCGCGCCGGAGCAGGTGCTCGGGGTCCGCTGCGATCCGCGCAGCGACGTGTTCGCCCTCGGCGCGATGCTGTACGAGCTCGCGACCGGGGAGACGCCGTTCGGCTCCCCGACCACCCCCTCGACGCTGCGCAAGCGGCTCTGGCGCGATCCGGTGCCGCCGCGCGCCCTGGTGCCCGCCGTCCCCGAGTGGCTCCAGGAGGTGATCCTCCACTGCCTCGAGCCCGAGGCGGCGGTCCGCTATCCGACGGCCGCCCAGGTGGCGTTCGACCTCGCGCATCCCACGGAGGTCGCGATCGGCGAGCGCGGGCGAAGGCTGCGCCGGGCGGGTCCGGGACAGGTCCTGCGCCGCTGGGTGAAGGCGATCGGCTTCGAGCCGTCGCCCTGCCCGCAGCCCTCGGCGTACGCGGCCGGCGGGTCGATCGTGCTCGCCGCGCTCGCGACCGCGCGCGCGGACCCGGCGCAGAACGACGCGATCCGCGAGGCGGTCCGCCGCGTCCTCGCTGCGGGGGATCACACGCGCCTCGCCGTCGTGACGGTGATCCCGCCCACCCCCGACCTCGGAGGCTCCGCGCTGGACGACACGGCGACGGCTCAGCGGCTCAAGCACCGGGTGCTGCTCCGCCACTGGGCCGAGCCGCTCAAGCTCCCGGGGACGCAGCTCTCCTTCCACGTGCTCGAGGCGGGCGATGCGGCGGCGGCGCTCCTCGAGTACGCCCGCGCGAACGCCGTCGATCACATCGTGATCGGCGCGCCCCCGCGCGACGTCCCGCTGCGCGGGATGCTCGGCGCGGTCGCGACGCGGGTGGCCCCGGACGCGGCGCCGGAGCCGCTCCAGCTCCTGCGGCTGCTCGGGACGGTGTCGACGAAGGTCGCGGCCGAGGCGCCCTGCACGGTGACGCTCGTCCGGCCGCGCGCGGCCGGCGGGGCGGGACGGCCGGGGCAAGGCGAGCGAAGCGAGCCCGCCGGGGCGCCACCCCGACAGCGGCGAAGCCGCCCCCGCTGGCGCCCCGGGCCC
>NZ_JALCYY010000052.1:0-16061 GCF_022690685.1 Anaeromyxobacter terrae | reverse complement strand
GGGGGGGGGGGGGGGGGGCGGCGGGGCCCCCCGGCCCCCCCCCCCCCCCCCGCCGGGGCGCCATCGCGACAGCGGCGAAGCCGCCCGCGATGGCGCACGGGACCCGGCCGGCTGGGGCGTCATCTCGGATGCGCGCACGGGCGCGCGGAGCTTTGCTCGGCGGGGCGGGGGCGCAGCCCTGGATTCATCATCTCAGGGCCGACCGCCCGGAGGGCCGTACGCCGATGGACCAGCGTATGGATGCGCACATCGGGCTCGGGCATCGACGGGGTGGGATCGCGCTGCCTGGGCACGGTTCCGAGCGGCCCAGCCGGAGTGGCGGGTGCAGGCGAGCGGTTCTTCACCGAGCGCCTTGCCGCGGGCGCTCGCGCCCCCCACGCGCGGAGGCGAGCCCGGAAGCGGCGCATGAGCTTGCGTAGTTCACTGAACGTAACAACTATCGCCAGAGGTAGTGACGGACGTCTTACGCGCTTCATGGCGATGTGAACAATCCGTCCCAGTTGCGGTGCGTGAAGGAACGCCCTTGACTGCCCCTCGCCGAAGTTCCGCTTCGGGATTCGAGGCGGCGCGCCAGGGCCGCTCACGCGCGCGCAGCTGCGCTGCGCGCGCGCGTTCGACCGCGGTAGAGGGTTGCCGAGGGGAGGCCGAAGATGGCCGCGCTGGCGCGAGCCTGGAGCGCCTCCGGAGCTCCCGAAAACGCGTGTTACGAAGGGTGCATCCGGAGGTGCACTCCATGTCTTCGCTCGCCCCCGCTTCCCTCGACTCGGACGCCCTCGGCCATCGCCTGCACGAGCTCGCCGGAGAGGAACGAAACGTCCAGGTGGACTTCCTCCTCCACCTCGATGAGTTCGACCGCCGGCGCGCCTTCGTCGAGGCGGGGCATGCCTCGCTCTGGGCCTATTGCCTGAAGGTCCTCCACCTCCGGGAGGGGGCCGCCGGCCGGCGCCTCCAGGCCATGCGCGTGCTGCGCCGGTTCCCGAGCCTCGAGGCGCCGCTGCGCGATGGGCGCGTGTGCCTCTCCACCGTGGGGCTCCTCGGCCAGGTGCTCACCGACGAGAACGCGGACGATCTCGTCGCGCGCGCCGCGTACCGGACCCGCGCCGAGGTCGAGCATCTCGTCGTCTCCATCCAGGCCCGCACCGCGCCGCGAGCGGGGATCCGCAAGCTCCCGGAGCGCGAGCCCGCCCAGGCGAGCGCGGCGCTGCCGCTCACGGCGCCGGAAGCCGGCGGGGAGCGCGCCGAGCCGCCGGACGGAGCACCCGCAGCGCCCATGCCCGACGCGAGCCCGACAGACGCCGCGTCCCCGACAACCCGCGAAGTCCGGAACGAGAGGCCGCGCCGGTCGGAGACCGTGGCGCTCACCGAGAGCCACTGGTCGCTCCGCGTCACCCTCGACCGCGCCTGCAAGGAGGACCTCGAGACGCTCCGGTGTCTTCTCTCGCACAAGATCCCGGACGGCGACCTGACGGCGGTGCTCCGCGAGGCGATCCGCTGCGCCCATCGAGAAGCACGGCAAGCGCAAGGGCGCGGTCGCGCCGGAGCGAAAGACGCAGCGCCCGGAGCCGACGGCGGCGAGGTCCCCGGAGGCGACCTCCACGATCCCAGCGATAGTGCGCCGCGCGGTGTGGAAGCGCGACGGCGGGCGCTGCGCCTGGGTCGGTCCGGACGGGTGCCGCTGCAACAGTCGCTGGAAGCTCGAGCTCGACCACATCCGCCCCGTGGCGCTCGGAGGGCCCTCGACGATCGACAATCTACGGCTCGTCTGCCGAGCTCATAACCTGCTTCACGCCGAGAGGACATTCGGACGCGAGCACATGGAGCGCTTCCGCCGCGACCGGGGCGCCGGACCGACGCCGCAGGAACGCGCTGGCGGGGCGCCTCCGCGTCCCATCGTGCAGCTGGGGATGTGGGCGCCGTGAGCCTTGACGGTCGGCACGACTGCGCCCCCACCCCGCGCGCCGACGGCGCCTCGCGGCCGGGCCGCGCGTGCTCACCCCCGTCGATGCCCCAACCGCACCGCGCGCGGAGCCGCTCGTCGAATGGCAACCGCGTGCACGGTCGGCGGCCTCAGGATGTGATGAAGATGAGGGCGCAGCCCCCGTCTATCTCGACACGAACTTCGAGACGAGCCAGACGACGACGCCGAGGCCGACGATCGCGCCGATCATCAGGGCGAAGGTCGAGCCGGAGATCTGCATCTGACCCACGGCCTCCGTGCCGGTGGCCTCCATGGCACGGCCGAGGGTGGCGAAGCCGAGGGTGGCGGCGGCGGCCGCGGTGCGAAGCTGGGACGCTGTCTTCAAGGAACCTCCAGACGTACGACGCCGCGCACGCGGGCGCGCGCGGCGAGAGAGAAGGGGAGGGGAGAGAGGGGACGCCCCCGCGCCGCGGCGCGGCGCGGGGGCGCGAGGGACATCAGGTGTGGTGGATGTCGCGGTCCTTCGTCTCCGGCATGAAGAGCGAGCCGATGATCGCGGTCGCGATGGCCGCGATGATCGGGTACCAGAGGCCGTAGTAGATGTCGCCCGTCGCGGCGACCATGGCGAACGCGATCGTCGGCAGGAAGCCGCCGAACCAGCCGTTGCCGATGTGGTACGGCAGCGACATCGAGGTGTAGCGGATGCGCGCCGGGAAGAGCTCGACGAGCCAGGCGGCGATCGGCGCGTACACCATCGTCACGTAGAGCGCGAGGAGGAAGAGCAGGAACACGACCATCGGCGTGTTCACCTTGCTCATGTCGGCCTTCGCCGGATAGCCGGCCGTCTTCACCGCGTCGGCGAGCTGCTTGTCGAACGTCGCCGCCTGGGCCTTGAACTCGGCGGGAGGCAGGGTCCGCCCGTCGAAGCTCTTGATCTCCGTCCCGCCGATCTTGACCGACGCCGGCGTGCCCGGGGCGGCATTCTCGTTACGGTAGGGGATGTACTTCTTGGCGAGCCAGCTCTTCGCGATGTCGCAGGACGTGTTGAACTTGGCCTTGCCGATCGGGTCGAACTGGAAGCTGCAGTCGCCGGGGTCGGAGACGACCGTGATCGGGTTCGCGTTCGCGGCCTCGAAGATGGCGGGGTTCGCCGCCTTGGTGAGGCCCTTGAAGATCGGGAAGTAGGTCAGGGCAGCGATGACGCAGCCCGCCATGATGATCCACTTGCGGCCGACCTTGTCGGAGAGCGCGCCGAAGACGATGAAGAACGGGGTGGCGAGGATGAGGGCGCCGGCGACCATGAGGTTCGCCGCCATCGCCTCGACCTTCAGCGTCTGGGTGAGGAAGAACAGCTCGTAGAACATGCCCGTGTACCAGACCACCGCCTGGCCCACGACGCCGCCGAACAGCACGAGCAGCACGATCTTGAGGTTGTTCCAGCGGAAGAAGGACTCGGTGATGGGTGCCTTGGAGCCCTTGCCCTCCGCCTTCATCCGCTTGAACACCGGCGACTCCTGGAGCTGGAGCCGGATGTACACGGAGATGGCGAGCAGCAGGGCCGACAGGATGAACGGGATGCGCCAGCCCCACTCCTCGAACTTGGGGCCCAGCGCCATGCGGGTGCCGAGGATCACGAGCAGCGACAGGAACAGGCCGACCGTGGCGGTGGTCTGGATCCAGCTCGTGAACAGGCCGCGCTTGCCCTTCGGGGCGTGCTCCGCCACGTAGGTCGCCGCGCCGCCGTACTCGCCGCCGAGCGCGAGGCCCTGGAAGAGGCGCAGGCCGATGAGGATGACCGGCGCCGCCATCCCGATCGTCGCGTAGGACGGCAGGAGGCCCACGATCGTGGTCGAGAGGCCCATGATCAGGATCGTGATGAGGAAGGTGTACTTGCGGCCGATGAGGTCGCCGAGGCGCCCGAACACGATGGCGCCGAACGGGCGGACGGCGAAGCCGGCCGCGAAGGCGAGGAGGGCGAAGATGAAGGCGCTCGTCTCGTTGAGCGCGCCGAAGAACTGCTTGGAGATGATCGCCGCGAGCGAGCCGTAAAGATAGAAGTCGTACCACTCGAAGACGGTGCCGAGCGACGACGCGAAGATGACTCTCTTCTCTTCGCGGGTGATGCCGACAGCCTTGGGTGCTTCGCTCGGCGGCTGTGGGGCGGTGACCGGTGCGATCGCCATGGGTACTCCTCTACGCGCGGTTAAGAATGGTGAATGCCGGGCAGCGTGTTCAGGCGTACCACACGCAGATCGTGCATGGCAATGGGCAACGCATGTATTGCGCGCAAGAAATGGACTGAAGCGCACAACCCGCGTCGGGCTGCCTCTGTCGAGTAATTCAGCGCAGTTGGACCCGCGTGGGCTCGCAATCGTTGCGCGCTGCGTCGTAGGATGGAACCTAAACGCGGGGGTATTTCGCGAATGACGCAAGACAAGCGCGAGGACTACTGGAGGGCGAACCTGCGCTCAATCGCCGGGGTGCTCACGATCTGGGCCGCGGCGTCCTTCGGCGCGGGGATCCTCTTCGCCGATCGGCTCGACGCGCTGAGGCTGTTCGGGTTCCCGCTCGGCTTCTGGTTCGCGACGCAGGGCGCGATGCTCGTATTCGTGGCGCTCGTGTTCGTCTACGTTGGGTGGATGAACGCGCTCGACCGGCGGTTCGGCGTGTACGAGGAGTAGTGATCCCGCCGACGCTGGGAGGATGGGATGGGCCCGATCGGCTGGACGTGGGTGCTCGTCGCCGCCTCGTTCGGCCTCTACGCGGGCATCGCCCTCTACACGCGGGCGCGCTCGCTCGCCGACTACTACGTCGCCGATCGCGCCGTCCACCCGGTCGTGAGCGGGATGGCCACCGGCGCGGACTGGATGTCCGCCGCGTCGTTCATGTCGATGGCGGGCATCCTCGCCTTCACGGGTCGTGACGGCGCCGCTTACCTGATGGGCTGGACGGGCGGGTACGTCCTGCTCGCGGTGCTGCTCGCGCCGTACCTGCGCAAGTACGGCAAGTACACGGTCCCGCAGTTCGTGGGCGACCGCTACTACTCGCGCTCCGCGCGCGCGGTCGCGACGGTCTGCGCGCTCGTCGTGTCGTTCACCTACGTGGCCGCGCAGGTGCGCGGCGTCGGCATCGTGCTCGCGCGCTTCCTCGAGCTCCCCATCGGCGGCGGCGTCGCGCTCGCGATCGCGATCGTGTTCTTCTACGCGGTGCTCGGCGGGATGAAGGGCATCACCTACGTCCAGGTGGCGCAGTACCTCGTGCTCATCGTCGCCTTCCTCGTCCCGGCGGTGCTCGTGTCGCAGCTCCTCACCGGGAACCCGGTCCCGGCGCTGGGGCTGGGCGGCCGCCTCACGGAGGGCGGCGCGGCGCTCCTCGGCGTCGCGCCGGGGCGCCACCTGCTCGACGCGCTCGACGCGATCGGCTCCGACCTCGGCCTCGGCCGGTTCACGGCGGGTTCCCGGCCGCGCCTCGACGTGCTCGCGACCACGGCGGCGCTCATGATCGGCACCGCCGGACTGCCGCACATCATCATCCGCTTCTTCACCGTCCCGAAGATCCGCGACGCGCGCGCGTCGGCGGGCTGGGCGCTCCTCTTCATCGCCGTCCTCTACACGGCCGCGCCCGCGGTGGCCGCCTTCGGTCGCGGCCTCCTCGTCGCGACCGTCGAGGGCGTCCCGCACGCGGAGGCGCCGAGCTGGTTCCGCGCCTGGGAGCGCACCGGGCTCGTCGCCTGGACGGACCGCAACGGCGACGGCGTCATGCAGCTCTCGGGGGATCCGTCCCGGAACGAGGTGCGGGTCGACGGCGACGTGATCGTGCTCGCGCACCCGGAGATGGCGCGGCTCCCGGCCTGGGTGGTCGGCCTCGTCGCCGCCGGCGCGCTGGCGGCGGGCCTCTCCACCGCAGCCGGGCTGCTGCTCGTGATCGCGGCGGGGTTCTCGCACGACCTCGTCCGCGGCGTCGTCGCGCCGCGCCTCTCGGATCGCGCCGAGCTCGGCTGGGCGCGCGGGGCCGCCGCCGCGGCCGCGCTCGGGGCGGGGTACTTCGCGCTCAGGCCGCCGGGCTCGGTCGCGGAGGTGGTCGCGATCGCCTTCGGCCTCGCCGCGTCATCCTTCTTCCCGGTCCTCGTGCTCGGGATCTTCTGGCGCCGCGCCACGCGCGAGGGCGCCATCGCCGGCATGGTGGCGGGGCTCCTCGTGACCTCCGCCTACGTCGTCTGGTTCCGGCACCTGCACCCGGAGCTGAACGGGCCCGAGCACTGGTGGCTCGGGATCTCTCCGGAGGGGATCGGCGCGCTCGGGACGCTCGTCAACGCGGCGGTGCTCACGGCGGTCTCGCTCGCGACGCCGGCGCCACCGCGCGAGGTCCAGGAGCTCGTCGCCTCCCTGCGCTACCCCCGCGAGCCCGCGCCGGCCCGCGCGGCCGCGTCGTCCCGGGCGCGCTGACGAGGCCCCGCGTGCCGGTCGATCCCGCCGCCTTCCTCCGCGCGACCCCGCCGTTCGACGGGCTGCCGGCGCCGCTCCTCGCCGGCGCGGCCGCCGCGCTCGACGAGGTCTCCCGGCCCGCCGGCGCACGCCTCGTCCGCGCCGGCGGGGTGCCCCTCGAGCACCTCTGGATCATCCGCGCCGGGGGGGTGCGGCTCGAGCGCGACGGGCGGACGATCCAGGTCCTCGAGGAGGGCGAGGTGTTCGGGTACACCTCGCTCCTCACCGGCACGGCGCCGCTCGACGTCGTGGTCGAGGAGGACCTCGTCGCCTACCGGCTGCCCGCGGCGGAGTTCCGGCGACTGCTCTCGGACGCCCGCTTCGCGGGTCACTTCGCTACGGGCCTGGGCGAGCGGCTCCGGCGCAGCCTCGAGCTCGCGCCCGCGCACGAGGGACCCCCGGAGCTCGCCCAGCCGGTCGAGCAGCTCGTGTCCGGCCCCGCCGCGTGGGTGAGCGAGGACGCCACCGTGGGCGACGCCGCGCGGGTGATGCGCGCGCGCGGGATCTCCTCGGTGCTCGTGCGCGGGACCCCGCCCGGCATCGTGACCGACCGCGACTTCCGAGGCCGGGTCCTCGCGGAGGGGCTCGGGCCGGAGGCCCCCGTCGCGGGCGTGGCCACCCGCCCGCTGCGCGAGATCGCCGCCGGCACGCCCGTTCACGCAGCGTGGACGGCGCTCCTCGACGCCGGCGTCCACCACCTGCCGATCGTGCGCGACGGCGAGGTCATCGGGGTGGTCACCTCTACGGACCTCCTGCGCTGCGCGGCGCCCGGTCCCATGGCGGTCCTCCGCCGCGTCGAGGCGCTCGCCTCGCGCGCCGCCCTGCCTGGCTACGCCGCGATGGTCGCGCGGATGGCCGCGTCGCTCCAGGCGGGGGGGCTCGACGCGCTCGCCATCGCCGCGCTCGTCGCGCGGCTCAACGACGCGCTCGTGCGCCGCATCCTCGCCTGGGGCGAGCAGGATCTCGGGCCGGCGCCGGCTCCGTACGCCTGGCTCGCGCTCGGGTCGGAGGGACGGCGGGAGCAGACGCTCCTCACCGACCAGGACAACGCGATCGTCTACGCCGACGCGGGCGCCGAGGAGCGGGCCTGGTTCGTGAACCTCGCGGAGCGCGCCAACGCGGACCTCGAGGCGGCCGGGTTCCCGCGCTGCCGGGGCGACGTGATGGCGCGCAGCTGGCACGGCACGCTCTCGGAGTGGCGCGCGCGCGTGGCGGGCTGGCTCGACGCGCCCGCCCCCCGCGCGCTGCTCGACGCGGCGACCTTCGCGGATCACCGCCCGGTGGCGGGCACGCTCGACGTGGCGCCGCTCGAGGAGGCCGTCCTCGCGGCCGTCGATCGGCCGCCGTTCCTGCGCTTCCTCGCGCGCGCGGCGCTGGAGTTCCACCCACCCGCCGCGCTCATGCTCCGCCTCCGCGCGGCCGCGGCCATCGACCTCAAGAAGGCCGGCATCGCGCCGGTGGTCTTCCTCGCCCGCGCCTACGGGCTCGAGGCGCGGGCGCCGGCCCGCGCGACGGTGGACCGGCTCGACGCGGCGGTGCGGGCGGGGCTCCTCGACGAGCGCGTCGGCGTCACCGCGGCGGAGGCGTTCCGCTTCCTGCTCGGGCTGCGCCTGCGCCAGCAGCTCCGCGCCGCGGCGGAGGGCCGCGAGCCCGAGGACGCGCTCCCCCTCGCGGCGCTGTCGGCGGTGGAGCGCAGCCGCGTGAAGGACGCGTTCCGGGCGGTGCGCGCGCTGCAGGACGCGGGCGAGCACCACTTCCACGCGCGGTTTTGAGGGGGGTTCGCGCCCTCAGGCGGGCCGGGCCGGCCCCGGCGCCGCCGCGGCGGCCCGCCGGCCGAGGAAGAGGAGCGCGAACACCAGCGCCGCGATCTCGACCACCGCCGCCCAGGCGAAGAGCGGCGCCGCCGAGCGGTAGCGGTCGTAGCCGGCGCCCGCGAGCTGGTAGCCGAGGGTGTTCCCGACGCCGAACACGATGGCGCTGAAGAGCGCCTGGCCGGTGGCGCGGAGCCGGGGCGGCACGAGGTTCGCCATCGCGTCCATCGCCGTCCCCCAGAAGAGCCCGAAGGTGAGCCCGTGCAGGAGCTGGAGCGCGACGATCGCGCCCGCCGACTCCGCGCGCGAGACGAGCGCCCAGCGGACGGCGCTGCCGAGGAACGCCACCGCGAGCAGGCGCCGGAGCGAGTGGCGGCGCTCGAGCCGCGGGAAGACGAGCAGCGCCGCCATCTCGGCGACGACGCCCGCGGCCATGCCGAGCCCCGTCACGTCCGAGGGGAGGCCGCGGTCGCGCACGAGCACGCCGAAGAGGAGGTGGTACGGCGCGCAGGCCGCCCAGTGGAGCGCGCAGGCGGCGAGGAAGAGCAGGAGCCGGCGGTCCCTGACGAGCTGCGCGAGGTCCGCGAGGCCGGGGCGCGTGCCGGGGTGGGGCGGCGCCGCCGGGATGGTGCGCGCGACGAGGGCGTAGGCGGCGACGCAGCAGGCGATGGTCGCCGGCACGAGCACGTCGCCGGGGAGGTCGCCGCGCGCCGCGAGCGCGTGCCCGGCGCCGACCGCGAGGGCGACGAACCCGAGCGATCCGAAGAGGCGCAGCCCGGCGTAGGAGGTCCCGGGTCGCGCGAGCGTCCACTCGAGCGAGACGGAGTCGACGAGCGGCACCACCGCGCGCTCGCCGAGCGCCTGCACGAGGAGCACCGCGCCGACCGCGAGCGGCGAGCGCACGAACGGGAGCAGGGCGGCGGCGGAGACGGCGATGAGCGCGGCGCGGCGCAGGGCGCGCGCGGGCGATCCGCGCCGATCGGCCCAGCTCGCCCACGAGAGCGCCACCGCGGGCGCGGCGAGGGAGGGGAGCATCTGGACGGTCCCGATCTGCTCGCCGGTGTAGCCGAGGCCGCGCAGGTAGGCCGCGAAGTACGGCAGGTTCGTGCCCACCGTGCCGTAGTAGAGGAAGTAGAAGAGGCGAAGGCGCGCCGCGGGGACCATCTGTTATCTTCGGCTTTACCATGGACTCCGAACGCGCTGGCGCCCTCGAGGCCATCCGGGTCGCCGCACGCCGTCCGTACCGCGAGGCGCTGAGCGAGGCCGCGGCGATCCTGCAGCGCCTCCCCCGCTACACCGGCGTGTACCTCTACGTCCTGCGCGGCGACGTGCTCGAGCTCGACGCGTTCGCCGGGCGCGACACGCCGCACGTCAGGATCCCGGTGGGCCAGGGGCTCTGCGGCCTCTCCGCGCGCACGAAGGACGTCGTGCTCGTGGACGACGTCGCCGCCGATCCGCGCTACCTCGCCTGCAACCTCGAGACGCGCTCCGAGCTCGTCTTCCCCATCCTCCGCGGCGATCGCTACCTCGCCCAGATCGACGTGGACTCGGATCACCCGGGCGCCTTCGGCCGCGAGGACCGGGCGTTCCTCGCCGAGGTCGCCGCGCTCCTCGCGCCCGTCTTCCCCTGAGGTACGAGCGCATGGGCGACGTCGTCGGGATGGTGCTCTGCGCCGGACTGGGTACGCGGCTCCGGCCCCTCACCGCGCGGGTGGCGAAGCCGGCGGTGCCGGTCTGCGGCGTGCCGCTCGTGCGCTGGTCGCTCGCGCTCCTCGCCGGCGCCGGGGTGCGGCGCGCCGTGGTGAACGTGCACCACCTGCCGGAGCGCATGGCGGCGGCCGCGGAGGACGCGGCGCGCGCGCTCGGCCTCGCGCTCTCCGTCTCTCGCGAGCCGGTCATCGCCGGGACGGGTGGCGCGCTGCGCGAGGCGCGGCCGCACCTCGAGGGTGCGGAGGCGATCCTGCTCGTCAACGGCGACGTGCTCTTCGACGTGGACCTCGCGGGCGCGCTCGCCGATCACCGCGCGTCGGGCGCGCTCGCCACGATGGTGCTCCTCCCCATGCCCGCCGGGGCGAGCTACGCGGCGGTGGAGACCGACGGGGAGGGGGCGGTCCGCCGCATCGCCGGGGCGTTCGGGCCGGGCGGGGCGGGGCTCTCGCCCTGGCACTTCTCGGGCGTGCACGTCCTCTCGCCCGGGCTCGTCGACCGCGTCCCCGCGGCGCCGTTCGAGTGCGACATCAACCGGCACGTGTACCCGCCGCTCATGGCGTCGGGCGCGGTGCGCGGCCGGGTGGTCGCGGGGTACTGGAACGACCTCGGCACTCCGGCGCGCTACCTGGAGGCGACCGGCGACGTGCTCGCCGGGCGCGTCCCCCTCGCGCGCTTCCCGGGCGCGGATCCCTTCGCGGCGACCCGCGAGATCGCGCCGGGCGTGCGCGCGGCGGCGTCGGCGCGGCTCTCCCCGCGCGCGCGGCTCGCGGGGCCGGCGCTCGTCTGCGCGGGCGCCGAGATCGGCGCAGGGGCGGAGGTCGGGCCGGGCGCGGTGGTCGGCGCGGGCGCGACGGTCCCCGCGGGCGCGGCGGTCCGCGAGGCGATCGTCTGGGAGGGGACGGAGCTCGCCCCGGGCGAGCGGCTCGAGCGCGCGATCGCGGCGGGGCAGGACCGGGTGCGGGCGGAAGGATAGAGCTGCGGGACCGTTCGTCGCGGCCGGCGTCGTGCCATCAGCCCGCCCGAGCTCGGCCGGGATCCTGCGCCGGGCTCTATCGGCTCGCCGCCACCAGCACGCAGGTGATGTTGTCGACCCCGCCCGCCTGATTCGCGGCGTCGACCAGCGTCTGCGCGGCGCGCTTCAGGTCGCCGTGGCTCGCGCGGATGATGTCGCCGATGTGCGGGTCGGGGACCATCCCGGAGAGCCCGTCGCAGCAGAGCAGCACGACGTCGCCGTCGCGCAGCTCCTCGCGGACGAGATCGACCTCGACCGCGGGCTTCATCCCGAGCGCGCGCACGATGACGTTCTTGTGCGGGAAGGTCTCCGCCTCCGCCGGCGTGAGCTTGCGCTGGCGCAGGTAGTCGTTGAGGAGCGAGTGGTCCTCGGTGAGCTGGCGCACCTGGCCGCCGCGGTACAGGTAGGCGCGGCTGTCGCCGACGTGCCCGACGAGGAGCGTCTCGCCGCCCTTCGGGAAGCTCGCCGCGACGAGCGTCGTGCCCATCCCGTGGAGCTTCGCGTCCGTCTGGGCGCGCTCGTGGATCCGGACGTTCGCGAGCTTCACCCCGGTGAGGAGCCGGTTCTCGTCCTGGCTGCGCGCAGGGTCGAGCCTGAACGGCCAGGTCGCCTCGTCGTCGCGCCCGGTCAGCCGGAAGAACTCGGCCATCTCCTCGACCGCGAGCCGCGCCGCGACCTCGCCGGACGCGTGCCCCCCCATCCCGTCGGCGACGCAGTAGAGCTGCTCCTCCGGGAGGAGCAGGTAGGCGTCCTCGTTGTGGGCCCGCTTCCGTCCGACGTCCGTGATGCCCGCGTGGCTGAGCCGCATGGTGGGAGGTCTCCGGCGCAGGGTATCACGGCACGACGATCGCGATCCCGGGTCCCGTGGCCACCCGCACCCGGGCCTGCGCGGCGTAGAGGTCGCCGTCCACCGTGAAGCGGATCCCGTCGCCCTCGGCGACGAGCTCTCGCGCGACCTCGTCCTGCGCCAGCGCGCGGCGCCAGGGTGCGCCGCGGCGGATGCGCGGCAGCGAGAGCGCGAGCGGGAGCAGCCCGGCGGTCAGGCCGATCGCGTGAAAGGAGCCGGGCTGCTCGGCGCAGCGCGCGAAGGCCTTGAACCCGAACCCGATGTCGGGCGTCGTGCCGGCGACGAGCGCGAGGTACTCCACGTCGGGCCACTCGTCGCCGTCGGTGACGACCCGCAGCCGCTGGCGCTGCACGAGCGCCTCGGCGAACGGGCCCCCTGCGATCGCCGAGCCGATGGCGCGCACCACCAGGGCGGCGGCGGTCGCGGGCGAGGTGCGTCCCGTGGCGTAGTACGCCTCGAGGAAGGCCACCACCGCGCCCGTGCCGAAGATGAACCCGTACATGGGCGGCCCGTCGTCGGCGGAGATCGCGAGGAGGTCGCGCTCGACCGTGCGCAGCGGGTGCCCCGCGCGGCGCCGGACCAGGACCTCCCGCAGGATCCGCTCCGGCCGCCCGCGGATGTGGTGTCCGTGGGCGACGGTGTTCATCGAGCCGCCGCGCAGGGGGAGCAGCCGCGGGAGCGGCGCCGCGCCGTAGGCGCGCGCGAAGGCGGTGAGCACCACGTGCGCCGTGCCGTCGCCCCCGTTCACGCCGAGGACGTCGATCTCCGCCGCGCGGAAGCGCGCGACGGCGCGAGCCAGCTCGGCAGGAGTGGAGGCGTCGATCACCTCCCCGTCGTCCCCGAGGAGCGCGCGGAGCCGGCCGGCGATGCGTGGGTCGCTCCGGTTGCGCCGCGACCGCGGGTTGTTCACGATCCCGATGCCGCCCATGCCGACCCTGCCCTCCGTCGACCCGCCCTTCCAGATCGTCCTCGTGGCGCCGCAGATCCCCCCGAACACCGGCAACGTCGCGCGGACCTGCGCCGTGACGGGCGCCGCGCTCCACCTCGTCGGGCCGCTCGGGTTCTCCCTCGACGAGAAGCAGCTCCGCCGGGCCGGGCTCGACTACTGGCCGGAGGTCGCCCCTGCGATCTACCAGGACTGGAGCGACTTTGAGGCCCGGACGCTCCGCGGTCAAATCGAAAAGCTGCACCTCTTCACGGCCCGCGCGGAGCGGAGCCTGTTCGAGGCGCGCTTCGCTCCGGGTGACTTCCTCGTCCTCGGCCAGGAGCAGCTCGGGCTCCCGCCGGCGCTGCTCGCCGCCTGGCCCGAGCGCCAGGTGGGGATCCCGATGCGCGAGGGCATGCGCAGCCTGAACCTCGCCGTCGCGGCGGGCGTGGCGCTGTACGCGGCGCTGGCGTCGGTTCGCGGAGCGTGACCGGCGGGTGTAAGATGCCCCGCCCATGAGCTTGCTCGACGCGCCCGGCGATCTGTCGCGGACGCCGCTCGCCGCCGTGCTGGTCGAGGCGCGCGCGCGCCGCGCGAGCGGCGTGCTCGAGGTCGCGCACGGCGGGGGCACCTCGCGCCTGTGGTTCCACGACGGCGCGCCGGTGGGCGCCCAGGTGTTCGTCGGGTTCCGGCCGCTCGGCCACATGCTCCTCGCCGCGGGCGTCCTCGACATCGACGCGCTCTCGCTGAGCCTCGTGCGCATGGCCGAGACGCGCCGACCGCACGGCGAGATCCTGGTCGAGATGGGCGCGGCCTCGCGGGAGCAGGTCGAGCGCGCGCTCGAGGAGCAGCAGGCGGGCTACGTCGCCCAGCTCGCGGCGCTGCCGGCCGGCCCGTTCGCCTTCGAGGCGAGCGCCGCGGTGCCGGAGTGGACGCGCGCGGGCCTCCTCTCGCCGCTGCGCGTCCTCGCCGACGCGCTCGCCGCGCCGCAGGCGGCGGATCTCGTGGGCGTCACGCTGCGTGCGGCGGAGGCGGGCGCCGTGAAGCTCGCGGAGGGTTACGCCGACGCCGAGCCGGAGCTGGCGCGCGGGCTCGACGCGGCCGAGCGCAGGCTCCTCGCGCGACTCGCCGCGCCGCTGCCGCTCGACGCGTACCTCGCCGCGTCCGAGGTGCCGCCGGAGCGGGCCCTCGCGCTCCTCGCGGCGCTGCTCCTCCTCGACCTGGCCGCCCCGGCGAATCCGGGAGAGCGGGCCGTGCCGACGCTCGTGCTCGAGTCGCCGCTCGCGGAGGGCGCGGGCCCCGGGCCTCGCCGGCCGGCGACCGGAGCGCCGGCCCCCGGCGACCACCGGAGCGATCCCGCCGAGGCACGAGCGCGGCGCCAGCGCCTCCTCCAGCGGGGAATGCGGAACCTGGGCGTGGGTCCGTTCGGCGGGCGTACGGAGGGAGCCGCCCCGACGCGATCCGTCCCTTCGCCGGGCGCTCCCCCTCGCGGCGCCTCGGGATCGCAGCCCGCAGGAAGCGACGGCGCCCTGCGCGAGGCGCTCCTCGCGGCCGCGCCGCGCGCGAGGGAGAAGGATCTCTTCGCGCGGCTCGGGCTCCCGGACGGCGCGGGGAGGGACGAGGTGAAGCGCGCCTTCCTCGGCCTCGCGCGACGGTTCCATCCCGACCGGTTCGCGAGCCCGTCGATGGCGGACCTCGCCGACACGGTCCGCGAGCTCTTCTCCGCGGTGAACGAGGCGTACGAGGTGCTCTCCGACGCGAAGAAGCGCGCCGAGTACCTCGCCCGGCGCGCCGGCGCCGCGTCGGTGCGCACCGACGCCGCGCACGCCGACTTCGAGAAGGGCGAGGCGTGCCTGCGCACGCGCGACCTCCCGCGGGCCCGCGCGTTCTACGAGGCAGCGGTCCGCTCCGACCCGCGGGCGGAGTACCTGGCGGCCCTCGCCTTCACCTTCCTCTCGGACCCGCGCGGCCGCGATCGCGAGCGGGCTCGCGCGCTGCTCGCCGAGGCGACGAAGGACGAGGCCTGCGACCGCGCCCTCTACGTCGCCGGGATCCTGGCGCGCGACGAGGGCGACGACGCGACCGCCGAGCGGCTCCTCCGCGCCGCGATCCGCGCGAACCCGCGCCACGTGGACGCGGTGCGCGAGCTGCGCGCGCTCGGGTCCCGCCGGAGCGACCCGCGCTGACGCGGCGGGCCGCCCGTTCGGGCGGTCGTCGCCTTGACTGACGCGCGGATCCCGGGCGAGATCACCCGCGGCGGCGCAGCGCGCGGCGCGGAAAGGCGACACCTTGGCGAAGCAGCACCTGCTCCTCGTCGACGGCGATCCCAAGTCACTGCGCGTGATGGAGGTCTCGCTCAAGAAGGCGGGCTTCTCCGTCACGACCGCCGTGAACGGCCGCGACGCGCTCGAGAAGTGCGCCATCTCCTCGCCGGACCTCATCCTCTCCGACACCAAGATGCCCGAGATGGACGGGTTCGAGCTGTGCCGCCGGCTGAAGGAGGACGAGCGTCACCGCGCGACGCCGTTCATCTTCCTGACCGGTCAGAAGTCGGTCGAGTTCAAGGTGAAGGGCCTCGAGCTGGGCGTCGAGGACTACCTGACGAAGCCCATCTACATCAAGGAGATCGTCACCCGGGTGAAGATCCTCCTCGAGAAGCGCGAGAAGGAGCGCCTCGAGAAGAAGGACCTCAAGGCGAGCTTCGCGGGGAACCTCTCCGACATGGGCGTCGTGGACCTCGTCCAGACGCTCGAGATGGGGAAGAAGTCGGGCGCGCTGCACGTGCGGAGCAAGCGGGGCGCGCTCGCCATCTGCTACTTCCGCGACGGCCGCATCGTCGACTGCGAGCTCGGCGGGAAGCTCTCCGGCGAGAACGCCTTCTACCGGCTCCTCAACTGGCAGGACGGGGACTTCGCGATCGAGTTCAAGCCGATCGATCGCGAGGAGCGCATCCCGGTGTCGACCCAGGGCCTCCTCATGGAGGGCATGCGTCGCATCGACGAGTGGGGGCGGATCGTCGAGCAGCTCCCGGCCCTCGACAAGGTGTTCGAGATCGACGACGCGCTCCTCGGCGAGCGGCTCGCGGAGATCCCGGACGACGTGAACGCGCTGCTCCGGCTCTTCGACGGGAGGCGCACGCTCGAGCAGGTGGTGGAGGAGGCCGACTACGACGACCTCGCCGCGGCGGGCGTCATCTCCAAGCTCTTCTTCGAGGGGATCCTCCGCGAGGTCCCGGCCCCGCCGGCCACGCCCGAGGCCGAGCCGGCCGCCCGCGCGCCGCTCGTCGCCCCCGAGCGCGCGCCGACCCCCGCGCCCGGCGCCCTCCGCGCCGCCGAGCCCGCTCCTGCCGCCCCG
>NZ_JALCYY010000051.1 GCF_022690685.1 Anaeromyxobacter terrae | reverse complement strand
CGCAGCCCTGACGCGCGCGCGCCCGCACGAGGCGCGCCCTCAGTCCCGGCTTCGCGCGGAGCCTCGTTCGCCGGCCCGGGGCGGCGCGCCGCGCGCCTGCTCCCTCGCCCCCGCCGCGGGCCCTCGCGCGGGCCACGTCCGGCCGCGAACCCTACCTTGACGTCAAAGGGAGGGTTCGATGAACAAGGACCAGATCAAGGGCAAGATCGAGGAGATCAAGGGCGACGTGAAGCAGCGCATCGGCGGCGCCACGAAGGATCGCTCGACCCAGGGCGAGGGGTGGCTCGAGGAGAAGAAGGGCCAGATCCGCAAGGGCGTCGGCGACCTCAAGGAAGAGGTCAAGCGCGAGGACGAGCGCCATCCGAGCGACGACGTCGGCCGGGACATCTGACGAACGGGCATCCGAGACGACGGCGCCCCGGCGGCCAGGAGCCGCCGGGGCGCTTCGTCGCCTTCCCCTGACCTCAGCGGCCCGCGCTCACCAGCCGCACTGCTGGCCCGCGTTCTGCGCGCGGAGCCACGCGCGCAGCGGCGCGAAGTACTCGAGCAGCGCGGAAGCGTCCGCCTTCTTCGTGCCGGTCAGGGCCGCCATCGCCTCCGGCCAAGGCTTCGAGGCGCCGAGCTCCATCATCGCCTGGAGCCGCTTCCCCGCGTCCTTCGAGCCGTAGATCGAGCACTCGTGCAGGGGGCCCTTCCACCCGGCCGCCTCGCAGAGCGCCTTGTGGAACTGGAACTGGTACACGTGCGCGAGGAAGTAGCGCGTGTACGGCACGTTCGCCGGGACGTGGTACTTCGCGCCCGGGTCGAAGTCGTCCTCGGTCCGGGCCACCGGCGCGTCGACCCCCTGGAACTTGCGGCGCAGGTCCCACCACGCGGCGTTGTAGCGGTCAGGCGCGATCTTCCCGCTGAACACGTCCCAGCGCCACTGGTCGATGAGGCGCCCGAACGGCAGGAACGAGACCTTCTCGAGGGCCTTCTTCATCTGGAAGTTGATGACGCCGTGGTCGTCCTTCGCGACCGACGGGACGAGCCCCACCTGCTTCAGGTAGCCGGGAGTCACCGAGAGGGCGATCGCGTCGCCGAGCGCCTCGTGGAACCCGTCGTTCGCGCTGTCCTGGTAGAGCACCGGCAGGTGCACGTAGGCGCGCTGGTAGTAGTTGTGCCCGAGCTCGTGGTGGATCGTGACGAGATCCTCCTCGGTCGGCCGGATGCACATCTTGACGCGCAGGTCGGCGTCGTAGGTCACGTCCCACGCGCTCGCGTGGCACACCACCTCGCGGTCCTTGGGCTTCACGAGCTGCGAGCGCTGCCAGAACGTCGCCGGGAGCGGGGCGAGACCGAGCGACGAGAAGAACGCCTCGCCGAGCTTCACCATCCGGACCGGATCGTACTTCTGGCGCTTCAGCGCCGCGTCCACGTCGAGGCTCCCCGCGCCCTTGTACGGCTCGACGAGCGGGTAGAGGTTCGACCAGTCCTGCGCCCACATGTTCCCGAGCAGGTGCGCCGGGATGGGCTTGCCGTCCGGGACCTTGTCCTTCCCGTAGAGCTTCTGGAGCCGGGCCCGGACGAAGCAGTGCAGCTCGTCGTAGAGCGGCTTCACCTCCGTCCAGAGCCGGTCGACGTCCGCCTCGAACTCGGCGGGCGGCATGTCGTAGTCGGCGCGCCAGAGGTCGCCGAGATCGCGGAAGCCGATCTCCTTCGAGCCCTCGTTGCCGAGCGTGACGAGGCGCGTGTAGAGCGGCCGCATCTCGCGGGAGATCGTGTGCCAGCCGGTCCAGGCGTCGAGCAGCTCGGGATAGCTGTGGCTCTTCGCGAGGACCTCCTCGAGCTCCTGCAGATCGCGGCAGCGGGGCGCCGGCTTGCCCGGCACCGGCGTGCCGCACCACTTGCCCTTGCCGTAGATGCCCTCGAGCTTGGCGGCGATCTCGGCGAGCTCGCGGCGGCGCGCCGGATCGCTCGGCGCGGGCAGCGAGGTGGCCACCTTGAGCAGGTGCAGCATGCGCGCGGTGTCCGCGTCGACGTCGACGCCGTCGAACCGCACGGACGCCGCGATCGCGCCGGACAGGTACGCCATCACGTCCTCGTTGAGGGCGGCGGCGTTCCGCTCGGTGTCGTCGGTGATGTAGGTGGCCTTGATCCAGTCGGCGGTCGAGGAGCGGATCCAGAGCCGCTTCAGCTCGGAGTTGACGCCGTCGACGAAGGCCTTCGCGTCGGCGGCGCTGGGCTTCGCGGGCGCCGAGGGCGCGACGACCACGGCGCGCGGCTCTGGCGCCGCCGCGGGAGTGGCCGCGCGCGCGGGCGCGCCGGCCAGGAGACACGCGGAGAGGAGCGGGACGAACGGGGTGGGTCTCATGGGGCGCGGATCCTACGAGCGCGCCGCTCGGCGCGCCAGCGCGCGCACGCCGCCCCAGGCGCCTGATCCGGGCTGGGCCGCGCGACACCCGGGCAGGCGCGCGCCGCCCACGAGTCAGTGCGGCTGGCCCCCGCCGCGCCGGTCGTTCGCGAACATCCCCGCGAACGAGCGCGGTTCCTCGTGCAGCTTGAACAGCGGGCACTTCTCGCAGGACCAGCTGTCCCAGTCGAGCTTCACGGCGACGTCGAGGCAGGCGTCGTAGTGAAGGCAGTAGAGATTCCGGTGACCGGCCACGGTCGTCTCGGAGCGGATGAGCTGGGTGAGCGGGGTCGGATTCGGTTCCACCTGGGTGCTCCTGGTCTCGTTCGGAACAGGCATGCGGCCGGTCGATTCCCGGGCCGGGGGCCCGCGCGGAAAAAGTCGTTCGAAAGCGCGCAACTTGGGGGCTACCCCGCGAGGACGGTAGCCCCCGACGGGACAGACCGATGCGCGAATCGGTACAGGTCCCGGTATAACGGCGCCTTTCACGCTGTGCCGCTGACGGGCTCACTCCAACCGGTATTTGCTGTAAGTGTACGCTCCGGGACGCGGCGCGATGCTGCGACGAAGCGCCACGGAGGCCCATGGTTGACGAACAGTGCATCGGCTGCGCGATCGCGCGCGGCCTTCACAGGGTTCCCGGCGGCATCCTGCGGCGCGAGGGAGGGTTCGTCCTGCACGCCCTCGCGGACCCATCGCCGCTCCGAGGCTGGCTCGTCCTGACGAGCGAGCGCCACGCGCGCGCCTGGTACGACCTCCCCCAGGACGAGCTCGCTGCCATCGGGCCGCTCGCCGCGCGCGTCATGGCTGCGCAGCGCGAGGCGCTCGGGGCGGAGCACGTGTACGCGTTCGCCATCGGCGACGTGCTCCGGCACTTCCACCTGCACCTCGTCCCGCGCTTCGCCGAGACGCCGGACCGACTGCGCGGCCGCCGCTGCTTCGAGGGGCAGCCGGAGGACATGCGGCCGGAGCCGGAGCTCGCGGCGGCGGCCGCCGCCGTGGCCGCGGCGCTCCGACCGACGCGCTGAGCCGCGGGTCGGCAGTCCGCCGGGCGCGCGCTATCCGTCGCCCTGGAGGAGCGGCGCCAGCCCGTCGCGAAAGGACGGATACGCGAGCGTGACGTCGAGCGCGGCGCGGGTGCGCTCGGACAGGATGCGGCGGCTGGGGCCGCCGGCCGGGGCCTCCGAGACGGGCGGCGGGATCCCGAGCCGGCCCGAGATCCACGAGACGACGTCTCGGCGCCGCGCGGGCTCGGCGTCGCTGCCGTGGTAGACGGCCCCGGGCGCGCCACGCTCGAGGGCCGCGAGGACGAAGGCGATCGCGTCGTCGCGGTGGCAGAAGTTCATCCACGCGTCGTCGCCCGGCCCGAGCGCGAGCCGCCCGCTGCGCACGCGGTCGAGGACTCCGGCCCGGCCGGGCCCGTAGAGCCCGGAGAGGCGGACCACGGCCGTCCGGAGCGTCCCGGTGGACGCGCCGCGCACGAGCGCCTCCGCCTCGACGAGCACCTCGGCGCCCGGGCTCGCGGGCGCGGGCGGCGTCGCCTCGTCGACGTCCGACCCGTCGCGCTGCCCGAACACGCCCGTCGAGCCGGTGTAGACGAAGGCGCGCGCGCCCCCCCGAGCGGCGGCGGCGAGGAGGGCGCGGTTCGCCTCCACGTACGCCGCGCGGTACGCGAGGGCTCCGTCCGCTCCGGCGGCCTGGCAGGCGACGATCGCGTCCACGTCCGGGAGCCGCGCCGCGGCGCCGCGGACGGCGAGATCGACCGCGAGCGGCTCCACCCGGAGCGCGCGCAGCGCCTCGGCGCGGCCCGGATCGCGGCGTATTCCGGTCACGCGATCGCCTCGCTCGACGAGCCGGCGCGCGAGCGCCGTCCCGAGCCAGCCGCAGCCTGCGACGAGGACGTGCATGCCTCACCTCGCGAGAAGGGTCCGGGCGGATTATGACCGCCGGGCGGCGCGCGTGCAGCCGCTCCTCATCGTGCCGCGCCCGGAGGCGCATGGACCGACCGGACCTCGTCGTCCTCGCCGGCCTGCAGGGCGCCGGCAAGTCGAGCTTTCACCGCGCCCGCTTCGCCGCGACGCACGCGCACGTGTCGAAGGATCTCTTCCGGAGCGCCCGGGACAAGGGCCGCAGGCAGCGCGAGCTCGTCCAGGCTGCGGCGGCCGCGGGTCTGCCGGTCGTCATCGACGACACGAACCCACGGCGCGAGGATCGCGCCGTCCTGGTGGAGCTCGCGCGCGCGCTCGGCATGCGCCCGGTGCTGTACTGGTTCCCGCCGGACGTGCGCGCCTCGCTCGCGCGCAACGCGGGACGCAGCGGGCGGGCGCAGGTGCCGAAGGTCGCGATCTTCGCCACGGCGAGGCGGCTCGAGCCGCCGGAGGCGACGGAGGGGTTCGCGGCGGTGTACGAGGTGCGCCCCGCGCCGGAGGGCGCGTTCCTCGTCACCGCCCGCCCGGACCTCGCGGCGAGCTAAAACGATCATGGTCGCGAACGAACAGGTGAGCGAAGCGAGCCCGCCGGGGCGCCGACGCGTTCGCGGCGAAGCCGCCACGCGGCCGGCGCACGGGACCCGGCGAGCAGGGGTGGGGCCCGACGAGCTCTGCTCGGCGGGGCGGGGCGCGCAGCCCCCGGTGAGATCATCAGACACCCTTCAGCGCCGCCGCGACGATGGCCTTCGCCTCGTCGAGGATGCGCGCGAGGTGCGCCTCGTCGCGGAAGCTCTCCGCGTAGATCTTGTAGACGTCCTCCGTGCCGGATGGGCGCGCCGCGAACCAGCCGTTGTCGGCGACCACCTTGAGCCCGCCGATGTCGGCGCCGTTCCCGGGCGCGCGCGTGAGCCGCGCCACGATGGGCTCGCCGGCGAGCGTCGTCGCCTTCACCGCCTCCGGGGCGAGCTTCTTCAGGATCGCCTTCTCGGCCGGCGTCGCGGCGGCGTCCACGCGCGCGTAGACCGGCGCCCCGAGGTCCGCCGCGAGGGCGCGGTAGAGCTCGCCCGGATCCCTGCCGGTGCGGGCGCGCAGCTCGACGGCGAGGAGGTCCATCACGATCCCGTCCTTGTCGGTCGTCCAGGTCGTGCCGTCGCGGCGCAGGAACGACGCGCCCGCGCTCTCCTCGCCGCCGAAGCCGATGGACCCGTCGAGGAGGCCAGGCACGAACCACTTGAACCCGACGGGCACCTCCACGAGCCGCCGCCCGAGCCGCGCCGCGACCCGATCGATGAGCGCGGACGAGACGAGGGTCTTCCCGATCCCGGCAGCGGGCGACCAGCCCGGGCGGTTCCGGAACAGGTAGTCGATCGCGACGGCGAGGTAGTGGTTCGGGTTCATGAGCCCGGAGCCGGGCGTGACGATGCCGTGCCGGTCGGAGTCGGCGTCGTTCCCGAAGGCGAGATCGAACCGGTCCTTCATCGCGACGAGGTTCGCCATCGCGAACGGCGACGAGCAGTCCATCCGGATCTTGCCGTCGTGGTCGAGCGGCATGAACCCGAAGGTCGGATCGACGACGGGGTTCACCACGGTCAGGTCGAGGCCGTACTCCGCCGCGATGGCGCCCCAGTAGTGCGCGTTCGAGCCGCCCAGCGGATCGACGCCGACGCGCAGGGGAACCCCGCGCGCGGCGTCGAGGTCCAGCGCGGCGCGGAGGTCCTCGACGTACGGCCGGACGTAGTCGCGCACGTGCACGCTCGCGGCGCGGCGCGCCGCCTCGTAGGCGATCCGCTTCACCCCCGCGTTCCCGGACGCGAGGAGCGCGTTCGCGCGCGCCTCGATCGCCGCGGTGACCGCCGTGTCGGCGGGTCCGCCGTCGGGCGGGTTGTACTTGATGCCGCCATCCTCGGGCGGGTTGTGGGAGGGGGTGATCACGATCCCGTCGGCGAGGCCGCCGGCCCGCCCGCGGTTGTGCCCGAGGATCGCGTGCGAGATGACCGGGGTCGGGACCGGCGCGCCGCCCTCGGAGATCACCACCTCCACCCCGTTCGCGGCGAGCACCTCGAGCGCGGTGCGCTCCGCCGGCTCGGAGAGCGCGTGCGTGTCGCGGCCGAGGAAGAGCGGCCCGGTCACGCCAGCGCGGGCGCGGAGCTCGCACACGGCCTGCGCCACGGCGAGGATGTGGGCCTCGTTGAAGCTCTTGCGCAGGGACGAGCCGCGGTGGCCGGAGGTGCCGAACGCGACGCGCTCGGCCGGATTCGCGGGGTCCGGCCGCTCCGCGGCGTAGCGGCGGAGGAGGTCCGGGACGTCCACGAGCAGGTCCTTCGGGGCGGGCTTGCCTGCGAGGGGATGGGGCATGGCGGGAATCTCGCACTCTCCCCGGTCTTGTCACCGTCACGAACGGGCCCGACAATGGACCGATGCGCCTCCCGGCGGCGGCTGCCCTGCTCCTCGCGCTCTCGGCGCCGCCCGCGCACGCGGCGGCGCCGGCGCCCGCTCCCCGCGCCAGCGACGCGGCCCATGGCGGCTTCCGGGCGCTCGAGCCCGGCCTCGAGCTCGGCCAGTTCGACGGCCCGGCCGCCGAGGCCGGCGCCCGCCCCATCGCGATCGTCCGCATCGACCCGGCCCGCTTCGAGCTCAAGCTGCTCAACGCCTCCGCACCCGGCGAGGGCGCCCTGCGCAGCGCGCGCGCGTGGGCCGCGCGCGCCGGGGCGGTCGCCGCGATCAACGCGAGCATGTACCAGCAGGACTACCGCACGAGCGTGTCGCTCATGCGCACGCGCGACCACGTGAACCAGCGGCGCGTGTCCAAGGACCGCTCGGTGCTCGCGTTCGACCCGCTCGCCCGCGGCGCCGCGCCGGTCCGGATGATCGACCGCGACTGCGACGATCTCGAGACCGTGGCGAGGGCGTACGGCACGCTCGTGCAGTCGATCCGGCTCGTCTCGTGCGAGCGGAAGAACGTGTGGGAGCCCTCGCAGCGCCGGTTCTCGGCGGCGGCGATCGGCGTGGACGGGAAGGGGCGCGTCCTCTTCATCCACGCGCGGACGCCGTGGCCGGTCTACGACCTCGTGAACGCGCTCCTCGCGCTCCCCATCGATCTGCGCCAGGCGATGTACGTCGAGGGCGGCCCAGAGGCCCAGCTCTACGTGCGCGGCGGCGGGAGCGAGCACGAGTGGGTGGGCGGGTTCGAGCACCTGCCGCAGGCCGAGAACAGGGAGCCCTGGCCGGTGCCCAACGTGGTGGCGGCGGTCCGGCGGCGCTGAGGATCGCGGTCCCGGCCGCGTTCCCGGCGGGGCCCGGGTTCGGACCGGTCGATCGCGAGCCCGCGCCCGCGCTGACGTCCCCCGTTCGGCGCCCCGCTCGTCCGTGATCCGGGCGGGTGCTTCCTCGGGCGCTCGCCCGCCCCCACCCTCCAGTCGCTCATGCGAGCCCTCGCCTGGATCGCCCTCCTCCCCGTCTCGGCCCTCCTGGCCTGTGGCCACGGCGACGCGGGGCGCGCGAACGACGCGCGGGCCCGCGAGCGCGACGAGCTCTCCGCCCTCTGGAGCTTCTACCGCTACGCGCACGTGGACCACGGCCGCGTCGTGGCGCGTGACGAGGGCGGCATCACGACGTCCGAGGGGCAGTCGTACGCGCTCCTCCGCGCGGTCTGGGCCGGCGACCGCGCCACCTTCGAGGAGGTTTGGCGCTGGACGCGCGAGAACCTCCAGGTCCGCGACGATCGGCTCCTCGCCTGGAAGTGGAAGGACGGCGTCGAGGACCGGAACGCCGCGACCGACGCGGATCAGGACAGCGCCCTCGCGCTCGTGCTCGCCTCGCGCCGCTTCGGCGAGGCGCGCTACCTCGAGGAGGCGCGGCGCCTCCTCGCCGACGTCTGGGAACGCGAGGTGATCCAGGCGGGCGGCCGGTTCCTGCCCACCGGCGGGAACTGGGCGCCGCGAGAGCGCTACCCGACCATCCACGTCGCCTACCTCGCCCCGTACGCCTACGAGGTCTTCGCCGAGGTCGACCCGGCCCACCCGTGGAAGGAGCTCGTGCGCGGGAGCTACGAGGTCCTCCGCTTCCTCTACTTCGACAAGGGCCTCGTGCTGCCGCCGGAGCGGATCTGGGTGGATCCGCGGTCGGGTGCGCTGCTCCTCGAGAAGCCCGGCGGCGGCGCGCCCCAGGTCTTCGGCTACGACGCCGTGCCGATCTTCTGGCGCGTCGCGCTCGACGCGCGCTGGTTCGGGCGGCGCGGCGAGGCGGACCTGCGCGCCCGCATGCTCGCGTTCCCGCGCGAGGCCATCCGCGCCGAGGGGCGGCTCCGCGATCGCTACACCACGGGGGGCCGCGCCCTGTCGGAGCTCGACGGCCAGCCGCACATGGCGTCGGTCGCGGCGCTCGCTGCGGTGGAGGACCCGGCGCTCGCCTCCGAGCTGCGTCACGGGAAGCTCGACGCGCTCTTCGAGCGCGCGCTCGCGGGCGAGGAGACCCCCTACTACCTGCACAACTGGCTCTGGCTCGGCCGCGCGCTCGAGCTCGGCGTCGCGCGCCGGTTCGACGAGCCGCTCGCGTTCCTGCTCGGGATCGACTGGAGCCCGTTCGAGGAGCGCTTCCCGCTCCTCCCGGTGCTCGCCGCCCTCGCGCTCGCGCCGCTCGCGCGGCGCTTCACCTGGGCGCGCGCGGGCCTCGTCGCGCTCGCGGTCGCGATCTCCGCGCGCTACCTCGGCTGGCGCGCCCGGGAGACGCTGAACTTCATCGAGCCGCTCGGGCCGGTCATCAGCCTGTCCCTGCTCGCCGCCGAGGCGTACGCGTTCTCGACCGTCCTCTTCCTCGTCGTGCAGGTGGGCGTCTCGCGGCGCCGGCGCGAGCCACCCGCGCCGCTCGCGCCGGGCGAGGAGGTCCCCTCGGTCGACGTGTTCGTCCCCATCTACTCCGAGTCCCTCGAGATCCTCGACAAGACGCTCGCCGCCTGCGCAGCGATGCGCTACCCGAGGAAGACGGTCCACGTCTGCGACGACTCGCACCGCGAGGCGGTCGCGCGGCTGGCCGCCGAGCACGGCGCGCGCTACATCGCCGGCCCGAAGCGGCACGCCAAGGCCGGCAACCTCAACAACGCCCTCTCGCTCACCGCGGGCGACCTCGTCGTGGTGTTCGACACCGACCACGTGCCGAGCGCGGCGTTCCTGGAGCGCACGGTCCCGCACTTCCGCGACGCGGGCATGGGCGTCGTCCAGACGCCGCATCACTTCTACAACCCGGACGTCTTCCAGCGCGCCTTCGGGACCGGCCCCGCCGTCCCGAACGAGGCCGACCTCTTCAACCACGCCATCCAGGCGGGCCGCGATCGCTGGGGCGGCGCGTTCTTCGTCGGCTCGGGCGCGGTGTTCCGGCGCGCCGCCATCGCCTCGGTGGGCGGCTTCAACCTGCTCTCGATCACCGAGGACATCCACACGAGCCAGAAGCTCCACGCGAAGGGCTGGCGCTCGGCGTTCGTCGACGAGGACCTCGCCGTCGGGCTCTCCGCCGAGAACGTGCAGAGCTACCTCGTGCAGCGGCGTCGCTGGATGCTCGGGTGCCTGCAGATCTTCTTCAAGGACAACCCGCTGCTCGAGCGCGGCCTCCCGCTCCGGCACCGCGTCGGCTACTTCGCCTCGCTCTGGTACTTCTTCTTCCCGCTCGCGCGGGTGGCGTTCTTCCTGACGCCGCTCTGGTACCTGCTCTTCCACCTCCACCCCCTCTTCGCGGACCTCCCCGTCCTCCTCGCGTACCTCGTCCCGCACCTCTTGCTCTCCACGCTCGCCGCGAACGCGCTCCTCCCCGGCTGGCCGCGGCTCCTGTGGGGCACCGTCTACGAGGCCGCGGTCGCCTTCCCGCTCGCGCGCGCGACGCTCGACCTCCTCCTCCCGAAGAGCCTCGGGTTCAAGGTGACGCCGAAGGGGATCGTCTCGAACCGGCGGCGGTTCGACGCGTCGTCGTCGCGGCTCACGATCGCCGCCGCGGCGCTCGCCGCGGTCGCGCTCGGGAAGGGCGCGTTCGAGCTCGTGGCGTTCGGGATCGAGGTCGAGGCGTACGCGTTCAACCTGTTCTGGGCGGGCGCGAACCTCGCCGCCGTGCTCGCTGCGCTCCTCGTCGCGTGGGAGCGGCCGCAGCGCCGCGAGGACGAGCGCGTGCGGCGGCGCGTACCCGTGCGCGTCGAGGCGCCCGAGCTCGCGCTCTCCGCCGAGACGGTGGATCTCTCCACCACCGGGGCGGGGCTCCGCCTGCCCGCGGGCGCCGCGCTCCCCGCCGCCGTCGAGCTCTCCTTCGGGACGCGAGAGCCCCTGCGCGTGCGCGCCCGCGTCGCGTGGCGCGAGGAGGTGCAGGGCGCGGTCCGGGCCGGCCTCGCCTTCGAGGGGCTCCCCGCGGAGGCGCGGCGCGCGCTCGCGCGGATCGCCTTCTCCTCCGAGGAGGCGTTCGCGGGTGCCCACGACGGGCGGACCCGCAGCCAGGTCGCGATGGCGCTCCAGCTCCTCGCCGGGATCGCCCGCGCGTTCCTTCCGCTCCGCGCGCGCCGTCGCCTCACGCCCCGCCACGGGGCGCTGCGCGGGCTCGCGTGGGTGGGCGCCTCCCGGCGGGTCCGCGGCGTCGTGCTCGACACCTCGCCGGGTGGGCTCGGCGCGCTCTTCCTCGGGCGGCCGCCCTCCGACGCGCTCCCCATCGTGCTGCGCGAGGGCGTGCGCTGGGCGCGCGTCGCGCACGCGCGCCGGGTGCTCCCGGGCGTGTGGCGCGCAGGGCTCGCCTACCTGCCTGCGCCGCTCCCGGGCGGCGAGGCGCGTGAGTACCTTGCCGCCTAGAGAGCCCTCGCAAAGACCCGAGAGAGATCCGAATGTCCCGCTCCCTCCGCGCCGCCGTCGTCGCGGTCGCGCTCGCGCTCGCGCCGGCGGCCCGCGCCGGCCTCGCCGAGTCCTGGTACCTGTCGCGCGGCCGCGCGAACATGCAGATCGAGAACTACGGCGCCGCGATCGAGGCGTGGCGGAAGGCGCTCGAGCTGAACCCGAACGGCCGCGAGGCCTCGCGCAACCTCTGCTGGGCGCTGCTCCGGAACGGCGAGACGGACCGCGCGGTCGCCGAGCTCGACCGCCACCTCGGGCGCTTCCCCGACGACTGGCAGCTCGCGTTCGAGCAGGCGCGGCTGCTCCAGTGGTCCCGCTACGCGTACCGGTCGAAGGACGCGGTGAGGTACCTGCGCATGGGCCTCGCGTGGCGGGACGATCCCGCCCGCCGCCGCGAGCTCGCGCGGCTCCTCGGCCGTGACCGCGCCACGCTCGACGACGCGCTCGCCGAGTACGGCACCCTCCTCGCGGCCACGCCGGACGACGCGGCGCTCCGCGACGAGTGGCTGAAGCTCCTCCTCTGGGACCGGCGGCACCGCGACGAGGCGGTCCGCGAGCTCGAGCGGCGCCTCGCCGCGAGCCCGGGGGACGAGCGCGCCTCGCGCGAGCTCGCCCGCATCACCGCCGAGGATCCGCGCCGGGCGGGAGAGGCGGCGGAGCGCTACGCCGCGCTCGTCGAGCGAAACCCCGGCGATCCCGACCTGCGGCTCGGCCGCGCCCGCGCGCTCGCCCGCGCGGGTCGGCGCGACGAGGCCCGCGGCGAGTACGCGCGCGCGCTCGCGCTCCGCTCCTCCGCCGAGGCGAGGCTCGAGTACGCCGACGTGCTCGCCGCCGATCCCGCCTCGGCGGACGCCGCCCGCCGGGAGTACGAGGCGGTGCTGCGCGAGCGCCCGCGCTCGCGGCGTGCCCGGGTCGGGCTCGCGCGCGTGCTCGGCGCGCGCAGGGAGACGAGCAAGGCCGCCATCGCGGTCTACGAGACCGTGCTCGCCGAGGCGCCCGATGACGCGGAGGCGCACCGCGGCCTCGCGCACGCCTACGCCTGGAACGGCGACGCCGATCGCGCCCTCGCGCACGGGGAGCTCGCCGAGCGGTATGGCCGGGCGCGCCCGGACGTCGCGGCGCTGGAGCGCTCGCTCCGGGTCGGGCGCGAGCCGTCCGCGGGAGCCGGCGCGCGGGTGCTGGCCCAGCCGGGCGGCGCGGCGCTCTCGCGCGTGGGCGCCTTCGTGTCCGGCGCCGCCGAGCCGACGCCGTTCACCTCGAGCGCGGTCGAGGCGGGGTTCGCCGTCGCGCGCGGCGAGGCCGGCGCCGAGGCGTCGGGGGCGAACGTCACGGTCCAGGGCGAGTGGCGGCCGGCGCCTGGAACGCGCCTCGAGCTCCAGGGCGCGCTCGACGGCGTCCGCCGGGGGGGCGCCGCCCTGTCGGGCGCGATCGCCCTCCCGCGCGCCACGGAGGCCGGCCGCGGCGCCCTCGGCGTGCGCCGCGCGGCGCGCCTCGACTCCTTCCGCGCCTACGCGGGCGAGCGCGTCGGGGACGCTCGCGCGGGCGCGGCGAGCGACAACCTCGTGGAGCTGCGCCTCGCGCGCGGCGCCGGCACTCGGATCGAGCTGACCGCACGCGCCGGGTCCATCTCCGCCGAGGGGATCTCGCCCGTCTTCGCGTCGGCGCTGGGCGCGCGCGTCGATCGAGCGCTCACACGGGCCCGCGGCTTCACGATCGCGGCCGGCCTCTCGGCGGACGCGCTCCACCACGCCCGCGATCTCTCCGCGACGGGCGACCCGCTCGATCCGTCGCCGGGCGTGTTCTCACCGCGGCTCTTCCTCTCGGCTTCTCCTCGCCTCGTCGTGACCCGCGACGCGGGCGCGCGCGGCTGGCTCTCGCTCGACGCCGGGCCGGCGCTGCAGGTCGTGGGCGGCGCGGGCGGCGGCGTCCGCGCCGGGGGCGACGCGCGGCTCGCGTTCACGCAGCGGGTGGGCGAGCGGCTCCGGCTCGGCGGCGAGGCGCGCGCTGAGCGGGTGGCGGACGTGTACACCCGGCTCGAGGCAGCGCTCACCGCGGCGCTGCTCTTCCCGTGAGCGGCCGGCGATGACTCCCACGCGCGAGGCGAGCACGGCGAGCAGCGGCGGGGCGGTACGAACGCCCGGCCTCGTCATTCCCGGCCACGCCCTCGTCTCGGTGCTGCGCCCCGGGCGCACGCTGCTCGTGCGGACGGAGTCGGCCGGCACGCTCGCCGTGCTCCGCCGCGCGGGCGTCGGGAGAGGAGAGCTCGAGCGCCGGGCGCGCGCGTGCGCCGGCGCCGCGGCGGCGGTGCTGGAGCACGAGGGCGCCGCGCACCTCCTCCGGCCCTTCGCGCCCGGGCGGACGCTCGCGGAGGTCCTCGCCGCGCCGCCGGTGGGCGCCACCGCGCTCGACCTCGCCGGGACGCTCGCGCGCGCCGTCCTCGCGCTGCACGTTCGCGGCCGCGTCCACGGACGGCTCCACCCCGGCAACGTGGTGGTCGCGGCGGACGGGTCGGTGATGCTCATCGACGGCGAGCTGCCGTTCCATCCCGACGTCGAGGACCCCGCCGCCGCGACCGCGCTCGGCTTCGCCGCCCCCGAGCTCCTTCGCGGCGGCCCGCCGTCCCGCCGCGGCGACACGTTCGCGCTCGCCGCGATGACCTACGCGCTCCTCGCCCGGCGCCCTCCCTTCCCCGCGGACGCGCCGCTCGAGACCATCCGCCGCGTGCTCCACGAGGATCCCGTCCCGCTCGGCGTGCTTCGTCCGGATCTCCCCGCGGGGCTCACGGCGGCCGTGACCCGCGGGCTCGCCCGCAGCGCATGGAGGCGGGCGTCCGCGGCGGAGATCGCCGAGGAGGTCCGGGTCGCGCAGGCCACCCAGCGGCTCGGGGAGGTGACGGCGAGCGCGCACGCGGTCCCGATTTCGAACGCGATCCCGGCCCAGGGCTCGACCCCGACCCCGACCCCGACCCCGACCTCGACCCCGATCCCGACCCCGACGCCGACCGCGACGACCCCGACCCCGACCGCGACCTCGATCTCGACCTCGACCCCGACCGCGACCCCGACCGCCTCCCCGACCGCGACCCCGACCCCGACCGCGACCCCGACCGCGACCGCGACCCCGACCCCGACCCCGACCGCGACCCCGACCGCGACCGCGACCCCTCCCCCTTCGCCTCCCGCCATCCTCCTCGCGCTCACCCGCGCGTCCTCCCTGGCCCGCGCCCTCCTCGCCTCGCCCCGCCGCGCCGCCCTCGTCGCGCTGGCCGCCCTCGCGCTCGCCGCGCTGTACCTGCCGCGGAGCGAGGCGTCGCTCGCGGGCGACGTCGCCTCGCTCGTCGCGAGCGGCCGGCTGGCGGATGCGCGCGCGAAGCTCGACCAGGCCGCGAGGGTCCGGCCCGGCGACCCGCTCGTGGAGAAGCTCCGCGGCGACGTCGCCTGCGCCCGCGGCGCGAGCGGCGAGTGCCTGCGGCGCTACCGCGTCGCGCTCGCCGCCCGGCCCGCGCTCCGCGAGGACCCGGCGCTCCGCGAGAACGCCCGGAGGCTCCTCGCCGGCGCAGAGAGCTGCGGCTCGCGCCGGGCGGCGGCGGAGCTCCTCGGCGAGCTGCGCGATCCCGCGGCCCTGCCGGCGCTCGAGTCGGCGCGCCGCGCCGGGGGGCTCTTCTCCTGGTTCTGCACGGGCGACGCCATCGACCGCGCCATCGTGGCGACGCGCCAGGGGGAGCGGGCGCCTGCGAACTGATGGCGCTTTCCGCCCGGTTCGATCCCCGCTACGCGTACCCGTGCACGAGCCGCTGCTCCTCGCGGTACGGGTAGATGTCGACGATCTCCCCCTCCCGGATCCGCTCCTGGATGCCGCGCCAGTAGCGCCCGGTGAGCAGGTCCCCGTGGGCGTGGAGGAAGACCTCCCGGAGCCGCCCGGTGAGGCCTAGAAACGGGAGCAGCTCCTCCGGGAAGATGTCGTCCTCCCCCACGTAGAACCAGGGCTCGCCGCTCATCTCCTCGTCGTCGCCCGACGCGGTCGGCAGGTCGCGGAACACGCAGTCCGTCACGCGCGTGAGCTCGTCGTAGTCGTAGAAGATCACGCGCCCGTGCCGCGTCACGCCGAAGTTCTTGAGGAGCAGGTCGCCCGGGAAGGTGTTCGTCGCGGAGAGGTCCTTCAGGGCGCGGCCGAAGTCGAGCACCGCCTGCCGCGCGGTCCACTCGTCCGCCTCGCGGATGAAGAGGTTCAGCGGGGTCACGCGCCGCTCGGCGTACAGGTGCCGCACCGCGACCTCGCGCGGCCCGATCTCGACGCTGCCGGCGCACTCCTCCCGGAGCTCGCGCAGCACCTCCGGCGAGAAGCGATCGGCGGGGAACGCGAGGTGCTCGTACTCCTGCGCGTCCACGAGCCGGCCGGCGCGGTCGTGGCGGAACACGTGCCGGTACTTGTCCATCACCTCGCGGCGCGTCGTCTGCTTGGGCGGCTTGAACTCGTCCTTGATGACCTTGAAGACGACGTCGAGGCCCGGCAGCGTGAACACGCTCATCACGAGCCCCTTGTCCCCTCGCGCCGGGACGAACGACTCGCCGGTCTCGGCGATGTGGCGCGCGATCTCCCGGTACAGCTCGGTCTTGCCGTGCTTGTTGAAGCCGAGCGCGATGTAGAGCTCCGAGACCCGCTTCAGCGGGATGAGCGTGGACAGGAACGCCACGAGCTCCCGCGGCCGCTCCACCTCGACGTGGAAGTACGAGCGCGTGAAGCTGAACACGATCGAGATGTCCTCGGCCGTGAAGAGGATCGCGTCCAGGACCACGCCGCGAGCGCCGTGCACGAGGGCCAGCACGAGCGGGGTCGTGAACCGTCCGCGCCGGAGCCGCCCGACGAGGTAGGCGCCCTTCCCGCGGTAGAAGACGGCCTTCGCGAGCTCGACCGTCTCGATCGGCTGGCCGTCGTCGAGCTCGCGCAGGTGCGCGTCGAGCTCGACCGCCGCGATGCGCGCGTCCCGCTCGAGGTCCTCGTACGGGACGGAGAACGCGTACGCGCGGAGGATCGTGCGGAGGAGCGCCTCGGTGGTGACCTCGCGCCGGAAGCTCCCGTAGACGGGCACGGGCCCCTCCCTGACCGCCGGGCCGTCGGCCGCCAGGAACTCGATCGCGGGATCCACGCCCACCGTCACGAACACGCGGCGAGTGACGGAGTTGAAGAACGACTGCGCGATCTCCCGATCCGGCCTGGCCGCCACCCGCGCCTCGTAGAGCTCCTTCATGCCCCGCCAGAGGCCGTGGTCGTGCACCGCCGCCCCGAGCTCGGCCCGCACCGTGCCGACGCAGGCGTTCACGAGCCAGTCGCGGAGATCGAGCCGCTCACGCGCGTCGGCCTGGCCGCCGGCCCAGTCCTTCGCCTCGAACCGGGCGCGCGCCCGGGCGGTGATGCGAGCCCGCTCGTCGTGATAGGCCTCGAAGCTCGCCGCGATGGCGTCGGCGCCCGCCGCGGCGAGGGCGCCCGTGGCGGAGGGGTCGTCGGGCTGCGCCATCCCTGGACGGTAACCGAGGTGCCACCCCCCGGCGCGGCGCCCTCTGGGGTCCGGCGGCCTCCCGGGCTACAGCGGCGGCCGCGTGCCTTCGCCGTAGCCCGTGAGCTCGACGTACCCCTCGCCCGCGGCGCTCCCGTCCGCCCCGGTGAGCCGCACTGGCCCCTCCCAGTACGAGATGCCGCCGGCGAGCGTCGAGCGGTTCTCCGCAGACGCGACCTCCGGCGCCGCGACGAGGCGGAGCCCCTCGCCCGGCACGTCGATCCTCCAGCCGGCCGGGTACGTCACGCCGCGCGGGCTCCGCCACGTCGAGAGCGCGGAGACGCTCCACTCCTGCGGCGCGAGCGAGCGCGCCGCGCCGTCGCGCGCGACGAGCGTCCCGTTCCGCCAGTCCACGCTCCCGTCCGCGCGCCGCAGGACGTACAGCATGAGATCGCGCCCGTCCGCGAGCCGGAGGCTGAACCAGTCCCAGCCGACCTGCGAGGGCGCGAGCTGCGACGACCCGATCTCCTGGTCCATCCAGCTCTCGCCGGTGACCCGCAGCGTCTCCGACCCCACCGTCACCGTGCCCTCGGTCGCGAGCCGCGTGTACGAGGAGTAGAGGCTCGCGTAGCCAACCTGCGCGGCCTTGCGGCTGTAGCCGTTCGGCCCCTGCAGCACGAGCGGCTTCGTCGGGCGAGCCACGAGGTCGAGGGCGATCCCGCGCGCGTCGTCGCGCATCGCTAGGTGGAACGCGCCGCCCTCGAGCCGCAGCGTCCAGCGACCGGGGGTGCCGGCGGGCGCGCGCGCCCAGGCGACTCCCGGGCCGGGCGGCGCGCCGAACCCGCCGAGGAGCGGCGACGCGCGCCAGAGCACCTCCGAGAAGCGGTGCGTCCGGGACCGGAGGTCCGTGACGGCCGCGTGGCCCATCACCGCCTGGCTCGCCGCCCAGGCGGAGTCGAGCGCGGGGGGCTCCGGGGAGAGCCCGACGCGGAAGAAGGTGAGCTGGTAGCCGAGCCGCCGCGCCGGATCATCCACCGCGGCGAGCGTCCCGGTGAAGTACCACCACTCGTTCCGGTGATCCGGGTGCGCGAAGTGATCGCGGGGGAGCTCCCACCGGTGCGCGGGATCGGCCGGGCGCCATGCCGGCGCGGCGGCCAGCGTCGCGGCGATGAGCGCGGCGAGGGGGCTACAGCGCATCGCGAGAGAGCTCCGCGGCCGGGGTGCGGCTCGCCGTGAGCGCAGGGTAGAGGCTCGCCGCCGCGGCGGCGGCGAGGATCGCGAGGGCCTGCCCGCCGAGCGCGCCCCAGGGAGGATGGAGGGCGATGCTCCACCCGAAGAACGCCGGGTTCACGACGTCCACGAGCACGCGCGCGAGCCCGGCGCCGCCCGCCGCGCCGAGCGCGAGCCCGACGAGGCCGATGCCGAGGCCGCGGCCGAGGAACACCGCGAAGAGCTGCGGCCGCGTGGCGCCGAGCGCGCGGTAGAGGGCGAGCTCGCCCCGCCGCTCGCGAGCCAGGACGAGCAGGGAGAGCGTCACCCCGGCCGCCGCGATGACGAGCCCCATCGCCTGGAGGAGCCGGGTCACCGCGAACGTCTGCTCGAAGAGGGCGAGCACCTCCCCGCGGAGCGTGCGGTTCGAGCGGATCTGGACCGCGTGATCGCGCAGCGCCGCGCGGAGCCGGAGGACCTCCGCCTCCGCGTCCGCGCCCGGCGCGAGGTAGAGCGCCGCGTTCGACGGCGCGCCCGGCCCGAACAGGCGCGCGAAGGTGGAGAGGTCCACGAGCGCGGCGCCGCCCTCGGTGCCGTAGTCGCGGTAGACGCCCGCGACCGGCAGCGCGGTCTCTCCTCCCGGGCCGCGCACCGCCAGCCGGGACCCGGGCGCGAGCCCGGCCTTCCGCGCGAGCGGCTCGGAGACGAGGGCCGCCCCGCCCCGGAGGGCAGCCATCGCCGCGGCGGGGTCTCCGGCGAGGAGCTCGACGCGCCGCTCGCCTCCGGGCAGCGCGCCGTCGAGCCCGGAGAGCGAGATGCGCCGGCCGGCCGCCTGGACCTGCACCTGGCGGAGGAGGTCGAGGCCGACGAGCCCCGGCGCCTGCCGCAGGCGCGCGATCACCTCCGGCGCGAGCGTCGCGTCGCTGCGCGCGCGGCGCCAGGAGGGGGTCGACACGTAGACGTCGGCCCGGAGCGTCGCGTCGAGCCAGCGCTCCACGGAGCCCCGGAAGCTCCCGACCATGACCGTCACCCCGGCGAGCATCGCCACCGCGACGGCGAGCGCGCCCGCCGCGACCGCGGAGGAGCCGAGCCTCGCCCCGAGCGTGCGGACGCCGTACGCGACCCCGAGCCGGTGCGGCCGCCCCGCGCGGGCGAGGAGCCGGATCGCGGCGGGCGCGGCGAGCGGGACGGCGACGAGGACCCCGAGCGCGAGCACGAACGCGGAGGGCGCCCAGCGGCCTCGCAGCGCGACGTGCGCCGCCGCGGCCGCGGCGAGCGCGGCGAGGCCGGCGGCGAGCGTGCGCCCGGAGCGGGCGCGCACCCGCTCCTCGAGCGTGATGGAGGCGAGGAGCGCGCGTGGATCCTCCCGGCTCGCGTCGATCGCCGGCCCGAGCGCGCCCGCCACCGCGCCCGCGACGCCGGTGGCGACCGCGAGCAGGACGAGCCCGGGGCCGAGGGTCACGGCCTCGATCCCCTCGAGCAGGTAGAGGTTCCGGATCGTGCCGCTCACGGCCGCGACGTTCGCGCGCGCTGCGAGCCAGCCGAGCGGGATGCCCGCCGCGGTGCCGGCGGCCCCGAGGAGCGCGGCCTCGGCGAGCACGAGCCGGAGCACCTGCGCGCGGGTCGCTCCCACCGCGCGGAGCACGCCGAGCTCCTCGCGCCGCCGCGCGAGGGACGCCCGGACCGAGGCGTAGACGAGGAAGCCGCCGACGAGGAGCGACACGAGCGAGAGCGCCGTGAGGTTCAGGCGGAACGCGGCGAGGAGCCCCTCGGCCTCGGCGGTGCGCTGCTCGGGGGTGAGCACCCGCGCGCGCCCGCCGAGCCGCGCCTCGAGCCGCGCGCGGAGCTCCGCGAGCGAGACCCCCTCCGCCGCCCGCACGTCGAGCTGGTGGATGCGCCCGCGCTCGCCGAGGAGCGCCTGCGCCTGCGCGATGTCCATCACCGCGAGCCGCCGGCTCGCGAGCGGCGCGATGCGCTGGAGGTCCACGAGCGCGCCGACGACGAGCGTCGCGCGGCGCGAGCCGAGCGACACCGGGATCCGATCGCCCACGCGCCAGCCCATCTCCGCCGCGAGGGCCGGCGTCACGGCCACCCAGCCCCGCCGCGTGAGCGCGTCGCCGAGACCGCCCTCCGGCAGCCGCCACGGCGCGCGCACCGCGGCCTGGAGGAGATCGGCGCCGACGAGCTCCAGGCTCGCGTCCGTGCGGCCATCCACGGCCGCCTCCGCGCGCCAGAGCGGGATCGCGGCGGCCACCCCGCGCACGGACAGCACCTCGTCGAGGAGCCGCTCGTCGAGGAACCCGGCCCAGCCCAGCACCGAGAGGTCGGCCTCGCCGGAGAGGGCGCGGACGGAGCCGGCGAACGCCCCGAGCGCGCTCCGGTTCAGGATCTGGATCGAGAGCACCGAGCCGACGCCGAGGGCCACCCCGGCGACCGCGAGGATGAACAGCGCCCGCGACGCGCGCAGCTCCTTCGCGATCGCGCGCACGAGGTAGCGCCTCACGCCTCAGGGCTCCCGGAGGCCGGAGTGGAGCGTCCAGGCCTCGTCGGCGCGGGCGGCGAGCTCGCGGCTGTGCGTCACGAACAGCACGGCGCTCCCCTCGTCGCGGGCGAGCCCGAGCAGGAGATCCATGACGCGCTCGCCGCTCTCCTCGTCGAGGTTCCCCGTCGGCTCGTCCGCGAGGAGGAGGCGCGGCCGGCGCAGGAGCGCCCGGCAGAGCGCGACCCGCTGCATCTCCCCGCCGGAGAGCTTCTGCACGGCGTCCCCGGCGCGTTCCTCGAGGCCCACGCGCTCGAGCAGGGCCCGGGCGCGGACGGCGGCCTCCCGGAGCGGATCTCCCGCGACGAGCGCGGGCACGAGCACGTTGTCCTCCACCGAGAGGTGGGGCAGCAGGTGGAAGAACTGGAACACGAGCCCGACGTGGTCGCGCCGGAGGCGCGTCCGCTCGCGATCCGGCAGCGCCGCGAGCGGCCGGCCGAGCAGGACGACCTCGCCGGAGGTGGGGGCGTCGATGCCGGCGGCGAGGTGGAGGAGCGTGGACTTCCCGGAGCCGCTCCGGCCGGTCACCGCCACGATGCGCCCGGCAGGCACCTCGCCGGACACGCCGCGCAGCGCGCGGAGCACGGCGCCGCCCGCCGTGCGGTACTCCCGGGTGACTTCACGAAAGGTGACGACCGGCTCCATCCCACCCTCATCCATACCGGCGCGCCCGGAGCGGCTCGAGCCCTTCGCGGCGCGCCCCGGGCGGTCACCCGGCCCGGCGATCCGGCTCGCGGGCGAGCAGCGCGCCCACCGCCTCGCGGAGCGCCGCCGGCGCGAACGGCTTCTCGATGCGCGGCAGGCCGCTCCCCTCGAGGAACCGCCGCGCCCGCTCGGTGAACGCGCCCCCCGTGATGAACACCATCCGCGCGGCCATGCCGGGCGCCGCGCGCGCGAGCGCCTCGTACAGATCCATGCCGGTGAGGTCCGGCATCATCAGGTCGCACAGGACCACGTCGAAGCGCTCGCCGCCCGCGAGGCGCGCGAGCGCGGCGCGCGCGTCCGTCACGCTGTCGACGTCGTGATCGGCGAGGACCCGCCGGACCGTGCTCCCGATGAGCGGCTCGTCGTCCACGACGAGGATGCGCGCGCGCTCGGCCCGCCCGGCGGGCGGGGTCGCCGGCTCGGGGCGCCGCGCCTCGGAGGCAGCAGGGAGGACGACCCGGAACAGCGCCCCCCTCCCCGGCTCGCTCTCGAGCTCGATCCTCCCGCCGAGCCCCGAGACGATCCCGTGGCAGACCGAGAGCCCGAGCCCGGTGCCCTGGCCCGGCGGCTTCGTCGTGAAGAACGGCTCGAACACCCGCCGCCCCAGCTCCGCCGGGATGCCGGCGCCCGTGTCCGAGACCTCCACGATCGCCTCCCCCTCCGCCCCGGTGCGGGAGGTCACGCGGATCTCGTTCGTGGCCGCGTCGCCCTCCGGGATCGCGTGCGCCGCGTTGACGAGCAGGTTCAGCACCACCTGGCCGAGCTGGAACTCGGACGCGAGGACCGGCGGCACGGGATCGAGCCGCAGCACGAGCCGCGCGCGGTGGCGGATCTCGTGCTCGGCGAGCTTCGCGGCCCCCCCGATCTCGTCGCGCAGGTCGATCGGCCGCCGCCCCTCCCGCCGCGATCGCGAGACGATCCCGAGGTCCCGGATGATGCGCGCGATCCGGCGCGTCCCCTCGGCGGCGTCCTCGAGCGCCTGGAGCGCCTCCGACACCTCCGGCTCGCCCGCGCGGGCCCCCAGCGCCTCGCGCGCGCAGCCGAGGTTCGCCGAGACGAAGGTGAGCGGGTTGTTGATCTCGTGCGCCATCCCCGCGGCGAGCGTCCCGACCGCCGCGAGCCGCTCGGCGGCCTCGGCGCGGCGACGGTCGGTGAGATCGCGGGCCGTGTAGATCGCGTACTCGGCGCCGTCGAAGGCGAGGTGCGAGAGCGCCACCTCGGCGTCGGCCCGGCCGTCCGGCCGCCGAACCATCCCGTCGAGCACCGCCGCGCCGTGCGTCCGGATCTCCTCCCATCGCGCCGGCCAGCCCGCCTCCACGAACCCGCCGTCCACGTCCCAGACCGCGCGCCCGACGAGCTCCGCGGCGCCGCACCCGAACAGCCGCTGCGCCGCATCGTTCGCATAGGTGACGCGGCCTCCCGGGTCGAGGATGAGCACGGGAGCGTAGCCGCGCTCGAGCGCCGTCTGCGCGAGGCGCAGCGCGCGCTCGGCGCGGCGGAGGTCGGTCACGTCGAGCGCCACCCCGCCGAGGAGCGGCGCCTCCTCGTCGCGCGGCATGCGGAACTTGAGCGTGACGAACGAGCGCCCGGAGAGCTCCATCTCCTCCCGGGCGATCTCGCCCGTCTCGAGGACGGTCCGGTCGACGGACGCCACCCGCTCCGCGACGGCGGGCGGGAACATCTCCGCGGCCGACTTGCCCTGGAGCTCGGGCAGGCGGGCGCGGTGCGCGCGCGCGAAGCTCGGGTTCCCGGTGACGATCCGGCCCACGGCGTCCTTGATGAAGATGACGGCCGGCGTGTGGCGCAGGAACGCCTCGAACCGCGCCTCGCTCTCGGCGAGCGCGGAGAGCGTGCGCTCCCGCTCCGCGAGCGCCGCGCCGAGGACGAGCGCGGTCGCGACGGCGATGAACACGAGGAGCTGGATCTGCACGTCCGCGGCCGTGATCGTGGAGCCCGGGTCGAAGTAGCGCGACCGGGAGGTGAGCGCAGCCCCGACGAGCGACACGATCGCGGCCCCGGCCGACGCGCCCCGCACGCCGAAGCGCGAGCCCGCCCAGACGAGCGGCGGCAGGAGGAGGTAGCTCCGCTCGAGCCTGACCCCGCCCGTGAAGACGAGCACCGCCGAGCCTCCGAGCGCGGCGGTGACGACGACCGCCTCGAGCGCGCGAGAGAGGGTGAGCGGGCGCGGGCGGCGCCGGCCGGGCATCCAGGACACGACGAGCGGCGCGAAGACGAGGATCCCGAGCGCGTCACCCGTCCACCACGCCCGCCACGCGTGGAAGAACCGCTCCGTCCCCGACCAGCCGTAGTGCGCCATGGCGCTCGCCGTGCCCAGCGCGGACGGCACGAGCGGCGCGGCGAACGCCCCGAGCAGTACGAGCGCGGCGACGCCGCGGACGCTCGCCGTCGAGCGCCGCGGCCCGGCGAGCCTCGACACGAGCGCCGCGGCGATGGCGGCGTCGAGCAGGTCCACCACTGTGTTGACGGCGATGAGCGTCGCGCTGCGGTCGGTGGCGGCGCTCGCGACGATCTCCGCCGCCACGGCGGCGGCGACGAGGACGAGCCGCTCGCGGCCGCGGAAGAGGAGCAGCGCGCCCGCGTACAGCCCGACCGGGGGCCAGTACGTCGCGAACGCGCCCGGGTAGGCGGAGAACGCGTCGCCCGCTGCTGCGAGCAGCACGTAGGCGACGAAGAAGGCGACGGCGCGGGCGAGGACACCGCCGGACGGCGAAGGCGGCGCGTCCCCTCCGACGCCTGGGCGAACGGGGCGCGTCATCGAACGGCTGACGCTATCAGGAAAGTGAGGCCCGTGACACCGCCCCGCGGGGCGTCTACCGCGTCACGCTCGGTGGGCCGGCCGGCGTGCGCGCGCTGCGGGACTCCGCGACGACCTGCCGGTGGGCGAGCGCAGCCGAGAGCGCGCAGAGGCTCGCGAGCGCGAGCACCACCTCGCTCACGGCGCGGAGCGCACCCGAGTGCGCGACCCGCGCGCCGGTCGCCGCCGCGTCGTAGAAGAGCCAGCACAGGTTGGAGGCGGCGAGCAGCCCCCACGGCCACTGGAGCGCGCCGCCGCGGAACTGCCGGGCGATGCGGAACAGCGGCGCGACCAGCACGAAGCAGACGATGTCGCCCGCGACCGAGACCGCGTCGAAGAACGCCTGCGAGGCGCCTCCCGCGACGAGCGCGTCCGCGCCGTCGCGCAGGAGCGTGGGGACCCCGAGCCCGAGCCCCACCACGAGCACCGCCGCGACGTCGAGCGCGTCCTCCACCCGTGAGCCGGTGAGCGCGAGCCCGGCGCGGAAGAACGCGCCGACGAAGAGGAGCGCGCTCCCCACGGCGGCGACGTTCACCGCGAGGATGTACCCGACCTGGAGCGCGCGCCCCCCGGGGCCCAGGAGCCAGTCGCCGTGCGGGCCCGTGGTGAGCTTGTTCACGACGGGCAGGAGGAACGACACGGCGGACAGGATCCAGGCGCGGAACATGAAGTCCCGCCGCTCGAACGCCGCCGCGGCCACGAGGCACCCCGCGGTCGCGAGCGACTGCGCGACGAGCTGGGTCGTGAACCAGAGCTCGTGCTCCCTGCCGGTCACCGCCGCCAGCGCGGCCACCGCAGCGGCGCCTGCGACGGGGATCGCGGCGAGCCGTCCGTAGCGCGTGCTCACCGGAGCGCCTCCTCGAGCTCGGCCAGGACGTGCTCGGCCGGGCCCTGCCCGAGCAGCGTCCGCAACATCGGGCGGAGCGCGTCGAGGAGCCGGGGGACGTCCTCGGGCCGGATCTCGTCCGGTCTCATGCCGAGCACGCGGTCGGAGAACGTACGCACCACCGCGCGGGCCGTGTCCGGACCGATCCACCTCGCGAGCGCGGTCGCGATGACGTCCCCCCTCGATCGGCCCCCCGGCACGGCGCGCAGCCTAGACCCGCGCGGCGGCGCGGGCAACGACGCCCCGTGTGACGGTTTCGTGACCGCGCACGCCTCGGCGGGCGCGAGCGCGCTCACCGCGCCACGCTCCAGGCCATGTTCTCGCGGTAGCGGACGTCGAACGCCTTGCGCTCCGCGGAGTAGTTGCAGCCGCCGCCCTCGCCGTCCGCGGACAGCGCGACGAGCCCGAGGTCCACGTCGGGCGGGAACGCCGCGAGCGCGCGCTCCACCGCCTCCTGCGCCGGCGTCCCGCGCGCGAGGTCGTCGTAGACCGTCCTCGCGACGAGCCGCTTCACGATGTCCTCGCCGTTGCCCGTGCACGCGACCGCGCCGTGCGGGCCGGCGTAGATGCCCGCCGCGTAGATGGGCACGTCGCCGACGCGGCCGTAGAAGGTGATCGTCGTGCCGCCGGTGCTGATGGCGGCCGCGAAGCGGCCCTGCGCGTCGCGGGCGACCGCGCCGACCGTGTCGGGCGTCCCGAGCGCCTCCTTCAGCTCCGCCGGGATCGGCCCCGGGAAGTTCCACGCCTTGCGCCAGTCGTAGCGGCGCCAGGCCGGGACCGTCCCCTGCTCCTTGCCCGACAGGATCCGCCGCACGCGCGCGTACCGGGCGCGGCTCTCCGGGCAGATCGGGTCGTGGTCCCGGAAGCCCATCGCGCGCGCGAACCGCGTCGCGCCGTCGCCCACGACGAGGAGGTGCGGCGTCTCCATGACCTTGCGCGCGACGAGCACGGGGTTCTTCACCCGCTCGATCGCGGCGACCGCCCCGAAGCCGCCCGTCGCCCCGTCCATCACCGCCGCGTCCATCTGGACGGTCTTCCCGTCCATCCGGATGTTCGCGCCGGTGCCCGCGTTGAACCGGCAGTCGTCCTCGAGCCGCACCACCGCCGCGATCGCCGCATCGAGCGCGGAGCCGCCGCCGCGCAGCACCTCGAGGCCCCGCTGCGCGGCCGGGCCGGTCGCGTCCATCCGGACGCGCGCGCTCCCCGCGCCGCCGTGGACGACGACGGCCGGCGGTGCCCGCGCGGCCGTGGGAGCTGGCGCGGCGGGCGGCTCGACCGACGCGGCAGGTGCGGAGCCGGACGCGAGGAGCACGGCGGTCAGGGCGACGAGCGTCGACATGGCGGACATCGTCGCCCCGCGTGGCCCTGGAATCAACGGTGGGTCAGGCTCGGGCGAATGCCGGACACCCGGGTCGCCATCGCGCCAGTGATTCCGCGCCGCGCGACCGGCCCTCCTGTTCTCGTGCCCGCTCGCGACACGCCGAAGGCGATCGAACAGGCGTCATTCGCGAGTCGCGAGGCGTCGCTCAGCGATCGAGCGCGCTGCCGGCCCGGTCGACCGCCTCGCCCGTGGCGGTCACCCAGGCGATGGCGGGCGCGCAGAAGAGCACGCCCACCACGATCGCCGCGAAGAAGTTCCGGCCCTCGACGAGCGAGTCGCCCTGCGACGCGAGCGCCGTCGCGGCGACCACGAGCCCGAGGACCACCGCCGCCGCCCAGCGGCGCCAGGCCTCGAACGCGGACGCGAACGTCGCCGCGAGCCCCAGCAGCACGTAGAGCGCCGCGAGGCCGCGATCCGCGAAGACCAGCTCCTTCGCGACCCACCCGAGCACGGCCGTGGCGACGAGCCCCGCCCCGACGCGCCGCGCGAGGCTCTCGCCCCGGAGCACGAACCACGAGACGCCGAACACCGCGAAGAAGAGCCCGAGCTTGAAGAGCCCGAACCGCGCCACGCCGAGGCCCCGCCAGACGGACTCCTCGGAGAGCTCCAGCGCGCGAGAGAGCACGCCACCCGCGATCGCCTGGAGGAGCACGAGCGCGAGCGCACCCGCGAGGCTCGCCGCCACGTAAAGCGCGACCGTCCGCTCCGTCTTCGTCATCCGTGCCTCCCTGCTCGCCGGCGAGGAGCCGCCGGGGGCGCGGATTCTACACGCGGGCGCCACGCGGACGCGATGCGGCCCCGCACGCCGGGGGTGCGACGGACGGGACCGATGTGGTCGCGCGTGAGCCGCGCGGCGGCCGCGGGCCGCGTCAGCGGAGCGGGCGCGGCGCCTCGGTCCGGCGCGGGGCGTACCCGGCGCGGAGGAGGAGCGTCGCCTCGTCGAACCAGAGCCGCCGGGCGAGCCCGGCGGTCCGCTCCCGGTCGAGCGTGATCCCCCGCGCGCCCGCCCACTCCCAGAAGCGGTTCTGGGGCTCCCAGAGGTCGAGCCACAGGCCGACGCGCCGGGCGAGCTCGAGGATCGCGATGAGCTCGTCCGCGCGCGCCGGGCCGCCGTGACCCGCGATGAGCGTCTCGACGCGCGACCGCACGAGCGCCTCGACCTCGCGGCGAACCTTCACGATGTCGAAGTGCGCCCCCAGCGCGCTGGCGAGCTGGACGGTCGCGAGGAGCTCGGCGATCCCCTCGTCGATGGCCACCGCTCCCGTGCGCGCGCGGCCGGTGACGTCGAGGATGCGGCGGGTGAGCGTCACGTCGGCGGCGACCCGGAGCGGCGTCGGGACCGGCGAGTCGATCTCCCGCAGGAACTCCATGAGGCGCCGGTTGTCCTCGAACACCCGCAGGTAGTCGTCCTCGTACCGCCGCATCGCCCCCTCGAGCAGCACGTCCGCGACGTGGCGGCGCTCGTCGAGGAACAGGTCGCGCAGGGTGTAGTCGCGGCCGGGGAACGCGCGATCGACCTCGCGCAGCAGGCGGGCGAAGGAGATCCGCTCGAGCCGGGCGAACAGGACCCGCTCGATCTCGGCGTGCGCCTCCGCGCCCGGGTACGCCACGAGCCCGCAGCGGAAGTCCGCCGCGCCGAAGTGGACGACGCAGTAGAGCGCGTCGAGGGACTCGCGCGTGATGACGCTCTCGAGGTGCATCCGTCCCGTCGCGAGCGTCGCGGGCCCCGACTGCGCCCGGCGCCCCCCGTTCAGCCGGTACCGGAAGCAGAACAGGCGCCCCTCCTCCGGCATGTCGCGGACGGAGCTCGCGACGGCCAGATGCGCGCCCACGCCCTCGAGCGACGCCACGCTCGGGCGGACCAGCTTCTCGTACACGTGCCGCCCGTCCCCGAGCGCCGGCACGTTGGAGGGCGCGCGCGCGAGCGCCTCGACGAACCCGGGCTCGAGGTCCACCCCCGACGCGTCCCGTGCGAGCTGGATGGCGCGCGCGGCGTACTTCATGACCTGGACGGTCTCGAGCCCGGAGAGCTCCGCGAAGAACCAGCCGCAGCTCGTGAACATGAGCAGCGACTGGCGCTGCATCTCGAGGAGCCGGAGCGCCTTCACCGTCTCGTCCGGCCCGAGCGGCCGCCCCGCCTCGCGGCGCAGGACCTCGTCCGCGTCGCGTCGGTCGGGGTCGAGCACGACCTCCACGTACCGATCCCGGGCGCCCCACGGATCGGAGAGCAGGCCCGCCGCCTCGCGCTCGAACACGTCCCCGAGCGCGCCGCGCAGCGTCTCCAGCGCGGCGAGCAGGGGCGCGCGCCACGCCTGGTTCCAGCCGGGCTCCGCCCCCACGCTGCAGCCGCAGTCGGAGCGCCAGCGCTCGATCCCGTGCGCGCAGCTCCAGGACGAGCCCTCCGCGATCTCCGCCTCCCACTCCGGCTCGATCCGATCGAGCGCCTGACCCAGGTTCACGAGCTCGAGATCGTCGCGCTTCCCGAGGAGGCGCAGCGCCGCCGCGAGCACCTCGTCGCCGCCCTTCTTGTGGTGACCGAGCGTCTCGCCGTCGAGCGCGATGGTGAGGATCTCGTCGTGCTCGCGGGCCGGGTCGAACCCGCCCTCGAGGCGGCGGAGGAGCGCGTCGGGCGACGAGAGCGCGTCGCCGAAGGCGAGATCGCGGGCGATGTGCCCGTCGTAGAAGAACACGGCGAGCTCGCGCTGGCCCGCGCGCACGCGGTAAGGCCGGGTGGGATCGAACCGCGCGTCGGTCGCGTCCAGCCACTCGCCGCCGGGCGGCCGCACCCGGCGCGCCTGGTAGGGCGAGAGCACGGTGTAGCGGATCCCCTCCTCCGCGAGCGCCTCGAGCGTCGGGGTGTCCGCGGCGGTCTCCGGCAGCCAGAAGCCCTCCGGCGGGCGGCCGAAGCGGCGGCGGAAGTCGGCGATGCCCCAGCGGATCTGCGTGCGCCGGTCGCGCGCCGACGCGAGCGGGAGGATCGCGTGGTTGTAGCCCTGCGCGAGCGCGTTCCCGTGACCGCGCCGGTCCGCGCTCTTCTGGTCCGCCTCGACGACGCGCGCGTGCACGTCCGGCCGCTCCCGCTCGAGCCACGCGAGCAAGGTCGGCCCGAAGTTGAACGACAGGTGGACGTAGTTGTTGACGATGTCGACGATGCGGTCTCCCGCGTTCTTGAGGCGCGCCGCGCCGTTCGGCGCGTAGCACTCCACCGCGATCCGCTCGTTCCAGTCGTGGAACGGCTCCGCGGAGTCCTGGACCTCGATCGCCTCGATCCAGGGGTTCTCGCGCGGTGGCTGGTAGAAGTGGCCGTGCAGGCAGAGGAGGCGGCGCGTCACCGCTGCATGTTAGGCGCGCCCGGACCCGGGGCCCCGCCCCCCGGTGGGCCCCGGCGCGCGGCGCCGGCATCGGGACCCGCCCGGCCGGGGCCTTTCGGTTATGTTGCCGCGCCATGAAGGTCGCCCTCACCATCGCGGGCTCCGACTCCGGCGGCGGCGCCGGCGTGCAGGCGGACCTCCGCACGTTCGCAGCCCACCGCCTCCACGGCACCTCGGCGCTCACCGCCATCACCGCTCAGAACTCCGTCGGCGTGACGGCCTGGGTGGCCCTCGAGCCCGCCATGGTCGTCGCGCAGATCGAGGCGGTCGCGACGGACATGACGGTCGCCGCGACGAAGACCGGCATGCTCGCCAGCGCGGGGATCATCGCGGCGGTCGCCGAGGCGGCGGCGCGGCTGCCGCTCGGGCCGCTCGTCGTGGATCCGGTCATGGTGGCGAAGAGCGGCGATCGGCTGCTCGACGCGGCGGCCGAGCGCGCCTACGTCGAGCGCCTGTTCCCGCACGCGGCGCTCGTCACGCCGAACCTGCACGAGGCCGCCGTGCTGCTCGGCCGCCCGGTGCGCGACGTCCCCGCGATGCGCGCCGCCGCGCGGGACCTCGCGGCGCTCGGCGCGCGAGCCGTGCTCGTGAAGGGCGGCGCGCTCGAGGGCGACGCGGTGGACGTGTTCTTCGACGGCGCGGCGCTCGTCGAGCTCGCTGCTCCGCGCGTCGAGACCGAGAACACGCACGGCACGGGCTGCACGCTCTCGGCCGCGATCTGCGCGCGCCTGGCGCTCGGCGACGCGCTCCTCGACGCGGTGCGCGCCGCCAAGGCCTACCTGACGGAGGGGCTCAGGCGCTCCTACGCCGTCGGCCGCGGCCGCGGCGTCGTCGATCACCTTCACCCGCTGCGGTGAAGCCGCCGCGGCCGTTCACCCGGGGTGGCGAAGGAGGTGCGGCGCGGTGATTCACGGTTCGTGCTACGCCCCGGATCGCCCGGCCGCTCGCCCGCCTGGATCTCCGAGATCGAGCGGAGCGGTCTTCTTCCGACCCGCGAATCGATCGCTTTGCAGAGCCCTCCGGTCGAGATCGCGAGATCCGCGTGAACACGACGGTTCGCTCGCGATGTCGAGAAATCCCCCATGCGGCCTCGCGCCGCACGGAGTCAGCGTGGTAATTCGGCGTGTCGTTCCCACTCGACACGGCTCCAACGCACCGGAGCCCACCACGGCAGGAGGCGCGCCTCATGTGGATTCAGTGGCACTCGGGTCACGCGGTCGGGATTGATTCGATCGACGCGAAGCAGCGCGATCTCCTGCACCGCACCAACCGCCTCGTAGAGACCGTCCGGGCCGGGCGCGTGGACGAGGCGGTGACGCGGCTCGAGCTGCTGCGGGTCGCCGCCGAGGCCCAGTTCATCGAGGAGGAGGCGAAGCTCCGGGATGCCGGCGCGAAGAGCCTCTCCCGCCACGCGCACGAGCACGAGCGCTTCCTCTCCGATCTCGACGAGCTCGTGGACAGCGTCACGCGCCGTGGCCTCGTCGCGCTGCAGGAGGTCCGCTTCACCTCCTGGCTTCCGCGCTGGATCGACATCCACGTCGCGCGCACGCACGGCGATCTCGCGTCGCTCGGCCCCTCGCGCGCCGCGCCCGCGCTCACCGCGCGCGTCGCCGCCGATCGCGTGCAGTAGCGCCCTGCTCGCTCGCCGCCGTCAGCGGCTGTAGCCGGCGAGCCTGTAGACCACCCTCCCCGCGAGCTCGTGCAGGGCCTTCGTGCTCTGCGCGAGCACGCTCGCCCGCGGCAGCCAGCTCCCGCCCCGCCCGGCGCGCCGATCGACCGGCAGCACGTCCGGCGAGAGCCCCACCGCCCGGAAGCAGCCGAGCGCGCGCGGCACGTGCGCCGCGCTCGTGACGAGCAGGAGCGAGTGGAACCCGTGCGCCGCCGCGAGTCGCGCCGACTCGATGGCGTTCTCGCGCGTGTTGCGGCTGCGCGGGTCGACCACGATCGCCGCCGCGGGGACGCCCCACTCGACGAGCTTGTCCCGCAGCCGCTCCGCCTCGGACGGCTCGCGCGGCGCCGCCTCCACCGGGCCACCGGAGAGGACGAGGTGACGAACGCGGCCCGCGCGCCACAGCTCGAGCCCGCGGAGCACGCGATCGACCGCATCCTGGAACTCGGTCTCGCCGCTCGCGCGCGACGCGTCCGCGTCCACCTGTCCCGAGAGCACGATGGCCGCGTCGTACACGACGTCGGGCCGGAAGGTGCGCTCCGCGCCCGACTCCGCGAAGCGCTGGATCCCGTTCGCCACCGGCGCGACGGAGAACGTGACGAGTACGGCGGCGGCGGCGAGCCCGAGCGCCCAGGGCGCGCGCGGGCGGCGGTGGAGGAGCGCCGCAAGGAGGAACAGGGCGAGGGTCCAGGTGAGGGGCGCGACCGCGAGGTCGAGGGTCTTCGAGAGAGCGATGAACACGGAGGGCGCCATGAATAGCCGATCGCGACCGGGCCGGCGCCGCCCTGGCCGGGGAACCGCGGCCGTGGGCGTCGGGACACGCCGGCCGTGTCCCGCCGTCCACCGCGCCGGGGATTCGCGCGTCCGAGCGCGGTCGAGCAGCGGGCACGCCGGCTGCACCAGCGCTCCTCGAACCCGAAGCACCGAGGAGCCCCGATGCCCCGCCTCTACCTGCCGCTCGTCCCCGTCACCCTGCTCGCCGCCATCGCGGCGGCGTCCGCCTGCTCGAAGCCGCGCGAGCCCGAGACGCGCCTCATCCCACCGGCCATCCCCCTCGCCGTCGCGGAGGAGCCGGCGAAGCCCGTCGTCGCCGCCGCGCCTGCGCAGGAGCCGGACGCGACCACCGCGCCCACAGCCGACGACCTGAAGGAGTTCAACCGGAAGGTCCCGAAGTAGCGCCTCGGCGCACGATACCGGGCCTGCGGCGGGCGTCCTCGCTCCTTGCGCCTGCGGCGTACGGAGGCAGTACGCCTCGGCGCGCGTCGCTGCGGTAGCCCGCCTCGGCTCCGGTCTCGTGCGCCTTGCGCGCCACGACTCACGCCCAGCGGAACTCCGCCGTGAAGTGGCGGAGGAACTTCGCCTGGCGCGTGAAGCGCACGCCGCGCACCTCGCGCGCCTTCGCCTTGAGCTCGCAGATCACCTCGGCCGCATAGTCGAAGTGGCTCTGGGTGTAGACGCGGCGCGGGAAGGCGAGCCGCACGAGCTCGAGCGGGTGGTAGGTCTCCGTCCCGTCGTCGAGCCGCTTCCCGAACATCACCGAGCCGATCTCCACGCCGCGGATGCCGCCCTCCAGGTAGAGCGCGAGCGACAGCGACCAGGCCGGATAGTCGGCGGGCGAGAGGTGCGGGAGGAAGCTCCTCGCGTCGAGGTAGACGGCGTGGCCGCCGGTGGGCTCGACGATGCCGACGCCCGCGGAGAGGAGCTTCTCGCCGAGGTACTCGGCGGTCCGGAGCCTGTAGCGGAGGTAGTCCTCGTGCAGGACCTCCTCGAGCCCGACGGCGATCGCCTCGAGGTCCCGCCCCGCGAGGCCACCGTAGGTCGGGAAGCCCTCCGTCAGGATGAGGAGGTTCCGCGCCGCCTCCACCCACCGCTCGTCCCGCAGCGCGATGAAGCCGCCGATGTTGGCGAGCCCGTCCTTCTTCGCCGACACGAGGCAGCCGTCGGCGAGGGAGAAGAACTCCCGCGCGATCTCACGCGGCGTCCGGTCCGCCTGGCCCGGCTCGCGCAGCTTCACGAACATGGCGTTCTCGGCGAAGCGGCAGGCGTCGAGCACGAGCGGCTTGCCGTGCCGGCGGAGCAGCGCCGCGTACGCCCGGACGTTCTCGAGCGAGACCGGCTGCCCGCCGCCGGAGTTGTTCGTGAGGGTGATCATGCCGAACGGCACCCGATCCGCCTTCTCCGCGAGGAGGCGCTCGACCTTGGCGAGGTCGATGTTCCCCTTGAACGGGTGGCGGCTCCTCGGCTCGAGCCCCTCCGGCACCACCAGGTCGAGCGGCTCGACGCCGTCGTACTCGAGGTTCGCGCGGGTGGTGTCGAAGTGCGTGTTCGACGGGACGACGTCGCCCGGCTTCGTCGCGACCGAGAACAGGATCCGCTCCGACGCCCGCCCCTGGTGCGTCGGGATGACGTGCGGGTAGCCGGTGAGCTCCTGCACCGCGCGCTCGAAGCGGAAGAAGCTCCGCGCCCCGGCGTAGCTCTCGTCCCCCTCGATGAGCGCAGCCCACTGGCGCGCCGACATCGCGCCGGTGCCGGAGTCGGTGAGGAAGTCGAGGAGTACGTCCTCGGCCCGCAGATGGAACGGGTTGAGACGCGCCGCCTCGAGCAAGCGCGCCCGCTCCTCCCGCGTGGTCATGCGGATGGGCTCGACGGACTTGATCCGGAACGGCTCGATGATGGTGCGTGGCACGCGATGAACCTCCGCCGGGGTGGGCTGCGGGCTGGACGACGCCGCCGCTGACTCGCGAATCGGGCGGTCGTCCGGCGACGCTTCGACGGGGGCTGCGCCCCCGCGCGCGGAGCATAGCTCCGCCGGCGTCACTCCCCAGCGCGCCGGGTGTTCACGGATGAGTGTCGCCCGACTACCATGCGGGGCATGCCTTCATGGGTCTATGTGGGGATCGTCGTGGCGTACGTGCTCGCGATGGTCGCCGTCGGCTGGCTCGCCATGCGCCGCACGCGCGACGTGCACGACTTCTTCATCGGCGGCCGCAGCCTGGGACCGTGGATGAGCGCGTTCGCCTACGGCACGACCTACTTCTCGGCGGTGCTGTTCATCGGCTACGCCGGCAAGCTCGGCTGGGGCTTCGGGATCCACACCCTCTGGATCGTCCTCGGCAACGTCGTGGTCGGGACGATCCTCGCCTGGAAGCTCCTCGCCGCCCGCACGCGCGAGATGACGGCGCGGCTCGACGCCATCACGATGCCGCAGTTCCTGGCGGCGCGTTACGGCTCGCGCGCGCTCCAGGTCGTCGCCGCGCTCGTGGTGTTCGTGTTCCTCGTCCCCTACTCCGCGTCCGTGCTGATGGGGCTCTCGTACCTCTTCGAGCTGACGCTCCACATCCGCTACGAGACGGCGCTCTACCTCCTCACCGCCATCACCGCCGTGTACCTCGTGATGGGCGGCTACTTCGCGGTCGCGGTGAGCGACTTCCTGCGCGGCATCGTGGAGTTCGCCGGCGTGATGCTCATGGTGTGGCTGCTCGCGCACCGCCCGGAGGCAGGGGGCTTCGTCGAGGCGACGCGGCGCCTCCTGGGCGATCCCGCCGCGATGGCGCCGGGGCTCGTCGCGGTGAAGCACGTCGGCGCGGGGACGCCGCTCGCGCTCGCCGTGCCCGGCTGGCTCACCCTCGCCGCGCTCGTCCTCATCACGAGCCTCGGGCCGTGGGCGCTCCCGCAGATGGTCCAGAAGTTCTACTCGATCCGCTCTCGCGCCGACGTCGACCGCGCGCTCGTCATCGCCGGCGTCTTCGCCCTCTTCATGGCCTTCGGCGCGTACTACAGCGGCGCGCTCACGCACCTCCGGTACGGCGCGCGCCTGCCGGCCGAGCTCATGGGGCCCTCGGGGCCGATCTGGGACAAGATCATGCCGCACTTCATCACGACCTCCGGGCTGCCGGAGACGCTCGTGCTCGTGATCGTGCTCATGGTCTTCTCGGCCTCGATGTCGAGCCTCTCGTCGCTCGTGCTCGTCTCGAGCTCGGCGATCGGGATCGACCTCTACGGCGCGGTGGCCGGGCGGGAGCGCGCGCCGCGGCGCCAGATGGCGGTGCTGCGCGCGCTGTGCGCGGTGTTCGTCGGCCTCTCGCTCGCGATCGCGCTCGCGAAGCCCGCCGTCATCGTGAACCTCATGGTGATGAGCTGGGGCACGCTGTCGGCGGTGTTCCTCGCGCCCTTCGTCTACGGCCTCTTCTGGAGGCGCGCGACGCGGGCGGGCGCCTGGGCGGCCATCGTCGCCGGGCTCGCCGCCGCCTTCCTGCTCTTCCCGGCCTGGGGCGCCGACGGCGTTCCCCTCGCCGGCGCCATCGCGACCCTCGTGCCGCTCGCCGTGCTCCCGCTCGTGAGCGTGCTCGGCCGCGCGCCCGAGGCCTCCCGCGTCGCGCGCGCGTTCGGCGAC
>NZ_JALCYY010000050.1 GCF_022690685.1 Anaeromyxobacter terrae | reverse complement strand
GCCAGGCGCCGCTGTGCGCGGCTCCCGTCGAAGGAGCGCCTCGGCGCGCGTCGCTGCGGTAGCCCGCCTCGGCTCCGGTTTCGTGCGCCTGCGGGGGTGTCTCTCGGCGCGTCCGGCACGATCCCGGGCCTGCGGCGGGCGTCCTCGCTCCTTGCGCCTGCGGCGCACTGCCAGGCGCCGCTGTGCGCGGCTCCCGTCGAAGGAGCGCCTCGGCGCGCGTCGCTGCGGTAGCCCGCCTCGTCGTTCAGCGCTTCCTCGTCCAGAAGTCCTCGCTCGACAGCGCGCGGCGGACGGTCTCGGCGTCGAGGAGCTGGACCCTGAGGCCGACCTCCGCCCGCACCTGCGCATTGACCCGGTCCGTCCCGAGGCGAGCGGAGGGACCGACCTGGACCGTGAAGCCGTCGCGGCGCGCGCTGCCGGAGAGCGCGCCGTACCGGACCTCCGGCGGCTCGAGGCGGTCCTTCGTCGCGGTGAGCACGGGCGTCTTCGCCGCGCAGCTCGGTCGGCCGGCCGCGTCGAGCCCGCAGCGGAGCGCGGCGCTCCGCGCGCCGAGGCTCGCGCTCACCTCGCGCTCCGCGAGCGACGCCTGCGCGCCCAGGTGGGCCGGGCCCACGGTGAGCTCGAGCCCGACGGACACGTCCGCGGTCGCCTGGAGCGGCGCGGGGCGGCGCTCCAGGCGCGCGCGGTGACGCTCGACCTCTCCGAGCGCCTCTCCGAGGGCGTGCACGAACCCCTGGTGGATGGCGGCGAGATCCTCGTTCTCGGCGGTGACGGCGCCGGGCTCCCAGGGCTGGAGCTCGCGGATGGGGTTCACCGCGCGCGGATGGGCGGCGAGGTCCTCCAGCGTCCGGCAGGCCTTCGCGGACTCCACCCACCCGGCGAGGAACCGCTCGAAGTCCTCGAGGTCGAGGCGGCGGAGCGCCACGTTGGCCCGGTGCGCGGTGGCGCGCGAATCGGGGCTGCGCCCCAGGAGCGAATAGGACGGGCGGAAGCCGTTCCAGAGGAGGTCGCGCGCCCCGTGGGGCTCGCGCGGGGGGAGGACGACGTGCGGCGCGCTGCTCGACTCGATCCGGGACATGCGGTGGCCCTCGCGATCCGATGAACGGAACGCGGGGATCGCGAGGCTCGTGCCGCGCGAAAGCGCCGGAGATCACTCGCCCCGGCCGCGACGGAGCGTCTCCGGCGCCGCCGGAGGGGACGCCGGGCGGACCGCGCTCGGCCCGCTACTCGATCACGGCGACGGCGTCGATCTCGACGCGCGCGCCGCGGGGGAGCGCCGCGACCTGCACCGTCGCGCGCGCCGGCGGCTCGCCCGGAAAGCACCGGCCGTACACCGCGTTCACGCGGGCGAAGTCGGCGAGGTCGGCGAGGAAGATGGTCGTGCGCACGACGTGCTCGAACCCGGCGCCGCCCGCGGCGAGCACGGCGCGCAGGTTCTCCATCACGCGCGCCGTCTGCGCGTCGATGTCCCCAGGCACGAGCTCGCCGGTGGCGGGGTCGAGCGGGATCTGGCCGGAGAGGAAGAGCATGCGCGCGCCGCGCGCCTCGACGGCCTGGCTGTAGGGGCCGATCGCCTTGGGCGCGGCCGGGGTGGAGAGGATCCGCTTCATGCCGCCTACCGTAGCGGCCTCGGCGCGGCGGTTCAACGGTCCCCGCGGCGAGCGACGCCCTCCGTGGCGCGGCGCGGCTCAGACGCGCTCGACGGACTGGACGCCCTCGATCCGCTCGAGGGTCCGGATGACCGAGTTGAGCTGCTTCAGGTCGCCGACCGTGACCTCGAAGTCGTTCACGGCGCGCTCGCCCGGCGTCGTGCGGCAGCTCGCCTGCGAGATGTTCAGGCCGGCCTCGCTGAAGGTCTGCGAGATCCGCGCGAGGATGCCGGGGCGGTCGCTCGTGATCACCCGGATCGAGATCTGTCGCTTGAAGTCGCCCTTCACGTCCCAGGTGACGTCGACGCGCCGCTCCGGATCGATCCCGAGGACCTTGTCGCAGGCCACCGTATGGACCGTCACGCCGCGGCCGCGCGTGATGAAGCCGACGATGCCGTCGCCGGGGACCGGGTTGCAGCACCGCCCGAAGCGGACCAGCACGTCGTCGATGCCGTTGATGCGGATGCCGTCGGCCGGGCGCCGCGCGACCTTGCGGAAGATCTCGGTGAGCCGCGAGGTCGGGGCCGGCTCCGCGGGCGTGGCCTCGGCGAGCTTCTCGGCGGGGAGGAGCTGCTGGAGCACCTGCGCCGGGGCGACCTTGCCGTAGCCGATGGCCGCGAGGAGGTCGTCGGGGGCGCGGTAGCCGAGGGCCTGCGCCGCCTTCTCGAGATCTCCGCCCTTCTGGGCCTTGGAGAGGCTGAGGCCGAAGCGGCGGAACTCGCGCTCCGCGACGTCGCGCCCGATCTCGAGCGAGCGGCGGTGCTCGGCCTGGCGGATGAACTGACGGATGCGGGCCTGCGCGCGGCTCGTCTTGACGAAGCTGAGCCAGTCCTTCGACGGGTGCGCGTTCGGCGAGGTGAGGATCTCGACCGTGTCGCCGTTCTTCAGCTTGTAGCGCAGGGGAACGAGCTTGCCGTTCACCTTCGCGCCGACGGTGTGCTCGCCGACCTCGGAGTGGATCGTGTAGGCGAAGTCGACGGGCGTCGCCCCGCGCGGGAGGCTCTTCACCGCCCCCTTGGGGGTGAAGACGAAGACCTCGTCCGAGAACAGGTCGACCTTCACCGTCTCGAGGAACTCGCGCGGATCCGCGAGCTCGCGCTGCCACTCGACGAGCTGCCGCAGCCAGCCGAAGCTCTCCGCGTCCTTCTTCGAGAGCTCCGCGCCCTTCCCGTCCCGGCCCTTCTCCTTGTAGGCCCAGTGGGCGGCGACGCCCTCCTCGGCGATGCGGTGCATCTCCTTCGTCCGGATCTGCACCTCGATGCGCTCGCCGCGGGGGCCGACCACGGTGGTGTGGAGCGACTGGTAGAGGTTCGGCTTCGGGATCGCGATGTAGTCCTTGAAGCGGCCGGGCACCGGCTTCCACAGGGAGTGGATGATGCCCAGCGACTCGTAGCACTCCGCCACCGTGTCGACGATCACCCGGAACCCGACGACGTCCAGGATGTGATCGAAGTCGACGTCGAGCTGACGCATCTTGCGCCAGATCGAGTAGACGTGCTTCACGCGCCCCGAGACCTGCGCCGCCGTGATGCCCGCGTCGGTGAGGCGACCGCGGATGACCTCGACGACCTCCTCGACGAACCGCTGCTTCTCCTTCGCCTCCGCCTCGACGCGCGACGACAGCTCCGCGTAGTCCTGGGGACGCAGGTACTTGAAGGAGAGATCCTCGAGCTCGCTCTTCAGCCACTGGATCCCGAGCCGGTTCGCGAGGGGCGCGTAGATGTCGAGGGTCTCGCGCGCGATCCGCTCCTGCGACTCGGGCTTCATGTGATCGAGCGTCCGCATGTTGTGCGTGCGATCGGCGAGCTTGACGAGCAGGACGCGGATGTCCTTCGCCATCGCGACGACCATCTTGCGGAAGTTCTCCGCCTGCTTCTCCTCCTGGGTGTTCGCGGCGCTGAACTGCGAGAGCTTCGTCACCCCGTCGACGAGGTCCGCGATCTCGGGCCCGAACAGCTCCGCGATCTCCTCCTTGGTGGCGAGCGTGTCCTCGATGGTGTCGTGGAGGAGCCCGGTGACGACCGACGACTCGTCGAGCTTCAGCTCCGCGAGCAGGCCCGCCACCTCGAGGGGGTGGATGAGGTAGGGCTCACCCGACTTGCGGATCTGTCCCTGGTGGACCTTGGCGGAGTAGACGTACGCCTTCTTGATCAGGTCCAGGTCGGGGTCCGGGTGGTACCCTCCTACCCGGTCCAGGATGTCGTTGAGGCGCAGCACGCCAATCGTTCGAGCGTATCGGGTCGAGCCCAGGCGCGGCAAGCCCGGGATTCGCCCATCGCTCCGTCTTCTCTCCGTAACGCGGCGCAGCAGGCGGCGCCAGGGCCGCCGCGACGCCGGGATCCCGGCCCAGCCGCCAGGGGGCCCCCGGCGTGTTGAGCGCGCCGCCGGGCGCGGCTAACGTGCGCGGCACGCCGCTCGCCCGAGGCGAGGCGGCGGTCACGCGCCCGCCGGCCTGGGGCGCCGGGAGGATCGAGATGGCGGTCGTCTTCGTCAGCATCACGCCGCTCGGCACCGGGACGACGAGCGTGTCCCGCTACGTCGCGGGCGTGGAGCGCATCCTCCGCGGCACCGCGCTCACGCACCAGCTCACCGCCATGGGGACGATCATCGAGGGCGACCTCGACGAGATCCTGGCGGTCGTGCGCCGGATGCACGAGCACCCGTTCACGGAAGGTGCCGTCCGCGTTTCGACCCTGGTGAAGATCGACGACCGCAGGGACAAGCCGCACACCATCGCGGGGAAGATGCGGTCGGTCGAGGACAAGCTCCGCTAAACGACAGTTCGCGATTCGCGATCACCTGCGGTGTCGCGAATCCCGCTGTCGTTTAGCCATGTTCTAACGGGGGCTGCGCCCCCGCCCCGCCGAGCAGAGCTCGTCGGGGCCCCACCCCTGCTCGCCGGGTCCCGTGCGCCACCGCGGGCGGCTTCGCCGCTATCGCGGTGTCGCCCCGGCGGGCTCGCTTCGCTCGTTGTCTGTTTCCGAATCATGCTCGGTCGTTTAGCGGGAGGAGTCCGCGCTTGGCCCTGGCGCGGTCGCCGCTCGGTCGTCCGGTTTCGCATCGGCGCGCGAGCGCGCCGACTCGATGGCGGCCGCGTTCTCCGCCTCGACGCGCGCCTGCTCCGCCTGATACTCGCGGACGGAGCGGTGGTTGAGGAGGACGATCGCGCCGCCGCCCAGGACCGCGACGGCCATGACGGCGGCGAACAGCCAGAACGCGCGGAGGGAACGGCGCGGCGGCCGGGCCGGAGCGGTCATGAAGCGGATCCTAGCGCGGCGGACGCCGGCCGGCCGAGTGGCGGGGAGCGCGCCGGCTCGCGACGGACTCCCGAAACGCGAGCGGCCGGGCGCTCGGCCCGGCCGCGGGATGCCGCGCGAGAAAAGCCGGGTGGCTACCCGAACGACTTCTCCTTCTGCTCCTGCTCTTCCTTGCAGCGGATGCAGAGGGTGGTGACCGGCCGCGCCTCGAGCCGCTTCGCCGAGATCTCCTCCTCGCACCGCTCGCAGATGCCGAACGTGCCGTTCTCGATGCGGGCGAGCGCCTTGTCGATCTTGGCGAGGAGGAACTTCTCGCGGTCTCGCAGCCGGAAGATCATCGACTGGGTGTACTCGCTCGAGGCGAGGTCGATCTCGTCGGGCAGATCGTCGGTGTCGAAGCTCGCCTCTTCCGTGAGCGTCTTCTTCGCGGAGAGAAGAAGCTGCCGCTTCGACTCCTCGAGAATCGTCTTGAACTTCTTCAGGTCCTTCTTGTTCAAGCGACCTCCTCGCTGACGCGCCCCCCCGGGGGCCCGGCCGAAAAGAGCGGAGAAACTAGTCTGCGCCCCCGGGGCTGTCAAGCCGCGCCCCCGGAGCGCGGCGGGCCGCCGCGCGGCGCGCTCCGGCGGCGCCGGCTCGGTCCCGAGCGCGTGCGCGAGGCCCGGAAACGCGCGCGGAAGCTTTACTCGGGTGCGCCACCGGAACATGCTCTCGACGCCATGTCCGACGGGAAGTTCGACCGCGAGTTCCTGCGCGGCGCGCTCGCGCTGACCGCGCGATCCGAGGTGGATCGCCTGCTCTTCGTGTCGGACCACCCCATCTCGCCGAACGAGATCCGCGGCCGCCCGATCAAGCGCAAGCTCGTCTACGCCGTGACGAGCGAGGGCATCGCCGACCAGCTGAAGGCCCGCAAGTACAGCGCGGTGCTGATACCGCCCTACGACTACACGCGCATCGAGAAGATCAAGGTGGCGGTGGTCGCGGCGCAGGCCGCCGGCGTCGTACACGACGGCGACACCATCCTCGCGCTCGCCGGCCCAGGCGAGGACCGGGTCGTCGACACGCTCGTGAAGGTGGAGATCGGCTCGGAGGATCCGGAGGAGAAGATCCGCGTCGACACGCTCGGGCTTCCGCCCGGGTTCTCGTCGCAGGTGGTGGAGAGCCTCATCCACACCGCGATGGAGATCGGCGCGGAGGGCTACGAGGGGCACGCGGTCGGCACGATCATCGTCATCGGCGAATCGACCGCGGTGATGGAGAAGAGCCGCCAGCTCATCCTGAACCCGTTCCAGGGAATCAGCGAGGCGGAGCGGAACGCGCTCGACCCGCCCATCCGCGAGGCGATCAAGACGTTCTCCGCGCTCGACGGCGCGTTCATCATCCGGGAGGACGGCGTCGTGCTGGCGGCGGGCCGCTACCTCCTCACCATGTCGCGCGACGTGAAGCTGCCGATGGGCCTCGGCGCGCGCCACAGCGCCGCGGCCTCGATCACCGCGGAGTCGAAGTGCATCGCGGTCACGGTCTCGCAGACGAGCGGCACGGTCCGCGTCTTCCGCGAGGGCGAGATCGTCCTCGAGCTCCGCCAGAAGCTCCGCCGCGTTTGATCCAAGACTCCGTGCACGCTCCCGACCGCCGCCCCGCCCTCGCCGCGCTCCTCGTCGCGGCCGCGACGCTGTTCCACGTCTTCTACGCCGGCCTGTTCGCCCTCTCTCCGCAGGAGGCGTACTACTGGGAGTGGGCGCGGCGGCTCGACCTCTCGTACTTCGATCACCCTCCCCTCGCGGCCTGGACGATCGCGCTCACGACCGGCGTCCTCGGCGACTCGGAGCGGGCGATCCGGCTCGCCGCGGCGCTCCACTCCGCGGTCTTCTGCGCGTTCTTCTGGCTCTCGGTCCGGCGGCTCTTCGGCGCGAGGGTGGCCCTCGTCGCGCTCGTCGCGGGGCTCGTCGTCCCGCTCTTCGCGCTCGGGCAGGTGATCATCACGCCCGACGGGCCGCTCCTCTCCGGCTGGGCGATGGCGCTCTACTTCACGCTGCGCGCGCTCGACGAGGAGCGCCCGCAGTGGCTGGTCGCCGCCGGCGCCGCGACCGGGTGGGCGCTCCTCGGCAAGTACACCGGCGCGCTGCTCCTGCCGCAGATCCTGCTCGCGCTCGCCCTCGACCCCCGCGGCCGGCGCATGCTCCGGACGCCCTGGCCGTGGGCGGGGGCCGCGCTCGCCGGTGCGCTGTTCGCGCCGGTGCTCGCGTGGAACCTCCGGCACGGGCTGGCGAGCTTCGCGTTCCAGACGCAGGGGCGCGTCGCGCACTCCTCGCTCCGCCCGGTCCTCGTCGCGCGCTACCTGGGCCTGCAGGCGGCGCTCGTGACGCCGGTCCTGCTCCTGCTCGCCGTGGAGGCGGTCGTCCAGGCGATCCGCCGGCGCTCCGAGCCGGCCTTCCGGATCTGCGCGATCTTCTCGGCGCCGCTCCTCGGCCTCGCGACGCTCGTCTCCCCTTTCCACTGGGTGAAGGGAAACTGGCTCGCGCCCATCTACCCGACCGCCTTCGCCGCCGCCGCCGCGCTCGCGCTCTCCCAGGGCGGCTGGCGGCGGCGCGCCGGCGTGGCGGGGATCGCGCTGGCGCTCGCCGGCAGCGTCTACACGCACCTCGTCCCGCTCGTCCCCGCCGTGCCGTTCCCGGCCCGCGACGAGGGCTCCGCCGGCTGGCGCGCCCTCGCCGCGCGCGTCGACGCCGAGCGCGCCCGCCTCGGGCCCGACGCCTTCGTGGCGGGCTGCAACTACAAGGTGTCCGCGGAGCTCGCGTACTACCTGCCGGGCCACCTGCGGACGTGGTCCGGGGAGATCGCGGGGGACCACGGCCTGCAGTACCGCTACTGGTTCGATCCCGCGGCGCTCGCCGGACGCGAGGGCCTCCTCGTGCTCGACCCGCGCGAGAAGCACACCTGCGAGCGTCGCGCCGAGGCTTGCCAGCCGCTCGAGCCGCTGCCGCCGCTCGAGGTGAAGCGCGGCGACGCCACGGTCACGACGTTCGAGCTCTGGCGCTGCCGGTACGCCGGGCCTCCGTCCGCGCTGCCGGGCGTGGCCGGGCTGCCCGCGCCGCACTGAGACATCCCTCCGCGAGCACGCACGCGTCGCAGCGGCGCGCCTCGCGGCGGACGGGGCAGGCCCCGCTCATGCCGAGGTGACAGAGGGCGAAGTCGTAGCGAACCGGGTCGTCCGGGTCGATGCGCCGCAGCGAGGCGGTGATCTCCTCGGCGGTCCGCCAGCTCGCGTCGGGCCGCGCGGTCAGGCCGAGGACCCGCGCGACGCGGTGCACGTGCGTGTCGAGCGGCACGACGAGCGCGGCGGGCGGCACCTCCCTCCACAGCCCGAGATCGACGCCGTCGGGGCCGCGCACCATCCAGCGCAGGTAGAGGTTCCACCGCTTGGAGGCGCCGGGACCGGCGGCGTCCGGGAGGAGGTGCAGGAGACCGCGCGTCCCGCGGCCGGCGAGGAGCGGCGCGACCTGCGGGGCGTCGCGGAGCTCCCGCGCGAAGCGCGCGAGCGCGCTGCGGAGCGCGCCGTCCCCTCCGCACGCGCGGAGGAGCTCCGCGAAGCGCGCGCCGAGCGAGCCGTGGCGCGCGCGCACGTCGCCCGCCGCCGCCGCGAGGGCGGCGAGATCGGGGGGACGGTTGAAGCGGTAGATCGCGCCCGCGAAGAACGACGGCTCCGGCGAGCGCGCGAACTCGCGGACGAACGCGGCGGGCGAGGGGCCCATCGCCGCCAGCACCCGCTCCACGACCGGCTTGAACACGTCGGCGCGTCCATAGGCGAGGCTCGCTGCGAAGAGCGCGGCGACCTCTGCGTCCCCCGGATCCGCATAGCGCCGCGGCAGCTCCACCGGGTCGGCGGCGAGGCGCGCCCTCCGATCGAGCGCGGCGTCGAGGGCGTCGAGGAGCGGCCGGAGCGCCGCGGCGCGGGCAGGAGACAGGGTGTACGGACGTCGCGGCATCGGAGCGGGACTTAGCGCCGGCCGGCCGCGCTCGCCTCCTCGTCCCTGTCAGACCCCGCTGCTATTCCGTTCAGCGTCGGACGTCGAAACGGAGGTGACGGGATGCATCAGCGGATGAGGACCTGGCTCGACGGGCGGGAGTGCGCGCGGAATCGTCGCGTCGGCGAGCTGCGGATCGAGGTCCGGGCGGCGCGGGATCGCACGCTCGAGCCCGGTGCGCGCCGGCGCGCCGAGCGCCGGGTCCAGCTCATGGCCGCGCTCCTGGACCGCGGAGGCGGAACGCTCGACGCGTGACTCAGGCGGCGGAGGAGGCGGCCGGAAGCGCCGGATCCACCGCGATGCGCAGCGCGGCGACGAGCTGGGCGATGCGGAAGGGCTTCGGGAGGAACGTGAGGGCCCCGGCGGCGAGGAGCTCACGCTCGCTGCCCGGGCGACCCGATAGACCGATGACGGTCATCGCACGGACTCTCGCGTCCGGCGAGGCGTGCAGGCGGAGGATGAGCTCCGCGCCGGTCATCTCGGGCATCCACTGATCCACGATCGCGACGTCGGGCTGCACCGCGAGCGCGAGCCGGAGCGCGGCCGATCCGGAGTCGGCCTGGAGCGGCTCGAAGCCGAGCGCCCTCAGCGTCTGGACGAGGATCTTCCGAACGGGCTCCGCGTCGTCGACCACCAGGATCCGCACCGGTGTCTGCATGCCCGTGATCCTAACAGCGGGTGGTTGCATGTGCGAGAAATCGGCACATCACCCGATATCGGACCACTTCGTGGCCTGCCGTCACGGCGCGCGGGGTCCGCGACGACACTCCCGGCGCGCCGCGGCTACGCCCGCCCGGCGTCCTTGCGGATCTCGCGCAGCACGTGGCCGACCTCGGGCCCGATGAGCTTCTCCCACGCGAGCCGCACCGCCGCGCGGGAACCGGGCACCGAGAACACCGCCCGCCCCCCCCACACGCCGGCCACGGCCCGGGACAGCATCGCGGCCGAGCCGATCTCGGCGTACGAGAGCATCCGGAAGAGCTCGCCGAACCCGTCGAGGCGCTTCTCGAGCAGCCCGGCAACGGCCTCGTAGGTCCGGTCGCGCGCGGCGATGCCGGTCCCGCCGTTCACGACGACGGCGTCCGCGCCGGCGCGCGCGGCCTCCTCCAGCGCGGCGCGGATCTGCGCCGGCTCGTCCTTGACGATCCGGTAGCCCGCGAGCGCGTGCCCGGCGGCCGCGACCGCCGTCTTCAGGAACGCGCCGCTCTCGTCCTCCGCCTCGCCGCGCGTGTCGGACGCGGTCACGACGAAGATCCGCAGCGTGCGGGGCGCCTCGAGCCTGTGCTCCTCGTGTCCCATGATCATCCCTCCGAGCGCCCGCACCGCCAGGAGCGGCGCTCGAGCAGCTCCCTACGGAGCGCGAACGTCGGCGCGCGCCGCCTCCATCCGGCGCTCGACCGCCGGCGCGTCCGGCGCGTCGGGCGCGCGGCGCAGGTACTCGGCCCAGGCCGCCACTGCGGCGGCCCCCTCCCCCGCGCGTGCGCGTGCGTCGCCGAGCGCGCGGTGCGCGAGCGCGATCCCCGGGTCGACGGCGATCGCACGCTCGGCGTACTCGACGGCGTCGCGCGGGTCCCCCTCCTCCGCGAGCCAGGCGGCGGCCGCCGCGAGCGCCGGCGCGTCGTCGTAGTCGATGGCGCGCACGGCCTCGAATCCGCGCGGGCGGAGCGCGGCCGCGATGCGCGCGCCCGCGAGCCCCTCCGACGGGAGCACGCGCTCCTCGGGCTCGTAGCCCTCCGCCTCGATCCGCAGCACGTGCCCATCGGACGCGTCACCCGGGATGACGGCGCCGCCGCCCGGGCCGAGCGAGCGGCCATCCAGCTCCACCCGCGCGGACCGCGGCAGGACCTCGACGAGCACCTCCGGCGGGCGCAGGGCGGCGCCTCGGCCGCGTGGACCGCTGCAGCCTCCGGCCGTCACGGCGAGCGCGGCGAGCACGGCGGGGAGGACGCGGAGCGGCGGCATGGCGGGGCCGCTCCTATATAACGCGCCCCATGCTCGACAAGTTCGCCATCGCGCGGTTGCTGCGCGAGCTCGGGACGCTCCTCGAGCTGGAGGGCGAGAACCCGTTCAAGGTCCGCGCCTACGAGAACGGCGCCCGCGCCGTGGAGGCGCTCGCGGACCTGTCCGCACGGGTCGAGGCCGGAAGCCTCACGGAGGTCTCCGGCATCGGCGAGGCGCTCGCGAAGAAGATCGCCGAGCTGCACCGTACGGGCCGGCTCGAGCTGCTCGAGCGGCTCCGGGCGAAGCACCCGCCCGGCATCCTGGAGCTCCTCCGGGTGCCCGACCTGGGCCCGAAGAAGATCGCCGCGCTGCACGCGGCGCTGGGGATCGGCACGATCGCCGAGCTCGAGGCGGCCTGCCGCGACGGCCGCGTCCGGGCGGTGAAGGGCTTCGGCGAGAAGACCGAGGAGAAGATCCTCGAGGGGCTCGGGCGCATGCGCGCGCGCGCGGCCGAGCGGCGGGTCCTGCTGGCCGACGCGCTCGCCACGGGCGAGGCGCTCCTCGCGCACCTGCGCGAAGATCCCGCCGCGCTCGCGGTCGCGCTCGCGGGCTCCGCGCGGCGCGGCAAGGAGACGGTCGGCGACCTCGACGTCGTGGCGGCCTCCCGCGACCCGGGCGCGCTCTCCGCGCAGCTCGTCGCCTACCCCCTCGTCGCGCGGACGATCGCGCGCGGCGAGACGAAGACGACCGTCGAGCTCGCGTCGGGGCTGCAGGTGGATCTCCGCGTCGTCCCGCCGGAGGATTTTCCCACCTCGCTGCATCACCTCACCGGCTCGAAGGCGCACCAGGTGAAGCTGCGCGGCATCGCGCGGGATAGCGGGTTCACGCTGAGCGAGTGGGGGCTCCACCGCCTCCCGCCCGACCCGGTGGGCGCGCAGGACGCGCCGCCCGATCCGGCCGCGAAGGTGCCGATCGCGAGCGAGGCGGAGCTGTACGCGGCGCTCGGGCTGCAGCCCGTACCGCCCGAGCTGCGCGAGGACACGGGCGAGCTCGAGGCGGCGCGGGCGGGCGAGCTGCCTCTGGACCTCGTCCGGATCGAGGACGTGCGCGGCATGGTCCACTGTCACACGACCTGGTCGGACGGCCGCGCCTCGGTCGAGGAGATGGCGCGCGCCGCGGAGGCGCTCGGGATGGAGTACCTCACCGTCACCGACCACTCGCCGACCGCCTCGTACGCGGGCGGGCTCGACGAGGACCGGATCCGGCGGCAGTGGGACGAGATCGCGCGCGTGCAGGAGAAGGTGAAGGTGCGGCTCCTGCGGGGAACCGAGTCCGACATCCTGGAGGACGGCGCGCTCGACTTCCCGGATCGGATCCTCGAGCGGCTGGACGTCGTCGTCGCGAGCGTCCACTCGCGCATGAAGATGGACGAGGACGCCATGACGCGGCGGCTCGTGCGCTGCATGTCGCTCCCGGTCTTCAAGATCTGGGGCCACGCGCTCGGGCGGCTCCTGCTCGATCGCCCGTCGTTCGCGTGCCGCGTCGAGGAGGTGCTCGATGCCCTCGCCGCCTCGCGTGGCGCCGTGGAGGTGAACGGCGATCCGCGCCGGCTCGAGCTCGAGCCGCGCTGGCTGCGCGCCGCCACTGCCCGCGGGATCCCGGTGGTCCTCTCGGTGGACGCGCACTCGGTCCAGAACCTCCGCTATCTCGAGAACGCGGTGACCGTCGCGCGGCGCGGGTGGGTGCGGCGGGGCCAGGTCCTCAACACGCGCCCGGCCGAGGCGTTCCGCAAGGCCGTGCGGCCGGTGCCGTAGGGCGCGGCGCACTTCGGGCTCCCGGTCGAGTGCCGGTCCAGGTCGCGGCGGACGCCGTCGAGATCGAGATCAGGGTCGGGGTCGAGGTCGCTCGGGGCCGCATCGCCGCGGGCGAGGTCACCGTGGCGCGCCGCCGGGACGGGACCTCACGTCCTCGGCGGGCCACGATGGACGGGGACAAGGTACGGGGGGCGGTGCCGTCCGCCAGACGCCGCCGGCAACGCGGGGCTGCGGGCGGGAGCTGCGCATGGGCGAGGTGGCCGTGGCCAACCGCGTTGCATTGCGGTCCGTGGGTCGGGGCGGTGCCTACCGCGTCCAGTGGCCCGCCTGCGGGCGCGAGGTCCCGCCACGTGGGGCGGCGCGCTGTGGGCGGGGCTGTGGAGGGCTCGGCGTCGGTCGTTGCGGTCGAGCTCGGGTCGGGGTCGGGGTCGGGCTCGGGGTCGACGTCGACGTCGAGGTCGAGGTCGAGGTCGGGGTCGGGGTCGAGGTCGGGGTCGAGGTCGGGGTCGGGGTCGGGGTCGGGGTCGGGGTCGGGGTCGGGGTCGGGGTCGGGGTCGAGGTCGAGGTCGAGGTCGACGTGGTCCAGCGCTCGCCCGCGTCGGCGCCCCCGCCTCGAGCTCCGCCTGGCCGGCTCGGATCCGGCGGCCGCTCGGGGGCCAGCTTGTGCCGGGACCAGCCCACGTCTAGTCTCGTCCGGCCGTGGCCAACGTCCTCAAGTCGAAGCGCGTCCAGGTGCTCGGGGCGCTGATGGTCGCCTCGGGCATGCCGCTCGGGTTCGTCTTCAACACCTTCCAGATCTTCCTCCGGAGCGCCGGCGTCGACCTGAAGACGATCGGGATCCTCTCCGCGGTGTCGCTCCCGTGGAGCCTCAAGTTCCTGTGGGCGCCGCTCGTGGACCGCTACGCGCTGCCGCGGCCGGATCGGCGCCGGAGCTGGATCGTGGTGGCGCAGATCGCGCTCGCCCTCGGGTTCTTCGCCTTCGCGGCCTATGCGGGCTTCGCGATCGAGCGCGATCCGACCACCGGCCGCATGGCGCTCGCGGCGAGCGCCGCCGCCGTGCTCGGCGCGATCGTGCTCTTCATCACCATCGCGTCCGCGACCCAGGACATCGCGCTCGACGCCTACTCCGTCGAGGTGCTCGAGCCGGAGGAGCAGGGACCGGCGAGCGGCCTGCGCGTCATGTGGTACCGGATCGGCATGCTGGTCGCGGGCGCGCTCGCGATCTTCTCGGCGCAGTGGCTCCCCTGGCCGGTGGTGTTCGCCCTCCTCGGCGGGCTCTTCCTCGCGTCGATCGCGCTGACGCTGTGGGCCGATCCCCCCGTCCGGCCGGCCGCCGCGCCGCGCTCGCTCAGGGCGGCGATCGTCGAGCCGTTCCGGACGTACTTCGGCCGCCCGCAGGCGCTCACGGTGGCGGCGTTCCTCGTGCTCTACAAGTTCGGCGACAACGCCGCCGGCACGATGGTGAACCCGTTCCTGAAGGACATGTGCTTCTCGAACGCCGAGATCGGGCTCGCCGTGAAGATCATCGGCACGGCCGCGACCATCGCCGGCACCGGCGTCGGCGCCGCGCTCATGTCGCGCCTCGGCCTCGGCCGGGCGCTCTGGGTGTTCGGCTTCGCGCAGGCCGGGGCCATCGGCTTCTACGCGCTCGCCGCGGCCGCTCGCGCGGCGCCGCTCGACGTGGCGCTCTGCGCCACCCTCGAGCCCATCTCGGCGATGGCGCGCGGCTGGACCTACGTCGGGATCGCCGCGGAGTACGCGTCGCAGGGCATGGGGACGGCCGCCCTGCTCGCGCTCATCCTGCGCGTCTGCGACAAGCGGTACAGCGCCACGCAGTACGCGCTCCTCTCCAGCCTCTTCGGCTTCGGCCGCACGCTCTCCGGCATCCCGAGCGGCTTCCTCGCCGAGCGGCTCGGCTACGCGCTCTTCTTCACCTGCTGCATGGCGCTCGCGATCCCCGGGCTCCTCGTGCTGCAGCGCCTCGCGCCCCTCCACCAGCGCGACGTGCTGTCCTCCGCGCCCGCGGGCGGTACGCCCGCCTGACCCGGAGGCGGCAGCGAGCGCTCCGCACACCTCACCGCCTCGCCGCACACGCCCTGCCGATCGCTCCCTTCCCGAGCGGCGGCACCACCGCTAACATGCGCGCCCGCGCCGATCCTGGCGCGCAGCTTCCTTTGGAGGAAGACTCATGAAGAACGTGCTCCGCACCGCGGCCGCGCTCGCGCTGCTGCTCCTCGCCCCGGCCGCGCTCGCGCAGAGCCGCACCGCCGCCCGCAGCTCCGGCGGGCTCACCCACGCCAACGTGCTCGTCGGCTTCGAGGATGGCGACGGCAACACCGGCCTCGCGCTCCGCGGCGACGTCGAGATGCTGCCGACGCGCATCGCCCCGAACGCGAACGTCTCGCTCGTCCTGTCGCTCGGGTACACCCGCTTCGCGGACTCCTATTACGGCTGGGAGTGGAACATCAACCTGTTCAAGCTCGTCCCCGCCGCGCGGTTCTCGTTCGACGTGGCGCCGCGCTTCGGCCTCTACGGCGACGCCGGCCTCGGCATGTACTTCGGCAACGCGACGGTGAAGGAGCGCGACCCCTACTACGGGACCTGGACGCGGGCCTCGAACTCCGACGTCGGCCTGATGATGCGGCTCGCCGCCGGCGCGAAGTTCGACCTGACGCCGACCTTCGCCCTCGGCGCCGAGCTCGGCGTGAACCCGTACTTCGGCGACTACGACAACACGACGTTCAGCGGGATGCTGCTGGCGTCGTTCCGGATGTAGCACTCGCCTCACCGACCGGGACGAGCACGTCCACGGTCCCCTGCCGCCCCACGATCCGGACCGGCCAGAGGTGGAACGCGCGGAGCCATCGCTCCGCGTGCTCCTCCTCGCCGGCGGGGCGGCAGATGCGCAGCGACTCCGGGGGACGCCCCTTCCACCGCGGCACGGTCGGGTTCGAGCGGTGCGTGATGCCGTACACGCTCCGAGAGATCCCCCGCTCGCGCGCGACCAGGGCGGCGTGCCACACCGTCGGCCACACCGACCAGTAGTCTCCCGCCACGAGCTCGCAGCCCGCCGTGAGGACGTCTTCCGTCCGCGCGCCGGTCGCGGCGTCGAGATCCGCGCGCACGTGCGCGAGCGACGGGGCGCCGTAGACCGCGAGCGCCGCGGCCGGCACGAACGCCAGCGCGGCCCTCCCGGCCGCTGGCGCGAGCCTCTGGAGCCGCGCGAGCGGCTCGGCCAGGAGCGACACCGCGGCGAGGTGGACGAGCAGCGCCGAGGGGGCGAGGTAGCGCCAGTGGAAGGCGTTCGCCTCGACCCACTCGAGCGCGCCCGCGAAGAGCGCGTAGCCGAGCGCCGCCGCGAGGAGCGCGCCGGCGCGGACGAGGGCCCCCGCGAGCTGCGGCCGGAGCGGGCGCGTGAGGAGGAGCGCCACGCCCGCGGCGGCGATCGCGACGAGCGCGAGCCCCCAGCGTCGCTCGTCGTGCCACGCGAGCCCGAAGAACGACGTCCACGCCCCCGGCCAGCGCTCGACGGGGAGCGTGCCCATCGCGAGCCGCAGTCGATGCCCGGTGAGGAGCGGGTACAGCCGCAGGAACACCTGGCCCGCCGCGAGCCCGGCGCCGAGCAGCCCCACCTCGCGCACGAGCCGCTCGCGCACCCCCGCCCGCGGCGCCCCCTCGAGCAGCTCCGCGCCGGCGCGAGCGACGGCGAGCCCCAGCAGCACGATCCCCGCCACCGCGTTCACCCAGTGCGCGGCGACGACGAGGAGGAGCGCTGCGGCCGGGCGAAGCCAGGGGAGGCGCGTCCACGACGCCGCCGGTGACGCGCCCTCGCTCCCGGGCGGGGCCCGCTCCGCCACCGCGAGCCCCCCGAGCGCGAGCGCCGTCGAGAGCCCGTAGGGCTGGGACGCGAGGTACTCGAAGAGCCACGGCGCCGGCGCGAGCAGGAGCAGCGCGCCGGCCGCGAGGAGGCCGGCGAGCGGCCAGTCGCGCCCCGCGAGCGCGTGTCGCGCGAGCAGCAGGAGCGCGGCGAGGCCCGCGAACGCGGTCAGCGCGCGCTGCAGGAGGAGGTTCGCGAGCGGGTCGCGGACGGGCAGCGCGAGGAGCGGGACGAGCATCCCGAACCGCTCCTGGTCCCAGAAGAACGGGGTCCAGCGCTGGAGCGACACGAGCACGGGGATGAGGGAGTCCCCCTGCTCGAGCCGGTGGAAGCTCCCGAGGTCGAGGAGCGCGGCCGCGCTCGCGAGCGCCGCGACGAGGATGGCGCTCCGCCGCCCCGCCCAGCTGGCTCCCTCCACGCGCCGCTCCTCCCGCCGGTCCGCCCCGGCCCTCCGCTCGCACGCCACCCGGGCGCCGCGCGCCATCCTCCCCCAGAACGGCTGCGGGCGCGACGCCATGCGCCGCGCCCGCAGGGAGAGCCGCGTCGTCGAAGGCGCTACTTCGGGCGCTCCGCGCGGTCCTTGGCCTCCTGCGCGAGCGCGCGGACGGAGAAGCCGGGCGTCTGCGCGTACTCGTCGGTGGCGACGGTCGGGAAGGGCTTCGCGCGCGCGCGCATCTCCTCGAGCTTGTCCGCCGGGATCGACGGGGAGCCGCGGCGGAGCCACGGGTCGTACTGGTACGAGACGGACGGCCCGCGGAGGAGCCGCTTCTCGTCCCAGATCTGCGCGCCGCGCTCGTAGGACGGCGGCGTGTGCTCGCCCGAGTCCATGCGGATGGCGTCCTTCGGGCACGCCTCCACGCAGAAGCCGCAGACGACGCAGCGCAGCTCGTCGATGACGAACTTCACCGGGTACTTCTCGATTGGATCGTCGGGGTACTCGCCCGCCTCGATGTAGATGCACTGCGCCGGGCACGCGGTCGCGCACATGTAGCACGCGACGCAGCGGGGCTTGCCGTCCTCGCGCGGAACGAGCCGATGCAGGCCGCGGTAGCCCGGCGGGTACGGCGCACGCTCCTCGGGGTACTGGAGCGTCGCGTTGTCCGACACCCCAAACTCGCCGCGCCGGCGCTCGAGGATGTCCGGGTTCTTGTCGCGCGCGAAGAACAGGTTCCGGAGGAAGTGCTTCGTGAGCACGCCGATGCCCCGGATGATCTCCGGGAAGTACATCCGCTCGCGCAGGTCGGCAGGCCGGTTCTCGATCGGATAGGGCATGGGTCAGTGTCCGGCGACGACGTGGGCGGCGCCGTGCTCCCCCGGGGCGGGAGCGCGGCCGACCGCGGCGGTGATGGCGACGACGGCGACGATCGTCGCGACGCCGATCCAGGCGAGCAGCTGCATCGAGGGGTCGATGAGCAGCGCGCCGGCGGTGACGAAGACGTTCGCGATCGCCGCGGGGAGCAGGATCTTCCAGCAGAGCTTCTGGATCTGATCGAAGCGGAAGCGCGGCAGGAGCCAGCGAATGGTGAGCTGGAGCCACATCAGCACGATCATCTTCGCGAGGAACGCGCCGCCGCAGATGGCGCCGAACCAGAGGGGCGTCACGGTCTGCCGGAGCCACTCGGTCGAGACGACGAGCGGGTGCCAGCCGCCGAGGAACACCGCGGTGATGATCGCGGCGAGGACGACGATCTCCACGAACTCCGCGAGGAACATGAGGCCGAACTTCATGCCCGAGTACTCGACGAAGTAGCCGACGATCTCGCTCTCGCCCTCGGGCAGGTCGAACGGCGCGCGCTTCGTCTCGGCGAAGGCGCTCGCGAAGAAGATGAGGAACCCGACCGGCTGGAGGAGGATGCCGAGCGCCGGGACGGGGCCGATGACCGCCGCCCCCTGCGCGACCACCATCTCCTCGAGCCGCAGCGTGCGGAACGCGAGCATCGTCCCGACGAGCGACAGGCCGAGCGAGACCTCGTAGCTGATCATCTGCGAGGAGGCGCGGACGCCGCCGAGCAGCGCGAGCTTGTTGTTCGAGGCCCAGCCCGCGAGCGCGGTGCCGTACACCGCGAGCGACGAGATCGCGAAGATGTAGAGCAGGCCGGCATCGGGGCTGGCGACCTGCAGCGCGACGCCAGCGCTGCCGAGCGCCCCGGCGGCCGAGGCGATGATGCTGCCGAGCGGGACCGGCGGGCCGAGCGGGATGATCGCGAAGAGCGCGAACACCGGGGCGAACGCGAGCGCGGGCGCCATCTCGTACAGGATCCGCGTCCGGCCGCGCGGCGGGGCGCTCTCCTTCGTCAGCATCTTGAGCGCGTCGGCGGCGAGGAACGGGATGCCGCCGAGGGCGGACCCGAGCACCTTGATGCGGTTCGCGCCGATGCGGTTCTGCATCATCGCGGACCACTTCCGCTCCGCGACCGTGAGCAGCGAGCCCGAGATCATCATGACCACGAGCATGAGCGTGACGACGTTGGCGATCGCGGCGCCGAACGAGGGCGGCGCGCCGAGGTACTCGGCGAAGACGTACGCGAGCCCGCCTGCGGCCAGGTAGAACACGGCCGACAGCCCGATGAGGCCGGCCACCACCGCGCCGATGAGCACCACCATCCCGATGAGACGGTTCACTTGGCCCTCCTCCTAGGTCGTGCGGGCGAGGGCCCGGCGGGCGTCCTCGGACGTCTCGGGGGGAACGCGGTCGCGGTAGCCGGGGAGCCGGCCGTCCACGGTGCCGGCCGCGAGCGGGACGATCCCCGGGCGGCGGCGGGTGGACGGCAGCGAGTCCCAGCGGAAGTCGCCGAGCGCCGCCCCGAGCCGGGGCCCGAGCTCGACGAACACGTCGCGCGCGGTGGCGAACCGGTACGAGAGCCCCAGCGCGCGGCCGAGCTCGGACGCGAGCAGCCAGTGCGGACGCGAGTCACCGCGCGCGAAGTAGGCGAGCTCGAACCGCTGCGCGCGCCCCTCGAAGTTGACGAACGTGCCGTCGCTCTCGGAGTGCGGCGCGGCCGGCAGGAGCACCGTCGCCTGACGCGCCACCGGCCCGTCGTCGTAGGACTGCGCGACGAGCACCTCGGCGCCCTCGAGGGCAGCCGCCGCGGCGGGATCCGGGACCTCCGTCCCCACGGCCCAGACCGCGCGGACCTTCCCGGCGGCGACCGCCGCGGTGAGGTCGCCGAACGGCCGGAGCGCGAGGCCGAGCGCCTGGGCGACGAGCTCGAGCCCCTTGCGGTTCGGGTTCTCGTCGGCGCGCTTCAGGAAGTCGTCCTGCCAGCCGTCGCGGCGGCCGCCGACGAAGACCTCCGCGACCCCGAGCGCCTCCTTCGCGACCGTCGCCGCGGCGAGCAGGTCCTCGAGCGAGGCGAGCGGCGAGAGCAGCACCGCGAGGCTGCCGGCGCGGGCGTGCGGCGCGAGCGCCGCGGCGGCCCGCTCCACGGCGACGTCGCGGGCGAGCACCTTGGCCTGGGCGCCGCGACCCTCGCGCGCGACGAGCACGCGGTCCGTGTTCAGGTACTTGTACGAGACCCGGCCCTCGTCACACATCCACTCCTGGTTGACGGCGTCGTTCTCCCGCGGACGGTAGCGGTAGGTCGTGTCGTTCAGGTAGTCGAGGAAGGTGTTGCAGCCGCGCGCGCAGCCGGTGCACACGGATCGCGCCGCGCTCATGAACCAGACGCGGCCGCGGAAGCGGAAGTCCGCCGAGGTGAGCGCGCCGACCGGGCAGATGTCGACGACGTTCCCGGAGTACTTCGAGTCGAGCGGCTGGCCGGGGAACGTGGTGATGAAGCTCTCGTTCCCGCGCTCGGCGACGCCGAGCTGCGGCTCCTTCGCGACCTCGCGCATGAAGCGGACGCAGCGCGTGCAGAGGATGCAGCGCTCCTGGTCGAGGACGACCATGGGCCCGAGCACGACGCGCTTGCCCTTCGTGACCTTCGGCACGTCGAGGCGCGACGGCTGCCGGTCGTACTTCATGTAGTAGTCCTGCAGCTTGCACTCACCGGCCTGGTCGCAGATCGCGCAGTCCACCGGGTGGTTCAAGAGCAGGAACTCGAGCGTGGCGCGCTGCTGGTCCTTCACGCGCGGCGTCTCGGTCTTGACGGCGACGCCCTCGGAGATGGGCACCTGACACGCCGGCATGAGCTTGCCGCCGGGCGCGTTCGACATCTCCACGAGGCACATCCGGCAGTTGGCCGCGATGGAGAGGCGCTTGTGGTAGCAGTAGTACGGGATCTCGATCCCGAGCGCCTTCGCGGCCTCGATGACCGTCGTGCCGGGCTTCGCGACCACCTCGCGCCCGTCGATGGTCGCCGTGACCATGCCGGGGTTCTTCGGCGGCGGCGGCGCGGGCGGGCCGGGCGGCGGCTTCGGCGGCGCGGCGGCGGGGGCCTCGGGCTTCTTCTCTTCGGCCATTGCTCGTACGCTCCTGTGGATTCCGGCGCGGCTTACTGCTCGACCTCGCCGCCGATCATGTTGATGCTGTCGAACGTCGGGATGAGGTCGGAGAGCAGCGAGTCCTTCGTCATGAACGGCAGCGCGGCCAGCATCGGCCAGCCCGGCGCGCGGAGGCCGAGCTTGTACGGGCGCCCGCCGCCGTCGGACACGACGTAGAAGCCGAGCTCGCCGTTGGCGGCCTCGGTGTAGCTGTACGCCTCGCCGGCGGGGACCTGGATCCCCTCCATGATGATCTTGAAGTGGGCCATGAGGCCCTCGATCGTCCCGTAGACGAGCGGCTTCGGCGGGAGGACGTAGCGGAAGTCCTGGACCGCGATCTCGCCCGGCTCCATCTGCTCGAAGCACTGGCGGATGATGCGATCCGCCTGCCGCATCTCCTCCACGCGCATCAGGTACCGGTCGAAGTTGTCACCATTCGTCCCGACCGGGATGTCGAAGTCGACGCGATCGTAGACGAGGTACGGCGCCGCCTTGCGGAGGTCGTACGGCTCGCCCGACGCGCGCAGGCACGGACCGGTGAAGCCGAGCTCGATCGCGTCCTCGCGCGGCACGACGCCGGTCCCGCGGGTGCGGTCGATGAAGATGCGGTTGCGGGCGAGCAGGCCGTCGATCTCGTCGACGTACCCCGTCACGCGATCGAGCGTCTTCGCGGTCTTCGCGACCCAGCCCTCGGGCGCGTCCCGCGCGACGCCGCCGACGCGCGCGTAGTTCGAGGTGAGGCGCGCGCCGCACAGCTCGGAGAGCCGATCCCAGATGATGTCGCGCGCCTCGACCGCGTAGAGGAACACCGTCATCGCGCCGAGCTCCATGCCCATGGCGCCGACCAGCGTGAGGTGGTCGCAGATGCGGTGGAGCTCGGAGGTGATGACGCGCAGGTACTTCGCCCGCTCCGGCACGTCGAGCTTGCACAGCTTCTCGACGGCGAGCGCGAAGCCCACGTTGTTCATGATCGAGCTGACGTAGTTGAGCCGGTCCGTGTACGGGAAGCACTGCGTCCACGTCACGTTCTCGCAGCTCTTCTCGAACCCGCGGTGGAGGAAGCCGATGTCGAGCTTCATCTCGCGGATGATCTCGCCCTCGAGCTCCACCACCGCGCGCGTCACGCCGTGCATGGCGGGATGCGACGGCCCGAGGTTCACGGTCATCCGCCTCGACGGCATGAACGCGTCGAGCTCGCTCTCCCCGGGCGGGAGGCGGAGCTCGTCGCTCGGCGCCGCCGTCAGGACCTCGCCCAGCCCCTTCTTCTCGGTCACGGTCTTCCTCCGTTCACCGTCCGTCCTCGTGCCGCGCGAGCGCGGGCTCGCCGAGGACGGCGCGCGCTAGTCGCGCGTGGCGGGCCCCGGCCCGCGGTAGATGTCCTTGACCTCGCGCTCCTGCACGAGCGGCTGGCGCCCCTTGAGCGGATAGTCCTTGCGGAGCGGGTGCCCGACGAACTCGTCGTACATGAGCAGCCGCCGCATGTCCGGGTGATCGCTGAAGCGGATCCCGTACATGTCGAAGCAGTAGCGCTCGAACCAGTCCGCGCCGCGCCAGACGGACGTCACGCTGGGCACGATCGCGTCCTGCTCCGGAACCTTCACCCGCAGGCGAATGCGCCGGTTCGTCTTCAGCGAGAGGAGGTTGTAGACGACCTCGAACCTGGGCTCCTGGCCGAGGTAGTCCACCGCGGTGATGTACGGCGCCATGTCGAAGAGCATGCCCGGATCGCTCTTCAGGAAGCGGCACACCTCGGCGATGCGCTCCTTCTTCACGAAGGCGCAGTCGTCGCCGCCCACGCCCACGTAGGCGTCGTACACGGCATCTGGGAAGCGCTCGACGAGCGCGTCGATCACGACCTTCGACATGGTTCCTCGCTAGCGCGAGATCGGCTCCTGGCCGACCACGGGCAGAGGCTTGCGGTCGATGAGCTTGTGCTCCTGACCCTGGATCTTCCGCTGCAACAGCATGATGCCGTCGAGCACCTGCTCCGGGCGCGGCGGGCAGCCCGGGACGTAGACGTCCACCGGGATGATCCGGTCGATGCCCTGAACCGTCGCGTAGTTGTCGTAGAAGCCGCCCGAGGACGCGCAGACACCGAACGCCATCACCCACTTCGGCTCGGTGATCTGCTCGTACACGCGCCTGAGGATCGGCGCCTGCTTGCAGTTCACCGTGCCGACGACGATGAGGAGGTCCGCCTGGCGCGGCGAGAAGCGAGGCAGCGCGGCGCCGAAGCGGTCGAGGTCGTAACGCGCCGACGCGACGGTCATGTACTCCATGCCGCAGCAGGCGGTGACGAACGGATACTGAAAGAGCGAGTACTTCCTCGCCCACCCGAGGCCCTTGGAGACGAGCCCCTGCAGGAAGCCCTGCGCCTCGTCGCGACGGGTGGTGATGACGGGGACGGTGTCGAGCTCGGATGCCATTGCGCCTCCTAGTCCGCCCAGTCGAGCACGCCCTTCTTCCAGACGTACACGAGGCCGGCCACGAGCGTGGCCACGAAGATACCCATGGAGAGGAACCCGGCCCAACCGAGGCCCGGGTAGCCCTCGCTCGGAAGGAGCAGCACGGCCCACGGGTAAAGGAAGATCGCTTCGATGTCGAAGACGATGAAGAGCAGCGCGACGACGTAGAACTTCACGCCGAAGCGCTCGCGCGGGGAGCCGGCGGCCGGCTCCGAACCGCACTCGAACGGGGTGCTCTTGACCACGCTCGGCCGCCGGGGACCGAGCAGGTTGGCGAGCGCCACCATGAGGGCCGCGAGTCCGACGGCCACCAGCAGAGCGACGCCAATCGGGAAATAGTTCTGGAGAGGTGTCAGCATGGGTGGGCAGGGGTCCGCTTGGAGGCCCCTTAAGTGCCTGTCGCGATCAGGGTTGTCAACGGGTTTGGCCCCCTTGACACAGGGGGGGCGTTATGTAGACTCCGCCCGCACTTTCCTGAGTTTTGCCGACAACATAGGTCCACTTTAGGAGCGCCAGCATGGGCTTTGAGTTTGGCACAGTCCTCGTCTTCGCCATCGTCGCCATCGGTTTTGCTTTCGGTGGAATCGCGGGCTCGCGCCTAGTGGGACCTCGTCTCCCCAACGCAGAGAAGTCCTCCATCTATGAGTGCGGCGAGCGGCCCATCGGGGTGGCTTGGTTCAACTTCAATCCGCGCTTCTATCTGGTCGCCCTCGTCTTCGTGATCTTCGAGGTCGACATCGCGCTCACGTTCCCCGTCGTCGCGGTCTACCGCGAGTGGGTCGGGACGAGCCCCTCGATGGCGTGGGTGGCGTTCGCGGAGCTCTTCCTCTTCACGGCGATCCTGGTCGTCGGCCTGGCGTGGGTCTGGGCGCACGGCGACCTCGAGTGGGTGAAGACGCTCGGGCCGACGCAGGCGGCAGCGACCGAGCCCGCCCCGCGGAAGGCTGCGTAGTCGGGACGCGTTCACGTACTGAGGAGATCGCTTTCAGATGACGGCACGCACGATGGACCCGGGGGTGGGCGGCGACGTCACGCTCCTGCACACGAGCCAGCTCGACAACCTCATCAACCTGGCCCGCGCCAGCTCGCTGTACTACCTGACGTTCGGCCTCGCCTGCTGCGGGATCGAGCTCATGCAGACGGGCGGTCCGCGCGCCGACGTGATGCGCTTCGGCGCGATCCCCCGCGCCTCGCCGCGCCAGGCCGACTTCATGATCGTGGCCGGCACGCTCACCTACAAGATGGCCGAGCGCGCGAGGCTGCTCTACCACCAGATGCCCGACCCCAAGTACGTGATCTCGATGGGCTCCTGCTCGAACTGCGGCGGCCTCTTCCAGCTCGGTTACTCGGTGTGCAAGGGGGTCGACAAGGTCATCCCGGTGGACGTCTACGTGCCCGGCTGTCCTCCGCGGCCGGAGGCGCTGACGGAAGGACTGCTCCGCCTGCAGGAGATCGTGCGGAGCGAGCCCTGGTCCACGAAGCGCCGCCCTCAGCCGGAGCGGCCGGAGATCGCGTAGGACTTCATCGCTTCGTCGTTATTGCGCTGCACGCAGCACGGTATTCGGGGCGGGGCGGGTTGGGGCGCCGGTGGCGCGCACCCACTCGCCTCGCGCCATGTCAGGGGACAGGATGACGACTCGATCGACCCATGAAATCCACGAGCGCCTGCTTGCAAAATTCGGCGACGCCGTCGGACCGCTCTCCGAGCCCAAGATCGATCCCTTCGCGGTCGTGAAGCGCGAGCGGATCGTCGAGATCTGCGAGTTCCTCAAGACCGAGCCCGGCCTCGAGTTCGACTTCCTCGAGGACCTCACCGCGATCGACTGGCCGAAGCGGAACGTGATCGAGGTGGTGTACCACCTCCTCTCCTACACCCACCGTCACACGCTCGTCCTCAAGGTCGAGCTGGATCGCGCGAGCCCGTCGATCCCGACCGTCGAGGGTGTCTGGAAGACGGCCAACTGGTTCGAGCGCGAGGTGTACGACCTGTTCGGCGTCACCTTCACCGGCCACCCGGACCTCCGCCGCATCATGTTGCCGGACGACTGGATCGGCCACCCGCTCCTCAAGGACTACCAGGAGGCGGGCGGCTGGCACGGCATCTCCAACGAGCGCGAGAACCCGCTCGTCGAGCTGAAGCGGCTCGACGACGCGAAGCGGGCCGAGGCCGCCGCCGCCGCGCCTCAGCCCGACCCCACCGCCAAGGCGTAGAGGAGATCCCATGGAAAAGCTCATCCTCCGCCGGGTGGATCGACAGAACGAGGAGATGATCCTCAACTTCGGCCCGCAGCACCCCTCCACCCACGGCGTCATCAACTTCCTCGTCGAGACCGACGGTGAGGTGCTGAAGCGGGCGACGCCCGACGTCGGCTACCTGCACCGGTCGATCGAGAAGATCGGCGAGCTGGTCGGCTACCCGGGCTTCATGCCCTACACCGATCGCGTGGACTATGTGGCGGCCATGTTCGCCAACGAGGGCTACGCCATCGCGGTCGAGAAGCTGCTCAAGCTCGAGGTGCCGCCGCGCGCCCAGTGGCTCCGCGCCATCTCCTGCGAGCTCTGCCGCATCGCCTCCCACCTCGTCTCGGTGGGCACCATGGTGATGGACATCGGCGCCTTCACGCCGATGCTGCACGGCATCCGCGAGCGCGAGACCATCAACGACCTCATCGAGGCGCTCTGCGGCGCGCGCCTGACGTACAACTACCACCGCATCGGCGGCGTCGCGTTCGACCTCCCCGAGGGCTGGCGGGACAAGGTCCTCGCCTTCCTGGACCACTTCGACAAGTTCCTGGTCGAGTACGACCGGCTGATCTCGTTCAACGAGATCTACGTCAAGCGCCTCGCGAACGTGGCCGTCATCCCCGGCCCGATGGCGGTGAACTACGGCCTCGTCGGCCCGAACCTCCGCGGCTCCGGCGTGGACTGGGACGTCCGCCGCGACATGCCCTACGGCGCCTATCCGAACTTCCAGTTCAAGGTGCCGGTCGGCAAGGGCTACTTCGGCGTCTCCGGCGACTCGTTCGACCGCTACTACGTCCGCTGCCTCGAGATGGCCGAGTCCTCGAAGATCGTCCGCCAGGCGCTCGAGTCCCTCCCCGAGGGCGAGATCACGGCCAAGGTGCCCCGCAACATCAAGCCGGAGGCCGGCGAGGCGCTCTCGCGCGTCGAGAGCGCCCGCGGCGAGATGGCCTACTACGTGGTCTCGGACGGCACGAACAAGGCGTACCGCGTCCGCGTCCGGACCGGCTCCTTCACGGCCATGAGCGTCATCGAGGACATCTCTCCCGGTCTGATGGTCGCCGACCTGGTCGCCCTCATCTCGTCGCTGGACGTCGTCGCCCCGGAGATCGATCGATGAACGCCAAGACCCAAGACCTCAGCGCGCGCTCCGGCAAGACCGCCCGCGGGGTCCTCCTCGCGACGCTGGCCTTCGGGTTCGGCCTGCCCACGGTGCTGCTCGCCGCGGTGCTCGTGCTCTCGCCCGTCTCCAAGCCGGCCATGCTCGTCGCGGCGCTCCGCGCGGTCGGGGTGGACCTCTCCGCCTGGTCGCCCAACGCACGGTACGTGCTGTGGGCCGTGGTGATGGTGGTCCTCGCCCTCATCATCGTGACGTTCGCCGCGGTCATCTCGGGCATGACGGTGTGGTGGGAGATGCGGGTCAGCGCCCGCATGCAGAGCCGCATCGGCTACAACCGCGTGGGAGCGGGCGGTTACTTCCAGTGGATCGCCGACGCGGTGAAGCTGCTCTTCAAGGAGGACCTCATCCCCGCGGACGCGGACAAGCTCCTCTTCCGCGCGTCCCCGTACTTCGTCCTGACCGGCTTCGCCCTCGTCTTCGTGGCGCTGCCCTTCGGCGAGAGCCTCATCGCCGCCGACCTGAACGTCGGCATCTTCTACATCACGGCGGTGACCGCGCTGGTGGTGGTCGGGATCCTGATCGCCGGCTGGTCGTCGAACTCCAAGTGGGCGCTCTTCGGCGGCATGCGGTCCGCCGCGCAGGTGATCTCCTACGAGATCCCCGCCGGCCTCTCCGCCATGGTCCCGGTGCTGATGTCCGGCACCCTGTCGATGCAGGGGATCACCCGCTCCCAGGGCGCCTGGCCGTGGGAGTGGCACGCGTTCACGAACCCCTTCGCGCTGGTCGCCTTCGGCATCTTCTTCGTCTCGCAGCTGGCCGAGGGCAACCGCACGCCGTTCGACCTCCCCGAGGCCGAGTCCGAGCTGGTGGCCGGCTACCTCTCGGAGTACTCGGGCTTCCGCTTCGCGCTCTTCTTCCTGGTCGAGTTCGGGAACCTCTGGGTGATGTCGGCCATCGCGGTCACGCTGTTCTTCGGCGGCTGGCAGGTGCCCTTCGCCGGGCCCGAGGTCTTCGCGGCGGCGCGCGGCGCCGGCGAGCTGCCCGGGGCCACGTGGTGGGGGCTGCAGGTGGCCTCCATGCTCGTCTTCGTCACGAAGACGCTGCTGGTCCTGAACGTCGTGGTGTGGGTCCGCTGGACGCTGCCCCGCATCCGCGTCGACCAGATGATGAGCCTCTGCTGGAAGTACCTCGTCCCGTTCGCCTTCGTCACCTTCGTCGCCACCCTGCTCTGGGAGATCCTGGTCGCCCGCGCGCCCGTCGCGTCGCACGTCGCCGGCGGGGCGATGGTCGCGGCGATGGTGGTGGTGGCCTTCTTCTTCGCCCGCCAGACGCGGCAGAACATCTCCGCGGTCGGCGACCGCGTGGACTTCACCAACTGGTAAGAGGAGCCGGAACGATGCCTCAGACCGTCCGCGAGTACACCGGCTCCATCCGGAACACGGTGAAGTCCTTCTGGCACGGGTTGTCGATCACGCTCTCGTACCTCGCCCGACGCCCGACGACGGTCCAGTACCCGGACCGCACGCCGATGCCGGTGCGCGACATGCTGCCCCCGCGCTACCGCGGGTTCCTCGAGGTGGACACCGCCATCTGCACCGGCTGCCAGGCCTGCGAGCGCGCGTGCCCGATCGGCTGCATCCAGATCTCGCTCGAGAAGGACCCGGCGAACCCCAAGCAGCGCGTCGTCACGCAGTTCGACATCGACGAGGCGAAGTGCATGTTCTGCGGGCTCTGCGTGGAGCCCTGCCCGACCGGCTCCATCCAGCACACGCGCGAGTTCGAGGCCACCCAGCGCCACATCCGGAACCTGGTGTTCCGCTGGTCCGACCCCTTGAAGCCGTTCCCCGTGTACAAGGTGGACAAGAACGCGGAGTACTACCCGCGCGTCCCGCTGGGCTCGCTGGTCCGCGCCCGGCTCGAGACGCTCGCGTGGGACCGGGCGGCGCCGGTGTTCCTGCCGCCCGAGCCGGCCGGCGCCGCGAAGCCCGCCGCCCAGCCCAAGGTGGCGGCCGCCGCCGCCGCGGGCGCAGCGCCCGCGAAGGCTGCCGCGCCTGCGCTCAAGGCCGCGCCGACGAACGGCGCCCCTGCCGCCGAGAAGCCTGCCGTGGTCGCGCCCGTGGGGGCGCCCGCGGCGGATGGAGTGAAGGCTCCCGCGCCCGCGAAGGCGCCCGCAGCCGAGCAGGCCGCCGCGGAGCCGGCCGTCACCCTGACCCCAGAGACGAAGTGAGGACGCGACCGTGAGAACGAACGCAGGAAAGCTGTCCTGGGTCGCCGCCGCGGCGCTCGTCGCCGCGTTCCTGGGCTACATGATCGTGGAGGTCATCCTGCCCGCGGGCGCGGGGAGGGCGGCCCCCACCGCCGGCGCGCTCACGCTGCCGGACGTCGTCTTCTACGCGCTCGCGGCCGTCACGCTCGCGGGCGCCGGGGGCGTCGCCCTCTCGCGGAACATCCTCTACTCCGCGCTCGGCCTCCTCTTCTGCCTCCTCGGCGCGGGCGGGCTCTACGTCTTCCTGTCGGCCGACTTCGTCGCCGTCACGCAGCTCCTCGTGTACATCGGCGGCGTCCTCGTCCTCGTGCTGTTCGCCGTGATGCTCACGAGCCGGATCACCGAGATCAACGTGTCGAACACGAGCTTCGGCCGGTTCGGCGGGATCCTCATGTTCGTCGCGGTCGCGCCGGTCCTCCTCGCGGTCGCGCTGCTCACGCCCTGGGCGGCGGCGAGCGCGCCCGGCGCGCTCGCCCCGACGACCGCCACCATCGGCAACGCCTTGCTCACCCGGTGGCTGCTGCCCTTCGAGCTCGCGTCGGTGGTGCTCCTCGCGACGCTCGTCGGCGCGGTCGTCATCGCACGCAAGGAGATCAAGGCCGACTAGGCCGGAGACCCGCATGATCTCGCTCAACCACTTCCTCGTCGTCGGCGCGCTGCTCTTCACCCTCGGCCTCGTGACGGTCGCGACCCGTCGCAACGCCGTGGGCATCCTGATGGGCGTCGAGCTCATCCTGAACGGCGCGAACGTGAACCTGGTCGCCTTCAACCACTACGTGACCGGCGGCGTGACCGGGCAGGTGTTCGCCCTGTTCGTCATCGTCCTCGCGACCGCCGAGGCCGCGGTGGGCCTCGCGATCGTCCTCTCCATCTTCCAGACGTTCAAGACCATCGACGTCCGCCACGCGGACCTCATGCGAGAGTAACGATGGAACACGCGAACCTTCAGGTGGTCGGCCACGCGGCCGAGGAGCTCGGCCGGCTCGCCGTGCACCACGTCTCGTACCTCTGGCTCATCCCGCTGTTCCCGCTCGTCGGCGCGGCCATCAACGCGCTCGTCGGGTGGAAGCTGCAGCGGATGTTCGGCAAGAAGATCGTCCACCGCATCGCGGTCACGGCCATGCTCGCCGCGTTCGCGGTGGCGCTGCGGGCGTTCTGGCAGCTCCTCCACCTCCCCGCCGATGAGCGCTTCCTCCAGGACACGCTCTGGAACATGCTCACCGCCGGGCGCGTGACCGTGGATCTCGCGTTCGCGCTCGACCCGCTCTCGATGATGATGGTCCTCGTCGTCACCGGGATCGGGACGCTCATCCACGTCTTCTCCATCGGCTACATGGCCGACGAGCCGGCGTACTGGCGGTTCTTCTCGTACCTGAACCTGTTCATCTTCGCGATGCTGCTCCTCGTCATGGGGGACAACTTCGCGGTGATGTTCTTCGGGTGGGAGGGCGTCGGCCTCGCGAGCTACCTGCTCATCGCCTTCTGGTACACGGACCCGGAGAAGGCCAAGGCCGGCATGAAGGCCTTCGTGGCGAACCGCTTCGGCGACTTCGGCTTCATCGCCGGCCTCCTGCTCCTGTTCTGGGCCCTCGGCGGCGCCTGGACGCCCCGGGACGGCATCCTCCGGAACACGGACTACCAGCCGGCCGCCGAGCTCAACGCGGTCGCCCCCGCCGCGACGGCGGCCGAGGCGGACGCGCTCGCGCCGCGCGTCGACGGCGTGAAGGTCGGCCCGACGCTGAACTTCCGCGAGCTGCGCGACCAGGTCGTCATCGAGGCGACCGGCGTGAAGGAGCGGCTCGTCCACACGCACATCTGGGGCGTCTCGATCCTGGCGCTCATCGGGATCCTGCTGTTCGTCGGCGCGATGGGCAAGAGCGCCCAGCTGCCGCTCTACGTGTGGCTGCCGGACGCGATGGCCGGCCCGACCCCGGTCTCCGCCCTCATCCACGCGGCGACGATGGTCACCGCGGGCGTCTACATGGTGGCGCGCCTCAACTTCCTCTTCGCGCTCTCACCGTCGGCGATGGGCTGGGTCGCGCTCATCGGCGCGGCGACGGCGATCTTCGCCGCCTCGATCGGCTTCTTCCAGTACGACATCAAGAAGGTCCTCGCCTACTCCACCGTCTCGCAGCTCGGCTTCATGTTCATCGGCGTGGGCGTCGGCGCGTACTGGGCCGGCACCTACCACCTCCTCACCCACGCGTTCTTCAAGGCGACGCTCTTCCTCGGGTCCGGCTCCGTCATCCTCGGCTGCCACCACGAGCAGGACATGCGGAAGATGGGCGGGCTGAAGAAGTACATGCCCATCACCCGCTGGACGTACCTCTTCGCCTGCATCGCCATCGCCGGCTTCCCGATCGCGAACGGCTTCTACTCGAAGGACGAGATCCTCTGGAAGGCGTTCACGAGCCGGCACCTCGAGCTCTTCGGCGTCCCCACGCCCTGGCTCGGGCCGCTCATCTACGCGATCGGCATCATCGCTGCGACGGGCACCGCCTTCTACATGTACCGCTCGTACTACATGACGTTCACGGGCGAGTACCGCGGCAACTCGGGCCACCACGACGAGCACAACGTCGATCCCCACGCGGCGGTCGCGGCGAAGGCGTCCGCGCTCAGCCACGCGGTGCACGCCGACGACGGCGCGGCGCACGCGTTCGGCTCCGACGCCCACGCGCCCTCGCACGGCGCCGTGAGCCTCCGTGCGGCCGACCACGCGCACGCGGTGCACGCAACGGCGCACGGCCACGACGCCGGCCACTCGGCGCCGGCGCACGACGCCGCCGGCCACGGCCACCATGGCGGCACGCCGCACGAGTCGCCCTGGACGATGACGCTCGTCCTCGCGCTCCTCGCCGCGGGCTCGTTCTTCACCCTCTTCCTCGGCATCCCTGCCGCCTGGACGCACACGGCGCCGCTCCTCGAGCACTGGCTCGAGCCGACGCTGCTCGCCGAGGTGCCGTTCGCGAACGTCGAGCACGTCTGGGAGTACGTCTTCCAGGGCACCGGCGTCCTCGCCGCCGTGGTCGGCTGGCTCGGCGCCCGGGCGCTCTACAAGGACGGCATCAGCGACGTGCCGGCCCGGCTCAAGGCCCGCTTCGAGGCCGCGTGGACGGTCGTCTACAACAAGTACTACGTGGACGAGCTCTACGCGCTCGTCGTCCTCCGCCCCTCCGTCGCCCTCGCCCGCGCGCTGAGCCGCTTCGACGGCACGGTCATCGACGGCCTCGTGAACTTCGTCGGCGCCATCGGCCGCACCCTCGGCCGCCTCGACGCCGCCATCGACAAGTACCTCGTCGACGGGCTGGTGAACGCGGTGGCGCAGGCCACCTGGGGCATCGGTCGCCAGATGCGGCACGTCCAGACGGGCCGGATCCAGACGTACCTCTACGGCGCGCTCGGGGGCGCGCTCGTCGTGGTCCTGCTGAACTTCCTCATCTCGTAGCGCCAGGAGAGCCGAGCACATGTTCCTGAACCCGGGCAACGTCCTCAGCTGGGCCACATTCTTCCCGCTCGCCGGAGCGGCCGCGATCGTCGTCCTGCTCGCGGTCCGCTACGTCGCGAACCTCCCCAAGAAGCTCGTCGACGACGGCGCGCGCCTCATCGCGCTGCTCGCCAGCGGGCTCTCGCTCGTCGCGGCGATCGCGGCGTGGCGCATGTACGATCCGACCGAGACGGGCGTGCAGCTCACGCAGCACTTCGTCTGGATCCGCTCCTTCAACATCGAGTACCTCGTGGGGGCCGACGGGCTCTCGATCTCGATGGTGCTCCTGTCCGGCCTCATCTCCTTCGTCGCGACCATCGCGTCGATGCCGTGGTGGTCGGGCGCGAAGGCCGCCGAGATGGCCGGCATGGTCGAGCACGACCACGGCCACGGCGACGACGCCCACCACCCGAAGCACTTCTCGGTGCGGATGGTGCCCGGCTACATGTTCATGCTGCTGCTCCTGCAGACCGGCATGATGGGCACCTTCGTCGCCCTGGACATGTTCCTCTTCTACGTGTTCTGGGAGGTCATGCTCCTGCCGATGTACTTCCTCATCGGCGTGTGGGGCGGGCCGCGCAAGGAGTACGCGGCGATCAAGTTCTTCCTCTACACCCTCGCCGGCTCCGTGCTGATGCTCCTCGCGATCATCGGCATCTACTACAACAGCGCGCCCGCGATGCTCGCGGACGGGACGATGTCGGCCGGGCACACGTTCAACATCATCGCGCTCGGGCACCAGGGCGCGCAGGGCCAGTTCCTGAGCGCGGCGCCCATCCTCGGGATGGCGTTCACGAAGCTCGCCTTCGTCGCCCTCTTCATCGGGTTCGCGATCAAGATCCCGATGTTCCCGTTCCACACCTGGTTGCCCGACGCGCACGTCGAGGCGCCGACGCCCATCTCCGTCATCCTGGCCGGCGTGCTCCTGAAGATGGGCATCTACGGCATCCTGCGCTTCAACTACGCGATCCTGCCCGACGCGACCGCGTGGGCCGCGCACGCGATGGCGGTCTTCGGCGTCATCAACATCATCTACGCCGCGTTCGTCTGCCTCGGGCAGAAGGACCTGAAGAAGCTCATCGCCTACTCGTCCGTCTCGCACATGGGCTTCTCGCTGCTCGGCATGGCGGCGATGACGCCCGCGGGCATCTCGGGCGCGGTGCTGAACCTCTTCACCCACGGCATCATCAGCCCGATGCTCTTCCTCATCGTGGGCGTGATCTACGACCGCGCCCACCACCGCGAGATCGAGAAGTTCGGCGGCCTCGCCTCCGAGCTCCCCGAGTACACCGCGATCATGGGCCTCGCGTTCTTCGCGTCGCTCGGCCTCCCCGGCCTCGCCGGCTTCATCGCCGAGTTCATGGTCTTCACCGGCGCGTTCCCGGTGTTCACGGGCTACACGATCATCTCGGCGACGGCGGTCATCATCACCGCCGCGTACTACCTGTGGGCCATCCACCGGATGTTCCTCGGCAAGCTGAACCCGGTCTACAAGGGCTACCCGGACCTCAACTGGCGCGAGCGCATCTCCCTCTACCCGCTCGCCGCCATCGCGATCGTCCTCGGCTTCTACCCGCAGGCGATCCTCGGGGTCATCAACCGCAGCCTGCACCTCATCATCCAGAACATCCGGCCGCTGTAGGCCCGGAGCGAGACCGCGATGGAATCCCTCCTCCCTCTCGTCGACGAGAACCTGCGCTCCGCGCTCTGGTTCCGTCCGGAGATGGCGCTCACGTTCGGGACGCTCGTCCTGTTCGTGCTCGACGTCGCGCTCCGGCGGAGCGCGGCGCGCGTGGCGCTCCTCTCCGCCGCGGCGCTCGCCGTGCTGGCCGCTGCGGCGGGGCTGCTCGCCATCCAGCCGCACGACGCGCAGTCGCTCTTCAACGGCATGATCGCGAACGACGCGTTCGCGATCTTCTTCAAGTGGCTGTTCCTCGCGGCGGGCGCGCTCACCGTCGTCATCTCCGCGCAGGGGCAGGACTTCCCGTCCGAGCGGATCGGCCAGTTCTTCGCGCTCCTCATGGCGATCGTGCTCGGCATGTTCATGATGGCGAGCGCGACCGACCTGCTCATGGTCTACCTCTCCATCGAGCTCGTCTCGCTGACGAGCTACGTGCTCGCGGGCTTCCGGAAGGGCGACCGCAAGGCCGCGGAGGGCTCGCTGAAGTACGTCATCTACGGCGGCGTCGCCTCCGGGGTGATGATCTTCGGCATGAGCTACCTGTACGGCCTCAGCGGCACGACGAGCCTCATCGAGCTCGGCGGCCGCATCCAGGGGCTCCAGGTCGCAGGCCTGTCGCTCGCGGCGACGCGCCTCGCGCTCGTGGTCTCCATCGTCTTCGTGACCGCCGGCGTCGGCTACAAGATCGCGGCGGTGCCGTGGCACATGTGGTGCCCGGACGTGTACGAGGGCGCGCCCACGCCGTTCACCGCGTTCCTCTCCGTCGGGCCGAAGGCCGCCGGGTTCGCGCTCGCGATCCGCATCTTCCACTCCGCGCTCGCGGGCCCGACCTCCCCCGTGACGGGGTTCGCCGACGCGCTCGGGGGCCTCCCCTGGCCCGCGATCGTCGGCGTCCTCTCCGCCGTCACGATGACGCTCGGCAACCTCACCGCGCTCGGGCAGACGAACCTGAAGCGGCTCCTCGCCTACTCGTCCATCGCGCACGCCGGCTACACGCTCATGGGCCTCTCCGCGGTCTCCGACCGCGGCGTGCAGGCCATCATGATCTACATGCTCGTGTACCTCGTGATGAACGTGGGCGCGTTCCTGGTGGTGATCCTCGTCGCCGAGGCGACGGGCTCGGAGTCGATCCTCGACTACCGCGGGCTGTCGAAGCGGCACCCGGTCGCGGCGGTGGCGTTCGCGATCTTCCTGTTCTCGCTCACCGGCCTCCCGCCGTTCGCGGGGTTCGCCGGCAAGTGGTACCTGTTCTACGCGGTGTTCGAGCGGATCGACGGCCCCGGCGGGAGCTGGTACGCGTGGCTCGCGCTCATCGGCGCCCTCAACACCGCGGTCTCGCTCTACTACTACGCGCGCGTGATCCGGGCGATGTTCATCGACGCTCCGTACGTCGCGAATCCACCGGCCATCCGCGTGCGCCCGGTCTACCAGGTGCTCCTCGGCGGCTTCTCCGTGGCGATCCTGGTGTTCGGAATCTGGTGGACGCCGATGATCCGCTGGACGCAGGCGTCGCTGCAGCTCTTCCGCGGGTAAGGCGACCCCTTCCGCACCGCGGCGCGCGGCCCGACCGGTCCAACCGGTCGGGCCGTTCTCTTTTCGGCGGCGCGACCCTCCCGGGACGCTTCGCGGAGCGCCGGCCTCGGGCGCCTAAACGGCGGATGTTCGGAAACAGCCGACGAGCGAAGCGAGTCCGCCGGGGCGCCACCGCGATAGCGGCGAAGCCGCCCGCGGGGGGGGCCCGGGCCCCGCCGGGCGGGGGGGGGGCCC
>NZ_JALCYY010000005.1 GCF_022690685.1 Anaeromyxobacter terrae | reverse complement strand
GGCTCGGGAACCGGCGCAGCACGCGCATGGCCTGGATGCGCCGGCCGGCGGCCCCCTCCCGGAGGTGGAGGACCTTCAGGCAATAGGCCCAGAGCGAGGCATGCCCCGCCTCGACGAAGGCGCGCCGTCGTTCGAACTCGTCGAGGTGAAGGAGGAAGTCCACCTGGACGTTTCGTTCCTCTCCGGCGAGGTCGCGCAGGCGAACGGCGAGGACGCTCGAGTCGAGGGAAGCGGGGGCGAGCGAAGACATGGAGTGCACCTCCAGATGCACCCTTCGTAACATGCGTCTTCGGGAGCTCCGGAGGCGCTCCAGGCTCGCGCCAGCGCGGCCATCTTCGGCCTCCCCTCGGCAACCCCCTGCCGCGGTCGAACGCGCGCGCCAGGCCCAGGTGCGCGCGCGTGAGTGGCTCTGTCGCGCCGCCTCGAACTCGTCGATGCCCGAGTCCGATGTGCGCATCCATACGCCCGTCGATCGGCGTACGGCCCTCCGGGCGGTCGGCCTTGATGTGATGAATCCTGAGGTCTGCGCCCCCACCCCTTCGCCGCGTCCCTTGCGCCACCGCGGGCGGCGCCGCCGCTATCGCGGTGTCGTCCCGGCGGGCTCGCTTCGCTCGTTGACTGTTTCCGAATCATGCTCGGTCGTGTAGGCCCGGCAGCGCGGCCCCGCACCCGACATGGACGGCGGTGGGCCGGGGCGCGGCGGCTCAGCCCGCGGCGGCGCCGATCGGCGACGACCACGCGCCCGGCTTGAACAGCCTGAAGAGCGTGTCGTAGTCCACGGGCTTCGTGAGGTGCTGGTCGAAGCCCGCGGCGATGGCGCGGCGCCGGTCCTCCGGCTGCCCGTAGCCCGTCACCGCGACCAGCTTCACGCCCTGCCCGAGCGCGCCCCGGACGCGCCGCGCGACCTCGTACCCGTCGAGCCCCGGGAGGCCGATGTCCACGAGCATCACGTCGGGATGATCCGAGAGGGCGCGCGCGACCCCGCGCAGCCCGTCCTCGACCGCGTCGACCTCGTGCCCGAGGTGCTCGACGAGCAGCCGCAGCGCGTCGCGGTTGTCCTCGTTGTCCTCGACGACGAGGACGCGGAGCTTGCCCGCGCGCGGCTCCTGGAGGGGCAGCGGCCGTTCCCCGACCTCGGTGACCGCCGCGATCGGCAGGGAGACCTCGAACTCGCTGCCGAGGCCCGGCCCGGGGCTCCGCGCCTCGACGATCCCGCCGTGCTGATCGACGAGCCGCTTCACGAGCGCGAGGCCGAGGCCGAGGCCGCCCTGGGCGCGGTCGATGGTCGTCGCGGCCTGGGTGAACGGCTCGAAGATCCGGGAGATCATCTCGCCGGGGATGCCGATGCCGTCGTCGCAGACCCGGATGGACGCCTTCTCGTTGCGCCGGGCGACGAGGACGGTGACGCGCCCGCCCGAGGGCGTGTACTTGAGGGCGTTCGCGAGGAGGTTCGCGACGATCTGCTCGACGCGGACCGGGTCGGCGTGGACGGGGACGCGCTCGCGCCAGAGGGACACGGCGAGATCGAGCCCCTGGAGCCGTGCGGCCTCGGCGAGCCCGGCCACCGCCTCGCCGACGATCTCGTTCAGGTCGACGACCTCGCGCCGAAGCGTGATCTGCCCGCGGGTCACGCGCGAGACCTCGAGGAGGTCGTCGACGAGTCGCGCGAGCCGGCGCGCCTGGCGATCGATGATCCCGCGAGGGCGCTCGTCGTCGGAGGCACGGACGAGCGGCAGCGCGAGGAGGATCGCGCCGAGCGGGTTGCGCAGCTCGTGGCCGAGCATCGCGAGGAACTCGTCGCGGGCGTCCACCGCGCGCCCGAGCTGGCGCATGAGGTCGCGCGCCGCGTACTGGCGGCGGCGGTTGCGGACCGCGATCTTCACCGCGCCGACGAGCGTGAGGACCTGCGCGGGGCGCTCGACGAGCGTCACGTTGCCGAGCGCCTCGAGCGTCTCCGGCGCGGGCGACGCGGCAGGGAGGCGGAGCCCGGCGGGGCAGAGGACGATCACCGGCAGATCCGACCACGCCTCCTGCAGCCCGAGCGCCCCGGAGAGCTCGGTGAGGGCGTCCGGTCCGAGGGCCTCCGACTCGACCACCACCGCCGCCGCGCCGCGGCCCAGCTCGCCGGCGAGCGCCGTCGCGTCGGGGAGGGACACGACGGTGAGCCCTGCGCGGCGGAGCGCCGGCCCGGCGAGGTCGGCGCCTTGGGCGGTGGGCATGAGCAGGAGGACCCGGTCTTCGAGCTGCGAACCTTCGTTCCCCATCGATGCCTCCGGTCCCCGCCTCCGCCGCCCCTGAGGGCGCCCGCACGCCGCCGCCGTGGGTCGATAGCTCTCTTACCCGCACCGCGTTGTCGAGGGGCCTACCGAGGTTCCGCCCCAAGGAGGAGACGGTGCGGTCGCGCTCGACGCGTGGCGCGGCCCATGCTCGGATCCGTCTGCTCTGCTACGGAGGTCCCCGTGATCCGCTCGCTGCTCGTCGCCCTCTCGCTCGCGCTCCTCGCCCCCGCCGTCGCGGGCGCGCGCGGACCCTCGACCGCCGAGGAGCGCCGGCGCGCGGTGCAGACCACGCGCAAGCTCGAGAAGGACCCGCTCGCGCGCGACGCGAACGCCTCCCGCCGGTGGCTCCTCGACTGGATCGTGGCGATCCCCGACGTCCAGGTGCGGAGCTGCTCCGGTCCGCTCGACGTCCTCGTGGAGGACTCCGGCCCTTACGGGCGTCCCCTTTACCTCCAATCCATCTTCGGGATGGCGACCTACCTCATCGAGCATCCGCGCGCGAAGGAGGACTGGGTGGCGGTCCAGACGGCGGGCATCGAGAGCGTGCTCCGGGCGTACCGCTCGCTCGTACGGGCCGACCCCGAGGCGCGGCGCGAGGAGCTCGACGCGCTCGTCGAGGCGCAGAAGCGCGGGCGGCTCGCGCAGCTCGTCGAGGAGACCATGGCCGAGTGCGGGAAGCCGCAGGACGACGAGGGGATGGGGCCGGTGCCGCGCGGCTCGATCTGAGCGGCCGCGGGGCCTCCCGGCGAGCTCAACGCCGCGCGCCGGGCAGGACGCCCATGCGGACGGCGAGGACGAGCGCGAGCAGGATCTGGACGCCGAGGAGCAGCGTGAGGCGGAGCCAGGTGGGCACGCGCCCCGGGCGGAACCGCGTCGAGGGATCGGCGGGATCGCGCAGGACGAGCGCGGTGTCCGGGGAGCGCGGCCCCTCGGCGACCGAGCGGAACGCGGCGAGGAGCGGCGCGAGCGCCCCGGCGCCGAGGACGAGCGCGCCGAGCAGCGCGAGGAGGGGAGGGTTCTCCACCTCGGGCGCCCCGCGCGGCGCGGCGATCGCGAACAGCGAGACGACGCCGTTGTTCGCGGCGTGGGCGGCGATGGCGGGCCACAGCGACCCCGAGCGCCACGCGAGCCAGCCGAACACCGCGCCGAGCACGAGCAGGGCGGGGAAGCGGACCGGGTCGAGGTGGATGACCGCGAAGAGCAGGCTCGAGCCGGCGATCGCGACGGCGGGCGCGTGACGCGCGAGCAGCGTCGTCTGGAGATACCCGCGGAAGGCCACCTCCTCGCACGGGGGCGCGACGAACGTCGCGATGAGGCCGAGGAGGACCCGCTCGGTGAGCGAGCGATCGAAGAGCTTCGCGACGTCGAAGGTCTCGAGCCAGGAGCGCGGCAGCACCCGCTGCGCGGCCGCCATGACCGCCATGGCGAGGAGGGTCCCGGCGGCGCCGCAGAGCGCGCCGAGCACGACCGTGGCGGGACGCACGCGCCCGAGCCGCAGGTACGGCACGGCGCGCAGGTTGGAGCCCACGGTGAGCGCGACCGCGGGCAGGAGGAACACGAACAGCTCCGACCAGAGGAGGCCGGCGAAGACGTGGAGCGCCTGGGCGAGGAGCCCCGGCAGGAACAGCACGAGCAGCACCCCGAAGAACGCGAGCGCGCTCTTCCTCGCCGGCGGGGGCGCGGTCGTCGGATCGGCGGCGGGCTGGGGATCCACGCCCGCGCAGGATGGCATCGGGCGGCCCCGCCGCAAAGCGCTTCGAGGGTAGAATGGCCCGCATGAACTTCCGGAACCGCACGGTCGTCCTGTGCGTCGGCGGCGGCATCGCCGCGTACAAGGCCTGCGAGGTGGCGCGCCTCGTCGTGAAGGGGGGCGGCACGGTGCGCGTCGCGATGACTCCCGCGGCGACGCGCTTCGTCGGGCCGCTCACCTTCCAGGCGATCTCCGGCGCGCCCGTCCTCGTCGACCTGCTCGACCCCGCGACCGACCTCGCGTACGGCCACCTCGGCCTCGCCCGCTCGGCGGACCTGGCCATCGTCGCGCCCGCGACGGCGGATCTCATCGCGCGCATCCGGGCGGGGATGGGGGACGACGGCGTCACGACCACGCTCCTCGCGATGACGTGCCCGGTGCTCGTGGCGCCGGCGATGAACACGCGGATGTGGGCGAACGCGGCGGTGCAGGAGAACGTCGCGGCGCTCCGCGCGCGCGGGATGCACGTCGTCGGCCCGGAGGCGGGGGAGCTCGCCGACGGCGACGTGGGGGAGGGGCGCCTCGCCGATCCGGCGCAGATCGCGCTCGCGGCGGCCCGGCTCCTCGGCCGGCAGGACCTCTCCGGGCGACGCGTGGTCGTCACCGCGGGTCCGACGCGCGAGCCCATCGACCCGGTGCGCTTCATCTCGAACCCCTCGACCGGGAAGATGGGCTATGCGGTCGCGGCGCGGGCGGCGCGCCGCGGCGCGGACGTGACGCTCGTCTCGGGGCCCACCGCGCTCGCCGATCCCGCCGGCGCGCGGGTGGTGCGCGTCGAGACCGCGGAGGAGATGGCGCGGGCGGTGGACGCGGCGGCGGCCGCCGGCATGGATCTCTTCGTCGGCGCGGCGGCGGTGTCCGACTACCGGCCGCGCGAGGTCGCGCCGCAGAAGCGGAAGAAGACCCCGGGCGAGGAGACGCTCGTCCTCGCGCGCACGCCGGACATCCTCGCCGGGCTCGGCGCGCGGCTCGCGGGGCGCCCGGACGCGCCGGTGCTGGTCGGGTTCGCGGCGGAGACCGAGGAGGTCATCGCCAACGCGCGCGAGAAGCTGAAGGCGAAGCGCTGCGATCTCGTCGTGGCGAACAAGGTGGGCGCGCCCGGCGCGGGCTTCGCCTCGGACACGAACCGGGTCGCCCTCGTCTCCTCGGACGAGCTCGCCGAGATCGAGGGGACGAAGGAGCAGGTCGCCGAGGCGATCCTCGACTGGATCCTGCCGGTGCTCGAGACGCGCCGGCCGCGAGACGGGTGACGCGCCGGCGGCCCCTGCGCCTCTCGCGCGGGCTCCGGCGGGCGCCAGCCGGACGAGGCAGGCGGCGAGCGCCGGCCCGGGTGGCCCTTGCCGAGGCGTCGAGCGCGCGGATCACGATGGCGATCGCGTCACCGGTCCGCGCCCATGGACACCCTCGACATTCTCGTCGTCGACGACGACGCGGAGATCCGGGAGATCCTCGCCCTCGCGCTGGAGCTCGAGGGGTACGCGGTCACGCTGGCGCGCGACGGCGGCGAGGCCTGGTCGCTCCTCGATGGCGGGGTCCGGCCCGCGCTCGTCCTGCTCGATCTCGCGATGCCCGTGCTCGACGGCGCGTCGTTGCTCGCCCGGATCCGCGCAGACGAGCGGCTGCAGCGGCTGCCGGTGGTCCTCGTCACGGCGTTCGCGTCCCCGGCGGACGGGGCCCTCGCGCAGGCGGACGGGGTGCTCCACAAGCCGGTGAGCCTCTCGGACGTCCTCGCGGTCGTGGCGGGGAGGTGCGGGAGCCGGGTCGCGGTGCGGCCATGAGGCACGAACCGGAGGGTGCCCGGCTACGGCGCGTGCTGCGGCAGCGGGCGTTCGCGGTGGCGTTCCTCGTCGCGGGCGTGCTCGTGTTCACCTGGCCGTTCGTGCGGGCGCCCGCGCTCCAGCTCGTGCCCGCCTTCGTGCACCTGGTCGTCGCGTGGGGCCTCGTCGTGCTCGGGCTCGCCGCCATGGCGCGGGCGCTCTCGCGCGGGGAGCCGGACGCCGGCGGCGACGAGGACGAGCGCCGTGGGTGACCTCGGGGCCGCGGCCGCGATCGTCGGCGCGTACGTCGGCGTCCTCTTCGCGATCGCGGCCTGGGCGGAGCGGCGCGGTCGCCGGGTGGCATCGACCCCGCTCGTCTACGCGCTCTCGCTCGGAGTGTACGCGACCGCCTGGACGTACTACGGCAGCGTCGGGCTCGCCGCGCGGAACGGGGTCCTCTTCCTCACCGTGTACCTCGGCCCGACGCTGTGCGCGATCGGGTGGTGGTGGACGCTCCGCAAGCTCATCCGGATCAAGGCGGAGTACCGCGTGACGGGGCTCCCCGACCTCCTCGCGCTCCGCTACGAGCGGTCGCACGGGGTCTCCCTGCTCGCCACCGCCCTCCTCGTGGTCGGCCTCGTGCCGTACCTCGCGCTCCAGCTCAAGACCTTGTCGGCGACGCTCGGCCTCGTGGCCGGCGGGACGGGCGCGCTCGCGTATCCGCGGGTGGGGGACCGCGTCGGTCCTCCGCTCGTCGCGGTCCTGGTGCTCTTCACCGTGCTGTTCGGCCTCCGGCGCGTGCGCCCGACCGAGCGCCACCCGGGCCTGATGGTCGCGCTCGCGGCGGAGTCGGTGGTGAAGCTCGTGGCCTTCGTCGCCGCGGGGGTCTACGTGTCCTACGGCCGCTACGACGGCCTCCTCGACGTGTTCCGTCGCGCGGCGGCGGCTCCGGCGCCGCCGGTGCCGGAGCTCCTCGGGGGGCGCGGCGTCGTGACGTGGCTCCTGCACATTCTCGTCTCGGGGGTCGCGGTCCTCCTCCTGCCCCGCCAGTTCCACGTCGCGGTGGTGGAGGCCCCCGACGAGCGCCACGTGCGCACCGCGATGTGGCTCTTCCCCGCGTACCTGCTCGCGATGAACGTGTTCGTCCTGCCGATCGCGCTCGGGGGGCTCCTCCTCGGCCTCCCCGCCGCCCAGGCGGACGCGTTCGTCCTCTCGCTGCCGCTCGAGGAGGGCCGGAACGCGCTCTCGTGGCTCGTGTTCCTCGGCGGGTTCTCGGCCGGCACCGGGATGATCATCGTCGAGACCACCGCGCTCGCCACGATGATCTCGAACGACGTGGTCGTGCCCGCCGCGGAGCGCTTCCCGCCGCTCGCCGGGCTCCGCCGCCGCCTGCGCCCGGTGCGGTGGGTCAGCGCCGCCGCGATCCTGGGGACCGCGTTCGCGTACGAGCGCGCGTTCGGCGCCCACTTCTCGCTCGCGTCGATCGGGTTCGTGTCCTTCGTGGCGGTGCTCCAGCTCGCGCCCGCGGTGGTGGGCGTCCTCTTCTGGCCCGGCGCGAGCCGCACCGGCGCCCTCGCCGGCATGTCCCTGGGGTTCGCGGCGTGGGCGTACACGCTCGTCGTGCCGGTCCTGGCCCGCTCCGGCTGGCTCCCGGAGTCGCTCCTCTCCCTGGGCCCGCTCGGGATCGAGCCGCTCCGGCCCGAGGGGCTCCTCGACGTGCACCTCGACGCCGTGTCGCACGCGGTGCTGTGGACCCTCGTCCTGAACGGCGGCGCGTTCGCGGCGGGGTCGCTCCTCTTCCCGCCGTCGCGCGATGAGCTCGTGAGGATCGAGCGCATCGTCGGCGTCCGCGCGGCGCCGCTCGCGCCGGCCGGGCCCGACGAGAGCCCGAGGGTGGCGCGCGTCGCGGACAAGCGCGCCGCCGCGGCGTGGCTCCTCGGGCGGTACCACGGGGAGGAGGACGGCGCTCGCCTCGCGGACGAGTGCCTCGCGCGCGCCGGCGCCCCGCGCGACGGCGGCCTCTCGGCGATCCAGCTCGCACAGCTTCAGGCGGAGGTGGAGACCACGCTGGCGGCCGCGATCGGCAGCGCCGCCGCGCACGCGGCGCTCCGGCGCAACCCGCTCGTCCTGCCGGAGGAGTCCCGGGCGATCTCGGCGGCGTACGCGGAGATCCTCGCGTCCCTGGACGTCTCCCCGGCCGAGCTCGAGCGCAAGCGGGAGTATCACCGCGAGCGCGAGCGCATCCTGCAGCAGGAGGCCGAGGCGCAGCGGCTGCTCGCGGAGGTGAGCGGCCGGCTGGGCGCGTCGCTCGCGCTCGAGGACGTGGCGCGCACCGCGGTGCGCCTGCCCGTCCCGCAGCTCGCCGAGGCGGCGGTGCTGTGGCTCGCGCCTGCCGGCGGCCGACCGGGGCGGGCGTGGGTGGCGCTCCCCGATCCGGCGCGCGAGGCGGCGGCGCGGGAGGCGGCGGAAGGCGCGGCCGGGCGACTCGAGCAGGTGTCGAGCGTCGCCCGCGCGCTCGCGACCGGCCGGGCCGTTGCGCGCAGCGAGGGGCCGGATCCCGGATGGCCCGAGCCGCTGCGGGCGGCGCTCGGACGCGCCAGCGAGGTCACGCTCCCGCTGCTCGCCGGACGGAAGGCCCTCGGCACCCTCACGCTCCTCGGCGGCCCGCGGTGGGGCGGCGGGGACGACGTCGCCCTCGCGGAGGAGGTGGCGCGGCGCCTCGCCATCGCCCTCGAGAACGCGCGCCTCTACGAGCTCGCGGAGGCGGCGGTGCGCGCCCGCGACGAGTTCCTCGCCGTCGCCTCGCACGAGCTCAAGACGCCGCTCACGCCGCTGCGGATCCGGATCCAGGCGATCGAGCGGCTCGTCACGCGGGGCGAGCTGAACAGCGTCCCGCGCGAGAAGCTCTTGCAGCTCTTCGTCGGCGCCGAGGAGCAGGTGCTCCGCATCGTGGGGCTGGTCGACGACCTGCTCGACGTGTCCCGCATCTCCGCCCGCCGCCTGAAGCTCAGGCCCGAGCCGATGGACGTCGCGGCGAGCGTGCGCGCGGTCGTCGAGCGTCACGCGGTGGAGCTCGCCGAGGCGCGCTGCCCGGTCCGCGTGGACGCCCCGGAGGAGGTGCGCGGCACCTGGGACCGGCTGCGGGTGGAGCAGGTGGTGACGAACCTCGTGCTCAACGCCGCGAAGTACGCCCCCGGGAGGCGCGTGGAGGTGAGCGTGCGGGCCGACGACGGGCGCGCGCTCATCGCCGTCCACGACGAGGGGTCCGGCATCTCGCCGGAGGATCAGGAGCGCATCTTCCTGCCGTTCGAGCGGGCGGCGCGCTACCTCGAGGTGAGCGGCTTCGGCCTGGGGCTCTTCATCGTGCGGCAGATCGTCGAGGCGCACGGAGGCCGCGTCACGCTCGAGAGCGCGCCCGGGCGGGGGACGACGTTCACGATCGAGCTGCCGCGGAGGCCGCCGACCCCTGCGTGAGCAGGCGGGGCCGGATCAGGCCGAGAGCTTCGCCAGCGAGCGCGGCAGGACGAGCTTGCCGTTGATCGCGCCGCGGAAGCTCTCGCGCGTCTCGGCCGCGATCTCGTGGGCGTCGCGCGGGAGGACGTGACGGCGGGCGGTGCGCTCCTTGAGCTGCTTGCGGATGTCGGTCGCGAGCCGGATGTTGCGCGCGCCGGTCGCGTCCGCGCGAGCGGCCTCGCAGCGCTCGCCCTCGGCGAGCATGCCGAGGATCGCCTCGAGCGCGAGGCCGTTCGTCTCCGTGACGAGGTCCGGCTCCAGCACGAGGTTCCGCTCTCGCGCGAGCAGCGAGCGCGACACGTTGTGAAACCGGGTCATGCGCGCGCTCGCCAGGAGCGAGCGGAAGAGCTGCTTCGAGACGCCGAAGGGGAGCACCGACGCGCCGGCGAGCGTCCGGTCCAGGAAGGCGTCGTGCTCCCTCAGCGCGCGGGTCGAGACCTGCCGCGCGAGCCGCGACAGCGCCCGGTCCATGCCCTGGTCGTAGCGCAGCTCCCAGTAGGCGTGGCGCGTGTTCGTCTTGTGGAACGAGGCGACCGTCTTGAACGGGACGTAGTAGTTGTGGGCGACGGTGTCGGCGGAGAGGTGGGCGAGGAAGCCGAGCGCGAACGCCTGCTCCGCCCCGGGCTTCGCCTGCTTGAAGACGTTGAAGCCCACGCGCCAGTTGTGACAGTGGTACAGGTACCTCGCCATGTTCTTGCCGACCACGATGTCCGCCGCGAGGGACCCGTACAGGAAGTCGTGGCCGAAGTCCTGGAGCAGGCCGCGCATCGAGGGCTGCGCCGCGCCGAGGCTCGCGAGGGCCTGCGCCGAGAAGCTGAGATGCGCGAGCGGGCCCCACGCGTGGGCCTCGGACGGTAGGAAGAGTACGAGCAGGGCGACGGCGGCGAGTGGCAGGATGGCGAGCAGGCGCTTCGTGGTCATCTGGTCGGGATTCTAGGTTTCGGGACCTTCGCGTCGCAACGCGCGGATCCGTATTTCTCGTGGGGTGGAGCGGTCGTGAGCAAGCACGTCGGGCAGGGGAGCGAGGAGCTCGCCGCGGTCGCCGAGGAGGCGCTGCGCCACCTCGCGTGGCTGCGCTCCGCGGGGGTGGCCGAGGTCCCCGAGCCGGTGCTCCCGCCGCCGTCCTCCTCGGTGGAGCCGGCCCCGCCGCGAGCGATTCGAGCAGAGCCGCTCCCCGCGCCGGCCGCGAGCCCGGCCGCGCCCTCCACGGGCGCGTACTCCCTCACCGGCAAGGGGTGCGGCAGCCCCTCGCTGCTCGCGATCCGGCGGGATCTCGGCGAGTGCACGCGCTGCAAGCTCGCCGGAGGCCGGACGCACGTCGTGTTCGGGGTGGGGAACCCGCGGGCCGAGCTGATGTTCGTCGGCGAGGGGCCGGGCGCAGACGAGGACGCGCAGGGGGAGCCCTTCGTCGGCAAGGCGGGGCAGCTGCTCACGCGGATGATCGAGGCGATGGGCTTCCGGCGCGAGGACGTCTACATCGCGAACGTGGTGAAGTGCCGCCCGCCCGGGAACCGCAACCCGGAGCCGGACGAGATCGAGGCGTGCGAGCCGTTCCTGCGCCAGCAGATCGCCGCCATCTCACCGAAGGTGATCGTCGCGCTCGGCAAGTTCGCGGCGCAGACCCTGCTCCGCGACCCGACGCCGATCACGAAGCTCCGCGGCCGCTGGTCGAGCTACGGCGGCGTGAAGCTCATGCCCACCTTCCACCCCGCCTACCTCCTCCGCAGCCCGGAGGAGAAGAAGAAGGCGTGGGAGGACCTGCAGCTCGTCATGAAGGAGCTCGGGCGGCTCGCGCCGCGGAGGTAGCCATGCGCCGTCCCTCGAGAGCGCGCCTCACCCTCGCGGCCGTGGCCGCCATCGCGGCGGCGCTCGCGCTCGCCGCGCCGGTCGCGCCGGTCGCGCCGCCCGCCGCCGGCGCGCCGAGGGTGCTCACGCTCGAGATCCGCGGCCCGATCACCGGCGGGACCGCGGAGTACGTCGAGGCCGGGCTCGCGAAGGCGCGCGACGGCGGGTACGCGGCGCTCGCCATCACGCTCGACACGCCGGGCGGCGCGCTCGACGCGACGCGCGAGATCGTGCAGGCGATGCTCGCCTCGCCGACGCCGACGGTCGTGTGGGTCGGCCCCGCGGGCGCGCGTGCCGGCTCGGCGGGCGTGTTCCTCACGCTCGCCGCGGACGTCGCGGCGATGCACCCCACCTCCAACATCGGCGCCGCCCACCCGGTGACCGGCTCGGGCCGCGACGTCGCGGAGGAGGCCGGGAAGGACATGGCGAAGAAGGTGGAGAACGACACCGCCGCCTTCGCCCGCAGCGTCGCGGCCGCCCGCGGCCGGAACGCCGACTGGGCGGAGCGCGCGGTCCGGGAGAGCGTCGCCATCACCTCCGCCGACGCGGTGAAGCAGCGCGTCGTCGACTTCACGGCGACGGACCTGCGGCTCGTGCTCGACGCCGCGGACGGCCGCAAGGTGAAGACCGCCGCCGGGGAGAGCACGCTGCGCACCCGCGGCGCCGCGCTCGAGCCCTACGAGAAGACCCTCCGCCAGAAGGTCCTCTCCTTCCTCGCCGACCCGAACGTCCTCGCGATCCTCATGCTCGTCGGGACCCTCGGGATCGCCCTCGAGCTGTACCACCCCGGCTCCCTCGTGCCGGGCGTCGCCGGCGCGTTCGCGCTCTTCCTCGCGTTCATGGGGATGCGCGTCATCCCGGTGAACGCCGGCGCGGTGATCCTCCTGCTCGTCGGCGCCGCGCTCCTCGTCGTCGAGGCGTACGTCACGACCCACGGCCTCGCCGGCGTCGCGGGGACGGCCTGCCTCGTGATCGGGCTGCTCTTCTTCGTCGATCGGGCGTCGCCGGATTACCGCTTCGACCCGGGCGCGCTCACCATCTCCCCGTGGATCGTCTGGCCCACGCCGATCGTGGTCGCGCTCGCGCTCGGCTTCATGGCCTGGAAGATCGCCGGCTCGCGCCGGCGCCCCCTGCAGCTCGGCGCGCCCGGCCTCGTCGGCACCGCGGGCGAGGCGCTCTCGGACGTCGGCCCGGCCGCGGGCGAGGTCTTCGTGCACGGAGAGTACTGGCAGGCGCGCAGCGCGCTCCCGATCCCGAAGGGGGCGCGCGTCCGCGTCGTCGCGGTCGACGGTCTCACCGTGAAAGTGGTCGCCGAGGCCGTCGCCGCGGGATAGTAGGGCCACGCTCCAACGCAGCCGCGCCAACGAACCGTCGCCGGAGGTCCTGACGTGCCGCTCATCGGAATCGCCATCCCCATCGCCGTCGTCCTGCTCTGGTTCCTGTCCGGCATCCGGATCATCAACGAGTACGAGCAGGGCGTGATCCTGCGGCTCGGCCGGTTCGCCGGGATCCGCACCGCCGGGCTCAAGTGGATCATCCCGTTCATCGACCGGATGATCATCATCGACATGCGCATCACCGCGGAGCAGGTGCCGCCGCAGGACGTCATCACGCGGGACAACGTCTCCGTGAAGGTGAACGCGGTCATCTACTTCCGCGTGCTCCAGGCGGACCGCGCCTTCCTCCAGGTGACGGACTTCCTGTTCGCGACGAGCCAGTTCGCCCAGACGACGCTCCGCTCGGTGCTGGGCCAGGTGGAGCTCGACGACCTCCTCAGCCAGCGCGACAAGATCAACCGCCAGCTCCAGGAGATCATCGACCGGCACACCGAGCCGTGGGGCGTGAAGGTCACCGCAGTCGAGGTGAAGCAGGTCGATCTGCCCGACGAGATGCGGCGCGCGATGGCGAAGCAGGCCGAGGCGGAGCGCGAGCGGCGCTCGAAGGTGATCGCGGCCGAGGGCGAGTACCAGGCCGCCGAGAAGCTCGGCCAGGCCGCCGACGTCATCGCCCGCTCGCCGGGCGCGCTGCAGCTCCGCTACCTCCAGACGCTCGTCGAGATCGCGGCGGAGAAGAACTCCACGGTGGTGTTCCCCCTCCCCATCGACCTCGTGAAGCCGTTCCTCGACATGGGCCGGCTCCCGGCCGCGAAATAAGTCCGCGGCGCGCGCGTAGAGCCATCCGTCCCTCTGGGGAGAGAGGACCGGCGGGGGGTGTCCGGCGCACGGGCCGGGCATCCCTCGGCCGCTTTCCGTCCGGATCGGGAGCCTCCATGCGCCTCGCCGTCGTCCTCGCCGCCGCCGCCAGCCTCTCCGCCGCCTCGCCTGCCCTCGCCCGCGGGCGCCTGGAGGGTGACGGGAACGTCACCACCGAGCAGCGGGAGGTCGGCGCCTTCGATCGCATCTCGCTCCGCGGCGCCGTCGACGCCGTGGTGAAGGTCGGCCCGCCGCGCGGCGTGTCGGTGGTGGTCGACTCGAACCTCCAGCCTCGCGTCCGCACGCGCGTCGAGGGCAGCACCCTCGTCGTGGACACCGACGACGTCCGGCCGTCCCGCGACGCGCGCGTCATCGTGACCGTCCCGGAGCTCCGGGCGATCGAGACCCGCGGCTCGGGCGACGCGCTCGTCGACGGCGGAAAGGGAGACCTCGCGCTCGATACCCTCGGCTCGGGAGAGATCCGCTGGCGAGGCGAGGCGGCGCGGCTCGAGGTCACGACGAAGGGCTCGGGCGAGATCGTCCTCGCCGGGAAGGCGGAGGTGCTCGTTGCACGCACCTCCGGCTCGGGTGAGATCCGCGCGCGCGAGCTCACCGCGCGGGACGCCGACGTCCGTACTTCCGGGTCGGGCGACGTGGAGCTGACGCTGGGTGGCGGAGTCCTCCGCGCGCGCACGAGCGGCTCTGGAGACGTGACGTGGCACGGCGAGGGGCGCGTGGAGGAGGCGAAGGCCGCGGGGAGCGGGGACATCGCGCGCGGACGATGAGGAGAGCTCTCGCCGGCGACGCAGACGTTCGGCCGAGCCCACGACCCAGGCAGGGAGCGCGCTGGGTGATGCGGTGTGCGCTGCGAAGTCGAAAAGAGGTCCTGCGAGCGCCCTAGGCACGGAGTAGTTACCCATCAGCGGATGGCGCGCTCACCTTTCAACGCCGACGAGGCCCGCGAGGCATGGCGACGGTACGTCTCGACAGGCGCGGTCGCCCGACGGCTTCTGAGGCGGTCGACGTACCACGCGTGGGCGCGCTGCCACGATCTCGGCGCCAGCCCTCATCTCCTGAAGGCGGAGGCGCTCTCGGTCTCGGATACGGAGCGGCTGCTGGCCGAGCAGCGCGAGTTCATCGCTGCGGCGACACCGTTCATGGCGGCGCTGTCCCGAGCGGCGTCCAGCGACCGCCACGCCGCGATGCTGGGCGACGGCCGCGGCGTCGTGCTCGACGTCGTCGGCGACGAGGCGAGCGTCCGAGGGCCGGAGGCGGTGCCCGGTCCCGGGTGTCTGCTCGCCGAGGAGACGGCTGGCGCGAACGGGATCGGGTCGCCGCTCGCAGAGCAGGGCTACGTCGAGTTCGTCGGGCCCGAGCACTTCATCGGCGGGTTCCATCCGTTCACGTGCCAGGGCGTTCCCATTCACGATCCGCAAGGCCGGACGGTGGGCGTGATCAGCACGTCCGTGCGCCGCCCCGCAGCCTCCCAGCGCCTCCGCGACATCCTGGTCTGCGCGGCGAACGGGATCGAGGCCGAGCTGCTGCGGCTCCGGCTCGAGCGCGACGTCGAGCGGGTGCTCGCGTCCGGGTCGGGCTCGTCGCTGGCGAAGCTTCGAGACGACGTCGTCCAGACCTACGCGGCGGCGCGCGTACGGCTCGAGGCCGCAGCGAGACGGGGTCCCGCTGCGTCCGAGTACACGCTCGCGCTCGTCCGCGAGGCGCAGCGCACCATCGAGCGTTTCAGGCACCGCGCAGCGCTGTGGCGCGACCTCGCCTCGGACGAGCTCGGCATGCGTCAGCCGTTCAGGCTCGATCAGCGCGTCGTGGAGATCGTCGATCTGCTCGCGACCGACGCCGCGACGCGACGCGTCGCGCTCGTCGCGTCCATGCTGGAGGAAGCGCGCGTCGTCGCGGACGCGCGCGCGGCGTCGCGCGAGATCTTCGGGGCGATCGTGTCCGCGCTCGAGAACGCCGGCGAAGGGGGGAGCGTGGAGATCGCGATCCGCCTGGCTCGACGCGAGCGGCGCGCCGTCGTCAGCGTGTCGGCGAGCCCGGCGCCGGGGGTCGCGCCGGCAGGCCCGCTCGCAGCGCAGCTCGCCTACGAGGCGGCGCCTTGACGCGCGAGCGCAGCGGGCCGGGGCCGAGCTCCGGTCGCGACGCCGAGCGGACCGCCCTCCAGAGGCGCGTCCTGCTCGTCGACGACGACGACGACTTCCGCGCGAGCGTCGCCGAGGTGCTGAGGGACGAGGGATGGGAGGTCACGACCGCTCACGACGGTGAGGAAGCGCTCGCGCTCGCCCGAGCCCTCGACGAGTTCGTCCTGCTGGTTGACTACCGGATGCCCGGCCTGAACGGTGGCGAGGTGTTCGAGCAGATGCGGGGCAGGAGCCCTTCCCGGCTCCCGGCGGTGCTCATGACCGCGTCGAAGCACGTCGCGGACCTGGCGGCACATCACGGCTTCCGTCATCACGTGGGGAAGCCGTTCTCGCTCGACGACCTGCTCGGGACGCTCGAGCTGGCGCTTCGCGGCGGCGAGCCGGGCGAGTAGCGACCGGGTTCGCAGAGCGTGACCGGCCGGCGCGAGCGCGCTCATAGCTGCGCGACGATCGTCCCGTCCTCGCGCGTCCACGCCCGCGCCATCACCGGCGTGTTGTGCGCGAAGCTCGCCTCGCCGCGCGGCCCGAGGACGATCAAGCCTCCCTCGCCCTTCACCCGGCTCCCGAGCGCGGCGATCCCCTGGCGAGCCGCCTCGGGGGGCGGCACCCCGCGGCCGACCAGATCCGCGACGTGGCGCGCGAGCGTGAGCTGGATGATCCGCTCCCCGTGGCCGGTGCACGACACGGCGCCGAGGAGGTCGTCGGCGTAGGTGCCGCAGCCGATGAGCGGGGTGTCGCCGACTCGCCCGGGCAGCTTGAGCTGCATGCCGCCCGTGGAGGTCGCCGCGGCGAGGTGGCCGCGGACGTCGCGCGCGACCGCGCCGACCGTGCCGAACTTCTTCCCGGGCGGATGAAGCCCCTCCGGACCCCCCGTTCGCTCCGGCGCAGCCTCACCCGGCTGCGCCTGCGCTCGCAACGCGATGCCGGCCTCCGCCGCTCGCGCCGCCTCCCAGCGCGCGCGCTGGCGGGGGGTCACGAGCAGCGCGTTCTCGTACGCCGGGATCCCCACCTCGCGCGCGAAGGCGGACGCCCCCGGACCGGCGAGCAGCACGTGGTGCGACCACTCCATGACGGCGCGCGCGAGGGTCACCGGGTTCCTCACGTCCTTCACGACCGCCACCGCGCCGCAGCGGAGCGTCTCGCCGTCCATGATCGACGCGTCGAGCTCGACGTCGCCGGCGGCGGTGAGCGTCGCGCCGGTGCCGGCGTTGTAGGTGGGGTCGTCCTCGAGCACCCGCACCGCGGTCTCCACCGCGTCGAGCGCGCTCCCGCCGGCGCGGAGCACCGCATGGCCGGCCTCGCAGGCCCGGCGGACGCCCTCGAGGCGCGGGGCATCGGCGCCCCCGGATGAGGCTGGGTCATCGGAACCGAGGTTTCCGGCTCCGCCGTGGACGATGATGGCGGGCGTGGCGGCGGGGTGCATGTCGGGGCGGGGAGGTTAGAGAGAGCTCCGCCCGCGGGCAAGCCCGCCGCGCGGGGAAGCTTCGGTTGGCGCGCCGGATCGGCGCATCCTATGTTCCCGGGCGCCCGGAGGTCCCTCCGGAGCTCCCGACGACGAGAGGTCATCATGCCCGGACGCGAAGTGGTCATCGTGGGGGCGGCGCGTACGCCCATCGGCTCGTTCCTCGGCTCGCTCGCGAGCGTCACCGCCCCGCGACTCGGGGCGACCGCCATCCGGGCGGCGCTCGAGCGCGCGGGCGTCGAGCCCTCGGCGGTGGACGAGGTCGTGATGGGGAACGTCCTCCAGGCGGGCGTGGGCCAGGCGCCCGCGCGGCAGGCGGCGCTCCTCGCCGGCCTTCCTGACAAGACGCCCTGCTGGACGCTCAACAAGGTCTGCGGCTCCGGGCTCAAGGCGGTCATCTCGGGCGCGCAGGCGATCGCGCTCGGCGACGCCGACGTGGTGGTCGCGGGCGGGATGGAGTCGATGTCGAACGTCCCGTACTACGACCGCGCCGCGCGCACCGGCGCGCGGATGGGCAACGTCGAGCTCGTGGACGGGATGGTCCACGACGGCCTGTGGGACGTGTACAACCAGCAGCACATGGGGATGTGCGCGGAGGCCTGCGCGACGACGCAGGGCATCTCGCGCGCCGCGCAGGACGAGTTCGCGCTCGAGTCCACCCGCCGCGCGATCGAGGCGTGGCGCAGCGGCGCCTTCAAGGCCGAGATCGTCCCGGTGGAGGTCGAGGCGAAGCGGGGCGAGAAGACGCTCGTCGCCGACGACGACGGTCCCAAGAACGCGAGGCCCGACAAGATCCCGGGCCTCCGGCCGGTCTTCAAGAAGGACGGCAGCGTCACCGCCGCGAACTCGTCGTCGATCAACGACGGCGGCGCCGCGGTCGTGCTCATGAGCGCCGAGCGCGCGGCGCGCGAGGGCCGCACGGTGCTCGCCCGGCTCCGCGCCTGGGGCGGGGCCGCCCGTGCGCCGGTCGAGTTCACGATCGCCCCCGCGGACGCGGTGAAGCTCACGCTGGAGAAGGCGAAGCTCGCGACGAAGGACATCGACCTGTGGGAGATCAACGAGGCGTTCGCGGTGGTGTCGATCGCGAACAACCGCCTCCTCGACCTCGACGGGAAGAACGTCAACGTGCGCGGCGGAGCGGTGGCGCTCGGTCACCCCATCGGCGCCTCGGGGGCGCGCATCCTCGTGACGCTCGTCCACGCGATGAAGGACCTCGGAAAGAAGCGCGGGCTCGCGTCGCTCTGCATCGGCGGCGGCGAGGCGGTCGCGCTCGTGGTCGAGCGCTGAGGGAGCCCCCCCATGAACAAGCTCGTCGAGTCGGCCGACGCGGCGGTGGCGGACATCCGGGACGGCGCGACCCTCATGGTCGGCGGCTTCGGCCTGTGCGGGAACCCGGAGAACCTCATCGCCGCGCTGCACCGCAAGGGCGTGAAGGACCTCACCGTCGTCTCGAACAACTGCGGCACGACGGACCAGGGCCTGGGCATCCTGCTCAAGGCGCGCCAGATCCGGAAGATGGTCTCGTCGTACGTCGGGGAGAACAAGGAGTTCGAGCGGCAGTACCTCTCCGGCGAGCTCGAGGTCGAGCTCGTGCCCCAGGGCACGCTCGCCGAGCGGATCCGCGCGGGCGGCGCCGGCATCGGCGGCTTCTACACCGCGACCGGCGTCGGGACGCAGGTCGCCGAGGGCAAGGAGACGCGCGTCATCGACGGGCGCGAGTACCTCCTCGAGCGCCCGCTCAGGGCCGACTTCGCGCTCGTGTACGCGTGGAAGGCCGACACCTGGGGCAACCTCCTCTACCGGAAGACGACGCGCCAGTTCGGCCCGATGATGGCCAGCGCGGCGAAGGTCACGATCGCGGAGGTCGAGCACGTGGTGCAGCCGGGCGAGATCGATCCGGACTCGGTCCACACGCCGAGCATCTACGTGAAGCGCATCGTGAAGGGCGAGCGGTACGAGAAGTGGATCGAGCGGCGGACGGTCCGTCCGCGGCCGGCCTGAGGAGGACCGAACATGCCGCTCACCCGCGAGCAGATCGCCGGCCGCGTCGCCCAGGAGCTGCGCGACGGCTTCTACGTGAACCTCGGCATCGGGATGCCGACGCTCGTCTCGAACTACGTGCCGCCTGGCGTGGAGGTCGTGCTCCAGTCGGAGAACGGCATCCTCGGCGTCGGCCCGTATCCCTACGAGGGCGAGGAGGATCCCGACCTCATCAACGCCGGCAAGGAGACCGTGACCGTCCTCCCCGGCGCGTCGTTCTTCTCCTCGGCCGAGTCGTTCGCGATGATCCGTGGCGGCCACGTCGACCTCGCCATCCTCGGCGCGCTCGAGGTGTCGGAGCACGGCGATCTCGCCAACTGGCTCGTGCCCGGCAAGATGGTGAAGGGGATGGGCGGCGGGATGGACCTCGTCGCCGGCGCGCGCCGCGTCGTCGTCATGATGGACCACGCGACGAAGGACGGGCGGCCCAAGGTCCTGCGGCAGTGCGCGCTGCCTCTCACGGGCCGCCGCTGCGTCTCCGCCATCTGCTCCGACCGCGCCTGGATCGACGTCACTCAGGATGGGCTCGTGCTCCGCGAGCTCGCGCCCGGCGAGACCGTCGACTCGGTCCAGCGGCTCACCGAGCCGAAGCTCATCGTCGCCCCGGACGTGCGGACGATGCGGGTCTGACCGTCGACGCGCTCCGTGGGCCCGCTCTTCACGCTCCTCACCGACTTCGGCGCCGGGTCCGGCTACCCGGCGCAGCTGAAGGCGGTGCTGCTCGGCGCGCACCCCGAGGCGCGGCTCGTGGACGTCTCGCACGAGGTGCCCGCCTTCGACGTGCTGGCGGGCGCGCTCCTCCTCGAGGCGTGCGCGCCCTGGTTCCCGCGGGAGGCGATCCACCTCGCCGTGGTCGATCCCGGCGTCGGGACGGCGCGGCGCGCGCTGTGCGTCGTCGATCCCGCCGGGCGCCGCCTCGTCGGCCCCGACAACGGGCTCCTCACGCCGTTCCTCGGCGCGGGCGCGCGCGCGTTCGAGATCGCCCCGGGCACGGCGGTGCCGGCGCCGCGCAGCGCGACCTTCCACGGGCGGGACCTCTTCGCCCCCGCCGCGGCGTTCCTCGCCGGCGGCGCGGCGGAGCGGCTCGGCCCCTCCGTGGAGGACCCGGTGCGGCTCGCCTGGCCGGGGGCGGAGCGGCGTGGGGGCGCGCTCGTCGGGGTGACGCTCGTCGCGGATCCGTTCGGGAACCTCGTCACCTCGGTGCGCGAGGCGGACCTCGCGGGCGCCGTGATCGCGGAGGCGCGCGCCGGGGGTGAACGGGTGCGCTTCGTGCGCACCTTCGGTGACGGCGCGCCCGGCGAGCTCGTCGCCTACGTGGGGAGCGGCGGGCGCGTCGAGCTCGCGGTGCGCGAGGGGAGCGCGGCGGCGCGGCTCGGCACGCGCGGGGTTCCCGTGGAGCTCGTCCTCGCTTGAGAGCTCTGGGCGGGGGTCACGGGGAGGCGCACGCAGCGTCCTTGGCCGGCCCGATCGCTGTGCTACAGTTTCGGCATGCAACGCCCGCCGGAGAACAAGCGCAAGACCGCGCGCCTCCACCACGAGATCCCGGTGGCGTACCGCAGCGTCGGCAGCTTCCTCACCGACTGGGCCACGAACATCAGCCAGGGCGGGCTCTTCATCAACACCCGCAGCCCGCTGCCGGTCGGGACGGGGGTGAAGATCCTCATCCAGCTCCCCGGCGCCTCGTTTCCCTACCAGCTGACGGGCCGCGTCGCGCGGGTCACCGAGTTCGACAACCGCGTGAACCTCGTGCCGGGCATGGGCGTCGAGTTCACCGATCTCGACGACTCCAAGCGGCGCGACCTCGAGGCGTTCGTGAACCGGCTCCGGCACCAGCTCGAAGAGGCGTGAGACCGCGTCGCTCGCGCCCTCGCGAACGACGCGGTGACACCTGCCGCGGTACGCGCTAACTCTCCGGCCGTGCGAACGGAACTGACGATCGAGGACCTGGCCTCCGGGGGCGAGGGGGTGGGGCGCTCCGGCGCGCGGACGGTGTTCGTGCCGTGGACCGCGCCCGGCGATCGCGTCGTCGTCGAGGTCCCCGCCGGTGAGGGGACGGCGCACGGGACGCTGGTCTCGCTCGAGGCCCCCGGCGCCGTCCGTGTGCCGCCGCCGTGCGTGCACTTCGGGCCGGGCGACGCGGCGTCGACCGCCGATCCGGAATGCGGCGGCTGCGAGTGGCTGCACGTCTCCTACGCCGCCCAGCTCGCCACCAAGGCGCGGACCGTCGCCGAGGCGCTCCGGCGCATCGCGCGGCTCGAGCCGGGCGCGTACGAGGCGCGCCCGATCCTGGGCTCGCCGTCGCCGCTCCGCTACCGCGCGCGCGCGAAGTTCCACCTCGACCGCGCCAGCGGCCGGCTCGTGTACTTCCGGCGGCGCTCGCACGCGCCGGTGCGCCTCCGCGAGTGCCACCTGCTCGACGCGCGGCTCGACGCGCTCCGCGAGGCGGTCGGACCGGCGCTCGCCCGCGCGGGCCTCGCGGCGCGCGAGGTCGCGCTCGAGTGGTCCGCCCACGAGGACCGCGGGGCGGCGTGGCTCCTCCTCCCCGCGCTCTCGCCCGCGGTGCGCGCGCGCGCCGAGGCGCTCCTCGCCGCGGTGCCGGAGCTCGCCGGCGTGGTCCTCCAGGCGGAGGGCGGCCCGCCGGCGGTGGTCGGCGATCCCGTGCTGCGCCACGCCCGCGTCCCCGGCGACGCCGCCGCGGGGTTGCAGCGCTCCCGGCCCGACGTCTTCCAGCAGGCGAACCGCGGCGCGAACGCGCTCCTCGTGCGCGCCGCGCTCGACCTCCTCGCGCCCGACGGCCTGGACGTGCTCGAGCTGCACTGCGGGGCGGGAAACTTCACCGGACCGCTCGCCGCGCGCGCCCGCGCGGTCGCGGCGGTGGAGGTCCAGGGGCCGGCGCTCGATCTCGCCCGCGCCGACCTCGGCGGCGCCGGCAACGTCCGGTTCTTCGCGGGCGACGCGCTCAAGCTCGCGCTCGCCTTCGCGCGCGAGACGGGCGCCTCCGCGCGCCGGTTCGGGGCGGTGCTCCTCGATCCGCCGCGCGAGGGGGCGAAGGGGATCGGCCCGGCGCTCCGCGAGCTCGGGCTGCCCCGCGCCGTCTACGTCTCCTGCGATCCCGCCACGTTCGCGCGCGATCTTCGCGCCTGCGTCGAGGCGGGCTACCGGGTCGGGGCGGTGCAGCCCGTGGACATGTTCCCGCAGACGCACCACGTCGAGGCGGTCGCGCTCCTCACCGCGGCCCCGTGAGGCTCCGGCGCTGGCGGGGGCCCCGTCGCGACGGGCGCTTGCGCGCAGGCGGTGACAACTCCATGACAGTCCCACGCCACGCTCCCCACCCGTACGGCGGGGGAGGCGGCGAGAGCATGGACCGAAGACTTTCGATCGAGCGGTTCCCGGAGCGGACCTTGCCGCGGCTCATGGTGTCCGCGGCGCGGCGCGTGCCTGGCAAGGCCTTCATCCGGTACCTGGAGCCCGAGCACCCCGCCGCGCCGCCGCGCGTCCTCACCTTCGGCGACTTCGCCGCCGGCGCGGGCCGCGCCGTGGCGTTCCTCCGCTCGGCGGGCGTCGGCCCGGGCGCCCGCGTCCTCATCCTCGCCGAGAACTCGCCCGAGTGGCAGATGCTCGCCCTCGGCGCGCAGGCCCTCCGCGCCGAGCCGGCCACGCTCTTCGCCAGCCTCGCGGCGGAGCCGGTGCAGGGGATCACGCGGCGCGTCCGGCCGCGCGTCGCGTTCGTCGGGTCGGCGGCGCAGTGGGCGAAGCTCGCCCCCATCGCGGCGGAGCTCGCCGCCGCGGGGCTCGTGACGATCGTCTCGGCCGAGCCGCTCGCCCCGGCCTCGGTGCCGGCCGGCGTCCAGACCACCACCGTCGCCGAGGTGTTCTCGGGCGCGGGGCTCGACCTCGACGCGCTCGAGGCGCTCGCCCGCGCCGCGGGCGAGGAGGATCCGTTCCTCCTCCTCTTCACGAGCGGCACCACCGGCCGGCCGAAGGGCGTCCGCCTGCCGCAGCGCGCGATCGTGCACGCCATCGAGGGCGGCCACGTCGCCGTCGGCCGGACGCCCGAAGACGTGGGGCTCCACTTCCTCCCGTTCGCGCACGTCGCCGGGCACGACCAGTTCGCCCTCGCGCTGGCGGAGACGCACGGCCTCATCATGCTCTCGCGCCGCGAGGACATGGAGCGCGGCCTCGCGCTCGGGCCGACCTACCTCTTCTCCGTGCCGCTCGTGTACGAGCGGATCCGCGGCGCCGTCGAGGCGAAGCTCGCGGGCCTCCCCGGGCCGCTGCGCGCGCTCGCGAGCGCCTCCCTCGCGGCCGCCGCGCGGGTCCGGCTGGACGGCTCGCGCTCGACGAGGGACCGGGTCCTCACGCGGCTCGCGGACCGGCTCGTGGGCAAGGCGGTGCGCGCGAGGCTCGGCGGAAACGTGCGCGGCCTCTTCTCCGGGGGTGCGCCCGCGGCGCCTGCGCTGTTCCGCTTCTTCGAGGCGCTCGGGATGCCGTTCGTCGAGCTCTACGGCATGAGCGAGACGGCCGGGCTCATCTCCTCGAACCTGTTCTCGGGCGGCCGCCGCGCGGGCAGCGCCGGCATCGTCACGCCGGACCACGACCTGCGCTTCACGCCGGACGGCGAGCTGCTCCTCAAGGGGCCGCTCCTCCTCACCGGCTACCTCGAGCGCGAGGACGAGGAGGGCGCGTACACCGAGGACGGCTTCTTCCGCACCGGCGACATCGGCCGGATGGACGCGGAGGGGCTGCTCCGCATCGAGGGGCGCAAGAAGGATCTCATGGTGCTCTCGACCGGGAAGAAGGTCGCCCCCGAGCCCATCGAGCTGGCCATCGCGTCGGCCTCGCCGTTCCAGGCGGCGATGCTGCTCGGCGAGGGCCGGCCCTTCGTGTCCGCCGCGGTGTTCGTCGCCGCGGAGGAGATCGCCCGGATCGCGGCGGCGGGGAAGGACGCCGCGCAGGAGCTGCTCCCCCGCGCCCGCGCCGCGCTCGGCGCGTTCAGCGACTACGAGAAGCCGAAGCGGCTCCTCGTGATCCCGGGCTCGCCGCAGGATCACCCGGCGCTCATCACGCCCACGCTCAAGCTGAAGCGGGACGCGCTCGTCGCGTTCCTCGGCTCGACCTTGACGGACCTCTACACGGCGCCGCAGGGGAGCGCCTGAACGACGGTTCGTGGTTCGCGATCGCCTCGGGCCTCACCCCGCCGTCGGCGCGGACGCCTGCCGCTCCGCCGCGGCGGCCCGCTCGATCGCGGCGAGCCGCTCCACGAGCACCGGGTGGCTGTAGTGCCAGGCGCTGTACCAGGGGTGCGGGTGGAGGTTCGACAGGTTCTCTCCGTTGAGGCGGACGAGCGCCGTCTCGAGCGCCTCGGGCGCGCCGGCGAGGCGCACCGCGTAGCGATCGGCCTCGTACTCGTGCCTGCGGGAGAGGCGCGCGGCGAGCGGCGAGAGCCAGAACACGAACGCGCCGCCGCCGAGCGAGACGAGCGCCAGGGCGGCGTGCAGGCTCGGGCCCGCGAAGCCGAACGCTGCGTAGAGCGGCGGCCAGGGCACGAGGCGCGAGAGCGCGAACAGCACCGCGAGCGTTCCCGCCGCGGAGAGCGCGAGCCGGCGCTGCACGTGCCGCGCGCGGTAGTGGCCGATCTCGTGGGCGAGCACGCTCGCCGCCTCGTCCACGCTCATCTTCTCGACGAGCGTGTCGAACAGCACGATCCGCGGCCGGAAGATCCCGGTGAAGTAGGCGTTCGAGTGGCCCGAGCGCCGCGACGCGTCCATCACGTACAGGCCGCGGTGCGCGAACCCCGCCGCCCGGGCGAGCGCCTCGACCCGCGCGCGGAGCGGCCCCTCCGGCAGCGGCTGGAAGCGGTTGAAGATGGGGGCGATGACGGAGGGGTAGAGCCACAGGAGGACGAGCTGGACCGCCACGTAGAAGGCGAAGAGCCAGACCCACCAGAGCCCGCCGGTGAAGCGCATGAACCCGTACGTCGCGTAGAGGAGGGGAACGCCGAGCGCCACCTGGAGGAGGAGCGCCTTCAGCCGGTCGAGCAGCCAGAGCCGCGGCGTCGTGCGGTTGAAGCCGAAGCGCGCCTCGAGCACGAAGGTGTGGAAGAGCGCGAAGGGGAGCCCGGCGACGGAGAACCCGAGGCTCAGCGCCACGAGGAAGACGACGAACCGATGGGCGCCGTCGAGCCCGCGCGCCGCCAGCGCGGCGTCGAGCGCGGGGAGCACGCCGGAGAGCAGGACCGCGAGCGTGAGCGCGGTGAAGAACGCCCCCTCGGCGAGCGCGAAGCGGCCGTTCGCGAGCGTGTAGGCGCGGCTCCGCTCGGCCGTCGCGTCGTCCACGCGACCGGAGAGGAGGAGCGGCACCCCGCGCGCGCGGGCGACGTGGCGCAGGTTGAGCAGGAGGAGGCCGGTCTCGACCGCGTACTGGATGGCGAAGACGCCGAGGAAGACGGGCAGGACCCACGAGCTCATCGGAGGAGGTGATACCCCGGACGCGCGGGCGGCGCACCGCGTGTTCCTCCTCTCCCCCGCGAACAGCGGGGGCGAGCGCATGGCGCTCGTCCTCTCTCCGCGCGCCCGCTTCGCGCTCGCGCAGGCGGTCCAGGGCGAGGGCGCGCCCCTCGGGGAGGTCTTCGCGTTCGCGAGCGGCCTCTACTTCCGGGGCAAGCTCGCCTACGCGCGCGCTTTCGGGCGACCGCCGCGGGGCGCCCCGGGCGCGCTCGTCATCGCCCCGGGGGCGGGCCTCGTCCCGGTGGACGCCACGATCCGGGCGGGCGACCTGCGCGCGTTCGCGGCGGTCCCGGTGGACGCCGCCGACGCGCGCTTCCGGGGCGCGCTCGAGCGCGACGCACGGCTCCTCGGCGAGCGGCTCGGGGCGGAGGGCCAGGTGGTGCTCCTCGGCAGCATCGCGAGCCCCAAGTACGTCGAGCCGCTCCTCGCCATCCTCGGCCGCCGCCTGCTCTTCCCGCAGGACTTCGTCGGCCGCGGCGACATGAGCCGCGGCGGCCTCCTGCTGCGGGCCGTGCGCGCGGGCGAGGAGCTCGCCTACGTGGCCGTGGACGGCGCGGTGCGCCGCGGGGCGCGACCGCCCCGGCTGCCGCGTCTGCCGCGCGCCCCGGCGGGACCCGGCGACGGGCAAGCCGGCTCCGGTTAGGATCCCGCGCGTGCACGCACGCGTCGCCGAGTTCGCGGGGCTCCTCCGCACGAACGGGGTGCGGGTCTCGCCCGCCGAGGTCGCCGACGCCGTCGAGGCCGCGGCGCTCGTGGGCGCGTCGGACCGCGGGAGCTTCCGCGCGGCGCTCCGCGCGACCCTCGTGAAGCGCTCCCGCGACGTGCCGGTCTTCGACGGGCTGTTCGACCTCTACTTCTCGGCGCTCGGGCGCGTCCTCGAGGGGCTCGAGCGCGGCGTCGTGGGCGAGCTCGACGCGCAGGGGCTGCTCGAGGGCGACGACCTCGAGCTCGTCGCGCGGACGATGGAGGAGCTCCTCCGCGGCATGAGCCCGCTCGCGCGCGCCGCGCTGGGCGGCGATCCGGCGCTGCTCGCGCGGCTCCTGCGTGGCGCGGCGCTGCAGGTCGACTTCGGGGCGTTCGCGAGCGCCGGTGCGACCGGGTTCCAGGCGCGGCGGCTCCTCGCCGCGGCCGGGGGAAACGCGCTCCAGGACGACGCGGCCGCGATCGAGCGGGCGTTGCGGGAGCGTGGCCTCGAGGCCGGTGCGCGCGAGCTCGTGACCGGCTCGCTCGAGGGAGCGCTCCGGAAGGTGGAGGAGGCGGCCCGGCGCTGGGCGGAGCTCGAGGGGCGGGCGCGCACGCTGCGCCGGGACCCGCTGGAGGGCGGGCTCGCCCCGGTCACGCCCGCGGAGGCGGCGCGGATGGAGGTCGCGGTGCGGCGGCTCGCCGAGCGGCTGCGCGCGCGGCTCGTGCGGCGCGAGCGCTCGCGGCGGCGCGGTGCGCTCGCGGTGCGCAGGACGCTCCGGCGGAACCTCGGGCTCGGCGGCGTGCCCGCCCGGCTCGTGTTCCGCCACCGGCGGCCGGAGCGGCCGGACGTCGTCGTGCTCTGCGACGTCTCCGAGTCGGTCCGGCACGTCACCCGGCTCATGCTGCTCTTCCTCTACACGCTCCAGAGCCTCTTCACGCGCGTGCGGACGTTCGTGTTCGTGTCCGACCTCGCCGAGGTGACGGACCGGCTGCGCGCCGAGAAGGACCCGACCCGCGCGGCGCAGCTCGCGGTCGCCGCGCGCGCGGTGAGCCTCTCGGCGAACTCCAACTACGGCCGCGCGCTGAAGGTGTTCCACGAGGACTTCCGCGGGGCGGTCACCCGGCGCACCACCGTGATCGTCATCGGCGACGGCCGGAACAACTACAACGCGCCCGAGGCGTGGGTCCTCGACGAGCTCCGGCGGCGCGCGCGGCGCCTGCTCTGGATCTGCCCGGAGCCGCGCCTTGCGTGGGGCATGGGGGACAGCGAGATGCCGCTCTACGCGCCCCGCTGCAGCCGCGTCGCGACCCTCGGCTCGCTCGAGGAGCTCGAGGAGATCGCCGACGCGCTCGTGCCGGGGGGCGGCGGGTGAGCGTGGGCGGCCCGGAGCGGGGATCGCGCGAGGCGCGCGCGCGCGAGCGGCGCTGGCTCCTCCTCGCGGTCGGCCTGTCCGCGGCGCTCCACGCTGCGCTCCTCGCCGCGCTTCGCCCCGGACCCTCCGCACCGCCACCGCCCGGGCCCATCACCGTCTCGCTCGTGGAGGTCGAGCCCGGCGGAGAGACCGCCGGACCGCCCGGGCGCGGGCAGGCAGAGCGCGACGCCCGGCGGGCAGGCGAGGGCGCCCGCCCGGGTCCGGAGCAGCGCGCGCGGCCCCCGGCGGCGACGATCGCGCCGAGCCGGGGGGCGGGGCCGCGCGAGCGGGGCGCCCGGATCGCGCCGCAGGGCGAGCTCCCGCCCGGGGCCGCGTCGGCGGCGCAGGGCTGGTTCGACGCGCAGGGGCTCGGAGGGGAGCGCCGGTCGGGCGGGCGGGACGCGCTCGCGGTCTCGCCGCCCGCGTCGCTCTTCTCCCGCGGCGACGGAGCCGAGGAGGCGCCGGCGGCGCGCGCGAAGCGGCGCGTGGACGGCATGCTCGCCGAGATGCGCGCGCGCGACCTCGCGCGCTACCCGGACGCCTCGTGGATGGACCTCCGCGACGCGCTCGCCGGCGGGTTCGCCCCGGACTTCGGCGTGCTGCGCGGGGGCGGGCAGGGGGTGGGCGACCTCCTCGCGGACACCGCGAGCGCCTACCTCGGCGCCGCGGAGGCCTACGGCCGCACCGGACGACCCTTCGCGAACGCGCCGGACGCCCCCGGTCGCGTCGCGCCGGGAAAGGACGCCGCGGTGCACGCCGCCGCGGAGGGGAGCCGCGACCGCGAGGCGCTCGCCGCCGGGAGCGACGCGCTCGCCGCGACCGGCGGCAAGGGGCTCGCGCAGGCCTGGTCGAAGGGGCTCGTCACGGTGGTCGCCGTGGTCGAGGACGAGGGCGGCGTCGTCACGGATGCCCGCGTCGTGGCGTCGAGCGGGAACCCGGCCCACGACCGCCTCGCGCTCGAGCGGGCGCGGAGGCTCTTCGGCCGCACCCTCTCGCGCCGGCTCGCGGGCACGACGACGGAGTGGGCGTTCGTGACCGAGCTCTCGGTCATCCCACCGCTCCCGGTCGCGGGCGTGGCGTTCGATGCGAACTTCAAGCCGAAAGGGCTCGTCTACCCGCTGAAGCGCTCGGCGAAGAGCCGCATCGAGCTCGTCGCGGTGCGCGGCGCGGGGTAGCGCGGAGCCCGGTTGATCTGGGCGCGTCACGAGGCGCGCGATGGCGTCGGCGAGCCGGGCACACGAAGGCCGAGCAGCGCAGGCGGGCCTGGAAGGCCCGTCGAGCAGCGCAGGGAGGAGTCTGCCCGGCGCAGCCAGCCAGCGTGCGCCGCAGTAGCGATCCAGATCAACTGGTCTCCGCCTTGGCCTGCGGTTGACTCCGCGCCCCCGTCTTCCTTAGTTTCCGCCCCGCGTGCCCGACCTCGTCTCGCTCTCCCGGAAGGCCCCCTCCGCGCCCGGCGACCGTCCGGCCGCCCCCCGCAAGGTGTACGTCCACACCTTCGGCTGCCAGATGAACGCGTCGGACTCGGACCGGATGGTCGAGCTCCTCGGCCGCCACGCGTTCGCGCGCGCCGAGACCGCGGAGGACGCCGACCTCATCCTCCTCAACACCTGCGCGGTGCGCGAGAAGGCGGAGCAGAAGCTCCTCTCCGCGCTCGGGCGCTACCGCGAGGTGAAGGCGCGGCGCGGTGCGCTCATCGCGGTGTCCGGCTGCGTCGCGCAGCAGGAGAAGGACCGGCTCCTCGCGCGCGTTCCGTACGTGGACTTCGTCTTCGGGCCGGACAACATCGGCAAGCTGCCGGAGATGGTCGCCCGGGCGGAGCGCGAGCGGTTCGCCGAGACCGGCTGGATGGACTCGCACGACTACGTCTTTCCGCAGGCGGACCCCGAGGCCGCGCGCGGCCGCCCGACGGCGTTCGTCACGGCGATGAAGGGCTGCGACAACGTCTGCGCGTTCTGCATCGTCCCGCACACCCGGGGCCGCGAGGTGTCGCGCGCGTTCCCGGAGATCGTCGCCGAGTGCGCGGCGCTCGCCGAGGTGGGCGTGCGCGAGGTGACGCTCATCGGCCAGAACGTGAACTCGTACGCGGGCGGCTGCACGTTCGCGGAGCTCCTCCGCCGCGTCGCGGCCCTGCCGGGGATCGCGCGGATCCGCTTCACCACGAGCCACCCGCACGACCTCTCCGACGCGCTCGTCGAGGTGTTCCGCGACGAGCCCAAGGTGATGCCGCACTTCCACCTGCCGGTGCAGTCCGGCTCGGATCCGGTCCTCGCCCGCATGCGCCGCGACTACACCGTCGCGGAGTACCTCGACCGCTTCGATCGCCTGCGCGCAGCCCGCCCCGGCATCGCCGTCACCACCGACTTCATCGTCGGCTTCCCCGGCGAGAGCGACGCGGACTTCGAGGGCTCGCTCGCGCTTCTCGAGCGCGCGCGCTTCGAGCAGAGCTTCAGCTTCCTGTTCAGCCCGCGCCCGAAGACGGTCGCGAACCTGCGCCTCGGCTCGGGGCCCGAGTGGCAGGAGGTGCCGCGCGCGGTGGCGGTCGAGCGGCTCGAGCGGCTCCAGGCCGCGCAGCGGCGCATCGCCGGCGAGGCGCTCGCGGCCGCGCTCGGGAAGGTGGTCGAGGTCCTCGTCGAGGGGGCCTCCGACGAGCCGGGCGAGCGGCTCGGGCGCACGCCGGAGAACTCCGTCGTCCACCTCGCCGCCGACGAGGCGGCCGCGCCGACCGGCGCGCTGGTCCGCGCGCGCATCACGCGCGCCGGCGGCAGCTCGCTCTCCGGTACGCTCGCGTGACCGCGCGCACGGCGCTCCTCGCCGCGGGGGCGGTCGCCTGGGCCGCGCTCATCTTCTGGGCGTCCTCCCAGTCGAACCCGTTCCCCGCGCTGCCGCGCAGCCTCTTCGATCACGACAAGCTCCTGCACGCCGGCGCGTACGCGGTGCTCGGCGCGCTCGTGTGCGGGGCGCTCGGCGGCTGGCGGCTCCGGCCCTGGAGGGCGCTCGGTCTCACCATCGCGGTGGGGACCGCGTACGGGGCCACCGACGAGTGGCACCAGTCGTTCGTGCCGAACCGCTCGTCGGATCCCGCCGACCTCGCCTCCGACGCGCTCGGCGCCGCCGCGGGCGCGGCGGCGATGGCGCTCATCTTGCGGCGTGTAGGTGCGCGGGCTAGCATTCGCCGCTGATGCCCCTCATCGCGCCCTACGCCGGGCGGGCGCCCCGCCTGCACGGATCCGTGTTCGTGGCCGAGAACGCGGTCGTGGTGGGGGACGTCGAGATCGGCGAGGGCTCGTCGATCTGGTTCGGTACCGTCGTGCGCGGCGACGTGAATCACGTCCGCGTCGGCGCGCGCACGAACCTCCAGGACCTCACCGTCGTCCACGTCACCTCCGGGACGCACCCCACGGTCATCGGCGACGACGTGACGGTGGGTCACCGTGCCGTGCTGCACGGCTGCACCATCCGCGATCGCTGCCTCGTCGGGATCGGCGCGATCGTCATGGACGGGGCGGTGGTGGGGCCGGACGCCATGGTCGGCGCCGGAGCGCTCGTGGCGCCCGGGACGATCGTGCCGCCCGGCACCCTGGTGCTGGGCTCCCCGGCGAAGCCCCGGCGCGAGCTCACGCCCGAGGAGCGCGCATTCCTCCGGACGTCCGCGGAGCGGTACGCGGGATACGCCGCGCGGTACCGCGGCGAGGGGGGTGGGGGATGACCGCCTTCGATGCCCTGAAGCGCGCGGCGCTCTTCAGGGAGTTCACCGAGACCGGGCTCAGGATCTTCGCCGGCATCGCGCTCGAGAAGGCCATCCCGGCGGGCACGCCGCTGTTCGCCGAGAACATGGTGGGCGAGTCGCTCTTCATCGTGAAGTCGGGCACCGTCCGCATCTCGCGGCGCACGACCGAGGGGGAGAAGGAGCTCGCCGTGGTCGGCGCGGGCGAGCACCTCGGTGAGCTCGCGCTGCTCGGCCGGAGCGTCCGCCTCGTCTCGGCGGTGGCCGCGACCGCCTGCGAGGTCGTGGAGATCACGCAGCGCGACTTCGTGCGCCTCCAGCCCCAGAAGCCGCAGGCCTGCCTCAAGCTCGCGCTCGCCATCGCCGGCGATCTCGCCGAGAAGGTCGCCGAGAACCGGGACGCCCTCCGGGAGCTCGCCGCACGTCGCGCGATCTAGGGACGCTCGCCTCCCTGCCCCCCCTCCGTGCGGGCGGGCGGGAAGCGGCGCGACCCGCCCGTCGTTCTCGTCCGGGGGGGCGTCGAGACATCGAGACACGAACGGCGCTCTGAGCGCGTGACGCCGCGCCCGGTTTCGAGGTAATTCGAGGAGAACGAAGGCCGCATGCTCGAACGCCTGGTCGCCATCCTGGGAGGCCACTCCCTCCACGTCGGCTACGGCGTCGTCTTCCTCATGCTGCTCCTCTGCGGGTTCGGCCTGCCGATGCCGGAGGACGTGGTCCTCGTGTCCGCCGGCGCCCTCGCCTGGCTCGCGTCCGACCTGACCCACGCGACCTTGTCCGGGATGCTCCACGACGAGGGGCTCCTCACGATGATCGCGATGGGCCTCGCCGGGATCCTGGCCGGCGACTCGGTGATCTTCTTCGCGGGGCGAAGGTTCGGGACGCACATCGCCGACTTCCGCCCGCTCCGCCGGATCATCACGCCGGAGAAGCTCCAGCTCGTCGAGCGGAAGGTCCGGACGCGCGGCAACGTGGTGGTGATGTTCGCGCGCTTCCTGCCCGGCCTGCGCGCGCCGACCTTCTTCACCGTCGGCCACGCCCGCATGCCGTACTGGGAGTTCCTGCTCTTCGACGGCGTCGCCGCCCTCGTCTCCGCGCCGCTGTGGGTGTGCGTCGGCTTCTGGTTCGGCTCCGACCTCCACGCGGCGACCCGCGTCGCCGGGCGGTTCTCGAACTACATCCTGCTCGGCGTCGCCGTCGTGCTCCTCGCCTTCGCCTTCCGGTGGGCGCAAGGGCGTCGCGCTGCCCCGCCCGCCCTGGCGTCCGAGGCGGAGCGGGAGTAGCGGACCCGACCGGACGCGAGGCTCAGCGCGCTTCCGGGCGCCGGCCGAAGAGCTTGCGGAAGAGGCCGCCGAGCGCGCGGCCGCCGTTCGACACCGCGGCTCCGCCCGCCCCCGCGTCCGCGGCCACGTCCCCAGGGCCGGGCGCCGGGAAGTTCCCGGTCTGCGCCCGCGCCGCGTCCGCGCCGCCGCCCTGCTCGAGCTTGCGCCGTGCCGCCTCGGCCCCTTCGCGCGCCGACATCACCGCCTGCACCTCGCGACCGGTGTTGAGCTCGCGAGCGGTGACGGTGAGCAGGCACTCCGCCCCGAGCTCGAAGCCGACCGCGATCTTGACCATGCCGCGCGGGCCGGGCGGGAGCCCGCCGAGCCGGAGCGTGCCCAGGTACTCGCACTCCGACGCGGCGCCGCTCTCGCCCTGGAACACGGCGAGCTCGAACTCGGTCTGCCCGTCGCGCGTCGTGGTGAGCCCGTACTGCTTGCGGGCGGGCAGCGGCGTGTTCCGCTCGATGATGGTCTTCACGCGCCCGCCGGGGAGCCCGATGCCGATGGACATCGGCAGCACGTCGATGAGGACGACCCCCTCTGCGCTGCCGAGCGAGTGGGCGAGGAGCGCCGCGCCGAGCGCGACGGCCTCGTCGGGGTGGACCGCGTGCGACGGCGGCCGGCCGAAGAACGCCGCCACCTTCTGGTGCACGAGCGGCATCCGCGACTGCCCGCCGACGAGCAGCACCTCGTCGATGTCCTTCGTCCCGAGCCCCTTCGCGAGGAGCACCTCCCGGCACACGTCCAGGGTCCGATCGACGAGCGGCTCGACGAGCGCGACGATCTCTTCGCGCGTGAGCACGGCCTCGAGCGCGATGGGCGCCCCGTCGCGCAGGGCGAGGTAGGGCAGGCTCACCGGGAACTCGGCGCGCTCGGAGAGCGCGCACTTGGCGCGCTCGGCGGCGTCGACGAGGCGGGAGAGCGCCACGCGGTCATCCGGGAAGGGCACGCCGGTCCGCTCCTCCCAGATCGCGAGGAGCCGGTCGACGATCTGGCCGTCGAAGTCCACCCCGCCGAGGAACGTGTCGCCGCCGGTCGAGACGACCTCGTAGACGTTGTCGGACAGCTCGAGCACGGAGGCGTCGAAGGTGCCGCCGCCGAGGTCGTAGACGAGGACGCGCTGGTTCAGGTGGCGGCCGTAGGCGTACGCGAGCGCGGCGGCGGTCGGCTCGTTCAGGATCCGCTCGACCCGCAGCCCCGCCAGCGCCGCCGCCTCGCGAACGGCGGCGCGCTGCCGCTCGTTGTAGTAGGCGGGCACGGTGATCACCGCGCGGTTGACCTCCTCGCGGAGGTGGTTCTGCGCGACGTCGCGGACCTCGCCCAGCACGAGCGCGGAGATCTGCTCGAGCGAGACGGTCTCGGGCCCGAGCCGGACCGCCGCGGCGCCGTCCTCGCCGGGGACGATCGCGTAGGGGTACTTCGCGCGGATCTCCTGCACGAGCGGCGTGTCGTAGGCGCGCCCGATGAGCCGCTTCGCCCCCGAGACGGTCGCCTTGGGGTTCGTGAGGAGCTGCGCCTTCGCGAGGTGACCGACGACGATCCGGTGGCGCGCGTTGAGCCCGACGATCGACGGGACGGTGTTGTGTCCCTCGCGCGAGGGGATCACGTACGGCCGCCCGTCCTTCACGATCGCCGCGCACGAGTTGGAGGTCCCGAGATCGATCCCGATGATCGCGCGCGAGGGGCGCGCGACCGGCCGCGGCGAGGCGGGGAGGCCGAGGTCGAGCCGCGCGGGGCCGGCCAGGAGCTGTTCGGCGCGGTGGGGCGCGGCGAGGTCCGCCTGGGCGGGCGAGGGGAAGGCGGGAGCGGGCGTGGGCGTCGCGGCCGCGCGGGGCGGCGCGGGGATCGCCGCGCTGGGCGCACGCGTCGGGGCGGGGGTCCCGTCCGGCCGGTCCGCGATCGGCGCCGGGGCGACCACGCCGGGCGCGACGCCGCGGCGCTCCTTCAGCTCCACCATCCGCTCGACGAGCGCGCGCGAGGCGTCGTCGAGCTTCGTGAACTGCACGCCCATGCCCGGCGCGCGCCGCGGATGCGCGGTCGGATCCTCCGCCTGGATCCAGCGCACGACGCCCTCGCCACGGATGGCCGCCTCGCCCCCGGAGAGCCTGAGCTCGAGGACGAGCAGCGTGCCGACCGGCTTCGGATCGCGCGTGCGGATGAACACGCCGCCGCGGGAGATGTTCACCGCGAAGCGCTCCACGAGCTCGTCGAGGGTGCCGTAGGAGAGCCGGACGGCGAGGCCCACCGGCCTCCGTCCCCCGCCGCGCTTGTCGTGTGGCCCCTCCACCGCGCGGATTATCCCCTCGCGGCGGACGGGCGGGCAAGCGTGCGTTCACCGCGCGGCAGGGCGTCCGCGCGGCGCGTGTGGGCCGCCGCGCACTCCGGAACCGCTGGCGGCGAGGGCCTCCGTCGCCGGGCCCGGCCCTGCGCGCCGAGGGCCCCGGCGCGCGCTCCGGCGCCGGAAGATCCGGAGGCGGCGCGGGCGTCTTGACCGGTCCGAGTGCGCTCGATTATACGTCCCCATGCTCAACCGCGACGACCTCCGCCTCGCGCTGACGTTCGACGACGTCCTGCTCCTCCCAGCGGAATCCGACGTCCTCCCGAAGTCGGTCGAGACGTCGACGCGCTTCACCCGCAACCTCCAGCTCAACATCCCGATCGTCTCGGCCGCGATGGACACGGTCACCGAGGCGCGGATGGCCATCGCCATGGCCTCGGTGGGCGGGCTCGGCTTCGTCCACAAGAACCTGACGGTCGAGCAGCAGGCAGCCGAGGTCCACAAGGTCAAGAAGTACGAGTCGGCGGTGGTGGGGGACCCCATCACCATCGAGCCCGAGGCGCCCATCCACCGCGCCGTGGCGCTCATGCGCGAGAACGGGATCAGCGGCATCCCCGTCGTCCAGAAGGGCCGGCTCGTCGGCATCCTCACGAACCGCGACCTCCGCTTCGAGAAGAACCTCGAGCAGCGGGTCGAGCAGGTGATGACGAAGGACCTCGTCACCGCGCGCGAGGGCGTGACGATCGAGGAGGCGAAGGAGCTGCTCCACCGGCACCGGATCGAGAAGCTCCTCGTGGTGAACGAGGCGTTCGAGCTGCGCGGCCTCGTCACCATCAAGGACATCGAGAAGGTCCAGAAGCACCCGAACGCCGCCAAGGACAAGCTCGGACGGCTGCTCTGCGGCGCCGCGGTGGGCGTCGGCGCCGATCGGGAGCAGCGGATCCAGGCGCTCCTCAAGGCGGGCGTGGACGTCATCGCCATCGACACCGCCCACGGCGCGCACCGGGACGTCCTCGAGGCGGTGCGGGCGACCAAGGCGACCTTCAAGAACGTCGAGCTCGTCGCGGGGAACGTCGCGACCGGCGACGCCGCCGAGGCGCTCTGCAAGGCGGGCGTCGACGCGGTGAAGGTCGGCGTCGGCCCCGGCTCCATCTGCACGACGCGCGTCGTCTCCGGCGTGGGCGTCCCCCAGATCACCGCCGTCGACGACTGCACGCGCGCCGCCGAGAAGTACGGCGTGCCGGTCATCTCCGACGGGGGCGTGAAGTTCTCGGGCGACCTCGTGAAGGCGATCGCGGCGGGCGCGTCGAGCGTGATGATCGGGTCGCTGCTCGCCGGCACCGAGGAGGCGCCCGGCGAGGTGATCCTGTACCAGGGCCGCAGCTACAAGTCGTACCGGGGCATGGGCTCGCTCGGCGCGATGAAGCAGGGCTCGAAGGATCGCTACTTCCAGGCCGAGGTCTCGGACGCGGACAAGCTCGTGCCGGAGGGCATCGAGGGGCGCGTGCCGTACAAGGGCACCGTCGAGATGACGCTCTTCCAGCTCGTCGGCGGCCTGCGCAGCGGCATGGGCTACCTCGGCTGCAAGGCGATCCCGGAGCTGCGCGTGAAGCCGCGCTTCGTGCGCATCTCCGCCTCCGGCCTGCGCGAGAGCCACGTGCACGACGTCATCATCGAGAAGGAAGCGCCGAACTACCGGGCGGACTGATCCGCCCCCTCGCTCGTGGCGAGCCTGTCGACCACGAGCCGGCGCAGCGCGGCGGTTCCGCTCGCCCACTCGACAGGCTTCGACGGGCGAGCGCTTCGTACATCGGCGCCGGAGGCCGCGTTGGACATCCACGCAGAGAAGATCCTCATCCTCGACTTCGGGTCGCAGTACACGCAGCTCATCGCGCGGCGGCTGCGCGAGCTCGGCGTCTACTGCGAGATCCACCCGTGCACCATGAAGCCCGAGGCGATGCGCGCGTTCGCGCCGCGGGGCGTCGTCCTCTCCGGCGGGCCGATGTCGGTGCTCGCCGAGGGGAGCCCGCGCGCCGACCGGCTGGTGTTCGAGCTCGGCGTCCCGGTCCTCGGGATCTGCTACGGCCTGCAGCTCCTCGCCCACGAGCTCGGCGGGCGCGTGGACAAGGCCGCGCACCGCGAGTTCGGCCCCGCCACCATCGAGACCCGCGAGGGCGCGGAGCTGTTCGAGGGGCTCCCCCGCAAGCTCGACGTCTGGATGAGCCACGGCGATCGGGTCGAGGCGCTGCCGCCCGGGTTCGAGCCCATCGCGGCGACGACCTCGGCGCCGTTCGCCGCCGTCGAGGACCGCCGCCGGCGCTTCTTCGGCGTGCAGTTCCACCCCGAGGTGGTCCACACGCCGCTCGGCAAGGACATCCTCCGGAACTTCGCCTACCGCGTGTGCGGCTGCTCCGGAAGCTGGTCGATGCGGGCCTACGCGGAGATCGCGGTCGAGCAGATCCGCGCCCAGGTGAAGGACGGGCACGTCATCTGCGCCCTCTCGGGCGGGGTGGACTCCGCCGTCGCGGCGCTCCTCGTCCACCGCGCCATCGGCGACCGGCTCCGCTGCATCTTCGTCGACAACGGCGTGCTCCGCGAGGGCGAGCGCGCGCAGGTCGAGGAGGTCTTCGGGCGGATGTTCCACCTGCCGCTCGTGACCGTGGACGCCTCCGCGCGCTTCCTCGCGAAGCTCGCCGGCGTCACCGACCCCGAGCAGAAGCGCAAGATCATCGGCCGCGAGTTCATCGCGGTGTTCGAGGAGCAGGTCGAGGAGCTCGCCGCGCACGGCGAGCGCGCCCAGTTCCTCGTCCAGGGAACGCTCTACCCGGACGTCATCGAGTCGGTCTCGTTCAAGGGGCCGTCCGCGACCATCAAGAGCCACCACAACGTCGGCGGGCTCCCCGAGGTGATGAAGCTCGGGCTCGTCGAGCCCCTGCGCGAGCTCTTCAAGGACGAGGTGCGCCGGCTCGGGATCGAGCTCGGCCTGCCGCAGCACATCGTCCAGCGCCAGCCGTTCCCGGGCCCGGGGCTCGCCATCCGGGTGCTCGGCGAGGTCACCGAGGAGCGGCTCGCCGTGCTCCGCAGGGCGGACACGATCGTCCAGGAGGAGGTCCGCGCGGCCGGGCTCTACGAGAAGCTCTGGCAGGCGTTCGCGGTGCTCCTCCCGGTGCGCAGCGTCGGCGTCATGGGCGACGAGCGCACCTACGAGTTCACCTGCGCCATCAGGGCGATCGAGTCCACCGACGGCATGACCGGCGACTGGGCGCGGCTCCCATACGACCTCCTCGGGCGCATGTCCTCGCGCATCATCAACGAGGTCCGCGGCATCAACCGCGTCGTGTACGACATCTCCTCGAAGCCTCCGGCCACGATCGAGTGGGAGTAGCGCGCCGCCGCGGCGCGGCGTGACGCGGCCGGGCGCTCGAGCCGGCGAGGTGGCCCCGTGCGCGCACGAAGTCGCCGGTGTAGGCCCGCGTCGCTCGCTTCCTTAGTTTGCCGGCTGGCGGCGGAGGGCTATCATCCCGGCGGATCGGAGGCTTCAACGATGGCGCGATCGTCCGCGGTCCGCGCGCTCGCCCCGCTGGCAATGCTCGCGGCGGCCGGGTGCCAGGACTACAACTTCAACCCCGTCGGCCACTGCCTGGTCCAGCCGGGCAACCAGCGGGTCACGCTCTCGGACCTCTCGTCCGCGGACATCCTGTTCGTCGTCGACGACTCGGGATCGATGGCGGCCGAGCAGGCGAAGCTCGCCGCGAACTTCACGCGGTTCGTCGACAACCTCGACCGGTTCAACGCCGAGCGCGCGGCGGCCGGGCGCTCGCCGATCGACTTCCACATCGCCGTCACCACGACGTCGGTGTACTGGAACCCCGAGTACGCGAGCTCCTTCACGTACACGTGCCAGTCGGGGACGTGTGTCAACTCCGCGGGCGCCCCGATGCTCGGGAAGGACGGCCAGGCGGTGAAGTGCAGCCGCGAGACGAACGTCCTCGCCGATCAGCTCGGCGGGAACGGCGCGGCGGGCTGCGGGCAGATCGAGCACACCTACGACTTCGCGTTCTGCACGAGCCAGGGGAGCCCGGTCGGCCTCGCCGTGGACGGCGCCGCGTACCCGCAGGGCGACTTCGTGTCGTGGGACGACAAGGCCTCGGCCGCCAACCCGCGCGTCCTGCACTTCGACAAGGAGCTCTACGGGGCGACGCAGAAGAACCGCCAGGGCTTCACCCGCCAGCAGCTCATCGACTGGTTCGTCGGGAGCGCGTCCGTCGGCGGCAACGTCATCGTCGGCACCTGCGGCTCGGGCCAGGAGCAGGCGCTCCAGGCGGGGCGGCTCGCGCTGCAGAAGGCGCTCGCCGGACGGCAGAAGGACACGTACACGATCTCCGGCCAGGCGTCGTGGGCCCCCTCGACCCGCACCGCCTCGGCCACGGCCGAGTGGCCGCGCAAGGACTCCAAGCTCGTGCTCGTGTTCGTCGGCGACGAGGACGACTGCTCGTCCCCGGACGACCCCAGCGCGGGCATCGTCATGCGCGCGGATCCGACCGGCGCGGACGCCTGCGTGCGCGACTACGAGTCCACGGATCCCACGAAGAAGAAGCAGTTCCCGGTCAACGAGATCGTGGACTACTTCGCGGGCCTGGGCCGGCCGCTCGGCGCCGCGTTCATCTTCCCGGCCGCCCAGACCTCCTGCTCGGGCGACACGTGCACCGCCGGGCTCTGCTGCCAGACCGACTGCCCCAACCACGCCGGCGTCTGCATCCAGGGCACGGACAACTGCGGCGGCCAGGCCCCCGGCAACCGGCTCCTCGCGGCCGCCAACGCGCTTCGCGCCAAGGGAGCCGACGTGATCACGGGATCGGTCTGCGATCCGGACTTCGGCTCGCTCCTCGACGAGCTCGCCGACATCGTGAAGCCGCCCGTCGGGCTGCAGCTCCAGACCGAGCCCGCGGAGGGCCAGATCTCGCTCCTCCGCATCGCCAAGACGAACGGCCAGCCGAGGAAGACCTGCAACGGCCCCGCCCCGGCCGGCACGACCTTCGCGGCGGCGGTGGATCAGCCCCTCTGCAAGGACGCGACCGGCGCCGCCGTGCGCTGCGACTGGTGGTTCACGGCGACCGCCGACCCGGGGGACGCGGTCGAGGTCTCGAAGTTCATCTACATCAACCACGCCACCGGCAACTGCGAGGCGGATCCGGGCGAGACGTACTCCGCCGACTACATCGCGCTGAACCCGCCGGGCGGCTGCACGACGCGCACCGAGTGCCAGCAGGCGCTCGGGGGCCGGGTGGAGGACTGGGGCTGCTACACGCCTCCGGGCACCGGCCGCGGCACCTGCGTGTGCTGCGCGCCCGGCTCCACGGCGCCGGAGTGCCAGCCGTGAGCCGCGCGGTCCGCGCCGGATCACTCCTCGCGGCGGGCGCGCTCGCGCTCGCCGCCTGCGAGCAGGTGCCGTCCGGCGCGGTGACCCGCTGCGAGTCGACGCAGGTCGTCCCCGCCGCGGTGAAGACGGACATCCTCTTCGTCATCGACGACTCGATCTCGATGGACGCGGAGCAGGCGAACCTGCGCGACAACCTCTACGCGTTCATCGACGCGCTCGTCGCCGCGCCCGTCGCGAACGAGTTCCAGATCGGCGTCACCACCACGTCGGTCGAGGACTACGGCGCGACCTCCACGCTCGGACAGACGTACACGGGCGGCCCGGCGAGCGGCAAGCCCTTCCCCGACGGCGCGCTCATCGCGATCCACCAGAGCTCACCCGGCGTCGGCGTGGCCGGCGACATCGTCTGGACGGCCGGGACGGGCTTCGGCGGGGCGCGCATCCTCGCCGCCTCGTCGCCCACGCTCGTCGACGACTTCAAGGCAAACGTGCGGGTAGGCACCTACGGCACGTTCAAGGAGCAGCCGTTCCGGGCGGCGCGCCTCGCGCTCTCCGAGCGGATCGCCGACGGCACGAACGAAGGGTTCCTGCGGGACGGGGCCCGGCTCGCGGTCGTCTTCGTCTCCGACGAGGACGACTGCTCCGACACGGCGGAGCCGTTCGCCATCGACGACATCGACTGCCACAACCCGGCCTTCAAGGCCTCGAGCCTCGATCCCATCGGCGACGTCGTCGACTTCCTGCACGCGCCCATCGCAGGGGAGAGCCGGGAGATCGTGGTCGCGTCCATCGTCGGCGTCGATCCGGCGAGCGGAGAGCCGTCGTGCGAGGGCTGCGCGAACAATGCGTGCGGGACGGCGCTCGACGGCGGGCTGCGCTTCACCGAGCTCGCGAGCGCGCTCGGGACGGTGCGGACCCGCACCGGCTCCATCTGCGACGCAAGCTTCAAGAGCATCCTCGAGGACATCGCCGGCCTGCTCGTCGCGCAGTCCGTGCCGCTCGAGGGCACCCCGGCCGACTGGCGCATGCTGGCCGTCGGGGTGGATCGCGCAGGCCTCGCCGCCATCCCCTGCACGGTGGCGCTCGACGGGACCGCGGAAGCCGCCACGGCCGGCGCGGTCTACACACCTCCCCTCGCGGGGCGCCCGGCGACCGTCACGTTCCAGAACGCGTGCCGGCTCCAGCAGGGCGATCGCGTACAGATCCAGCTCATCTGCGCCGGCTGACCGGGCCCCCCGGCCCCGTTTCGCGTGACGGATCGTGAACGACCTCCGTCCGGAGCCTGCGCGGGCGGGCGCGGGTGTGCAACAACACGTTCATGCTCTCCGCCCTCGCGCTCGGGCTCGCGATCGCGCTCGCCTCGCCAGGTCAGACCGGATCGGCGCCTGACGCGGCGCGTCATTCCCTCGCGTCGCTGATCGCGCGCGCCGACGCCGCCTACGTCCGACGGGCCGATCCCGCCCAGCTCGCGACCGTCGGCGCCGCCCTCGACGAGGCCGAGCGGCTCGCGCCTGGCGACTACGAGGTGCTCTGGCGTCGTGCGCGCCTCGACGTCTGGCTCGCGGACGACCCGGCGCTGCCCAAGGCCGAGCAGACGCGGATCGGCAAGCGCGCCTGGGACTACGGTGAGCGGGCGATCCAGGCGAACGCGGCGCGGGTCGAGGGCTGGGACTACGCGGCGGCGGGCATGGGCCAGTACGCCCTCGGGCTCGGGATCCTGCGCGCGCTGCGCGAGGGCCTCGAGGGGAAGTTCAAGGACCGGCTCTCGCACGCAGAGAAGATCGACCCGAACTTCGAGAGCGGCGCGATCCAGACCGCCTGGGGGCGCTTCTGGTTCGAGCTGCCCTGGCCCAAGTACGACGCGCGCAAGTCGGAGCGGGCGCTCAAGGACGCGCTCGGGAAGAACCCGGACAACGTGCGGGCGCGCGTCTACCTCGCCGACACCTACCGCAAGCAGGGGCGGCACCGGGAGGCGCGCGAGCAGCTCGAGAAGGCTGCCGCGGCCACGCCCGGACGCTATGACGAGGCCGAGGAGCGGCGCTGGCAGGAGATCGCCCGCCGCAAGCTCGCCGACTGAGGAGAACGCGATGATCGCCGAGGCCGAGCTGAACACGAGATCGCCCGCCGCGCGGAACCTGGTCGCGTTGTTCGAGGGGCAGGCGACGGCGCGCGCCGAGCGCACCGCCGTGAAGATGAAGCGCGAGGGGCGCTGGCAGGACGTCTCCTGGGCCGACCTCGCCCGGCGCGCGCGCGACGTCGCCGACGGGCTCGCGGCGATCGGGCTCCGGCCCGGCGATCGCGTGGCGATCATCGGCGAGACCAACATCGAGTGGATCCTCGCCGACCTCGGCGTCCTCGGCGCGGCGGGGATCACGGTCACGATCTACCAGTCGAACAAGGCCGCCGAGTGCCAGTACATCCTGGCCGACTCCGGGGCGCGGTTCGTCTTCTGCGACACCGACGTGCAGGTCGCGAAGATCCGCGACGTGCGGGACAAGCTCCCCGCGCTCGAGGCGATCATCCGCGCGACCGGGCCGGCGGCGGGGCCGTTCGAGCGCACGCTCGCGGACCTGGAGCGGATGGGCGAGGAGTGGCGGCGGGCGAACCCCGACGCGCACGCGGCCCGCCTCGCCGCGATCGGCCCCGACGCCCCGGCGAGCTTCATCTACACCTCCGGCACGACGGGCAACCCCAAGGGCGTCGTCCTCACCCACGGTAACTGGGTCTACGAGGGGTACGCGGTCGAGCAGATCCGGCTGATCGGTCCGGACGACCTCGTCCTCATGTTCCTGCCGATGGCCCACTCGTTCGCGAAGGTCATCGAGGCGGTCTGGTTCGCCACCGGCGCGACCTGCGCGTTCGTCGAGTCGCTCGAGAAGATCCTCGACAACGCCTCCGAGGTGCGGCCGACGGTGATGCCGTCCGTGCCGCGCATCTTCGAGAAGGCCTACAACACGGTCGTGTCGAAGGGCCTCGCGACGCCGGGCCTGAAGGGCAAGCTCTTCCAGCTCGCCATGGAGAGCTTCGACCAGTACGCGACCGCGGCCGATCAGGGGAAGAGCTACTCGTCCTTCGGCTTCCTCGTCGGCAAGAAGCTGGTGTTCCCGAAGCTCACCCACGCGCTCGCCGAGCGGTTCGGCGGGCGCATGCGGCTCTTCGTGTCCGGCGGCGCGCCGCTCTCGCCGAAGATCGCCCACTTCTTCGGCGTGCTCGGGTTCAGCATCCTCGAGGGCTACGGCCTGACCGAGTCCTCCGCCGGGACGTTCGTGAACCGGCCGGGCCAGAACCGGATCGGCACGGTCGGCCCGCCGGTGCCGGGGACCGAGGTGCGGATCGCGGACGACGGCGAGGTCCTCGTGAGGGGCGGCGGCGTGATGAAGGAGTACTACAACGCCCCGGCGGCGACCGCGGAGGTGCTGCGGGACGGCTGGCTGTACACGGGCGACATCGGCTACCTCGACGAGGCGGGGCACCTCCGGATCACCGACCGCAAGAAGGACATCATCGTCACCGCGGGCGGAAAGAACGTCGCGCCGCAGAACCTCGAGAACGAGCTCAAGACCGAGCCGCTCGTCTCGCAGGTGATGGTGCACGGCGACAAGCGCAAGTTCCTGTCGGCGCTCGTCACGCTCAACGAGGAGAACGCGCGCAAGTGGGCGGCGGACGCGGGCGTCCCCGCGGGCGCGGCGCTCCACGAGGACCCGCGCGTGCGCGCCCACGTCCAGAAGGCCATCGACGCGCTCAACGCGAAGCAGGCGAGCTACTCGACCATCAAGAAGTTCGCGATCGTGCCGCGGGACTTCACGCAGGAGTCGGGGGAGCTGACGCCCACGCTCAAGGTCAAGCGCAAGGTCGTCACCCAGAACTACAAGGACCTCCTCGACTCGTTCTACGTGGAGTAGCCGGGGGGCTCCCCCCACGGGCGCTCGCGCTCGGGGGGAGCATTGCTCTACTGTCGCCGGCACCAGGTCGGGGCCGAGCCAACCCAAGGGGGCCAGGTGGACCAGAGCGGCCTTCGAGTCCTCCTCGTCGAGGACGACGACGACAACCGGGAGCTGATGGCCGAGGTCCTCGAGGCGTCCGGCTACGCGGTGCTGTCGGCCGCGAGCGGGCAGGAGGGGCTGAAGACGCTCTCCGAGCATTCGATCGACGTCGTCGTCACGGACGTCGGCATGCCCGGCATGGGCGGGCTCGAGATGGCGAAGGCCGCGAAGGCCATCGCCCCGACGGTGCCGGTCGTCATCGTCACAGGGTGGGCGGAGCGCGACGACATCGCGAGGGCGCGCGGCCGCGAGGTCGACGCGGTGCTCATCAAGCCCGTCGATCCCGACGCGCTCACGTCCGCGGTCGCCGAGGTGCTGCGCGCCCGCCCGTGATGCTCGCAGCGCTCGCTTGACAGCCCCTCTGCGGGCCAATACGTATCTTCGACGCCGCGCGATTTCCGAATCGGTGCGCGCCCAGGAGGCTTCGCCCGATGGCCGAGCAAGTGACGAGCGTGAAGGACGTCTTCGAGCGCCACATCCCCGGGCGCTTCCAGGCGAAGCCGGACGTGGTCCAGAAGATCAGCGCCGTCTACCAGTTCAACATCTCCGGCCCGGGCGGCGGCGTCTGGACCGTGGACTGCACGACGCCGGGCGGCCGGATCGCCGAGGGGCACGCGCCGAACGCGAAGTGCACGGTGGCCGCGACCGACGCCGACTTCCTGAACATCGTGAACGGCAAGCTCAACGCGCAGATGGCCTTCATGTCCGGCAAGCTCAAGATCCAGGGCGACATGGGCCTCGCCATGAAGCTCCAGCAGATCCTGTAGCGGTGCTGCCACTCGAGGGACTCCGCGTTCTCGATCTGTCCCGGCTGCTCCCGGGGCCGTTCGCGACGCTCGTCCTCGCGGATCTCGGCGCCGACGTGGTGAAGATCGAGGAGCCGCAGGGCGGGGACGCGCTGCGCTCGCTCCCGCCGCTCGCCGGCGAGGCGTCCGGCGCGTTCCACGCGCTCAACCGCAACAAGCGCTCGCTCGCGCTCGACCTGCGCCGCCCGGAGGGCGTGGCCGCGTTCCTGCGGCTCGCAGCCCGCGCCGACGTCGTCGTCGAGTCGTACCGCCCCGGCGTCCTCGACCGGATGGGACTCGGCTGGGCCGCGCTCCACGCCGCGAGCCCGCGCCTCGTGCTCTGCTCGATCACCGGCTACGGCCAGGACGGTCCCTACGCCTCGCGCGCCGGGCACGACGTGGATTACTGCGCGATCGCGGGGGTGCTCGGCCTCAACGGCGAGCCCGAGCGGCCCGCCGTCCCGGGCGTGCAGGTTGCGGATCTGGCGGGCGGCGCCTGGCCCGCTGTGGCCGGTGTCCTCGCGGCGCTCGTGCGGCGCGCGACGACCGGGGAGGGCGCCCACGTCGACGTGTCGATGGTGGAGGGCGCGCTCGCGCTCATGACGCTCCCGTTCGCGATGGCCTGGGCGCGCGGCGCGCCGAGCGTTCGCGGGCGGGAGCTGCTCTCCGGCGGGGCGGCCTCGTACGGCGTGTACCGCACGAAGGACGGGCGCTTCGTCGCGCTCGGCGCGCTCGAGCCCAAGTTCTTCTCCGCGCTGTGCGAGGCGGTCGGGCGGCCGGAGCTCGCGCCGCGGCAGCTCGAGCACGGCGGCGCGGGGCCGCGCGCGGAGCTCGAGGCGATCTTCGCGGCGCGGACGCGCGACGAGTGGGCCGACTTCGCGGCCGCGCATGACGTGTGCCTCGCGCCGGTGCTCGAGGGCGACGAGCCGCGCTCGGATCCGCACCTCGCGGCGCGCGGCGCGTTCATCGAGGTGGCGACGCCGTGGGAGGGCAGGGGGATCCCCGGGATCGCGACCCCCGTGCGGCTCCGCGGCGAGGAGGCCCCGCGCCGGCCCGCGCCGCGCCTGGGCGAGCACGGCGAGGCGGTGCTGCGCGAGGCCGGCTTCTCCGACGTGGACGTCGCGGCCCTGCGGGGTGCGGGCATTCTCGGTTCGTGAAGTCGCGCGCGCGGCCCGTCCGGGCGTCCGGGCGATTGGCTTGACAGCACCCCTGCCGCCCGACAATCCTCCCCCGCCGATGCGCGCGCTCGTCGCCACCGCCCTCGCCGCGTACCTGGCGCTCACGGCCGTGGCGCCGCACGTGCACCTCGAGGACCCCGGCAGCAGCGGGCACCCGTGCGCGGTGTGCGTCTCGCGCATCGGCGAGGTCGCGACCCGCGCCACCCCCGAGCTCACGCCCTCGCCCCTCGTCACGGGCGAGGTGGTCCTCTCGCCGGGGCTCCCTCCCGTGGCGGGCGCTCCGCTCGGCGCGGTCCCCGGTCAGTCCCCTCCCGTCCCCGCGTAGCCGCTTGCCTTTCGAGCCGCGTCGCTCTCATTCACCAGGGGTGCGACGCACGCCGTGACGACGAGCCAGGGAGCGCCTCGTGCGCGCCCGGGAGCAGGACGACATGAGAACGACGATCGCGGCGAGCGTGCTCGCCGCTGTCCTCGCGCTGCCGGCGTTCGGCGGCGCGCAGGAGGCGCCGGCGGCTCCGCCCGGCGCAGCGAGCGACGAGGCGCGGCAGCAGGAGCCCCCGCCGAAGGGCGCCGATACGGCAGCGCCCGCGGGACAGTCCGACGCCGAGAAGAAGAAGCTCGAGGAGGACATCGCGCGCGAGCTGGGCGCTGCGCCTGCGAAGGGCGCGCGGCCGGCGGCCGGCGCCGGGGAGGCCGCCGGCCAGGGCGGGGCGGCCGTCCCGGCCACGGGCGGCGCCGCGCCGTCCGACGCGGCCCGCTACGCGCGCGTGCTGCTCCTTCCGGACGTGAGCGCCATCGGCAGCGGCGCGGCCGCGTTCGGGACCTACGACATCGGCAAGCTCTCGCCGCGCACGGGCCCCTTCGGCCCGGCGGACAAGCCGGCGTTCCTGTTCGAGGAGCTCGAGCTCGGGCTCCAGGCCGTCGTCGATCCCTACGCGCGCGCGGACGCCTTCATCTCGTTCACGCCGAGCGGCGCCGACGTCGAGGAGGCGTACCTCACGACGCTCTCGCTCCCTGCGGGCCTGCAGCTCCGCGCGGGCAAGCTCTTCAGCCCCTTCGGCCGCCAGAACGCGCAGCACCCGCACGTCTGGGAGTTCGTGGACGCGCCCCTGGCACGCGGGCGGCTCCTCGCCGACGAGGTCCTCTCGGGCCCGGGCGTGGACGCGAGCTGGCTCGCGCCCCTGCCGTGGTTCGCGACGCTCCACCTCGCCGCCCAGAGCACCGCGCCCGGCGAGGGGGACGTCGCGGCGCTCACCGGCGTCGCACGCCTCGAGCAGTTCTTCCCGTTCACCGGGACGACGACGCTCGGCGTGGGGCTCTCCGCGGCGCGCCGCGACGAGCCGGGCGGCGGCGCGTTCCGCGACCTCGGCGGCGTGGACCTGTACCTGCGCTTCCGCCCGCTCGAGAGCCGCTCCTACCTCGCGCTCTCCGGCGAGCTCTACGCGCGGCGCTTCCGCGGCGTGCCGGACGCGCCGCGCGGCACCGACACCGGCGGCTGGGCGCAGGCGTTCTGGCGACAGGGGAGCTACTTCGGCTACGGCGCGCGCTACGAGTGGGCGCCGTCGGCCGGTGAGGCGGAGGCTGGTACCGAGCAGCGCGTCGCGGCGCTCGCCGCCTGGCTCCCCTCGGAGTTCCAGCGGATCCGGCTGCAGGTCGCGTACGACCGGCGGCCCGGCGGACAGGACGGCCTCGAGACGCTGCTCCAGCTCGAGTTCGGCATCGGCGCGCATGGCGCGCACCCCTTCTAGGAGATCCACCATGCGCACCTCGCTGCTCGCCTCGCTCGCCCTGCTCCTCCCCGCGCTCGCCGCCGCCGAGCCCAAGGTCGTCACCACCACCGAGGGGCTCGCCGCGCTCGCGCGCGAGGTCGGCGGTGATCGCGTCCGCGTCGAGAGCCTCTCGCGCGGCGTGCAGGACCCACACTTCGTGGACGCGAACCCGATCCTCGCGGTGAAGCTCCGGAACGCCGATCTCCTCGTGGACGTCGGGCTCGACCTCGAGATCGGCTGGCTGCCGCCGCTCGTCACCCAGTCCAGGAACGCCCAGATCCAGCCCGGCGGGCCGCGGCGCCTGACGGCCGCGAGCGTCATCCAGGTGCTGGACGTGCCGACCGGGGTCGTGGACCGCAGCCGCGGCGACCTCCACCCCGGCGGCAACCCCCACTTCCTCACCGATCCGCGCCGCGCGCTGAAGGTCGCCGAGGCGATCGCCGGGCGGCTCGCCGCGATCGATCCCGGCGGCGCCGATCGCTACCAGAAGAACCTCGCCGCCTTCCGCGGCCGGATCGAGGCGGCGATCCCGCGCTGGCAGGCGGCGCTCGCGCCCGCGAAGGGGAGGAAGATCATCACCCAGCACCGGACGTTGCCGTACTTCCTCGAGTGGACCGGACTCGAGAGCGCGGGCGAGCTCGAGCCGCGGCCCGGCGTGCCGCCGCCGCCCGCGCACCTCGCCGAGCTCGTCGTCCTCGCGAAGCGCGAGGGCGTGAAGGCGATCGTGCTCGAGAACTACTACGACCGCAGGTCGGCGGACGTCGTGGCGAAGCACTCCGGCGCCCAGGTGGTGCAGATCCCCGGCGACGTCGGCGGTGAGCCCGGCGTCGACGGCTACGAGCGGTACGTGGACGTGCTCGTCGCGCGCGTCGCCGGGGCGGCGCGATGAGCGGCGCGCTCGTGCGGCTCGAGGGCGCGGCGATCGGGTACGGTCGCCGGCCGCTCCTCGAGGGGCTCGACCTCGCCGTCGCGCCGGGCGAGTTCCTCGCGGTGGTCGGCCCGAACGGCGGCGGCAAGACGACGCTCCTCCGGACCCTGCTCGGCGCCCACGCCCCGGTGGCGGGGCGCGTCGTGCGGCGCGAGGGGCTGCGCGTCGGCTACGTGCCGCAGCGCGAGCACGTGGACACCATCTGGCCGTTCACCGCCGGCGAGGTGACGCTCATGGGCCGCGTGCCCGGCCTCGGACCGTGGCGCCGGCCGGGCCGCGCCGATCGCGCCGAGGCGGGGCGCGCGCTCGCCCGGGTGGGCGTGGAGCACCTCGCGGAGAAGCGCTTCGGCGAGCTCTCCGGCGGACAGCGCCAGCGCACGCTCATCGCGCGCGCGCTCGTCGCCGATCCGGAGCTCCTCGCGCTCGACGAGCCGACGAGCGGCATGGACCCCGCCGCCGAGCTCGGGCTCATGGACCTGCTCCGCGACCTGCAGCGGAACGGCGATCTCGCGATCGTGATGGTGTCGCACCGCCTCGAGGCGGTGGCGAACTACGCCCGTGCGCTCGCCTTCGTGGACAAGGACCGCGCGCTCTTCCGGGTGGGGAGCCTCGACGCGATGCTCCGCCCCGACGCGCTCGGCGCGCTCTACGGCCGCGCGGTGGCGGTGCGCGAGGAGGCGGGGCGGCGGCTCGTGTACCCGCTGCCCTCGAACGGGAACGGAGAGGAGCTCCGGTGAGCGCGCTCCAGGACTTCCTCGCCGCGCGCGAGATCTGGCAGGTCCCCCTCGCGGCGTCCGTCATCGCCGGCGCGCTCCTCGGTGCGCTCGGCGTCTTCGTGGTGCTCCGGCGCACGGTGTTCGTGTCCGCGGCGCTCACCCAGCTCTCCACGCTGGGGCTCGTCGCGACGCTCCTCGCAGAGGAGCGGCTCCACATCGAGACCGAGCACGCCTCCGAGCAGCTCCTCGTGGCGATCGCGTTCTCGGTGGTGGGCGCGCTCATCCTGGGGGCCCTGCGGCCGCGGCGGCTCCCCGCCGAGGCGACCGTCGGCACGGCGTGGGTGGTCTCGTCCGCGCTCGTGGTCCTGGGCGCGAGCCGCCTCGTGCATGCCGCGCACGACCTCGGCGGCATGGTCTTCGGCAACGCGGTGGCGGTGCCGGCGAGCGATCTCGCGGTCATCGCGGCGGTGGCCGTGCTCTGCGCGGTGGTCCACGGGCTCTTCGCGAAGGAGCTCGCGTTCACGTCGTTCGACGCGGAGACGGCCCAGGCGGTCGGGATGCGGGTGCAGCTGTGGGACTCGGTGCTGTTCCTCACCATCGGCCTCGCCATCCCCGTCACCGCCCGGGCGCTCGGGGCGCTGCCGGTCTTCGCGTTCCTCACGCTGCCCGCCGCGGGGGCGCTGCTCCTCGGCGTGCGCTTCCGGCTCGCGTTCCCGCTCGCGGCGGCGCTCGGCGTCGTCGCGGCGGCGGGCGGGTACGTGCTCTCGTGGCTCTGGGAGATCCCCACCGGCGCGACGATGGTCGCGCTCGCCGCGCTCCTCGCGGCGCCGGCGGCGCTGCGACGGCTCGCGGGTTGATCAGCGGGTCCCGCCGGCGCGTCCAGGCGTGGGCGCGGCGTCGAGGAGCTGGGGCAGCGGCGTCATCGTGCGCGCCGCCGCGCCGGCGGCGCGGCGGGGCAGGGTGACCGTGAAGGTCGTGCCGCGCTCCGGCGCGGACTCGACCGCGACGTCGCCGCCGTGCGCCTGCGCGATCTCGCGCGCGATGTGGAGTCCGAGGCCGAGGCCGCGGCCCTCCGCGCCGCTCGCGAACGCGTCGAAGACGGAGGGGAGGAGCTCGGGCGGGATCGCGGGTCCCGGGTTGTGGACCGAGACCGACGCCTGCGCCGGGGCGTCGCGCAGCGTGACCGTCACGACCGAGCCCGCCTCCGAGTGCTCGCACGCGTTGGCGAGCAGGTTCGAGAGGACCTGAGCGAGCCGATCGCGATCCCACTCCCCCTCGCAGCGCGCGGGGAGCCGGAGATCGAAGCGGTGCTGCCGGTGCGAGGGCTCGGTCTCGGCCGCGGCCTGCCGGACGAGCTCGGAGAGATCGATCTCGGCGCGCGTGAGCGGGATTCCCCGGCCGAGCCGGACGCGCGAGACGTCGAGGAGCTGCTCGACCATGCGCGCCATGCGGCGGGCGCTGCGGAGCACGCGCTCGAGGTGGCCGCGCACCTTCGGGTCCTCGGTCCGCCGGAGCGCGAGGGTCGCCCCGGCGACGACCGCGCCGAGGGGGTTGCGCAGATCGTGGCCGAGCACGGCGACGAACGTCTCCGAGAGCCGGACCGCGCGGTTCAGCTCGGCGATGAGCCGCTCGCGCTGCGCCTCGGCCGTGCGGCGGTGGAGCGCCTCGCGGTTCAGCGCGTCGACCTTCTCCGAGAGGAGGGCGAAGTGTCCGTGCTGCTCCGGCGCGACCAGGCGGAGCACGAGGAGCGCGTCCGGGCCCGACAGGCGCGCCCCCTCGCAGCGCACCCGCTCGCCGCGCCCGGCGAGCGTGAACGCGCCAGGGAGCGGTCCGGTCGAGCGGAGGCAGCGAGAGACGAACTCGGCGAGCGCCGGGTCGCCGGTGAGCTCCACGAGCGCGCGCCCCTCGACCGCCGTCACCGGTACTCCGAGCCGCTCGCCCGCCGCGTCGTTCGCGACCACGACCGCTCCGGAGCGCGAGACGAGCAGGAGCGCGTCGGGCAGGAGCTGGGCGATGGCGCGGAACGCAGCCAGCAAGCGGTCACCCCCTCACATACTCGCGTCCGGTGGCGGCAGCCGCGCGCTCGGAGGGACGGAGATACACGACCACTCGGCAGCCGGCGTCTCCCCGAGCGATCGCCTGCTCGAGGCCCACCTTGGCGAACCCGGTCGAGTCGGCGGCGATGGAGCCGAAGACGTTGGAGGTCATCATGCAGAGCGAGGGGCGGCCCACGACCTTGTCGCCGAACGGGCAGGAGCGGGCGGCGAAGACGATCCGGTCCTCCGTCTGCTCGATGACCCGGAACTCGCCGCCGATGCGGCGCTTCAGATCGACGAGGACCGCGCCGAGCTGCTCGGGCGGGAGCTGCTCGACCCCGAGCGCTCGCCTGTACTCCGCTCCCAGCTCGTCGCCCATGCGCTGGCCGACGATGGAGACGAACCCCGACGCGTCGCGCACGCCGACCACCTCCTCGAGCGCGCCGGCGAGGTGGTGGAGGAGCGTTCGCAGGAAGACGTCGCGCTCGAGGTGGACGTCCGCTTCGCGCGGGTCACGGTGATCGGGTGCGGCCACCGGGCTCCCATGCGCACCGGCGGGGGCCCAGGCCGATCCCTTGAGAGGTCTGCCCCCGGTGGAGGATCGGACGGGCAGTGGGCCGACCGGTCGGGGCGACCCGTCTGGCCGCGCTCTGGCGCCGAAGGAGCGCAGCGCCGGGGCCCAGGCGGGGACGTCCTCGTGGCGAGTGGCCAGCGTTCACCGCGGCAAACGCCAGGTGACCGGGGGACCGTTCCACTTCGCGGGCTCGGTCCCGTCGCCGTCCCGGGGGAACGGTCCTGGTGGGAGCGACGTTGAGCGGAGTGTGAGGCGCCGCCACGAAATTCCCTGGCGGGGCGCACTGCCGGTTCGAGGATGAGCGGAGAGGTCTCCTCGCTAGACATGACGCCGATGCCGCTCGAGCGGTGGAGCCGCGCGCACGCGCCGCAGCGCGCCGAGGACACGCTGGCTCACGCCGACGCCTTGTACAACCTCGCCCGCTATCTCACCCACGACGCGGGCGAGGCCGAGGACCTGGTCCAGGAGACCTACGTGCGCGCGCTGCGCGCCTGGAGCGAGCTCGCGCCGGGGACGAACGTCAAGGCGTGGCTCTTCCGGATCCTCCGCAACGCCTTCATCAGCCGTTACCGCCACGCGCTGCGTCACCCCGCACCCGCGCCCTACGACACGACCGAGCAGTCGCCGGAGGAGGCGGCCGTCGAAGGCTCGTCGCGCGGTGAGCTCGAGGCGGAGCAGTTGCGCCGCGTCCTCTCCAGCGAGCTGGAGGCGGCGCTCCGAACGCTCTCGGACGACGCGCGCACGGTGATCCTCCTCGACGCCGAGGGCCTCACGGAGAGCGAGACGGCCATGGTGGTCGGCTGCGCAGTCGGGACGGTCAAGTCCCGGCTGAACAGAGCGCGCGCGGCGCTCAGGCTGAAGCTCGCCGACTACGCAGCACGGGACCCTTCATGAACTGCGAAGACGTCCAGATCCACCTGCACGACTTCGTCAAGCGCCGGCTCGATCCAGCGCTCAACGGGGACGTCGGCGCTCACCTCGAGGGCTGCGCGGCCTGCAGCAGCGCCGAGCGGGCGGAGCACGTCCTGGACGAGCTGCTCGAGCAGCGGCTGCCGCGCTACGCGGCGCCGAACGCCTTCAAGCGACGCCTCGGGTTGCTCGTGGGACGACCGGCGTCGGCGCGCGTCGAGCCGGGGCGATGGACGCGCGTCATCGCCCCGGCGATGGCGGCGGGACTCCTGCTCCTCGCAGGCGGCGTGCTCCTGTCTCGGAGCTCGAGCCAGCGCAGCGAGCTCGCCACCCTGACCTCGGAGGTCGTGAACGATCACCTGCGCGTGCTCGCGAGCGAGCACCCGGTCGAGATCGAGAGCGGTGGGACGCACCAGGTGAAGCCTTGGTTCGAGGGGAAGCTCGACTTCGCGCCGGTCGTCCCGGCGCCGGAGGGGAGCGAGCTCCGGCTGCGAGGTGGGTCGGTCGGCTACGTCTTCGATCGGAAGGCGGCGGTGATCGTCTATGCGCTGCGCCTCCACGCCGTGACGCTGCTCGTCTTCCGCCCCGAGGGGCTCCCCTGGCCGGACACGGGCGCTCGGCAGCTCGGGCCGGCGCGCGGCCGTGAGGTGTCGGCGCGGGGCTTCAACGTGGTGCTCTGGCGCGACGGGGGCCTCGCGTATGCGCTCGTCTCCGACGTGAACGAGGAGGAGCTTCGCGGCATCGCCGCGCGGTTCGCGGCGGCGACGGTGCACGCGCCCGGACCCTGAGCGCGCTTCGAGTCAACGGAGTGACCGGCCGCGCGCGACCTCCCGCGCCTCCCGCGCGAGCCCCTCCACGACCGAGTGGAACCCCTTGAACTGCTCCATGCGCGCCGCCGGCAGCCGGCGCCGGATCTCGGCCGCGATCCGCGGGACCTTCGCGGTGCCTCCGGTGCAGCAGACGACGCCGATGTCGGCGGGCTCCACGCCGGCCGCGCGCACGGTCTCGTCGAGGCAGCCCAGGATGGCGTCCACCTCGCGGCGGCTCGCGTCCTCGAAGCCCGCACGCGTGACGGGCTCGTGCACCTCGATGCCGGGATAGGAGAAGACGATCTCCGAGCCCTTCCTCGTCGAGAGCACGCGCTTCGCGCGCTCGATGGCCTCGAAAAGCTGAAAGCCCTGCGTGTCCTCCACGAGGGTCTTGAGCTGATCCATCCGGCGGCGATCCTCCTCGGAGAGCGCCCACCGCCGCACGTCGGCGAGGAAGCTCGCGATGTCGCGCCGCTGAAGGATCGACAGGTGCGCGGGCGAGCAGAGGTGCTGCACGATCCCCTGGGGCATCCGCAGGACGTTGGCCCCGAAGGGCGCCCGGTACTGGACCTCGGCGCCGAAGTGCCGGCTCACCTGCGAGCGCATGAGCGAGGCGTCGAGCGCGTCGCCGGCGACCGCCACGCCGCCCACGGCGAGCACGTCGCCGCGCTCGAGCGCCCTGGCGGCGCCGATGCGGAGCACCGTGAAGTCGGAGGTGCCACCGCCGAAGTCGCCGATCAGCGCCAGCTCCTCGCGCTCGGCCGCGGCGCCGAACGCGCGCGCGGCCGCGACCGGCTCGGGGAGGAAGTGGACCTCCTCGAACCCCGCGAGCTCCGCCGCCTTGCGGAGCCGGCCCTCGGCGAAGGCGTCGTCCTCCCCGTCGAAGTGGACCGGCCGGCCCAGGAGCGCGCGCCGGACCTCCGTCCCGAAGTGCGCGTCGGCGCGGAGGCGCATGTGGCGCAGCAGAGAGGCGACCAGCTCCTCCGCGGAGACCAGACGCCCGCGGATGATCGTCCCGCGGAAGGACCGCGAGCCGAGGTGGTGCTTGATGGAGCGCAGCAGGCGGGCTTCCGCCCCGTGCTCGATGAACTGGCGAAGGGCCTCGGCGCCCACGAACACGCCGCCCGCGTCGGGGAAGCAGAGGATGCTCCGCAGGATCGTCGGGTCGGACGCATCGAGATCGAGCGGCACCGGGTCGAACACCCGCTCCGGGCTCGCCGCGGCGAGGAGCGAGTTGCTCGTGCCGAAGTCGATCGCGTAGACGGTCGGCAGCTCGGACATGCAAGACCCTGCGATCCCCCGCGTCAGCGGACGGAGTCGCCAGAAATGGGCGGCCGGCCACACCGGGTGACCGGCCGCGCGTGGTGGGCGGCGGGGCCTGCGACGGGCCCGAGAGCGCGACGCGCTCCTGGGCCGAGCTCGCTCGACTCACCCCGGCGGCGCGGGCGTCAGCTTCTAGCCGCTCGCGGGCTGCGTGTCCATGCTCCCCGGCCTCGGGCCGCGAGGCGGTGGGCCGCCCGCCGCCCAGGCGCTGGGCGGTGCTGTTCAGGCACGACTGCACCGGAACGTCGAGGCGGACGCCGGGCTGATCGAATGCTGCTTGCCCTTCGCGGCTTCCCGAGGGACGGTGCCGCGCACGCAGGAGCTCACCATGCAATACCGGTCCTTTCCAAGGTCCCCGGACCTGCGCATCTCCAGCCTCGGCTTCGGCGCGATGCGCCTGCCGGTCATTGGCGGCGAGTCCGCTGCCATCGACGAGGAGACCGCCACCGCCATGGTCCACGAGGCCATCCGCGCGGGCGTGAACTACCTCGACACCGCGTGGGTCTACCACGCCGGCCAGAGCGAGCCTTTCCTGGGCAGGGCGCTCCGCGGCGGGTGGCGTCAGCAGGTTCAGCTCGCCACCAAGTGCCCGGTCTGGGAGGTCGAGGTCGAGGGGGACTTCGACAGGCTGCTCGACGCACAGCTCGAGCGGCTCCAGACGGATCGGATCGACTTCTACCTGCTGCACGCGCTGAACGGGGAGCGGTGGGCAGCGATGCGGCGGCTCGGCGCGACCCGGAACCTCGAGCGCGCGCTCGCCGACGGGCGCATCGGCCACCTGGGGTTCTCCTTCCACGGCGCGCTGGACGACTTCCAGAAGATCGCGGGTGCGTACGACTGGACGTTCTGCCAGATCCAGCTCAACTACCTCGACGAGCGCTTCCAGGCGGGGCTCGCCGGGTTGCACCACGCGGCGGAGCGCAAGATCGGCGTGGTGGTGATGGAGCCGCTCCGGGGCGGCTCGCTGGCCAGGGTGCCGCCCGCCGTCCAGGCGATCTGGGATCGCTCGGGACGCGGATGGTCCGCCGCGAGCTGGGCGCTGCGGTGGGTCTGGAGCCTCCCGGGCGTCGTCACGGTCCTCTCGGGGATGGGCTCCGTCGAGCAGGTCCGTGAGAACGTGGCCTCCGCGCGCGCGGCCACGCCGCTCGGCCCGGACGACCTCGTCCGGGTGGACGAGGCGAAGGCGTTCTACCGGGCGCGCATGGCCGTTCCCTGCACCGCCTGTGGTTACTGCCTGCCCTGCCCGAGCGGAGTCGACATCCCCGGGACGTTCTCCGCGTACAACGCGGCGCGGATGTTCGACTCGAAGACGCTGGGTGCCTGGCACTACTCCACGTTCGTCGTGAGGTCGGGCGGGGGCGCCGATCGGTGCAGCCGCTGCGCCGCCTGCGAGGCCATGTGCCCTCAGTCCATCGCCATCCCCGATCGGCTCGAGGAGGCTCAGTCCAGGTATCGCCGCCCGGCGCCCGCTCGACCCGCACTCGTCGCGGACCCCGACCCAGAGTAATCGCGCGTAACGTTCCAGCGGTTGCCGAGACAGGAGGCGAGGAGGTGCCCCTCGATGTGGCGCCAGGCGAGACCCGAGGACGGCGAGGAGATCGTGTCGATGTGCCTCGCCCTGTACCGCGAGGACCCCGGGTTCGCGTCGGTCGAGGCCGGACAGGTCCGGGAGACCCTCGCCGCGTTCGAGCGCCAGCCGGGCCGGGGGCGAGCGGTCGTCGCCGAGGTGGGCGGCCACGTCGCCGGCTATGCATTCCTCGTCCCGTTCTGGTCGAACGGGATGGGAGGCGAGGTCTGCGAGGTGGACGAGCTGTACGTGCGGCCCGACGGGCGGGGCGAGGGGCTCGGCTCGGCGCTCTTCGGGGCGATCGACGCCGGGCGCTTCGGCTCGTTCGCCGCCACCGCGCTGGGGGTCTCGCCCGAGAACGCCCGGGCGCGGCGGCTTTACGAGCGGCTGGGGTTCCGGGCGGCCGGGACGACAATGCTCCGCAGGCGGACCGGCCCCGGAGCGGCCGGCACGCCTTAGGCTGCGCGGGCGGGGAGCGCGCGGCGACGCGGCCTCGGTCTCGTGAGCGGGGCGCCGCTCACAACCCCACGATGCGCCCGTCCGCGTCGACGTCGATCGACTCCGCGCGCGTCCGCGCCGGCAGGCCTGGCATGAGCTGCGTGTCGCCCGCGACCGCCGTGACGAACCCCGCGCCGGCGTTGGTCCGCAGCTCGCGCACCGGGAAGCGGAAGCCGCGGGGGCTCGGCCCGAGCAGCGGATCGTGCGACAGCGACAGGTGCGTCTTCGCCACGCACACCGGCAGGCGCCCGAAGCCGAGCCGCTCCGCGTCGTCCATCTGCGTCATCGCGGCGTGTGAGTACTCGACCGCGGCCGCGCCGTAGACGCGCGTCGCGATGGCCTCGATCTTGGCCGCGAGCGGCAACGCGTCCGGGTAGAGCAGCACGGGCTGCTCGCGCTCGCGGGCGGCGACGGTCACGGTCACCGCCCGCGCGAGATCGACGGCCCCCGCGCCGCCCTCCGCGTACGGCCGAGCCGCCACCGCGGCGGCCGCCCCCTCCGCCTTGGCGGCCTCGCACACGGCGTCGAGCTCCGCCGCGGTGTCGGTCGCGTGAACGTTCACCGCCACCACGACGGGCACCTCGAACGCGCGCAGGATGTCGAGATGGCGCGCGAGGTTCTCGGCGCCTCGGCGCACCGCCGCGACGTCCTCCTCGTCCGGCGCGCGCGTCGAGGTCCCGTGGCGCTTCAGCGCCCGGACGGTGGCCACCAGCACCGCCGCCGCGGGCCAGAGCCCGCTCTGCCGGCACTTCAGGTCGAAGAACTTCTCGGCCCCCAGGTCGGCCCCGAAGCCCGCCTCCGTCACCACGACCTCGGCGAGGCCCAGCGCGACACGATCGGCGACGACCGAGCTCGCGCCCTGCGAGACGTTGCCGTAGGGACCGGCGTGCACGAGCACGGGCGTGCCCTCGAGCGTCTGCAGCACGTTCGGCTTCATGGCGTCGACGAGGAGGGCGGCCATCGCGCCCGTGGCGTGGAGATCCTCTGCCGTGGCCGGGCTCCCGTCCTTCCTGCGGCCGACCACGATCCGCCCGAGCCGGCCCCGCAGGTCGCCGACGTCCCCGGCCAGCGCGAGCACCGCCATCACCTCCGACGCCGCCGTGATCACGAAGGCGGTCTCCCGCACGGGACCGTTCGCCCGGCCGCCGAGCCCGACCACGACGTCGCGCAGCGCCCGGTCGTTCACGTCGAGCGCCCGCGGCCAGACGATCGAGCCGGGCTCGAGCCCGAGCGCGTTGCCGTGGTTGAGGTGGTTGTCCACGAGCGCGGCGAGGAGGTCGTGCGCCGCGGTCACGGCGTGGAAGTCGCCGGTGAGGTGCAGGTTCATGCGCTCCGCGGGCACTACCTGCGCGCGCCCGCCACCGCTGCCGCAGCCCTTCCGCCCGAAGACCGGCCCAAGCGACGGCTGTCGCAGCGTCGCCACCGCGCGGACCCCGAGGCGGCGCAGCGCGTCCACGAGGCCGATCGCGATCGTGGTCTTCCCCTCGCCCTCGGCGGTCGGCGTGACGGCGGTGACGAGCACGAGCGAGCCGCGGGGCCGGGCCCGCGCGCGGGCGATCGCCTCCCAGCCGATCTTCGCGACGTCGCGTCCGTACGGCTCGAGGTCGGCCGGCGCGAGCCCGAGCTCGGCACCGAGCTCCACGATCGGCCGGAGTCGCGGCGTCGCCATCCTCGCGCTCGCCTCCTCGGCCATGCGTCCCCCCCCGCCCCGCACGCGAACCACCTGGCCCGACCGTACCGCCGATCGCGGATCCGGCCCATCGCCCCGGCGCGTGCGCTACATATGCGGCATGGACCTCGGCATCCGCGGCAGGACGGCGCTCGTGTGCGCCGCGTCGAAGGGGCTCGGCAAGGGCTGCGCGACCTCGCTCGCGCGCGAGGGCGTGAACGTCGTCCTCACCGCGCGGGGAAGGGAGGCGCTCGAGGCGACGGCGCAGGAGCTCCGCGGCGCGTACGGCGTCACGGTCGTGGCCGTGGCCGGCGACATCACCACCGAGGAGGGCCGGCGCGCCGCCCTCGCCGCCTGCCCCTCGCCGGACATCCTGGTCAACAACGCCGCGGGGCCCCCGCCGGGCGACTTCCGGGAATGGGATCGCGACGCCTGGATGCGAGCGCTCGACGCCAACATGATCGCGCCGATCCTCATGATCCGGGCCGTCGTCGACGGGATGATCGCGCGGGGGTTCGGCCGCATCGTCAACGTGACCTCGAGCGCGGTGAAGGCGCCCATCCCCGAGCTCGGGCTCTCCAACGGCGCGCGGACGGGCCTCACCGGCTTCGTCGCAGGCCTCGCGCGCAAGACCGTCCGGCACGGCGTCACGGTCAACAACCTGCTCCCCGGCCCGTTCGACACCGACCGGCTCCGCTCGATCGTCGAGCACGGCGCCCGGACGACCGGGAAGCCGATCGAGGAGGTGCGCGCCGCGCGCGCCGCGACGAACCCCGCCGGGCGGTTCGGCACGATCGCCGAGTTCGGCGACGCCTGCGCCTATCTCTGCAGCGTGCAGGCGGGCTACATCACCGGCCAGAACCTGCTCATCGACGGCGGCGCGTATCCGGGGACGTTCTAGAGGTCCTCCCGCGCAGTGATAGCGCAGCGTCTGCGCGTACATCCGCGAGCAGGTCGAGGTTGCGAAGCTCCCTAAGACGGTGAGTGTACAGCGGTCGCGGCGGACGGCTCGCCCGGCGCCGGGCCGATTCGCCCCCGCTCCTCGTCGAGGGTCGCGGTCCGGAGCTTCATCACCAGCGGTATGGTCGTCAGGGCTCCCACCGCGAGGAGCGCCCAGCCCGCGCCCTCGCGCACGCCTTCGCCGAGCCTCCTGGAAAGGAGCAACCCGATCCCGGCGCCCAGCGCGACGCGCGTTCCGGCGATCAGGATCATGTCTGGCACCGTGACGACCCTCCGCATCATGGCATCCTCCCTGTGCCCGTCATTCTTCCAGCGCTCGCCTGCGCGCGTGGACAGCCTCGCAGGTATGCGGGCGCATCGAGCTGCGCTGGCACGCCGAGCCGTTGCTCGCCTCGCCGCAGGACCGCGCGACTCCGTGTCAAAGCTAGTCCGTCGCGCTCCGTCGCGCCCCCGGGCCCACGCCGCCGCGCGCGAGGTTCATGGCACGCTCCTCTGCTGCGGCATGGGGGACACGAGCGCGGGGTCTGCCGCCGCGGAGAGGAGCCGACCTCGGGTGAGCGCGCCCTCGCGCTGCAGCTCGCCGGCGCGGCCGCGGCGCGCGACGAGGAAGTAGAGGACCGGCACGGCGAGCCGCGAGAGCAGCGTCGCTGCCACCTCTCCGGCCATGAGGCTCACCGCCAGGCCCTGGAAGATGGGGTCGGCCAGCATCACGGCGCTGCCGACGAGCACGGCCGAGGCGGTGAGCAGCATGGGGCGGAACCGGACCACGCCGGCCTCCTCGACCGCGGCCGCGAGCGGCATCCCCTCCCGCAGCTTCAGCTCGATGAAGTCCACGAGGATGATGCTGTTGCGCACGATGATGCCGGCGCCGGCGATGAAGCCGATCATGCTGGTCGCGGTGAAGAAGGCGCCGAGCCCGAAGTGGGCGGGCAGGATGCCGATGAGGGAAAGCGGGATGGGGACGAGGACGACCCACGGCACCGCGAAGCTCTGGAACCAGCCGACCACCAGGATGTAGATGAGGACGAGCACGACGGCGAAGGCGATGCCGAGGTCGCGGAAGACCTCCAGCGTGATGTGCCACTCGCCGTCCCACTTGAGCGCCGGCTGCTCGGTGGAGGCGGGGTGGGCGAGGCCGAAGCGCGGCACGACTTCGCCGCCCGCGCCGCGGAGCGCGTCGAGCTTCCCGTTCAGCGCCGAGAGCGCGTAGACCGGGCTCTCGATCTCGCCGGCCAGGTCGCCGAAGACGTAGGCGATCGGCAGGAGGTTCTTGTGGAAGACGGGCGGGTCGATCCGGCCCTCCTCCGCGCTGACGAGCTCGGAGAGCGGCACCGCGCCGCGCCGTCCCGGGACGGTGAGCTGCAGGACATCCTCGAGGCGCGCCCGCCACGCCGGGGCGAGCTGCAGCACCACCGGGACCTGCGCCGCGCCCCGCTCGACGTGGAAGCTGCCGAGCGGCGCACCTGCGCCCCCCGCGGCGAGCGTCTGGATCACCGCGGCTGGCGCGACCCCGTGCAGCGCGGCCTTCTCCGCGTCGAGGCGGAGCGCCAGCTTCGGCGAGGTCGCCGTGAGCGACGAGTCCACGTCCACCACGCCCTTCGTCGAGCGGAAGGCCGCCAGGACCTCGCCGGCGAGCCGGTCGCGCTCCGCGACGGAGGGGCCGTACACCTCGGCCACGAGCGTGTCGAGCACGGGCGGGCCGGGCGGGATCTCGACCAGCTTGAGCCGGCCGCCGCGCGGCCAGGCGATGGCCTCCAGCGCAGGACGGACACGCGTCGCGATGGCGTGGCTCTGCGCCTTGCGATCGCCCTTGGGGACGAGGTTCACCTGGAGGTCCACCTGCTCGGCGCCTTCGCGCAGGAAGCTGTGCCGGACCATGCCGACGAAGGTGAACGGCGCGGCGACGCCCGAGTGGACCTCGACGTCCTTCACCTCGGGTTCCTGGAGGAGCCTCCGCGCCAGCTCCTGCCCGACGGCGAGCGCCTCCTCGCGCGCCGTTCCGGCCGGCAGGTCGAGCTGAACCTGGAGCTCGCGCTTGTTGTCGAAGGGCAGCATCTTCACCTGGATGGCGCCGAAGGCGACCAGCGAGGCCGCCCCGGCGAAGAGCACGAGCACCAGCGCCAGGAAGGCCCAGCGAGCCCAGGCCCGGGTGAGGAGCGTGCCCATGACGCGGCGATAGAGCCGCGTGAGGTGCGTCTCCGGGGTCGCCGCGGGCTCGGCCGCGCGGAGCCCCTCGGCGTCGCGGCCGTCGTCGGCGTGTGTCCCCGCCGCCTCGACCTCCGGCAGGTGGGCCTCCTTGCGGAAGACCTTCATCGCGGCCCAGGGGCTGATGACGAAGGCGATCGCGAGCGAGAAGAGCATCGCCGCGCTGGCGCCCACCGGGATCGGGCGCATGTACGGGCCCGAAGGTCCGCGCACGAACGCCATCGGCATGATGGCGGCGATGACGGCGAAGGTGGCGAGGATGGTGGCGTTCCCGACCTCGTCGACCGCCTCGACGACGGTCCGGACGAAGCTCCGCCTCCGCCCGGGCAGGTGAAGGTGCCGGTGGATGTTCTCGACCACCACGATGGCGTCGTCGACGAGGATGCCGATCGAGAAGATGAGCGCGAAGAGCGTGACGCGGTTGAGCGTGTAGCCGAGGAGGTAGGTGGGGAGCAGCGTCAGGGCCAGCGTCACCGGCACCGCCACCCCAACCACCACCGCCGAGCGCCAGCCCATGGCGAGCGCGATGAGGGCGACGACGGACAGCGTGGCGAGGACGAGGTGCTCGATGAGCTCGTTCGACTTCTCCTCCGCGGTCTCGCCGTAGTTGCGGGTGACGCTCACCTTCACCGAGGAGGGGATGAGCCGGCCGCGCAGCGCCTCCACCTTGCGCTCGACCGACTTCGCCACCTCCGGGGCGTTCGCGCCGGCGCGCTTCGCCAGCGCGATGGAGACGGCCTGCTCGAACCCGGGCTTCCCCCGCTCGGCCATCAGGACGACGGCCGGCTCGGGCTCGGGGCCGTCGGTGACCCGCGCCACGTCCTCGAGGTAAATGGGCCGGTCGCCGCGGACGGCGACCACCACGCGCCGCAGGTCGGCCACGGAGCGCACGAACCCGCTCGCCTCCAGCTCGATGCGCCTGCGCGCGTCGACGAGCGCGCCGGCGGGGAGCTGTCCCTGCCCGGCGGCGATGGCCGGCTGCAGCTCCGCGATCGCGACGCCCAGCGTCCGCATCCGCTCCGGCTCGGGCTCGACCCGGACCACCCGGCGCGCGCCGCCCAGCACCCGCACCTGCGCCGTCTGCGGGACCGCCGCGAGCTCGCGCGCGACCTCCTCCCCGAGGGCGCGCAGCTGGCCGGCGGGCAGCGGATCGCCGTGCAGGGTGAGCGTCAGGAAGGGGACGTCGTCGATGCTGAGGAGCCGCACCACCGGCTGGAGCGCCCCGGAGGGCAGGACCTCGGGGTGCGCGCGCAGCTCCTGGTGGATCTTCACCAGGCTCGGCTCGAGCGGCTCGTTCACCTTGAACCGCACGGTGAGGAAGGCCGCCGACGGCGTGGACGTCGAGTAGAGATACTCGACGCCCGGGAGGCCCCACAGCAGCCGCTCGAGCGGGGTGGTGAGCTGGCTCTCCACCTCCCGGGCGGTCGCGCCCGGGAACGGGACCAGCACGTCGACCACCGGGACGATGATCTGCGGCTCCTCCTCGCGCGGCGTGAGGAGGACGGCGGCGACGCCGAGGGCGAGCGAGGCGACGACGATGAGCGGCGTCAGCTTGCTGCGAAGGAAGCCGCGCGCGAGCCGGCCGGCCAGGCCGACCTTCTGTCCGGAGGGGGTCATCGCTCCACCTCGATCTGCTGGCCGTCCCGCAGCGCGCCCGGAGAGTCGATCACCGCCTCACCGGCAGCCAGACCGGCGCGCACCGGGACGCGGTCGCCAACGCCCTCGCCGAGCGCGAGCCAGCGGAGCTGCGCCTGCCCTCCGGCCGCGACGAAGACGCCCGTGAGATCGCCCCGCTCGACGAGCGCGCTGCGCGGGACCCACACGGCCCCAGCCGGCGCCTCGGCGGCCGGGAGCACGAGGCGGGCGAAGGTTCCGCTGCGCAGCGCTGCGCCGCCCTCGTGCACCCTGGCCCGCAGCGTCCGGCGGTGGGACAGCGGATCGCCGCCGACGGCCAGGGCCGAGACCTCCGACGCCCCGGCCTCGGTGCCGGCCTCGAACCGGATGGTCTGGCCGATCGCGATCCCGCGCGCCTCCTCGTCGGAGAGGCTCGCCACCACCTCGAGCTCGCTCCCTTCCAGCTCGAGCAGGGGCTGGCCCGGGCCGACCAGATCCCCGGCGCTGGCGCGGCGAGCCTGCACCGTGCCGTCGAACGGGGCGCGGATCTCGGTGTAGGCGAGGGCCGCCCGCGCGGCCGACACGGCAGCCTCGGCCTGGGCCCGCTGCGCCCGCGCCTGATCCCGCTCGACCTGAGTGGCGGCCCCCTGCGCCGCGAGCGTCTCCATGCGGCGCGCTTGCGCGGCGGCGGTCACTCGCGCGGTCTCTGCCGCGGCGAGCTGCGCCCGCACCTCGTCGTCCGACAGCCGCACGAGCAGCGCGCCCTGGCGGACGCGGGAGCCCTCCTCCACCTCCACGGAACGGACCGAGGCCGCCGTCCGCGTCGAGACGACGGCGCGGCGCACTGCCGCCAGGCTCCCCGCCACCCACCGCGCGCCCTGGGCGGGCGCGGTCGTCACGACGCGCACGCGCGCGGGCGGCGATGCCGCGGCGGGAGCGCGTTCGGCGAGCGCCGCGGGCACCGCCAGCGTCAGGACCACTGCCAGGTTGCGCGTCATGGCTTCACTCCTTCGAGAAGGCCGACGGCGAGCTCCTTCGCACGGCGCGTACCAGTCCGGTCGCGGCGACGATCCACGTGTCCTGCAGCGACTTCCGTGCGGTGGCGCTCCCGGAGCGAGCTCGCGAGATCTCGGCGTTCGTCGCTCGCCGCGACGAGATCCCGTCGCCTGCGTGAACCGGGACGCGGTTAGAGGGCTCGCAGCATTGACGCGCGCGAGCAGCGCACGAGCGCTCGGGCGGCTGGATCCTGCGACCCGCCGGGCCTACCGCCGCGAAGCCGTCCTGGTGGTCATCGAGAACCTCGACGCGGCGGCGATGAAGATGCCGCTGAACGCGAAGGCGCTCCTCCTGGGGACCGTGGAGAGCATCCTGATGCAGCCGGCCGTCAGGGGAGGGGCGCTGTGCGCGTGACCCTGAAAAGCATCAGCCCCGCTGCCGTCGAGGGCAGCGGGGCTGGTGACTCCGTGGGGAGTTGCGGGCTTCTACTGGCCCTCCACCACGATCCTGTACCCGACCATCGGAGGCTCGATGGGAGCCTCAGCGATGAATGCCCCCGTCACCGCGTCGAATATCTGCATCGTGCTCACGACCGTAACCGTGTTGCAGTCTTCCGAGAGCGTCTCGCTGCCGACATTCCTGGCGAACAGAATTGGCGTTCCATCCGGGCCCGGGACCCAGCCCTCCTGGACGAACGTGAACGTGTTGCCCCCGGTCCGTTTCCAGGCGCCCCTCATCGTCACTTTCGCGACCCAGGTGATGACCTCGTCCTTGGGCCACATCGGGATGTCGGTGACGACCGTTCCGGACGAGTTGGACTGGCCGGTCGTAGTGCCAATCCACGGCAAGTCGGCGATCTTTTCGCCCGGCTTCTGCGTCGACCAACTCCCGAGCGGGCTGCAACCCCCCTCGCGCGCCTGTGCGACCGCAGGTGCAAGCCAAGTCAACGCAAGAACCGCGGCAACGATCAGCTTCTTCATTCGCGCCCTCCCTCTGTGGCGAGCTGGTGGGCCTCGGCGAACGACGATCCGATGCGCCGAGACGATGCTGCGCGTCCATTTCGGCTCACGGTCCGTGCGAAGGCGATAGGTGTTCTGGGCCGACCCGTGCGAATGCGGCTCTGCGTCTCACGACTGCGAGGCTCGGCAACGGGGTGTACTCGCTCGCGCAGACGCCCACCCTCACGCCGAAGCGCGTGACGCCGCGCCTCAGCCCCTCTCCGTGAGTGCGCCTTCCGTCACCATTCACCGGCGGGCCCGCAGGTGCTGCGCTTCACGCTTCTCCTTCTTTTGGACGACTGATCTCGGTCAGACGCCGAACCGCTCTCCCTCACTCGCGCTCCCACGCGTGAACTGTCCGTCCAAGGGAGGATCATGTCCGCCGTCGCGCGTTCCCTCGTGGTCTTCGGCTGGTACCTCGTGGTCTTCGGGGTCCTTCTCGCCCTGGTGCCCAACCCCGTGCTCGCGGTCTTCGGCCTGCCGCCGACCGACGAGGTCTGGATCCGCGTCGTCGGCGTGCTCGTGTCGATCATCGGGTACTACAACGTCCGGCTCGGGCGCGCGGACTTCCTGCCATACGCCCGGCTCACCGTTCACGCGCGTGTGTCGGTCCTGGTCTTCCTCGTCGCGTTCGTGCTCGCCGGGCTCGTGAAGCCGATCGTGATCCTGGTCGGCGCGATCGACTTCGCCGGCGCGCTCTGGACCGCCGCGGCGCTGCGAAGGGATCCGCGGGCAGCAAGCTGGCAGCTGCCGGGGTGACGGCGTCGCCCCGTCCGGAGTGAGCGCCGCTCCGTGGACGCCAGTGCTCTTCGCGTGGTCGTGGCTGGTAGGTGGGAATTACGTCCTCACGCGATTCAGGTGGCGCACGTTCCTGGCGAGCGCCGCGCTGCGCCCCGGTGTGGAGCGGAAGCTACCGATCGGAGCCTGACGCACGGTGCGGCCTTCCCGGGATAAGCACGAGAAGCGGGAGTGCAACGGAGTGCCCCCGCTGCCGTCCACCGCCACGGGCCATGGTTGTATCCGAGCTACCACCCGCCGCTCGAGCCCGGCGGGGCGCCCGTTGCTCGCTGCTGCGTGTACTAGCAGAGCGGCGAGGCCATCACGGCTCCGGAAACGCAGGTCCATTGACAGCGACTTCGGCTTCGCGTTATCTGCGACCGGTGAGGTGCTAGTTGAAGTCATCCCTGTACGGAGCAGGTGCCGAGTACGCGCTGCACTCTCTCCTCGTCCTCTCGGCGAGGGCGGAGCCGGTCAGCGTGAAGGATCTCGCGACGTTCCAGGCGCTGCCTGAGCGGTTCCTCGCGAAGATCCTCACGCGGCTCGAGAAGGCGGGCCTCGTGCGGGCCAGCGAGGGCGTCCGCGGCGGGTTCGTCCTGGCGCGGCCTCCGGAGCGGATCGCCGTCCACGACGTCCTCGCGGCCGTCGATCCCGATCGCACGCTGTTCGAGTGCGCCGAGATCCGGCGGCATTGCGCGCTCTTCGGCGCGGCGCCGCCGGGGTGGAGCGTCACCGGCATTTGCCGGATCCACCTCTTCATGCAGGAGGCGGAGCGCGCCCTGCAGCAGTTCCTCGCGTCGAAGACCCTGGCCGACCTGGGCCGCGAGTTCGAGAGGAAGGCCCCGGAGCAGTTCCTCCGGGACGCCGAGAGCTGGTTCCAGCTCCGCAGGAGCGAGCGAGCGGCGGGGAAGCGCAGGACGGCAGGGGCGCGGAGCGCGAAGCGCGGGCCGGGCGTGAAGCTCAACTCGAAGAAGTGAGAGAAGTGAGAAAGGAAGAGATGATTCCCGAGACGCTGCGAGAGGTGCTGAAGCACGAGGGTGTGGTCGCGATCGCGACGGTCGGCAAGGACGGACCGCACATGGTGAACACCTGGAACTCCTACGTCATCGTCTCCGATGACGAGCGGCTCCTCATCCCCGCCGGCTACATGAACAAGACCGAGGCGAACGTCGCCTTCGACGATCGCGTCCTGGTCACGGCGGGCAGCGTGAAGGTCCGGGGCCTGCAGGGTGCCGGTACGGGGTTCCTCCTGAAGGGCAGGGCGTCGTTCGTGACCTCCGGTCCGGACTTCGAGGTCATGAAGGCGCGCTTCCGCTGGGCGCGCGCGACGCTGGCAGTCACGGTCGAGTCTGCCACCCAGACGATCTAGCCAGGCGGCGCGCACCCGGGTGGCGCCGCCACCTCGCCTCTCACGGTGGAGGAGTGGCCCTGCTCGAGCGGCCGGCGCCGTCAGAGCCAGCGCGCGGCCGCTGCGCCGGTGTCCTCGGGGCGGGTGTTGAAGGCGATGACCGTCTGCGGAGCGGCGCGGTGGATGGCGTTGACCACCGCCTCGAACACCACGAGCCGGCTCGGCGGCAGGCGGACGCCCGCACCGACCACGACGCAGTCGTAGCGGCCACCGGCCAGGCGGCGCTCGACGGTCGGGACCGCGGTCTCGTCAGGGTTGATGAGGCAGGTCTCGGCCTGCCACCCCCGCCCGGCCATATCGGCGAGCGCGAGCTCGATGCCAGCGTGGATCTTCTCCGCGGTCATGCCCGGCGGCAGCGCCGGATCCGAGAAGTCCACCGCGGCCGGATCGAAGCCGACCAGCAGAACGCGTTTCATCGGCCACCCCCGTCCACGAGGTATGGCTGGACGATCTCCGCGACAAGACTCGACGAGGCCGGAGGTTCGACGGCCAGCCCTCGGCCGCCACCTCGGCGCGCCCGGGGCCCGAGCCGGCGAAGCGGTCGTGCCGAAGCGCCTCCTCCTGGCCGCTGGTAGTGTGAGCCCATGGGTACCTTCAAGCCTGCCGATCCGGAGTTCGGAGCTCGCGTCCGAGCCAGCTTCGCGCGCCAAGCGATGATGACGACGCTCGGGGCGACCCTGGAGCGCGTGGCGACCGGCGAGGTGGACATCCGGCTGCCGTTCCGCGCCGACCTGACGCAACAGCACGGGTTCCTCCACGCTGGCGCGATGACGACGGTCGTGGACAGCGCCTGCGGGTACGCGGCGCTCACGCTGATGCCGGCGGGAGCAGCGGTGCTCACGGTCGAGTTCAAGGTGAACCTGATGGCGCCCGGGGCCGGCGAGAGCATCGTGGCGCGGGGGCGCGTGCTCAAGGCCGGGCGAACGTTGACCACCTGCGCCGGCGACGTGTTCGCCATCGCGGGCGGGGAGGAGAAGCACGTCCTCACCATGCTCGCGACGATGATGACGGTGCAGGGCCGGCCCGGACTCGCGGACTAGGGTCGAGGCGCAGCCTCACGGAGAATCCGACGAAGGCGCGTCCGCGTGGATCCAGTCTGGAGCAACCGCATCCCGAGTCTCTCCGGTGAACACGTCGTATTCGCGCCACGACGAGCCCAGAAGCGCGCGGTGCAGGAACCGGATCGCGCGGCCATCTGGAGCGATTGCGTAGCGGGTGGTTCCCAGGACGTGGTCGGACTTGCTGCCCGGCCGAGGCCGCCTTGGCCACTCCTCGAACTCTGGCGCCTTGTGGAGGTAAACGCGTTGGCCACTCGCGTAGACGACCGCCAGCGCGCGACATGCCCTGCCGCCCGTTCCCCCTTCGCACGTGACTGTTGCGACGCGATCGCCGCCACATAGGATTTCGTCTCCTCGGACCACCGGAGAGCAGGGTGCGAGCGGGCGCGCGAGTCGTGCCCCGGAGCACGCGCACAGGATCGCGGCAACTGCGCCGACGGTACACCGAGCCATGCGGCGAGCATCGCACGGCGCGCTTCATGCGCACGCACGAAAGGTGCAAGGGCCCGTCACGTCTGCCCGATCCGGAGCGCGGGCGCGCGCAGCGCGGGCGCGTCCGCGACAGGCGTGCCGAAGAACCAGGCACCGCGGGCGCGTCGCGGGCGGTTGCGAGCACCCGCGCTCCCGGACATGAGATGGCAGCCGCGAACGATCGCGGCGCCCTTCTGGGGGTCATTCGACATGAAGATCATCGTGATTGGAGCCACGGGTACCATCGGCAAGGCGGTCGCGGAGGCGCTCACCGCGAGACACGAGGTCGTTCGCGTGTCGCGGAGCGGGCCGCTGAAGGTCGACCTCGAGGACGCCGGGTCGCTCGCGCGACTCTTCGAGACGGTGAAGGACGTGGACGCCGTGGTCTGCTGCGCAGGCAGCGCCGCCTTCAAGCCACTGCTGCAGCTCACCGACAGCGACTTCCAGATCGGCCTGCGGAGCAAGCTCATGGGGCAGGTGAACCTGGTCCGGGCCGCGGCGCAGCACCTGCGCGATGGGGGCTCCATCACGCTCACCTCGGGCGTCCTCGCCCACGAGCCGATGCCGGGCGGCGCCGCCATCTCCCTGGTGAACGCAGCACTCGAAGGGTTCGTGACCGGAGCCGCCATCGAGTTGCCCCGCGGCCTGCGAGTGAACGTCGTGTCGCCGCCGTGGATCACGGAGACGCTGGTCGCCCTGAAGATGGATCCGAAGGGCGGCATACCGGCGGCAGCGTGCGCCAAGGCGTACGTCGCCGCGGTCGAGGGCAAGGAGCAGGGCCAGACGATCGACGCGCGGAAGCACGCGGGCGCGTGATGCGCGCCTATAGCGTCGAAGATCACGTCGCGCGCCGGTCACGGGCAGTGGCGGCGGTGGTCACGCCCATCGTCCTGAAGCCGGTGACCGAGCTGGAATCTGGCGCTACGTCGCTGGGGGCTCAAAATTCATCGACCCGGCCCCCTTTAGGGCGGCCGGCTGTTCGCGCTCGACCCTCACCCCTCGCGCGGCTGCCGCCGCGCTTCCTGCTGCCCATGTTCGGCGGCCGCCTTCGAACTCTGGCCCGGCGCAGGGCCTGACGCGGCCTCGACCTCCCGCAGGCTGCCCGAAACACGAAGCCCCCGATCGCGGTCTGCGATCGGGGGCCTCGAGTGGTTGCGGGGGTCTGATACCTCCCTCGACGAAACGCTCTCAGAGCCCCGGCCCCGACCCGCACCGCTTCGCGGCGCCCTCGGCGAAGTACGTGAGAGTCACCTTCCCGTCCTGCTTCATCGTCGCCGCGCCGTTCGCGTTTGGGCCTACGGGCAGACCGGCGAAAGGTCGACGAGGGGATCGCTGAGGTCCGGCAGGCACGTCGCGACCGGATCGTCGGCCCGCACGCACGCGTGGTAGCTGAGCTCCGTCACCGTCGGAGCGTCCCACACCGTTCGGCACGCTTCCTCGGTGGCGAAGCTGAACCGCAGCCCGAACTCCTGCTGCCCGGGAACGAGCTCCGGCACCCACGGCGGACCGGAGTAGTTCCTCCAGACCTGTTCCAGGAGCCCGCCGTCGCGCATCCTCATCGTCGTGTCGGTCCGCTGGTACGTGTAACACCGGATCGGAAAGTCGCAGACGTTCACGAAACGATACCCGTGCACCCACTCGCCGGAGAGCTCGCCGCAGTGCACGTCCTCCACGTGCAGGCACGACGTGGCGACGTTGCACGACGCCCAGGGCGTGAGGAGTGCCGGCTCGGTCCATCGCGGGCACCCGGTCCCGCCTTGAGCGCAGGGGCAGATGCACGTCGACGCCGGCGCGGCATCCACGTTCCCGCAGGAATCGACGTCGTAGAGGTGGTGGTCGACGCAGCTCAGGCTCGCCTGCGGAGCGCACACGGCCGGGACCGTCGCCTCGCTGCGAGGGGGCTCCGCGCAGCCGAGCACGAGCGCGAGCAGGATCGACAGTGACCGGGCGCGGCTCATCCTGAATTCTGGCCGGTGCAAGCGAGCGCGGAGAGCGCGAGCGACCCTCATCCCGTTCATGCCGTGTCCCCCCGCCGTGAACGGGCGCGGCCCTTGGGCGCGGCCCGCGCGTTCACACTACGTGCGAGGATACGCCACCGCCGCCGGGCGCACCCCCGGAAACGCGCTGCGCGCCGGGCGTCTCGTGATGAGGCGCGTCTTGCCGCAGCGCGCGCCTCGAGTAACTGGTCGTCGTCCGCCGGAAACGGATCAGAAGGGCCCCGGCGACCTGCGTCACCGGGGCCCCGAGACGGTCCTGAAGGCGGCAGCACCGCGTACGCGCGCGGCGCGAGGTGTGCTCGCGACTACTTCACCCCCGGAGCCGCCTCGGCCGGCTTGGCCGCGGCCTTCTTCGCGGCCGGCTTCGTCGCCTTCGCCGGCTTCGCCGCCTTCGCAGGCGAGGCCGCGGGGGCTGCCTCCGCAGGCTTGGCGTCCGCTGCGGCGTCGGCACTGGGCTCCGGGGTCGCAGGAGCGGGCGCGGCCGCCGGGGCCTCCGTCTTGGCCGCGTCCTGGGCAAGGGCCGGGGATCCGAGGGAGAACATCGTCAGAAGGGCCGTCGCACTCATGAGCTTGGTCACGCGCTTACTCCTCGAGATGTGGGTTGGACGTCGCGTCTCTTCTCTGGCTCGTCGCGACTTTCTGCTGCTAGCCGGGAACGCCGAGTGCGACCAACCATTCCCGGCGCCACGCAGATGAACGCGGCGGCGCTGGATCGGCTCGAAACGTGTAGCGTCGGCGGGTGACCGGCGATGCACGGGCTCCTCCCACAGGCGCGGCTCTTCGACGACACGTGCGACGCGACGACTCGGCGATCGTCGCGCTGGCGGGAGCGCCTGCGCGCGGATGCGTCACCGCCGCGGCTCACCTCGAGCTCGAGGGAGGCGACGGGCGCGCCCAGCTCGACATCTCTGCGGATGAGTCACGGCGCGCGGACCGGCACCCGGCCAGACGCGGAACGCGCAGGTCTGGAAGTTGCGGGGGCGCGATGATCAACTTGCCGCTGTGCCGCTCCCACCGGCTGCCGGCGCCTTCCAGCGCCTCACGGCGCTGTGTCATGCACGCTGCGGGTGAGCGAGCGCGCGGTCGGCGCACCGCGGTGCTTCTCGGGCCGTACTGCGCGCAGGAGCACGATCGCCAGCACCGCGAACCAGAGCACAAAACTCGCGAACATGATCCGCTCGATCACGCCCAGCCACGGCGTGGGCTCGTTCGCCGACACCATGGGGGCCTCCACGCCGGTCCAGAAGCCGAAGCCCAGGAGCACGATGATCGTCGCGATCGAGTAGATGCGGAACCACCTGCCGAATGCCGCCGCGCCGAACCCGATGATCAGCAGGCAGAAGACCGTACCCACACCGCCCGAGATCAGATGCAACGTATCGGTCAGCGTGGCGCCGCCCGCGGCCAGGACCTCGCGCCGGTGCATGGACGCACCGCCGGGCAGCAACGGCCAGATATACCCGGTGACGCCGAGCCCCATGAGCAGGGTTCCGACGACGCGCAGGGGGCGCTTCCCGTTGGCGGAAAGCCAGACGCCGGCGCCGAAGGCGATCAGGAGGGCGACGTATACGGCGCCGAGCGACATCCATAGCGGTCTGCTCGGGGCGTCGATGGCCGAGAGCTCGCTGATGGTCTGCGAGAAGGCGCTGTAGCCGGCATAACGCATCGGCGTAATGACGTTCATGAGGAGATAGAGCACCGAAGAAGCGATGCCGCAGCCGAGCAAGAGCTTGCGCGTCGTCGTTCGCGTCGGAGCGCGCTCTTGCGTGATCCCGTCGACGGGTCGTCCCGTGCAGTGGCGCTCCACCCTCCGCCGGATCCCACGCAGCTGGCGCGCCTGCATCACGCGGTGCCTGGCGCCCGCCACGGCGAGCATCAGCCGGTGCGGCATCCTCGCGAGGAGCCAGTAGACAAGGTCGATAGGACGCCTGACCTCGTTCCGCGCACTGCTCCACGTGGCCGGGCCGACGCGCGCGCGAACGACGAGACGGCTCCGGTCGCCGGACAGGGGATCGAGGAGGAACTCCCAGGTGACGCGGACTCCTGCCCCATCGTTCGGCACGACGAGAACGAGGTCGCGCCCTTCCTCCAGCCGCTGCACGACGAACGCGTCAGTGACGCCCGGCGCGGCAGGCAGCACGTCGCCCACGCTGATGCGCTGCCACCCGGGTACGAGCTCGCCGGCGCTGGGTTGGCCGTCGTTGTCGAGCGCGTCCCAGCTGTACCAACCGGCGCGCCCGGCGCCCATCTGCGCGATCCACGGCCAGACCGCGAGCGGCGGCGCATCGATCGTCACCGCGTGCGTCCACGTCCGGGTCGCTTCGCTCAGGACGTCGTCGCCAGGGAGTGCGCGACGCCGCTCCTCGGCCGTCGCCGCAATGGTCGTCAGACGCATGCCCGCCTCTTCCGGCCGCTTTCGCGTATCGCGCCGCCTGGCTTCGGGGCGAACGGGCAACGGCGGCACGCTCAGTCTTGAGTTTCCCGTGCCGAGTGTCAGGCAGGAGGGCGGGGGCAGGCCAAAGCATTAATCTCTTGGGCCGGATCGAGTACCGCGGGAACGGGGCGGGTCGTTCCGATTCGCGGCCGGATTCACCCGAAATCCATCGTGCCGCGGCCTGAGAGGCGCCCTCCTGTCTGCGTGACCGCCGTCGCGTCGTGACGCCGCCCAGGTCCGCCGCCCGGCCGGCGACCGAAGGACGGCCTGGAGGCGGCCCGCGCCGTCCTCCGGCGAAGCTCACGCCCGCCAATGACGCTGAGGGCCCTTCTACGAAGTACTCAATAAGAGTGATTTGAACCTGCGACCTTCGGGTTATGAGCCCGGGTCGAGGTAGATCGGCAGACGGGCGTTCCCCCTGCCCTTTTCCGCAGCCGCAGGCGTTTCAGAGCGACTCGCGCGTGTCCCTGAGAGCCCTCGGGGGCTCCCGAGTCCCCGCGAGTCTGGACGAAATCCCGATGAGATCGGGTAGAGGAACCCGGTTCAGCGCGCCGGGCGCGCCGCCGTAGCGGATGACTCTCCACGCATGCGACGGCTGCGCCTAGCGCGAGAATGCCTTGGGCATCTCATCCCAGGTTCGCCCGTCGAGCGTGCGGCCGTTCTTCTTCTTCTGGAACCCGCCCCACTGCTTGAAGAAGAACGGGACCCTGCTTCGCCGACACCGATCGCGGATCTCTCGCGCCCAGTCTGCCTCCATCGGGCGGCACTTACCGCCGCTCTCCCCCCCGACGATCACCCAGTCGATACCGCGGAGGTCCAGCTCCGTGATCGGCCCGAGGAGCGGTTCGAGCGAGAGGAAGCGGACGCCGGCTGGCACACGGCGGAGGTGGTCTATCCGCCATGCGTACTTCGCGTTCTCCACACTGACGCCGAGCCAGACGTTCGGAGGGACGCTGTGGCGCTTCGCGAAGTGCTCCATGCGCTCGGCGCGCTTCGTTAGGACCTGAAAGCGGTGCTGAGTCGCGGCCCGCATCACCTCGAAGACCTTCTCGACGTACGAGTCGGGGACGCGCTGGTGGAACAGATCGCTCATGCTGTTCACGAAGATCAGCCGGCTAGCCTTCCACCGCAACGGGAGGTCCAAAGCCTTCGACACGAGGCGTAGGTCGAAGCCCTGCTCGAACGGGTGACCGGGGACCCCCCGGAAGCGCTCGGCGAACGTTTCCGCGTAGCAGTGCGTGCAGCCGGGCGAAACCTTCGTGCATCCCCGGACCGGGTTCCACGTCGCGTTCGTCCACTCGATCGTGCTGCGATCGCTCATTCCATCCCGTCCGTTCCAGGCCGCTGAACGCGAGTATAGTCCGGGCTGCGCCGCGAAGCACGAGGCCCCAGGACCCTTGTGCTGGCATCTACGCAGAGCGAAACTGTACCGATGGTCGATATACCGGAGGTCGGCCCGTGGGCGAGCCAGAAGCTCGAAGGGCTCGGTAAGTACGTCGCGGCGTACACCAAGATCCTCAGCCGCCAGCAGGCGCTGAAGTACGTGTACGTGGACGCGTTCGCGGCCGCGGGGCGCGCGGTTATCCGACGGAAGGTGGCCGACGACGACGTGACGGTGGCCCTCGACCTTGGTCTGCCGAGGGCGGACACCGAGACTCGCCAGGTAATCGACGGCTCTCCCCGCGTGGCGTTGAACGTGGAGCCGCCGTTCACGCACTACGTCTTCGTCGAGGCGGACCCCGATCGCCTGGCCCAGCTCGAGAGCTTGAAGATCGAGTACGGCGACTCTCGTGCGATCTCCGTTCGGGAGGGCGACTGCAACGAGTACCTGGCGACACGTCTGCTCGACGGGTTTAGGCGTGACAGATGCTGGCGCGGGGTGGTGTTCCTCGACCCGTTCGGCATGCAGGTCCCCTGGTCCACGATAGAGAAGCTCGCGGCGACGAAGCGCATCGAGGTGTTCATCAACTTCCCGCTCGGGATGGCGATCCAGCGTCTCCTTGAGCGGAGTGGACGGCTCACCGAGCACAGGCGGGCGAAGCTCGACGCGTACTTCGGGGACTCGGGCTGGTACGACGTGGTCTACTCTACCGAGACGGACCTCTTCGGCGACAAGGTTCCCCGCAAGTGGGAGGACGCTGGAGACCGCCTGCTCGCGTGGTACAGGGATCGGCTACAGGTGGCGTTCGGGCACGTTTCGGCCGCGCGCCTGATCAAGAACTCGAAGGGCGGGCACCTGTACTACCTCGTGTTCGCGGGGCCGAATCGCACCGGCGCGAAGATCGCGAGCCATGTGCTCGGGACAGCGCGCGCAAAGAAACCCGCCACCGCGCGCCGTGCTGACGGCTAGGAAGCGAGATTCTCCCCGCGCGCGTTACACGCCGCAGTTTCACGAGCGCCTCCAAAAACGCGCGGTCCTCGCCCGTCGCGCGGTCCCTAGCAGCCCGGTCGCAGCGTCCTCCTCGGCGCGGAGGAACGATTCGCGGCGCTCGACCCACTCCCGGTTGATATGCAATGAGTTGCGCGGCGTCACCGTGCGTGCGAGCGTAGCATAGCTCAGTGGAACAGAGGGTATAGCGCCGCGTGCGACTGACACGCGGGGAGTCTTGAGGAGTGAGCGAGGAGCACGACGACTTCGAGCCGGGGCCGGAGGATCTCGCGGAGTTGCCGCGGGATCCGATGACGGACGTGGCGAAGGGTGAGATCCTCGAGCACTTGGCCGCGAACGTAGGGAGGGTGTTCTACTCGCGGCAGTTGGAGGTCTTGCTCGAACGCAAGTTCTTCCATTGGGTCACGAGCCGCGCGATCCGGGAACTGATCTCGGAGCGTGTGTTCGCTGTCGAGCCCGTGAAACTCGGCGAGAAGACGGAGGTCCGGTTTCTCGTGCCGAAAGGGGTCCGGTACTACAAGCGGATCATCTCCGGTATGGCAGCACTCGTGCGCCGGTACTCGAACTCAGACTTCACCAGAGCCATCGGACTGCAAGGCGAAAACCTGTTCTTAACGGGCCTCGCGCAGCGCGGGTTCGCCGTGAATGGGCGCGATGTCAAGGAGTACGGAGGAAAGAAGTGGATCGCGACGAAACATGACCTCGACTTCGTCGTCGCGAGAGACGGGGTGGCGTACGGCGTCGAGGTGAAGAACACGCTCCCGTACATCCCAAGGGATGAACTCAGGTTGAAGGTCCGCATGTGCGAAGGGTTCGGGATCGTGCCGTTGATGATCATGCGGTCGGCACCCAAGAGTTACATCTTCGAGGAGATCGTACGGCCGGTGGAGGGGGTGCATCGAGGGTTCGCGTTGCTGTTCGGGAAGCAGATCTATCCGTACGGGTACGATGGCTTCGTCGCAGACGTGGTGAAGGAACTTGGGCTGCCCGTTCATGCGCCGCGAGCCGTGCCCGAAGGGGATATCGACCGGTTCGTGAGGTGGCACCTGAGGTGGCGTTCTCAGTTGGGCGGCAGTGTGAATTCGAAATGAATTCACAGCAGGGCCTTGGTAAGTCCGCGGGATTACAACCGGTTCTGCGAGCCCCCTGAATACAAACTGTCTGGGTCGCCGCGAGCCGCTAACGACGTGTTCCGTTTCGCACGCGGGCCGTGCGGCCGTTCCCAGGAGCCTTCGGTACGTCGAGGTCCTGAAGGAGATCGACAGGCGCCACCTTGAGAGCCTTCGCGATGAGGCAGATCGTCGGGAGAGTCGGCACGCGGTCGCCGGCTCAAGCATGGAGATGTACGAGACGGACAGCTTCGTTCGCTTGGCGAGCGTCTTCTGCGGCAGCCCCTGCGCGAACCTTAGCGCGCGCACCTTCGTCGAGAACCTGAGAGTCAGCTCGTCCATAGAACCAGAGTGCGACGCGGAGTGACACTGGTCAAGACCGCACTGCTTTGCTGGGTCGAGATCTTATCTGCGCGGATATCGGTGTTACGACGCTCGGACCATGGGAGGAACGCACTCCAGTAGGAGAGAGCGTCGAGGGTGCCGCGCCACCTCAAGGCTGGCGAATGCACCGGGGGCTATCGGCCGCGGCCTTCCGCCGCGGGGCGGGGCGGCGTCACGGGGACGTGGCTCACGGAGTCGAGTGCGTGGGATGGTAGCGTCCTGCCGACAAGGGGGAGTGCATGGCGCTGACGACCTGCCGCGAGTGCAACGGACAAGTGTCGAAGGACGCTCCAGCGTGCCCGCACTTCGGAGCGTCGAAGCCGGGAAATAGGCCCGCCTCCGCCCGTCCCGTTCTCGTCGCCATCGGTGCAGTGCTGCTATTCGCGATATGCGTGAGCAGCATGAGCGGGACCGACGCCCCCTCGGCTACGGTGACTGCTCCTGCGACCGCTGTCACGAGCCAGCGGACTGTTCCTGCTGCGGCAAAGCCTGAGCAGACGGCGAAGGAGAAGGCGGCCGCCGACAAGCGGTTCAACGCCTGCAAGAAGAAGTTGATCCAGGCCCAGAAGCTGGAGGTCCTCTACGACTTCGACTGGCAGCCTCCAAGTCCACCAAAGGTCGTCGCAGGGGCCGACGTTCATGTCGATGCCGATCGACGCGAAGGAGGGCTTCGCGGAGACGGTGAACTGCTTCCTGATGGCGGGCAGCACGAACCACATCAACTTCGACATCCTCCATTGGCAGACCGGCAAAGTCATCGGTCGGTACTCGTGGGGCTCGTTCGAGATGAAGTAGGGCGGTAGCTGAGCACCGGAACAGCGGCGGGTCATCGCGGAGCAGCTACTCTTGGTGCTCACTATAGGAGAACATCCTTCCGCGGCAGGGCCGGTGCATGCAGCGCGTTCGTGCGGTCAACCCGCGACCGCAACGCTCGGCCTGCTGCCACCGGGACAACGAGGTGCACCTATGCGGGCTTCGGACCTCCGTGAAACGCTGGAAAGCCGCGCCACTTGGACCAACAACATCATCCGGGACGGCTTCACGTCGCGGCTCGGCATTCTCGAAGAGACGATCACGGACATGCATCTGCTCGAGATCCACCAGCGTCACCGAGCGCACGTGTGGACCAGGAAGTTCACGCGCAAGGAGGAAGCTTCGCTGAGTGGCGCCGACTGGCTGTGGATCATTGGCGAGCCAGGATCCTGGTTCCCCGTTGCGATCCAGGCGAAGATCATCAACCCTGCCAATGGCAAGTGTCGGCTCTTGAATTACAAGGGTGGACAGCAACTCGGTACTCTGGTCCGATTCGCGCGGACGTACCGCTTCCTGCCTCGATACTGCGTCTACAGCACTCTCGATGGTTCGTTTGCACCGAAAAGCAGACTCATGCCCGGATTGAGGCTGCCGCTTGACCAATGGGCCTGCACGCTAGTGGCACCGAGAGCGGTTTCTACGCTCATTCAACGCAAGATGTCGCTCCAGGAGGACATACTGAACGAAGGGATCCCGTGGGCGGTCCCCTTCGCAGGATCGTCCTCGTCATCGAGTACGCCGCCGCGCAACGAAAGTTCATCGGCTGCAAGCCCTCTCGACGAGTCGCTGGCGACCTCTATCGCCAGTCAGATGCCGATGTTACTGACGCCTAGTGACCGCGCCGCTCTAGCAAAGGATCCGGGCAAGAAGCTGTCGCGCAGAGTGCGGTGGGATGACCCCGACCCTCGAGCAGCTCTAACTCTTGAGTTTCCGCGCATTGCGGCCCACCTTCTTGCGGGATACGGCGCTCGACGGGTGTGGGGATCGACGCGTGAGCGCCTGCCAGTCGCGGGCGTGTCCGTCATTTCCAGCGAGCCTATCGCCGAAGCACTGCGAGACTTCGATCACCTCCCAGATCGTCGCCAGCGGCTGGACTACCTGACTCGTCGCCTGAACCGAGCCCCGCTCGACTAGGACGCCGCGGTTTCCTCCTCCTGTACTGCCTTGAGGCAAGTTCGTACAGCGGCTGTTTTCGGTCACTGTGCGTATCAGTTAGTGTCGCGCCGAGTGGTGTACGAACACGACCGTAAACGGTGGGTTACGGTTTGCCGTTGCCCGACTGCACTGGCCTGAGGGAGGCGCCGCGCACATTCTCGGCAACCAGAGAACGCACGACCTCCTGCGACATAAGCACACGCCTATTGGCCTGTCCTCCGCTGCCGAAGTGGTCCTCGACAAGCCCGATGAAATCGGAGAAGTGATCTGATTCGGGCCCCACGGTGAATTCCTCACGCGAACGTGACGCCAGCGCGGCGACCACCTCACGGTCCAGGTCGTGCGAGGCACGTTGTAAGATCCGCTGGCGATTCTGTACGTCGCGCGCCACGGCAAGTACTAACTGTTCCGCGTTCAGCGGTGGCCCGCGGCAAGCGGCCCGCCTCGCGTGCTGGTCACGCTATCAGCGTGGCCGAGCCGGTGACCACTATGCCGTCTCATCCGAACGTCCTAACGAGCCGCCACACGAGATCGAGGACTCTCGCAGTCTGCTCGTCGCTAGGTTGTAGTCCGTGGTGGACCACCTTGTTTCGGATGTTCCAGAAATCCATGAACGCGGCGGACTCGTCTCGCCCAATGAGCCCCTCCGAAACGAAACGGTCGATCAGCGCGCGGGGCCCCTTGACCGAGCCCGGAGTCGTCAACCCGAGCTGGGTTGCCGTCATTTGAACCACTTTGTCCAAGAGAATGCTGGCCGACAGGATCTTTTCTACGTTCGACGCTTTGGAGTTTACGAGTGAGAACCACTCATCGGACGCGGACCGAGGAACAGATTCCTGACTCCGTGATGCTGCGGTTGCGGGGGAGAAGGGCGTCGCCGTGCCCGACCTCCCAGCTACGCCGGCCTGAGCAGGTCTCTTGGACTCCTCAGCGGCCGCGGCGTTCTCCGATGCGACCACCTTCTGTTCAAGGGCGTCTACGTAGCGGTCGAGTTCGGCTTCGAACTCGCCCCACTTGATGCGCTTCAGCGGCAGGTACGCCACGAGAAGAGCCAGCCCCGCCACGCCAAACAGAATCAGTGACGTGCTGTCGAAGTGCAGCGACGGCCACACCATCCGCGCACCGACGAGGCCCACGGCGCCCAGAGCGATCACGAACAGCGGCCACCTGTGAAGTCGAGCGGTCTTCACGTCACCTCCGCGTAGTTCTGGCGAAGTTTCGCACATGCGGCCGCGGTTGGCTGATGGGCGCGTCCCCGCGCGTACTCTCATTCATCATCGAAATCTGAAGACGTACGCGGAGACGACCCCCAGGGTCGCGTTTCGTACCGACGCGTCTTGGGGTTCCACTCGGAGACGAGCCCGTGGTTGTTCGTGCACTTCCACGAGACGGGCATAACGGTGGTGATCGCGAACGCAGGGGTGAGTTCCTGCCCACCGGCGAAGCATAAGGGACAACGCAAGTCCGACGGAATCATGATCCGTTGCTCAACCATGCGCCGCGTCATGAACTCCTCAGCACGCGCTGCCGTCGTCGGCTCGCGCGGCGGGGGCTGCCTCCGGCGTTCACGTTCGGACTGGATGAACGCAGCAGCGAACACCAGCGCGGGAGCGAACGCCAGAGCGTAATCCACGGATGCTTCGATCCAGCCCGCAATCGGACGAACCTCGTCCAGCTTCGTGCGCCGCTCCTCCAGGCGGCCCTTCTCTTCGGAAAGTGCGGCCTTCTCCTCGTATGCCCGCGCGGCGGCGTACCGGTCGCCTTCCGGGACCGGCGCCTCCAGCAGCCGGTCGATCTCCTGCGTTCGCTCGCGGATCTCGTGCTTGAAGCGCGCTATCTCGGTTGCGCGGTCGTAGCCAAGCACGTCCGCCACGAGCCCGAAGGGCAGCCCGATGATCGCGTTGGAGAAGAGAATCACCCCCACGAACGCAAGCGCGTGGAACCCGAGGCCCTTCGCGATGTCGAAGCCGACGTTCCTCGTCGTGGGCGGCTGCTTCACGTAGGCCGCGATCCCGGCCACGAGCATCGCACTCCCCGTCACTGCGAACGTGATCCCCCACACGACGTAGACGTTCACTCGGCCCCCCCCTGCACCGTCCGAGTCGGCGCGACCATCATTCAAGATCCTCGGAACCGAGGCGTCCAGCCCGATCGTCTCGACTAGGGGGTACCGGCACCACGAGTCACCGTGGCGGGCCGCGTTCGCGTAGCCGGCGCGTCGTGCTCGGCCGCGATGGCGCTGCCGAAGAGGCTGACCCCATATCCACCTCGTGGCGTCGCCTCGGGTGGCGGCGTTCGGCTGACGGCAACACCACGTTCAACGCACGACCTCATGCAGATCGCTGCGGCTGCGGCCAGGGGCGGCGCCGCCGTCGTCTTCGAGGGGATGACCGCGCGCACGACAGCGGTCTCATGCCAGATCGGCGCTGCCGGACGCGGACACGTCGTGTTTGAGGGCTAGCTACGCGCACCGCTAACGGTCGCGCGCGTTCCGTTCGCGAAGATCGAGGAGCGCGTCGAGACACTCGCGCTCCTCGGCCGTCGCCTGTTCCCGGGACGCGCGGATCGCGGCATCCCCCTCGGCACGGAGAAGCGCTTCGCGGCGCTCGACCCACTCCCGGTCGATCTTGAAGAAGTGCCCCCGGCGGCTCGGCTGCCCGTTCGTTTTCGTGAACCCCGAGACCGGCCGCCCGTGGCAGGACATCCGCAAGATGTGGCAGCGCGCCTGCGCGGCGGCTGGTCTCGACGGGATCTGGATCCACGACCTGCGGCGCTCGTTCGCGACGCGCGCTCGCAGGGCGGGCGTCCAGGAGTCGGTGGTGATGCGGATGGGCGGCTGGAAGACCAGGGCCGTGTTCGACCGCTACAACGTCGTCGCCGACGACGACGTGCGCGAGGCCGCGAGGTGCCTCCAGGCAGCCGCCGAGAGGCATGGACGAAATCTGGATGAGATCGGCGGGGGAGGCGCCGAAAGCACGAAGGCCCCGCGCAGCTAAGGGCTGGCGGGGCCTGCGGTTTTACTGGTTGCGGGGGCAGGATTTGAACCTGCGACCTTCGGGTTATGAGCCCGACGAGCTACCTGGCTGCTCCACCCCGCGTCAGTTGGGAAGGTCGAAGTGAGGCGCGTTTCTACTGGCGAACCGAGGTGGGGTCAAGGTTTTTCGAGCGCCCGCTCCGGCGCTCACGCTCCTTCGCCTCGGCGGCGGAGCGCGTCGACGCTGAAGGGCCCGGGCCCCGCAGCGGAGAAGTACAGGAACAGGAACGCGTACAGGGCCGCGGGGGCGCCCTGGTTGAGCACCGGCCAGAAGCCCTGCGGGGCGTGCGCGTAGAAGTACGCGACCGCCATCTCGCCAGAGAGCAGGAACGCGACGGGCCGCGTGAAGAGCCCGACGAGCAGCAGCGCGCCTCCGAACGTCTCCAGGACCCCGGCGATCCCCGCCAGCGAGGCGACGGGCGCGGTGCCGCCGCCCGGCATGATGGCGGCCGGGAACGCGAACAGCTTGGCGGTCCCGACCTGCATGAAGAGGAAGGCGGTGACGATCCTGAGGACGCTCCGCAGCGACGGCCCCCACGATCGCCAGCGCGACACCTGACCGGATTCGCTCACGAGCCCTCCCTCGGTTCATCGATCCCTATCGTCTCGACGAACGACGGGCCGCGGGATCGACGCGCGCGTCGCGGCGCTCGCCCGGGACCCAGGAGGGCGAAAGGCGGCACGTGTCGGGCGTCCCTCGCGGTCCGGACGACACCCGCCCGGCCCCGTCATCCCCGCGCCAGGATCGGGAGCATCCGCTCGACCGCATCCTCGAGCACGTCCTCGGGGGTGACGAGCGGGGGCAGGAAGCGGAGCGTGCGGCCGTGGGTGTCCTTGCAGAGGACGGCCGCCTCGCGCGCCAGCGCCTCCGTCACCCGGCGCGCGATCTCGCTGTGGAACTCGACCGCGATCATGAGCCCCTTCCCGCGGACCTCCTTCACGGTGGGCGAACCGGCGAGCCCCGCGCGGAGTCGCGTGAGGACCCTCGCCCCGAGCCGCGCCGCGCGCGCGGGCAGCTCCTCGTCGAGGACCACGTCGAGCGCGGCGACGCCGACCGCGGCCGCGAGCGGGTTTCCACCGTAGGTGGAGCCGTGGGAGCCGGGCGTGAAGACGCCGAGCAGCTCCTCGGTGCCGCAGACGGCGGAGACGGGGTAGACGCCACCGGAGAGCGCCTTGCCGACGCACAGGAGGTCGGGCCGCGCGCCCCAGTGCTCCCACGCGAACATGCGCCCGGTCCGCCCGAGCCCCGTCTGCACCTCGTCGAGGCACAGCGGGACGCGCCGCGCGGAGCAGAGCGCGCGGACGCGCGGGAGGTAGTCGTCCGGCGGGACGATCACGCCCGCCTCGCCCTGGATCGGCTCGAGGAGCACGCCGGTCGTGCGCGGGCCCACCGCGCGGGCCAGCGCGGCCGCGTCGCCGAAGGGCACCTTCACGATCCCCGGCACGAACGGGCCGAAGCGCGCGTACGACGACGGATCGGTCGAGAGGCTCACGGCGAGGAGGGTGCGGCCGTGGAAGTTGTCGTCCGCGACGACGAGCTCGCCCTCGCCGTCGGGGACGCCCCGCCGCTCGTAGGCGAAGCGCCGCATCGCCTTCACGGCCGTCTCGACCGCCTCGACGCCGGTGTTCATGGGGAGCGCGCGCGGGAAGCCGGTGACCGCGCAGAGCTTCTCGAGGAGCTCGCCCATCCGATCGTTGTGGAACGCGCGCGAGGTGAGGGTGAGGCGGCCGGCCTGGGCGACGAGGGCCGCGACGATGCGGGGGTGGCGGTGGCCCTGGTTGAGCGCCGAGTACGCCGAGAGCCCGTCGAGGTAGCGCCGCCCCTCCACGTCCCACACGAACGCGCCCTCGCCGCGCGCGAGCACCACCGGGAGCGGCGCGTAGTTGCGGGCGCCGAACCGCTCCGCCTGCGCGATGAGCTCGTCCGTCGTGCGGGGGCCCTGGTGGGTGGTCATGGCGTCCTCCGAGCGCGGCGCACCGCGTCCGCGACGAGGTCCAGGAGCGGCGGCCCGGCGCGCTGCTCGAACCGGTAGCGAACGCGGACGACCGGGACGTCGAGGGTGAGGAACCGGTCGAGGCGCGACGGGCTGCCGTCCACCACCACCTCGGCGCCGCTCGCGGCGATGGTCTCCGCGAGCTCGCGGCGCTGCGCCTCGGAGTAGCCGAGCGCCGGCAGGACGGCGCCGAGGTGGGGGTAGCGCGCGAACGCCTCGGCGATGGTCCCCACCGCGAACGGGCGCGGATCCACGAGCTCGCGCGCGCCGTGCGCGCGGGCGGCGACGGTGCCCGCTCCGTACGCCATGCCTCCGTGCGTGAGGGTGGGGCCGTCCTCGACCACGAGGGCGCGGCGCCCGGCGATCGCCCCGGGCCGCTCGACGGAGATCGCGAGGTCACCCTCGATCACCGCGGCGCCCGGCGCGAGCGCGGCGACGTTGCGCCTCACCGTCTCGAGCGCGTGCGGCGCGGCGCCGGAGACCTTGTTCACGATCACCACGTCCGCGGCGCGCAGGTTCGTCTCGCCCGGGAAGTACGCGACCTCGTGCCCGGGCCGGAGCGCGTCGGCGACGACGATCGACAGGTCCGGGCGGAGGAAAGGGTAGTCGTTGTTGCCGCCGTCCCAGAGCACCACGTCGGCGTCCCGCTCGGCCGCCTCGAGGATCGCCCGGTAGTCCACCCCCGCGAACACGACGAGCCCCGCCTCGAGGTAGGGCTCGTACTCCTCGCGCTCCTCGATGGTGCACCGCCCGGCGTCGAGGTCGGCCTCGGTCGCGAACCGCTGCACGCGCTGGGCGCGCAGATCGCCATACGGCATGGGGTGCCGGAGGATCACCGGGCGGAGCCCGATGGCCCGCAGGTGCGCGGCGATGGCGAAGGTGACCGGGCTCTTCCCGGCGCCGGTGCGGACGGCGGTGACGGCGACCACCGGCCTCCCGCTCCGGAGCTGCGTGAGCTTCGGCCCGAGGAGCGCGAAGCCCGCTCCCGCCGCCTGGACCATCGAGGCGCGGTGCATCACCTCCTCGTGCGAGAGGTCGCTGTAGGAGAGGAAGACGAGATCGACGTCGAGCTCGCGGATCAGGCGGGGGAGGTCCGCCTCGGGGTGGATCGGCACGTCCGCGTCGTAGCCGGGCCCCGCGAGCTCGCGCGGGAACGCGCGCCGCTCGATGAACGGGATCTGTGCGGCGGTGAAGGCGACCACGCGGAACTCTGGCCGCGCGCGGAAGAAGGTCTGGAAGTCGTGGAAGTCCCGCCCCGCCGCGCCCATGATGATGCACCGCAGCCCCATGGTTCCTCACCCTGGCACCACGACGGTGCCGGCCTCGCCGCGGAGCGCGCGGGCGAGCGACGGTGGATCGCAGACGATCGCCCGGCGACCGGCGCCCCCCGACACGAACCGGAGGGCGGCCTCGATCTTGGGGCCCATGCTGCCCGGCGCGAAGTGCCCCTGCGCGTGGAGAGAGCGCGCGCGGGAGCAGGCGATGCGTCCGATCGGCGTCTGCCTCGGCCCGAGGTGATCGGTGTAGGCGCACGGCACGTCGGTGAGCAGGAGCAGCAGGTCCGCGTCGAGGACGTCGGCGAGCAGCGCCGCCGTGAGGTCCTTGTCCACGACCGCCTCGACCCCGCGGTGCGCGTCCTCCTCGGCGGGGACGACCGGGATCCCGCCGCCGCCCCCGGCGACGACGATCGCGCCCGACGCGAGGAGCCGGCGCACCGCCTCCTCCTCCAGGACGCGCGTGGGCTCGGGGGAGGGGACGACGCGGCGGACGCCGCGTCCGGCGTCGTCCCGGACGGCGGCGCCGCGCGCCAGGAGCGCCGCCGCCGCCGCGGGGTCGAGGACGGGTCCCACCGGCTTCATCGGCCGGCGAAACGCGTCGTCGCCGGGAGCGACCTCGACCTGCGTGACGACCGCGACCACGGCGCGCGAGAGGCCGCGCTCCGCGAGCAGCGCCTCGAGCGCCTGGGCGAGGACGTAGCCCAGCTCGCCCTGCGTCTGCGCGACGCAGACGTCGAGCGAGAGCGCGTAGGCCGTGCCGCGGGCGCGCTCGGCGCGCTCGAGCTGGTGCCCGACCTGCGGCCCGTTCCCGTGGGCCACGAGCAGCTCCACCCCTGGATCGAGGAACGGGCCGAGCGCGGCGAGCGCCTCGCGGGCGAAGCGGTGCTCGCCCTCGACCGACAGCGCCTCGCCGGCCTTGACGAAGGCGTTGCCTCCGAGTGCCGCGACGACGCGCATGCACGGATGCTACCGCGCGCCCGCTGCGCGGGCGGGCACGCCTCCATCGAGGTCGAGGCCTCTGCCCCGAACGGTCGGCGCGCCGGAAGGTCCTCGGGACGGGCGCCCGGCAGGCGCCGCGTTCACCTCCACGCGGGGAACGGGTACACCGGCTTCGCCTTCGCGATCTGCGGTGGGTAGACCGTCACCGCCTTGCCGCCCTGGTACTGGATGACCGGCATCTTGTGACGGTTCTGGTTCGTGAAGCCCTCGTACGTCTCGAACTTCACGTCGCCCATGATGGTGGTCCAGGTGCCCGTCGCGAGCGCGTCGCGGATCTTCTTCCGGTCGGGTCCCACCTTCGCGACGGTCTCGGCCATGATGGTCATCGCCGCGTACGCGGTCGCCGCGTGGTACGTGGGGCGCTTCTTGAACCTCGCCTCGTAGCGCTTCGCGAAGTCGGCGGCGCCTGGCCAGCCCGTGTCCGGCGTCCACTGCGTCACCGAGAACACGTTCGCGGAGATGTCCTTCTCGCTCTCGAACTGGGCGGTGTCGAAGCCCGCACCCCCGCCGAGGAACGCCTGTGGCTTCAATCCCACCTCGCGCGACTGGCGCATGAGCAGGACGGCGTCCGCGACGTAGGACACCATGAAGACGAGGTCCGGGTTCTGCGCCTTGATCTTCGTGAGGGTCGAGCGGTAGTCGGGCGCGCCCTTCTGGTAGGCCTCGTCCCCGACGATCTTGAGCCCCTTCTTCTGCGCCAGGTCCTTGCCGAGCGTGCTCACGGAGGTGCCGAAGTCGGTCGCCTCGTAGATGAACGCAATGGTCTTCGGCTTCCCCGCCGCGAGCGCCGCGTCGAGGAGCGTCTCCGCGTACTCGTGCGCCGGGGCGCAGAGCCGGAAGACCCAGTCGTACCCCTGCCTCGTGATGTCCTCCTTGGAGGCCACCGGGATGAGGAGCGGCACCTTGTACTGTTGCGCGAGCTTCGCCATCGCGTTCGCGGGCGCCGACGAGTAGGGGCCGACGATCGCCGGGACCTCGTCGCCGGACACGAGCTGCTCGGTCGCGCTCATCGCGACCTGCGGCTTGCCGGTGTCGTCCTGGCGGATGGCGTTCACCTCGATGCCCTTCGCCTTGAGGTCGGCGATGGCGAGGTCGGCGCCGTTCGTGAGCGCCTCGCCGATGGGCGCCTCGGGGCCGGTCACGGAGTTGACGAACCCGAGCTTCACCGGGCTCGCGCCGGCCGCGGGCGTGGCGGCGGCGAGCGCTGCGAGCAGCGGGGCGACACGCTTCATCATCACGGAGACCTCCAGGGAGAGAGACGCCCGGAAGCATGCGACGATCCGTGCGCGCGCGCCCCACCACTCGCAAGGAGCGCCCCGCACGGGACCTTCGCAGGCTCCGCGAGCCACCGCCGGCCAGCCGGGCGCGCGAGCGCCCGCGGGCGCTGCGGACGGGATCGTTCGAGCTTAGGACTCGTCCGGTGGAACCCCTGGACCTCGACACTCCGCTCGTTCGCGCCCTCCTGCAGCATGCCCCCGTGGGAATCGTCATCCTCGACCACGACGCACGTCACGTCGCGGTGAACGCGGAGTGGTGCCGGCAGACGGGCCTCACGCCAGCGGCCGCGATCGGGAAGACGTCGAGCGAGGTCTGGGGGACGCCCGAGAGCGCGGCGGCCGAGCGAGAGCAGCGCGAGCGCATTCGCTCCGCCCGCCCGCTCGAGTGGCAGGACTACACGCACCTCGAGGGAGAGGAGACCGTCCACTATCGCTGGGGGCTCAGCCCGGTGGTCGCGGAGGACGGCAGGGTGTTCGGCGCGGTCGCGTTCACGCTGAAGGTGACGGATCAGGTGAACGCCGAGCGCGCGCTCGCCGCGCTCCAGCGCGCCGAGCAGGACCGCGATCTCTTCCTCGCCGCGCTGGGCCACGACCTCCGGGGCCCGCTCGGCGTCATCCGGACGGGCGCCGATCTCCTGCTCCGCTCCTCCGCGGCGCTGCAGCCCGACGTCCAGCGGATCGCCGCGCGGACCGTGCGGAGCGTGAGCCGGATGTCGCGCCTCATCTCGCAGCTCCTGGACTTCGCGCGGAGCCGCTCGGGCACGATCGGGCTCCAGCCCAGCTGGTTCGATCTCCGCGAGGTGTGCGAGGAGGTCGCCACCGACGCCGCGTTCTCCGATACTCCGGCGGGGCTCGAGCTCGCCCTCGGGCCCGCGTGCGAGGGCTTCTGGGATCGTGACCGCCTCGAGCAGGTGGTCCACAACCTCGTGGCGAACGCGATCCAGCACGGCGCGCCGCCGGTGCGCTTGTCGCTCCGCGCGGAGGCCGGGGACGCGGTGCTCCAGGTCGCGAACCAGAACCGGGGGCCGCCCATCGCGCCCGAGACGCTCGCGCGTCTGTTCGAGCCCTTCCACCACCCGGATCGCGAGCGCCGCACCGGCCTCGGGCTCGGCCTGTTCATCGCGCGGTCGATCGTCGAGGCGCACCGCGGAACGCTCACCGCCGAGTCCACCGCGGACGGGACCCGCTTCGAGGTCCGGCTCCCGCGCTCGTGAGGCGCGGCGAGGCTCGCGCGCGGCTTCCGGCGCGGGGACGCTCAGCCGTCGCGTGCCGTGCAGGTCGTCGACTCGAGCACCACAGTCCGCCCGGTGCGCTCGTGCACGAGCACGCACGCGCCGCCCCGCTTCAGGAGCCTGAACCGCTCGGGGGTTCCGAGCTCCCGCCCCTGGACCGGCACGCCGGAGGCGTCGCGGACCTGCGTCCGCTCGACGGTGAGGGTGCTCGATCGCGTGAGCGCGTCGCCGGCGAGCGTGACCTGAGCGCCGTGCAGCGCCGCGGACACGGCGGCGGCGAGCGCGGCGCGGCTCGCGTCGGTCGGCGAGACGATCACCGCACGTACCTCGCGCGGCTCCGAGCGGGCCGTCCGGCAGCCGGCCGCGAGGAGCGCGAAGGCGACGAAGAAGGCACCCGGCGCGGCGCGCATCGCGCTCACCTCCTCACGATCCGGTTCTGGCGCCACGGTGACTTGATCACCTCGCCCTCGCCCGCGAGCGCCGCCTGCGCAGCGAGCGCGCGTGTCGCGGTCGCCGTCGCCGTCGCCGGGCAGCTCCCGGTCGCACGATACGACAGCGCCGCAGCGAGCCGCGCCTCGGCGGGGTCGCCGAGAGCGTGGCCGAAATCGTCCGGGACGGCGCAGCCGGGCACGCCGGCGGCGCCGCTCCCGCCTGGCACGAAGCCGTCGCCGTAGCTCCCGAAGCCCTGCTCGTTCACGCCCTGCATCTGGATGGCGAAGTAGGTCGTGCCGCAGTTGTCGCGCGGGTAGAAGCTGTAGGGCTTGCCGCAGGTCGTCGCCCCGATCTGGATCACCTGCACCCCCACGCCGCGCAGGCCGTTGATGATGGACTCGCTCGCCGAGCAAGTTCCCGACCCCGTGAGCACGTAGACGCGGCCGAGCCCGAGGGCGGGCAGGGCCGCGCCAGGCGTGCTCGAGAACCCCTGCGTCGTGGCGAGGAACGGCATCGGGGCGAGCGGCTCGCCGGTGACCGGGTCGCGCGTGACGATCTTGTCGTTGAAGACCAGGCGCTCGAACGCCTTTCCGGCCGTCGCGGCGGGTCCGGCGATCATGTAGGCGAGCTCGCTCGCGATGGCGAGGTAGCCCCCGCCGTTGTAGCGGAGGTCGAGCACGAGGTCGTCGACCGCCGCGCTCCGGAGCTGGCCGATCGCGGCGACGAGCTGCGCCTCGGCGGTCGCGAAGTGATCGTTGAAGAGCACGTACCCGACGGTGCCGCTGCCGGTCGAGATCGTGCGGGTCGCCAGCACCGGCGTGCCCTCCACGTTCGCCGAGGTGACGGGCACCGTGCGGACGCCGAGCGAATCGCTGAGCGTCAGGGTATGCGTCTCGCCCGCGGCCGACGGGAACATGCCGGCGTTCAGCGCGGCGACGTCGGCGCCGTTCACGAGGTCGACGCCGTCCACGGCCAGGACCTCGGTGCCGCGCGCGATGCCCGCCTGCGCGCCCGGCGAGCCCGGCTCCACGTACGCGGCCACCGTCCGGCGCGGCGGGTACGGCGCGAGGATCAGCCACTGCACGCCGTACCCCGCCTCCACGCCGGACTGCGAGAGCGCCACCCAGGCATCGGTCGGGTAGGTGAAGTGGAAGCGATCCTTCGGACGCCCCGAATCCGTCAGCGCCGGCGTCTTCAGCACGTCGAAGTAGCTCTCGGGCGTGGGGTACTGCGCGGGGTCGGCGTTCGGCACCTCGCGGTACCAGAGGTAGAGCTCGTCGACCCACGCGCGGAGCCAGGCCTTCTCGTCGTCGAGCGTGCCCTGCTTGTCGGCGTACGGCGCGCCGGTGGAGGGATCGACGCCGGTTCGCGGGACGGCACATCGCGCCGCGTACAGGGCGGACTGCGCCCGGGGCGCGGGATCGCTGGACGAGCCGCACGCCGCGGTCGCGGCGAGGATCGCGATCGTGATCCGGCGGAGCTTGCCGAGGAGGCGCGGCGCGCCGCGAGGTGTGCGCATGGATGTCTCCTCCGGAGGTGCTGGGCGGAGGATGCTTGCACGGAGGGTGCGGAGCCGGCAAGGAGTCTCGTTCGCCAGGACGTGTATGATCCGATCGAACGGCGTGGTCGCGGCCTCGAGCCGGCCGCGCCGACCGGCGTCAGGAATCCCCATGAGCGTCTCGCACGGAAGACGAGGTGAGCCGAGATGAGGATCGTTCTCTTCGGGGCGACCGGGATGGTGGGGCAGGGCGCGCTCCGGGAGTGCCTGCGCGACCCCGACGTCGAGCGCGTCCTCGCGATCGGACGCAGCCCGACCGGTCAGCGTGACGAGAAGCTCCGCGAGGTGGTCCGGGCAGATCCGTCCGATCTGTCCGGGCTCGAGGGCGAGCTCGCCGCCTGCGACGCCTGCTTCTTCTGTCTCGGCGTGTCCTCGGCGGGGATGTCGGAGCGCGACTACCGGCGCGTGACCTACGAGCTCACGCTCGCGGTCGCGCGGACGCTGGTGGCCTGCAACCCTCGCATGACCTTCGTCTACGTGTCGGGAGCGGGCACGGACAGCACCGGGCGCGCGCGGTCGATGTGGGCCCGGGTGAAGGGGGAGACCGAGAACGCGCTGCTGCGGCTCCCGTTCGCCTCGGCGTACATGTTCCGGCCCGGCTTCATCCAGGCGCTCCATGGCATCACCTCGCGGACGAGGCTCTACCGGGCGCTGTACCCGCTCCTGTCGCCGCTCTTCCCGGTGCTGAACGCGCTCCTCCCGGACCAGGTGACGACGACGGAGCGGATCGGCCGCGCGATGCTGGCCGTCGCGAAGCGGGGGGCGAAGAGCCCGGTGCTCGAGACCCGCGACATCAACGAGCTCGCGCGCGGAGCCGCTGCTCTCTCGAAGCCCTGAGCCGGTTCTCCGGCGACGCGCCGCTCGTGGACCGGGCGCTTCGACGGCTGCCCGGATCGCTCGGCGCTGGCATCGCCGCTTGCCCGCCGTCTGCTCGCGGCCGACGCGACTTCTCACCAGGCCCCCCGTGACGTGTCGGCGTGCCCGGGCACCCGCGCTAGAAGAGCCGGAGAGGAGGATCGCGCATGGCAAACCCGTTCGTACACGTCGAGCTGAACACGACCGATCCCGAGAAGGCGAAGGCGTTCTACGGCAAGCTGTTCGACTGGAAGCTGGAAGACATGCCGATGGGATCGGGCCACACGTACACGATGATCAACGTCGGCGAGGGGACCGGCGGCGGGCTCATGAAGCACCCGATGCCGGGCGCGCCCTCGTCCTGGCTCGCGTATGTCCTCGTGGAGGACGTCGCGGCAGCGACGAAGAAGGCGCAGTCGCTCGGCGCCACCGTCGTGAAGGACGTCACCGAGGTCCCCGACGCCGGCTGGTTCAGCATCATCGCGGATCCGACGGGCGCCGTCCTGGGCCTCTGGAAGTCGAAGTAGAGGCCCGGCCCACTCTCCCCGTCGACGACGGTGGGTCGGCGCTCGGGGAGGGCTCCGCCCGCCCGCGCTGCGCGCCGGCGGAACTCCACCTGCCAGTTTGCGCGATGGGCGGGCTCGAGCTCGCCCATCGTGGAGACCCAGCTCGGGCGCCCCTGGCGCGGGGTTCGCTGCGAGCGCACATTCACGATGGGGCGCCTCGCATGCGGGAGGGCGCAGGCTCGGCGAGGGAGGCGCAGGCATGGCGAGGCGTGCGGCGAGCGTTCTGCGTTCTTCCGTGGGCGGTCGTCCTCCTCCTCGCGGGCTGTGGAGGCGGTCCATCGGCGCCGGCCCCGAGTCCGGCGCCATCGCCGTCTCCCGCTCCGACCGCGCCTTCGCCCGGCCCGACCGCGCCGGAGTCGCCCCCTTCGCCTCCCGCCGCGACGCCGCCGGCGGGTTCGCCCGCGCCTCCGCCTTCTTCGGACACGCCGCCCCCGTCGAACCCAACGGCCGACGCGTGCGAGAGCCTCGTGCCCGCCGCGCTGGGCGAGACGGTCGAGTACCGCGTGCCGCTCGACGGCTTCTACTTCTGCCGCGAGCCGATCACCGACGGGACGGGTGACTGGATCGGCGTGGGCACGGGCTACAAGCAGAGCGCGTACCGGTTCCTCGACGCCGCGACCGGCGCCGGAGAGGAGACCCCCGCGTTCCAGGTGTCGCTGCTCACGGAGGGCTTCCCCATCGCGCCCCAGCCGCACGGCTACCACCTGAACCGCGGCGGCGACTACCTGCCGGGCCTCTTCGAGCGCCGTGACGCGCGCGGAGTCCTCCTCGGAGAGGGCGGACCGCTCGGCCGCGTGCGCCGCATCCAGCCGGTTCCCGGAGGCGGGAGCGCGCTCCTGACGACGACGGAGGGCATGTTCACTGACCGCCACCCGGATGGAAGCCCGATCGAGCGGCTGGAGTACGTGAGCGAGGACGGAACGCGCCTCGGCGCGAGCGAGCTCGATCGCGACCCGTACCAGCTCGGCGTCGCGCGCACCGGCGAGGCGCTCGTCGTCGCCCGGGACGGAGCGCGCTGGTTCGGGCGGGACGCCGCACCGCTCACCGGCTGGTTCCCGCTCTCGCCTCCGCTCGGAGCGACGACCGTGGGCGACGACACCGCCGCGCTGGCGGACGGGACGGTGGCGCTGCGCGTGAACGGCGTCTGGACCCACGTCTTCGCGCCGGGGAACGCGGCTGCGTCACCGGCCCCGCAGTGGCTCGCCGATCGGCCGGGGACGCGGGTCTACGTGGTGCGTGGCGGTCGCGCGAACGCGGTGGTCGGGATCCAGCTCGCCTGTCCCTCCACCGCCGAGATCGAGCTCGTGGCGCCGTCCGGGAAGTCATGCGGGAAGGTCCAGCTACCGCTCGACGGCTGCGCCTGGGCGTTCGTCGGGGCGGACGGCACCGCGATGGCGATGAACCACGAGGCGAACGTGTGCACCTGGCGCTGGTGGCGCGGCCTCCTGCGGTAGCCGGCGCGCCCCATCAGCTCCCCGAGCTGCGGTCACGAGGCTGCCGCGACGATCCGGCGGGTGGCGCTCTCGTCATGCAGCCCGCGCGCGGCGCGGCAGCGTGGCCCGCACCGTCGTCCCCTTGCCCGGCTCGCTCTCGTAGCGCAGGGAGCCGCCGTGCCCCGCGATCGCCGCGCGCGCGAGCACCACGCCGAGCCCGGTGCCGTCCTCGCGCGTCGTGAAGAACGGCGTGCCGAGGCGGTGCAGGGTCTCCGGCGCCATTCCGCGACCCGTGTCGCGCACCACGATCTCGGCCTCGCCCCCGCGCGCGCACACCTCGACGATCACCTCTCCGCCGGGCGGGGTGGCCTCGATGCCGTTCGCGACGAGGTTGACGAGGGCCTCCTCGAGCCGGCGCGGGTCGGCCTCCACGGTCGCGTTCCCCCTCGTCGAGAGTCGCACCCGCGCGGCGCTCGCGCGGGCCGAGAGCACGCACAGCGCGCTCTCGACGAGCGGCCCGAGCGCGAGGCGCGTCGGCGCCACCTCCTCCAGCGACCGGGCGAGCGAGAGGTAGCGGCGCAGGATCTCCTGCATGCGCGTGACCTCTCGCTCGATCAGCGCAAGGCGCTCGTGAGAGGGAGACTCCGCAGGAGCGCGCAGCCCGAGCTGCACGAGCGCCTTCACGCCGGTGAGCGGGTTCTTGAGCTCGTGAGCCACCTCCAGGCACCTCTGCTCGAGGTCCTGGGCGCGTGCGATCGCCTCGGAGTCCGGAGCGGTCCTGAGCCTCGTCGCCATGTGCGCTGCCCTCGTTCCAGGTCCGTCGGTCATTCCCTGCGAGCACGACGCCGTCCTTCGTCCGCCGGGCTCCTCCTTGATCCACGTCGAACCAGCCGCGGCCGGATCGACATCGCGGGCGCTCAGGGACCGGTGGGGGAGGAAGTCAGCCCCCGGAAGGGCGTGCCGGCCGCGCGCCCGAACGCGAGACGCGCCCCCGGTGGTCGACGGGTGTCGATCGCGCGGCGGGTCGTCCGACGACGGCTAGAAAGGGGGACGCCATGCTCTACATGCTCATGATCATCGACGAGAGATCGTGGACGATGCCGAAGGACGAGCGGGACGCGCTCATGGACCAGTACGCGGAGCTCCTCCGCGACATCGTGAAGAGCGGGAACTTCCGCGGGAGCGGGTACCTGCACCCGAGCTCGACCGCCACCACGGTACGCGAGGTGAACGGCAAGCGCGTGACGATGGACGGGCCGTTCGCCGAGACGAAGGAGCAGCTCGGCGGTTACATCCTGGTCGAGTGCAAGGATCTCGACGAGGCGATCTCGATCGCCGGGCGGATCCCGTCGATCCGGACTGGCGGCGCGGTGGAGGTGCGGCCGGTGGCGCCGACCCCCGTCTCCGTCTGATCGTCGGGGAGCTCCACCAGCGCGAGTACGGGCGCATCCTCGCGACCGTCATCCGCGGCGTGGGGGACTTCGACGTCGCCGAGGACGCCCTGCAGGAGGCGTTCGAGGCCGCCCTGGCGCAGTGGGCGGCCGCGGGGCCGCCGCAGCACCCCGTGGCCTGGCTCGTCTCGACGGCGCGGCACAAGGCCATCGACGTGCTGCGCCGCCGTTCGCTGGCGGAGGGCAAGCGGGACGAGCTCGCGGCCTGGGCCGCGCCGGAGGACGACGCGCCGGTGCCGCTCGACTCGCTGCGGCTCGTCTTCACCTGCTGTCACCCGGCGCTCGCGCCCGAGGCCCAGGTGGCGCTCACGCTGCGCACCGTCTGCGGCCTCGACACCGACGAGATCGCCCGCGCGTTCCTCGTGCCCTTGCCGACGCTGGCGCAGCGCCTCGTCCGCGCCAAGGCCAAGATCAAGATCGCCCGCATCCCGTACGAGGTGCCCGGAGACGAGGTGCTGGCCGAGCGGCTCGGCGCGGTGATGGCGGTCGTCTACCTGGTCTTCAACGAGGGCTACTCCGCCAGCTTCGGGGACGACCTCGTGCGGGCGGACCTGTGCGCCGAGGCCATCCGGCTCGCCCGGATGCTGGTCGGGCTGCTCCCGGGCGAGCGCGAGCCGAAAGGGCTCCTCGCGCTGATGCTCTTCCACGACGCTCGCCGCGCCACCCGCACGGACGCCGAGGGCGCGATCGTCCTGCTCGAGGAGCAGGACCGCTCGCGCTGGGACGCCGCGAAGATCGCGGAGGGCTCGGCGCTCCTCGAGCAGGCCCTGCGTGGCCGCCCGACGGGGCCGTACGCCGTCCAGGCGGCCATCGCGGCGCTGCACGCGCGGGCCCGGTCGGCGAGAGAGACCGACTGGCCGCAGATCGCGGCGCTCTACGGGGTGCTCGCGGCCATCCACCCGTCCCCGGTGGTCGAGCTCAACCGCGCGGTCGCCGTCGCGATGGCCGACGGGCTCGAGCGAGGCCTCGCGCTGCTCGACACCCTCCAGCTGCCCGGCTACCACCTCCTTCCGGCCGCGCGCGCGGACCTCCTGCGCCGGCTCGGCCGTCGCGCCGAGGCGGCCGCCGCGTACCGGCAGGCGCTGGCGCTCGTCACGAACGACGCGGAGCGGCGATTCCTCGAGCGAAGGCTGGCGGAGACCACGGGCGCGCTGTCCGGCGATTGACGGTTCGTGACAGGCGAGCGAAGCGAGCGCCGGGGCGCGCACCGCGCGGAACTCTGCTCGGGCGGGGGCGGGGGCAGCCCTCACCATTCTTGTTCGCGTCCGAAGATCCTCTCAGCGTGAAGCAGGTTATGAGCTCGGCAGACGAGCCGTAGATTGTCGATCGTCGAGGGCCCCCGAGCGCGGCGGGTTGGATGTGGTCGAGCTCGAGCTTCCAGCGACTGCTGCAGCGGCACCCGTCCGGACCGACCCAGGCGCAGCGCCCGCCGTCGCGCTTCCACACCGCGCGGCGCACTATCGCTGGGATCGTGGAGGTCGCCTCCGGGGACCTCGCCGCCGTCGGCTCCGGGCGCTGCGTCTTTCGCTCCGGCGCGACCGCGCCCTTGCGCTTGCCGTGCTTCTCGATGGCGCAGCGGATCGCCTCGCGGAGCACCGCCGCCAGGTCGCCGTCCGGGATCTTGTGCGAGAGAAGGGACCGGAGCGTCTCGAGGTCCTCCTTGCAGGCGCGGTCGAGGGTGACGCGGAGCGACCAGTGGCTCTCGGTGACCGCCACGGTCTCCGGCCTGCGCCTCGGCCTCTCGCTCTCGACCTCGCGCGTGGCAGGCGACGTCGAGCGCGCATCGGGCACCGGCGCTGCGGGTGCGGGCGCTCCGCTCGACGGCGCGGCGCGCTCCGCGCCAGCATCCGGCGCCGTGAGCGGCAGCGCCGCGCTCGCGGGCTCGCGCTCCGGGAGCTTTCGGATCCCCGCGCGCGGCGCGGCGCGGGCCTGGATGGAGGCGACGAGGTGCTCGACCTCGGCGCGGGTCCGGTACGCGGCGCGGGCGACATTCACATCGCCATGACGCGCGCTAAGACGACCGGCGCTACCTCTGGCGATAGTTGTTACTTGCAGTGAATTAGCGCAAGCTCATGCGCCGCATCCGGGCTCGCCTCAGAGCGCACACGGCAAGGCGCTTTCGGTGGAGACGCTCGCCTGCACCCGCCACTCCGGCTGGGCTGCTCGGAACCGTGCCCGGACAGCGCGATCCCACCTCGTCCATGCCCGAGTCCGATGTGCGCATCCATGCGCCGGTCCATCGGCGTACGGCCCTGAGATGTGATGAATCCTGAGGGAGCAGCCCCCGGGTCAGCGCGATGTGCTCGCGCACGCCGCCGCGCGCTCGAGCAGCAGGTCGCGCTCGCGTGCGTTGCGCGTGAGCGCGGCCGCCCGCTCGAGCTCCGCTCGCGCCTCGTCGAGGCGGCCCAGCTTCGCGAGGAGGTCGCCTCGCACGCTCGGCAGGAGGTGGTAGCCGCGGAGCGACGGCTCCGCGGTGAGCGCGTCGACGAGCTCGAGGCCCGCGGCGGGACCGAACGCCATCGCGATCGCGACCGCGCGGTTCAGCTCCACGACCGGGGAGGGCGCGAGCTCCGCGAGCGCGTCGTAGAGCGCCGCGATCCGCGCCCAGTCCGTCTCTGCGGCGGTCCGAGCTCGCGCGTGGCAGGCGGCGATCGCGGCCTGCAACGCGTACGGCCCGAGGGCGGCGCCGACCTCCTCGGCGCGCGCGAGCGCCGCGAGACCACGGCGGATGAGCACCTGATCCCAGCCCGCCCGGTTCTGCTCCAGCAGGAGGACGGGCTCTCCCGACGGGCCGACCCGCGCCCCCGAGCGCGACGCCTGGATCTCCATGAGCGCGACGAGCCCGTGCACCTCCGGTTCGGCGGGGACGAGCTCGGCGAGGATGCGGCCGAGGCGGAGCGCGTCCTCGCAGAGCGCGGGTCGCATCCAGTCGTCACCGGCGGTCGCCGTGTAGCCCTCGTTGAAGACGAGGTAGACGACCTGGAGCACCGAGGACAGTCGGGCCGCGAACTCGGCGCCGCGGGGGACCTCGAAGGGAACGCGCGCCTCGGCGAGGGTCCGCTTGGCCCGGACGATCCGCTGGGCGACCGTCGCCTCCGGGACGAGGAACGCCCGCGCGATCTCCTCGGTCGTCAGGCCTCCCAGCAGCCGCAGGGTGAGCGCGACGCGCGCCTCGGTGGAGAGCACCGGGTGGCAGGAGATGAACACGAGGCGCAGGAGGTCGTCGCCGACGTGATCGTCGAGCGCGGCGTCGAGATCCGGCCCTTCCCGCTCCGCCTCGAGCTCGTGACCGAGCTCCTCGTGCTTGTCCTCGAGCCGCCTCCCCCGGCGCAGGAGGTCGATCGCGCGGTGCTTCGCGGTGGCCATGAGCCAGGCGCCCGGGTTCTCGGGAACGCCCGACTCCGGCCACCGCTCGAGCGCGGCGACGAGCGCGTCCTGCGCGAGCTCCTCGGCGACCCCGACGTCCCGCACGAACCGCGCGAGCCCGGCGATGAGCCTCGCCGACTCGATCCTCCACACCGCGACGATCGCGCGATGCGTCGCGGAGGCGTTCGCGTCCGCCTCCTCGCGCTCTCCACGCGCTCCCGGAACTCCCGCTCGTGCTCGCGCCACTCCTCGCCTTTCTACCGTCGCCACGGACGGCGCTCCGCCAGTTCGACGCGTGAACCGCTTTTTACCCGGCACGACCCGTCAGGCCTTCGGACGTCGGGCCGCGCGGCTCCCGGTGGGGTCCTATATTCCGCTGCCATGCGGGTGCACCTCGTCGACGGGACCTTCGAGCTGTTCCGGGCGCACTTCTCCAAGCGGCCCGGTCACCGCGCGCCCGCAGGGTGGGAGGCGAAGGCCACCGTGGGGCTCGCGAGCTCGCTGCTCGCGCTCCTGCACGACGAGACCGAGGCGGTCACCCACGTCGCGGTGGCGTTCGACAACCCCATCCGCTCCTTCCGGAACGATCTCTGGCCCGGCTACAAGACCGAGGACGGAGTGCCGCCGGAGCTGCTCGCGCAGTTCGACGCCGCCGAGGCGGCGGTCCGCGCGCTCGGCGTGACGGTCTGGTCGATGCGCGAGTTCGAGGCCGATGACGCGCTCGCCACCGGCGCCGCCCGCTTCCGCGACGCGGCGGTCCAGGTGCGCATCCTCTCGCCCGACAAGGATCTCGGGCAGTGCCTGTCCGGGCGCCAGGTCGTGCAGGTGGACCGCATCCGCAAGCGCGAGCTCGACGAGGGGGCGCTCCTCGCCCGCCGCGGCATCCGGCCGGAGAGCGTGCCCGACTACCTGGCGCTGGTCGGCGACGACGCCGACGGGATCCCCGGGCTCGCCGGCTTCGGAGAGCGGACCGCGTCGGCGCTGCTCGCGCAGCACGTCCACCTCGAGGACATCCCCCGGGACTCCGCGCGCTGGCCGGCGGGCATCCGCGGCGCAGCGACGCTCGCCCGCGAGCTCCACGCGAAACGGGAGGCGGCCGTCCTGTACCGGCGGCTCGCCACGCTCGTCAGCGACGTGCCGCTCGCGGAGTCGCTCGAGGACCTGTGCTGGCGGGGCATCCCGCGGGCGCGCTTCGAGGCGTGGTGCGACGAGCTCGGCGCGCGCTCGCTGCTCCCGGCGCTCGAGGCGCGCCGCGCGCGCTGGGTCGACGGGTGATGCACGCCGCGCCCGCCGCGGGCCCTCGGGCGGGACGCCGCATCACCCAAGAGGATGGATTTTTCCGCGCGGGCCGTCGGTTTCAGATCGTTGGCCGATGCGAGGTCGGGGATCGGCCCCGCCTCGGAACGGGGATCGCCGTCGCGCAGAAGCTGCGCACGCCGCGGTGCCCGGCACTCGGATCGCCTCCCATCCGGCGGTCGCGGAGGCGGTTCTCCCGCTCGGCGAGCCTCGTCCCCGGCGCATCCTCTGCGCCCTGACGCTCGCGGACGCGCGAGGTCCACATCCGCCGGGCGACGTGAAGGACAGTGACCGGACACTTCGTGTAATTTCCACGGCTTCCAGGAACTGTCCGGCGCAGACGGGAAGCAGCCCAGGGCTGGTGCCGGAGCGTCAGCTCTCTGGGCCGAAGATCTGCCTTTGGGCGCAGGTGGGAAGCAGTCGAGCACGAACAGTGAAGGCTCCCCGCTCGTGAGGATGCAGGGGAACCAAGGAAGAGGACATGACGACGAAGACCACGATCATCTGGACGGACATTGACGAAGCGCCTGCGCTGGCGACGTACTCGCTGCTCCCCATCGTCCAGGCCTTCACCCAGGGCACCGGCGTCTCCGTCGAGACGCGGGACATCTCGCTCGCCGGCCGGATCATCGCGAACTTCCCGGAGCAGCTGACCGAGAGCCAGCGGATCCCCGACTACCTCGGCCAGCTCGGCGAGCTCGCGCGGACGCCCGCGGCCAACATCATCAAGCTGCCGAACATCAGCGCCTCGATCCCGCAGCTCAAGGAGGCGATCAAGGAGCTGCAGGGGAAGGGCTACAAGCTCCCCGACTACCCGGAGAACCCGAAGGACGACGCCGAGAAGGCGCTCCAGGCGCGGTACGCGAAGTGCCTGGGCAGCGCCGTGAACCCGGTGCTGCGCGAGGGTAACTCCGACCGCCGCTCGCCGCTGTCCGTGAAGGCGTTCTCCAAGAAGAACCCGCACAAGCTCGGCGCCTGGAGCCCGGACTCGAAGTCCCACGTCGCGCACATGAGCGGCGGCGACTTCTACGGCAGCGAGAACTCCACGACGATCCAGAAGGCGACCGACTACCGGATCGAGTTCGTCTCGCCGGAGGGCGCGGCGACGGTCCTGAAGAAGAAGGCGCCGCTCAAGGAGGGCGAGATCATCGACACGTCGGTGATGAGCGCCCGCGCGCTGCGCAAGTTCTACGAGGAGCAGATCGAGGACGCGAAGAAGAACGACGTCCTGCTGTCGCTCCACCTCAAGGCCACCATGATGAAGGTCTCCGACCCCGTCATGTTCGGCCACGCCGTCACCGTCTTCTTCAAGGACGTCTTCGAGAAGCACGCGGCGGCGCTCAAGGAGGCCGGCGTCAACCCGAACCTCGGCCTCGGCGACCTCTACAAGAAGATCCAGGCGCTGCCTGCCGACAAGCGCGCGGAGATCGAGGGCGACATCAAGGCCGTCTACGCGAAGCGCCCGGCGCTCGCGATGGTCGACTCGGACAAGGGCATCACGAACCTGCACGTCCCGAACGACATCATCGTCGACGCGTCGATGCCGGTCGTCGTCCGCGAGTCCGGCAAGATGTGGGGGCCGGACGGGAAGCTCAAGGACACGAAGGCGATGATCCCGGATCGCTGCTACGCGACGATGTACCGGGAGATCATGGACGACTGCCGGAAGAACGGCGCGTTCAACCCCGCGACCATGGGGACGGTCCCGAACGTCGGCCTCATGGCGCAGCAGGCCGAGGAGTACGGCTCGCACGACAAGACCTTCATCGCCTCGGCGAACGGGACGATCCGGGTCGTCGACGACGGGACGGGCGCGACGCTGCTCGAGCAGAAGGTCGAGCAGGGCGACATCTTCCGCATGTGCCAGGCGAAGGACGCGCCGATCCGCGACTGGGTGAAGCTCGCGGTCACCCGCGCCCGCGCCTCGGGCGCGCCGGCGGTCTTCTGGCTCGACAAGGCCCGCGCGCACGACGCGCAGGTCATCGCGAAGGTCGAGAAGTACCTCAAGGACCACGACACGGTCGGCCTCGACATCCGCATCCTCGAGCCGGTCGAGGCGATGCGGTTCTCGGTGAAGCGGATCCGCCAGGGTCAGGACACGATCTCCGTCACCGGCAACGTGCTCCGTGACTACCTCACGGACCTGTTCCCGATCCTCGAGATCGGCACCAGCGCGAAGATGCTGTCGATCGTCCCGCTCCTCGCCGGCGGCGGCCTCTTCGAGACGGGGGCCGGCGGCTCGGCGCCCAAGCACGTCCAGCAGTTCGTGAAGGAGGGCTACCTCCGCTGGGACTCGCTCGGCGAGTTCTCCGCGCTGGGCGCGTCGCTGGAGCACATCGCCGCCACGTCGAAGAACGCGAAGGCCGCCGTCCTCGGCGAGGCCCTCGACAAGGCGATCGGCAAGTTCCTCGACAACAACAAGTCGCCGGCGCGCAAGGTCGGTCAGATCGACAACCGCGGGAGCCACTTCTACCTGGCCCTCTACTGGGCCGAGGCGCTGGCCGAGCAGACGAAGGACAAGGACCTCCAGGCGCGCTTCGCCAAGGTGGCGAAGCAGCTCGCGGAGAACGCCGCGAAGATCGACGCGGAGCTGATCGCGGCCCAGGGGAAGCCGGTCGACACGGGCGGCTACTACCGGCCCGACCCGAAGAAGACGGCTGCGGCGATGCGCCCCAGCCCGACGTTGAATGCAATCGTGGACGCTATGGTGTAGTGGCAGGGAATCGAACCAGATCTTCTCGAGGAGATAGAAATGGCTAGACCGAAGATTGCATTGATTGGTGGCGGTCAGATCGGCGGCGTGCTCGCCCAGCTCTGCGCGCTGCGCGAGCTCGGCGACGTGGTCCTCTTCGACATCGTCGAGGGGCTGCCCCAGGGGAAGACGCTCGACATCGCCGAGGCGGCGCCGGTCGACGGCTTCGACGTGAACCTGAAGGGCACGAACAGCTACGAGGACATCAAGGGCGCGAACGTCGTCATCGTCACCGCCGGCCTGCCGCGCAAGCCGGGGATGAGCCGTGACGACCTCATCGCCGTCAACTCGAAGATCATGACGTCCGTGGCCGAGGGCATCAAGCAGCACGCCCCGAACGCCTTCGTCATCGTGATCTCGAACCCGCTCGACGCGATGGTGACGCTCTGCCAGCGGATCACCGGGTTCCCGCACAACCGCGTGGTCGGCCAGGCCGGCGTGCTCGACTCGGCGCGCTTCGCCGCGTTCATCGCGTGGGAGCTGGGCGTCTCCGTGAAGGACGTCACGGCGGTCACGCTGGGCGGCCACGGCGACGACATGGTGCCCCTCGTCCGGTACACCAGCGTCTGCGGCATCCCGGTGATGGAGCTCCTCGAGCAGAAGTATGGCGCCGCCAAGGCCGCCGAGGTCATGGCGGCCATGGTGAAGCGCACCCGCGGCGCGGGCGGTGAGGTCGTCGCCCTGCTCAAGACGGGCAGCGCCTTCTACTCGCCCGCCTCCAGCGCCATCGCGATGGCCGAGGCGTTCCTCAAGGACTCGAAGCGGGTCCTCCCGACCTGCGCCTTCCTCAAGGGCGAGTTCGGCGTCGACGGCCTCTACGTCGGCGTGCCGGTCGTCATCGGCGCGGGCGGCGCGGAGCGGATCCTCCAGCTGAAGCTCAACGCGGAGGAGCAGGCGATGATGGACAAGTCGGTGAAGGCGGTCCGGGATCTCGTCGGCAGCATGAAGTAGATCCTCCCGCGACTCGAAGATCGAAGCCCCGGTCGCCGAGAGGTGACCGGGGCTTCCGTTTCTGGACGGTGAGGGGATGACGCAGCCGTCACCTGCGGTCGGACGGCGTGCCGGCGAGGCGGCTCACCGCGCGCCGGCGTCCGGGGTCGCGGCGGGCAGGGCTCCGGTGAGCCCTGCCTCCTCGGCGGTGATCCGGGCGAAGACGGACCAGTCGAGCCCGCCGTAGCCGCGCGCGAGCGCCGCCAGCATGCGATCGCGGATCAGGCTCGCGAGGGGGAGCGGGACCGCGAGCCGCTCTCCGGCCTCGAGCAGCAGCCGGTTGTCCTTGATGCCGAGCGGGAGCGCGAACCCCGGGGGCGAGAACCGCTCCTCGAGCAGGAGGCTGCCGTACCCGCGGTAGACCGGCGCGTCGAAGAGCGTGCCCAGCAGCACGTCCAGGAACTGGCGCCGATCGACCCCCGCCTTCGCGACGACGGCGGTCGCCTCGGCCAGCCCCTCGATGGCGGCGGTGATGAGGAAGTTCCCCGCGAGCTTCACGATGTTCGCCTCGGCGGGGCGCTCGCCGACGACGAACACCCGCTGGCCCATCGCCTGGAGCAGCGGCATGGCCTGGGTGACGGCGGGCTCGCGCCCCGCGGCGACGATCGAGAGCCGGGCCGCTGCGGCGGCGTCGGGTCGGCCGAACACGGGCGCCGATACGAACTGGCGCCCCGCCTCCTCGTGCTGGCGCGCCAGCCGCTCCGCCGTGTCCGCGCCGATCGTGCTCATCGACACGTGCACCCCGCCGCGCGGCAGGCCGGGGAGGAGCCCGTCCGGGCCGGAGACCACGGCCTCGAGCGCGCGGTCGTCGGAGACCATCGTGAGCACGAAGCCGGCGCGCGCCGCCTCTCCCGGCGTGCTCGCGACGGTCGCCCCGTCGGTCGCGAGGGCCTGGGCGCGAGCGGGCGTCCTGTTCCAGACGGTCACGCGGTGACCCGCGCGCAGGAGGCTGCGCGCCATGTGCTGCCCCATCGAACCCAGCCCGATGAACCCCACGTCCATGATCGCCCCCGTTCGTCATCAGTAACCACCGCCGCCGGCAGCTGCCGCCGCGGCGGCGCTCGCCCCGCTCGACCGGCGCTCACGCGCCGGTGCCCTCGTCGCGGCGATCCTGGACGAGCCCGGCCCCGCGCGCCTCCTCCTCGAGGAACGCCCACAGCGCCGCGATGCGCGGAACGTCGCGCAAGGCGCGGTGCGCGACGAGCCAGAGCGCGCCCCCGCGCAGCGGCGGCAGCGAGCGGCGGAGCGCCGGCGCGAGCGTGATCTCCACGAGGCCGCAGACCTTCGCGGTGTGCGGATCGGACAGGAGGACCCCCGTGCCCGCGGAGGCGGCCGCGAACTGCGCCCCCATGTGGCTGGTCTTGAGCACGACCGACGTCTGCGGCACCCGCTGCGCCACCAGCTGGGCGGGCGGCAGATGGCCGAGGTCGTCACCCCAGGTGATCCAGCGGGCCTCGTCGAGGCGGCGCAGCACGCCCAGCTCGGACGCGTACGCCGGGGCGCCGTACACCCCGCCGCGCGTCTCTCCGAGCTTCTTCACCACCAGGTCCCCCGAGGCGGGGCGCGTCGTCCGCAGCGCCAGGTCGGCCTCGCGGCGGGTCAGGTCCGCGTAGGTAACGCTCGCGTCGATGGAGAGCCGGAGGCGCGGGTGACGGCGGAGGAGCCGCGGCAGCGCGGGCGCCACGAGGAACTCGGCCACCCCGGGCGGCGCGGTCAGCCGGACCTCGCCCTCGGGCAGCGCCTCTCGCCCCTGAACGGCGAGCGCGAGGCCGGCGGCGGCCCGCTCCATGGCCTCGGCGTGCGGCCCGAGCTCCTCTGCGAGCGCCGTGGGGAGGACGCCGTCCGGAGTCCGATCGAACAGGTGGGCGCCGAGCGCTCTCTCGAGCGCGTCGAGCCGGCGCGAGGCGGTGGAGGCGTTCACGCCGAGCCGCGCGCCGGCGCCGGAGAAGGAGCGGGCCTGCAGGAGCGCCAGCAGCACCTGCGCGTCGTCCCAGCGGAGCCTTTGCATGGATGCAGAGCTAGCCCGCAAGACTGCGCATTGCCATGCGCCCGTGCGGGGGCCAGATCCCGGAACGTCAGGACACGAAAGGACCCCACGCCATGACCCTCCCGGAGAATGCAGCGCAGAGCAGCAAGCCCGATCGGCCCGTCGATCCCGGCCCGCCGGAGCTCCACGTCGTCTTCGGCGCCGGGCAGATCGGTACCCGCCTCGCGACGGAGCTCCTCTCCCGCGGCCTCCGCGTCCGGATGGTCCGACGCGGTCAGCCGGCCCACCCGCTCCCCGGCGTGGAGTGGCGCCGCGCCGACGTCGCAGACCGCGAGGCCGCCGCCGAGGCCGCCCGCGGCGCGGCGGTGGTCTACGACTGCGCCAACCCGGCGGAGTACCACCGCTGGGACGAGCTGCTCCCGCCGCTGAAGCGGGGCGTGCGCGAGGCCGCCGCCCGCGCCGGCGCGCGGCTCGTGGTGCTCGACTGCCTGTACATGTACGGGAGCCCGGACCGCACGCCGTTCGACGAGGACACGCCCATGCGCCCCTGCAGCCACAAGGGCGAGCTGCGGGCGATGCTGGCGCGCGAGCTCTCCGAGGCGCACGCGCGAGGCGAGGTCCGGGCCACGACCGGCCGCGCCTCCGACTACTTCGGGCCCGACGTGCCGACGGCGCTCCTCGGCGCCCGCTTCGCCGAGCGGATCCTCGCGGGGAAGCCCATCGAGATGGGCGGCGACCCCGACCAGCCCCACGGGTACAGCTACGGGCCCGACGTGGCCCGCGGCCTCGCGGTGCTGGGCGCGAACCCGTCCGCCGATGGGAAGGTGTGGCACCTCCCGCTCTCGTGGACCGGCACCACGCGCGGCCTCGTCGAGGCGATCGGCGCGGCGCTGGGCCGGCGCGGGCGGGTGCGCCCGATGCCCGACTGGCTCATGCGCGCGGCAGGCCTCCTGAGCCCCGTGCTCGGAGCCGCCGCCGAGATGACCTACCAGTGGAAGGTGCCCTACGTCATCGACGACCGGCGCTTCCGCGAGGCCTTCGGGGTGGAGCCCACCGCCCCCGAGGTTGCGGTGGCCGAGACCGCCGAGTGGATCCGCTCGCTCGCGCCGGCGCGGGCGGCCTGAGGAAAGGGGAGCCGGCCCGGCGAACGGAGCGATCGCGGCTTCTGCGCGACCTCGAGGCTCCCCGAGCCGTCAGGCCGCGAACACCATCTCCTCGGAGGGGCAGGGCGCGAGGACCGACTGCGTGCCCCGGTACAGCGGCGTCAGATCGGGGAAGGGCGCCGGGACGTGCGGGGCGGCCGGGTCGAAGGCGTGCCGCAGCGTCTCCTTGCCGTGCGCGAGCGCGGTGCAGACCAGGCCGTGTCCGAAGGGGAGGTCGTAAGCGGGCAGCTCGGCCACCGCGCCGTGCCAGATGGCGTCCTCGAGCGCGTCGAACGCGGCCTGGACGTCCGAGAGCTCGAAGCCCGCCTCGGACCGCTCGCGCGCGATCTGACGCACGTACGCGAGCAGCTCGCTGACGTCGCGCGCGCGGATGGCATCCGTCAGCCGATGATAGAGCTCCTCGATGCGGCGCCGCGTCGCCAGAGTTCCGTCGCGGCCGTAGCGCGCGATCTCCTCGGTCGCGTGCGCGGCCTCCTCCACGATGGCCGGCTCGTACGTGATCAGCAGGTCCTCGACGTTCATGGCCGACCGTTCTCCCCGGGGCGAGGATCCGCCCACGATGGGCGCACCTTAGCGAGGTTTGCTGGATGAGGAAAAGGCATTCTGGGAATGGCTACGATAACCGCCAGGCATGGCACGCACGCCGGCGAACGCGAGCGCCCGCGAACCCGACCCGGCGGGTCTGGCGGAGCGCCCGGCGTGGCTTGCAGAGCGGCATCCCGGGGTGCGAGTGTGGCGTCCCGCCACGCCCATGGAGAGCCGGTGAACGTCCTCGTCCTGAACTGCGGCAGCTCGTCGGTGAGGTTCGCCGTCGTCCACTCGTCGAACGGTCACGAGCACGTCTCGGGGATCGCGCAGCACCTGGGGACCCCACAGGCGACGCTCGAGCTCCAGCACGAGGGGCGCAAGCGGTCGCGGCCCCTGGACGGCGGCGGCGACCACGAGGCGGCCCTGCGCGCGGTGGTGGAGGTCCTGCGCGAGGTGGGGCTCGCCGATCGGATGCTGGGCATCGGGCACCGCGTCGTCCACGGCGGGGCGAGGTTCTCGGGGTCGATGTTCATCACCCCGGAGGTCGTCGCCAAGATCGAGGAGTGCGTCCACCTCGGCCCGCTCCACAATCCGCCCAACCTGCTCGGCATCCGCCTCGCGCAGCAGCTCTTCCCGAAGGTGCCCCAGGTCGCGGTCTTCGACACCGCGTTCCACCAGACGATGCCGCCGCGAGCGTACCTGTACGCGGTCCCGTACGAGTGGTTCGAGCAGCACGAGGTGCGACGCTACGGGTTCCACGGCACGAGCCACCACTACGTGTCGCTGCGGGCGGTGACGCAGCTCGGTCTCGATCCGGAGGACCACGCGATCGTCACGGCGCACCTCGGCAACGGCTGCTCGCTCGCGGCGGTCCGCAACGGCAAGAGCCTGGACACGACGATGGGCCTCACGCCGCTCGACGGCGTGGTCATGGACACGCGCAGCGGCTCCATCGACCCCTCGATCATCGCGCACATGAAGACGTCGCTCGGGTGCGACGCCGATCACGTGATGGACGAGCTGAACAAGAGCTCCGGCCTGCTCGGCCTCTCGGGGCTCAGCGCCGACATGCTGACCTTGCAGCGCGCCGCGGAGGGCGGGCACGAGCGCGCCGCGCTCGCGATCGACAAGTTCTGCCACTCCGTCGCGAAGGCCGCGGCGGGCATGACCGTCGCGCTCGGGCGGCTCGACGCGCTCGTCTTCACCGGCGGCATCGGCGAGAACGCGGCCCACGTGCGCGCCAAGGTCGTGGAGCTGCTCGGCTTCACCGGGCTCGTGCTCGATCCGGACGCGAACGCCACCCACGGAAAGGCGCTGTGCGGCCGGGTGACCCGGACCACGCGCCCGATGGCGGCGGTGGTCCAGACGAACGAGGAGCTCATGATCGCGATGGACACCGCCGCCGTCATCGAGCGGACGCAGGCTCCGGCGGCGCGCCGGGAGCGCTGACGCACCCGCGTCGCCGGCGGCCACGCGGCCGGCGGAAGGCGGGGTGGGGTGACGTGCGCCGCGGTGGGCGCGGAGCCGCTTGCTCGCCGGGACCGATCCGGCTCGGCTACGATGCACGCCCGGTCGAAAAGCAACCGTCGGTGCGCGGAAGGCCCGACGCGCGAGCTGCGGTGCTCCAGGGAGGGAACATGAACGTCACCTGCCGCGGCGCCGCCGCGCTCGCGCTCTGCGCTCTCGTCGCCTGCAGCAGCAGCGACAAGCCAGCCCCGGGGATCCCGGGCAATCGCCCGCCGATCGCGCAGGCCGGGTTCGATCGCTCGGTCGGCAAGAACGCCGTCGTCACGCTGGACGGCTCGGCGAGCGTGGACCCCGAGGCCTTCCCCCTCACGCACCTCTGGTCGATGGTCTCGAGGCCGGCGGGGAGCACCGCGATCCTGCAGGACCCCACCTCGGAGGTCACGCGGTTCACCGCGGACGTCCCGGGCCTCTACGTCGTGCGCCTTCAGGTCTCCGACGGCCTGAACCCGCCCGTGAACGACGAGGTGACCATCACCTGCGAGAACCAGCCGCCGGTCGCCAGCGCCGGCGCGGACCGCGAGGGCAGTCGCGGCGTCGCGCTCTCGATCTCGGGCGCGGCGAGCCACGATCCCGATGGCGATCCCATCAGCTACGCATGGACCCTGGTGTCGCGCCCCATCGGCAGCGCGGCGGCCCTGTCCGGCGTGGCCACCGCCGCCGCCTCGATCACCCCCGACGTCTTCGGCACGTACGTGGTCCGGCTGACGGTGAGCGACGGCGCGCTCTCCTCGGCGGACGACGTGACCCTCACCGTGCGCAACCACGCGCCGGTGGCAAACGCCGGCCCGGATCTGGAGTCGAACGACGGCGCCACGCTGGCCCTCTCGGCGAGCGCCTCGACCGACCCGGACGGCGACCCGCTCACCTGCGCCTGGACCCTAACCGCCCGCCCGACCGGCAGCGGCGCGGCGCTCTCCGACGCGGCCGCGTGCAGCCCGACGGTGACCTTCGACGCCGAGGGCGTCTACGCCTTCTCGCTCCTCGTGAGCGACGGCTCGCTCGTGAGCGTGGCCGCCGACGTCGTCCAGGTCACGGTGCACAGGAAGGTCTGGCTGCTGGGCCACTCGGTGGTGGACGCCGAGTACTCGCGGCCGCTCGACCGCGTGGTGACGGTGGGGACCTCGCCCAATCGCCTCTACGTCGCCGATCCCGTCGCGGGGACCGAGCAGTCCGTGGTCCTCTCGCTCGCGCCGACCGCCGTGAGCGTTTCGCCGGACGGGCTCCACGCCGCCGTCGGCCACAACGGCTACGTGTCGTACGTGCGGCTCTCGCCCGCGCCGGTCACCGTGGAGAGGGTCATCGCGACCACCGCCGACGTCTTCGACGTGGTGCTGGCGGGGAACGGCTTCGCGTACGCGTTCCCCCGCATCGATCAGTGGGTGGAGATCCACTGCCTGAACGTCTCGACCGGCGTCGAGACGCTGAGCTCGAGCTGGGCCATCTACGAGCGGACCAAGGCGAAGCTGCATCCCGGCGGCGCGGCCATCTACGGCGAAGGCACCACCGGCTCACCCTTGGACCTCGAGAAGTACGACATCACGGCCGGCACGGCGAAGTACCTGTACGACTCGCCGTACCACGGCGACTACGCCATGTGCGGGGACCTCTGGATCTCGGAGGACGGGCTGCAGATCTTCACCGCCTGCGGCAACACCTTCCACTCGAACACCACGGCCGGCTCGGCGTCGGGCGCGGACATGACCTACGCCGGCGCCCTGGAGGCGACCTCGCGCGTGCGCTGGGTGGATCACTCGCTCGCGGCGCGCCAGGTGCTTGCGATCCCGGCCGACGGCTCGACCTACCCTCCGCAGCCGGCCGCCGACGCGGAGCTCCGGGTGTTCGGCGACGACTTCCTCGCCAGGCAGGAGACGATCGCGTTTCCGCGCGTCGGCGTGGGCGGCAAGGGCTTCCTGGCGCACGGGCGGTTCGCGTTCTTCTCCAGCGACGGCGCGAGGCGCTTCGTCCTCTTCGAGGTGGACGCCAGTTCGGGGCTGCTGACGCCGTACGGGGTCGTCGGGTACTGACACCGTTCGCCGTCGCGGCCGCTCGGGGCCGGCTCGTCGCGCCCTCCGCGCGGCGCGCCGGCCCTTCGCGCTCGGCGCTCGCGAGCGAGGTCGGGCTCGCCTCACCTCGCGGGATCGAGCGCCGGGTACCGGAACTCCATCGGCACCTTCACGTCCGGGTGGAGGCTCCGCGCCACCGGGCACGTGCGCGCGATCTCCTCGAGGCGCGCCCGCTCCTCGGGGCGCGCCTCGCGCGGCATGTCGATGACGAGCACCAGCTCGCCGATGCGGCGCGGCGGCGGCGTCATGCGCTTCTCCACCTCAGCGCGGGCGTCGCCCCACGCCAGCCCCTCGCGCTGGGCCACGAGCGCCATCGTGCTGAGCGCGCACGAGGCGAGCGCCGCTCCCACGAGGTCGGTCGGCGAGAAGCTCTGCCCGGTGCCGCCGTTGTCCCTGGGCGGCACGGTGGTGAGGGTGGTGCCGGAGGGGCCGTGGGTGAGCAGGCAGGTGAGGCCCTCGATCTGGGCGGACATCCGTACGCCGGGTACGCCGGCCATGAGCGACCTCCTCGGAAAGGGACGCGTGGAGAGTGTAGCCGGCGCGGAGGGCCCGCGCGCCCCAGGTGTTTCCCCGTTCGAGGCCGCGGGTGTATGGCAGGTGGATGCTCGACGCCCGCGTCCTCGCGTTCACCGGCATCGCCGCGCTCATCACCCTCACGCCGGGGGCCGACACCATGCTCGTCGTCCGCAGCGCGCTCGTCCGCGGGCGCCGCGCCGGCATGCTCACGGTCCTCGGCGTCTGCGCCGGCCTCTTCGTCCACGCCACGCTGTCCGCGCTCGGGCTCTCGGTGATCCTCGTGCGCTCGGCGAGGGCCTTCGAGATCGTGAAGCTCGCCGGCGCCGCCTACCTCGTCTTCCTGGGCCTCCAGGCGATCTGGAGCGCGGCGCGCAGCGGCGCCGTCATCGCGCAGGCCGCGGAGCCGATCGGCGCTCATCGCGCCTTCGTGGAGGGGATGCTGAACAACGTCCTGAACCCCAAGGTCGCGATCTTCTACCTCGCCTTCCTGCCGCAGTTCATCGGCCCCGGCGACCCGGTGCTGGCGAAGTCGATCCTCCTCGCCGGCATCCACTTCACCGAAGGCGTCATCTGGCTGTCGCTCGTCACCCTGTTCGTCGCGCGGATCCGTGGCGTGCTCGCCGACCCCAAGGTGAACCGCGCGCTGGAGAGCGCCACCGGCCTCCTGCTCATCGGGTTCGGCGTGCGGCTGGCCACGGCCCGGCGCTGAGGCCGGGCGCGTCCGCCGCCCCCGCGGGCCCCTCGCTCGCCAGGACGAGCGCCTCGAGCCAGCGCAGGACCGTGGCCACGCGCGCGGTCGCCCGCAGCTCGGGGTGCGTCACCGCCCAGATCTCGTTCGGCGGCGGCCGGAGGGAGGGCAGCACCGCCGCGAACGCCGGGTCGTCGCGCACCGTGCTCACCGTGAGGAGCGCGATGCCCGCGCCGGCGGCGCACGCGGCGTGCATCGTCGTGGTCGTGCTGGCGCGGACGGCGACGCGCGCTCCGGCCGCGGTCTGGCGCACCCAGGACTGCGTGCGCATCCGGTCGAAGTCCTGGTCGTAGAGGATGAGGTCGTGCCGCGCGAGGTCGCGCGGGTGGCGCGGCGTGCCGCGGCGGGCGAGGTAGGCGGGCGCGGCGAAGAACGCGTAGCGCTCGAGGCCGAGGCGGCGCGCCACGAGCGATCGCTCCCGCGGGCGGAAGAGGCGGACCGCGACGTCGGCCTCGCCGCGGGTGAGATCCAGGGCGCGGACGTCGGCGCGGATCTCCAGCGTGAGGCCGGGGTGGGCCTCGAGGAACGCGGGCAGGGCGGGCGCGAGGACGAAGGAGGCGAAGCCGTCGCCGGTCGTGACGCGCACGGAGCCCGTCGGGCGCGAGTCGGCGCCCGAGAGGGCGCGCTCGGCCTCGAGCAGCTCCGCCTCCACGCGCTCCGCGTGCGGCAGGAGCCGCTGCGCGGCCGCGCTCGGCGCGAGGCCCTCCGGCGTGCGGGTGAAGAGACGCGCCCCGACGGCGGCCTCCAGCGCGGCCAGGCGCCGGCCGACGGTGGTGGAGGCGGTGTGCAGCGCGCGCGCGGCGCCGGCGTGGCTGCGGGCACGGTGGACGGCGAGGAAGATGCGGAGGTCGTCCCAGGCGAACATGCGCCTCATCTTGTCCGAGACCGTGCATCCGTGCACGCCCGGAGTGCACAAACGTGCAGATACGCCGGCGGGCGGAGCGGGCAAGATCTGGCTCGAGGGCGGCGGGGAAGCCGTCGCCGGAAGCGAGGAAGGCGTCATGTTCGGAGCTTGGCCGTTCGGGTGGAGCGATCGGGGTACGGGCAGCCGGGTTCTCCCGGCGGAGGCGACGACGCGGGTGCAGCCGGGCCGCCGCGGGGTGGTCCTCCGCGCGGAGGCCGGGCTCCTCCACGTCACGCAGTCGGGCGATCCCGAGGACCACGTCCTCTCGGCCGGCGAGGAGCTGCGGCTGCCGGGCCGCGGGCGCGTCGTGGCCTTCGCGCTCGCGCCCTCGCGCCTCTTCGTGTCCGAGCCGCGGCGCGAGGTGACCGCTGCCCGCCCCGCGGCTATCCTCCCGGCCTCCGTTCAGCGAGGGTGAGGCGCGTGCTCGAGATCGTCATCGGAAACAAGAACTACTCGTCGTGGTCGATGCGGGCCTGGCTCGCGCTCGAGCTGACGGGGGCGCCGTACCGGGAGCTCCGGGTCCCGCTCGACCGGCCGGACACCGCGCGGCGGATCCGCGAGTTCTCGCCCGCCGGCCGCGTGCCGGTCCTCCGCGACGAGGGGCTCGTCGTCTGGGACTCGCTCGCCATCTGCGAGCACCTCGCGGAGAGGTTCCCTGCGGCGGGGCTCTGGCCCGCGGACCGCGGCGCGCGGGCGGTGGCCCGGGCCGTGTCGGCGGAGATGCACTCGGGCTTCCAGGCCCTGCGCTCGACCCTGCCGATGAACGTGCGGCTCCGCCGGACGGTCGGCCCGCTGGCGCCGGAGGTGCTCGCCGACGTCACCCGCATCCGCGAGATCTGGCGGGAGCTCCGCTCCGTCCCGCGCGACGGCGAGTACCTGTTCGGCCGGTTCGGCATCGCCGACGCCATGTTCGCCCCGGTGGTCGGCCGGTTTCGCACCTACGGCGTCGCGCTGGACGGCCCGGAGGCCGCGTACGCCGACGCGGTCTGGCGTCACCCCGCCGTCGTGAAGTGGGTCGCGGGCGCCGCGGCGGAGCAGGAGTCCATCTCGAAGTACGACCGGGCCTAGGACCGGCAGGCACCACTCCATCCCGGAGAAGTACGACCGGCGACTCGGCCCGGGCGGCGGACGAGCTGCTGCCCGCGCGCGTGGCCTGATCCGCGGGCTCCGGTAGCGCGCCGCGGGCGGCGAGAGAGGCCTCGCCCGCTCGATGGGCCGTGCCACGACGACTCGTTCCGGCGACCGATTGACAATCGCGCCCCGCGCGGGCTACCACCCCCCGCCGAGCACCAGGGGCCGTTCACGCTTGCCCCCGGCGGCCTCGTGTGCATCCGGCGCGGCGGGTCCGCGCTCCTCGGACACCTGGGAATCGCGCGATGAAGACCCTCACGAAGCTCCTGGCCCTCACGCTGACCCTCGCCGCGCTGCCGGCGCAGGCCCGCACCTTCGAGGAGATCAAGGCGTCGGGGACCATGGTCGTGGCCTCGGAGGGCGCGTTCCCTCCCTTCAACTTCTTCCGCGGCCCGACCCTCACCGGCTTCGAGATCGACGTCGCGGACGCCGTCGCGAAGAAGATGGGCGTCGGGATCGAGTGGCGGGCCCTGTCGTTCGACGCGCTGCTCGCCGGGCTCCGCCAGGATCGCTGGGACATGGTGATCGCCTCCTTCGGCGTCTCCGAGGAGCGCTCGAAGGCCGTGACGTTCACCGATCCGCACTACTGCTCGGGCGGCGTGATCGTCGCGAAGGACCCCGCCATCCGCACCGTGAAGGACCTGGCCGGCAAGGTCGTCGCGGTGCAGACCGGGACGACGTACCTCGCGCACGTCCAGAAGATCCCGGGCATCAAGGAAGTGAAGAACTTCCCCAAGGACACCGACGCCCGCTCGGCGCTGGCGGCGGGCCGGGTGGACGCCTGGGTGACCGATCGCTTCGTGGCCAAGGCGGCCGTCGAGTCGAACGGCGGCGCGGGGCTCAAGATCGGCGACTTCGTGTTCGTGGAGCGGATCGCCATGGCCGTGAAGAAGGGCAACAGCTCGCTCCAGCAGGCGCTGAACAAGGCGCTCGCGGAGATCATGGCCGACGGGACGTATGAGAAGATCTCCAAGAAGTACCTGAACGAGGACGTCCGCTGCCGGTGAGCCCACGCCTCCGCGGCGCCGCCCTCGAGCTGGTCCCATGAACGTCGCCCTCGGCGTCTGGCCCGCGCGCTGGACCCGCCAGCAGCGGAGCACCGCGACCATCGCCGCCTCGGCGGCGCTGCTCGTGCTCTTCATGTGGGGCGTCGCGAAGCCGCTCTCGTGGCTGCCCGATCCCATCGGGCCGGTCGCCGAGGAGTTCGCGAGCGGCACGCGCGTCACGGTCTGGCTGACGCTCGCCTCCGGCCTCAGCGGGATCGCCATCGGCGTCCTCAGCGCCGTGGCGAAGCTCGCGCCGTTCCCGCCGATCCGCTGGGCGGCCGACCTGTACGTCTGGGCCGTGCGGGGCACGCCGCTCCTCGTGCAGGTGCTGTTCGTGTACTTCGCGCTGCCGGCGATCGTCCCGGGCCTCCAGCTCTCCGACTTCAGCTCGGCGGTGGTGGCGCTCGCGGTGAACGTCGGCGCCTACAACGCGGAGGCGATCCGCGCCGGCATCGTCGCGGTGCCGAAGGGCCAGACCGAGGCCGCCCGCGCGCTCGGCCTGTCGCCCGTGCAGACCTTCCGCGACGTCGTCTTCCCGCAGGCGTTCAAGATCGCGCTCCCGCCGCTCGTCAACAACGTGGTGGCGCTCCTCAAGGACTCGTCGCTCGCCTACGTGATCGGGGTGGTGGAGCTCTCCAACGTCGGCAACCGGCTCCAGGCCGCCACGTTCGAGCCCGTGCCGACGCTCGCCACGACCGCGACGATCTACCTCGTCCTCACCACCGTGCTCACCCGCATCTCCGGGGCGATCGAGCAGCGCCTCGACGTCGAGCAGCGCCGATGAGCGAGAGGACGCCCCCCATGTCGCTCGTCCACCCCGCCCCCTCGCCCACCGCCGAGCGGCCGCCGCTCATCGTGGCCGAGGGCGTGAACAAGCACTTCGGCGCGGCGCACGTGCTGCGCGACGTGACGACGCGCTTCTACGAGGGCGAGGTGGCCGTCATCATCGGCGCCTCCGGCTCCGGCAAGTCCACGTTCCTCCGCACCCTGAACCGCCTCGAGAAGCACGACTCCGGGCGCATCGTGGTGGACGGGATCGAGCTCGACGACAGCGTGCGGAACCTCGACGCCATCCGCCGCGAGGTGGGCATGGTGTTCCAGCAGTTCAACCTCTTCCCGCACCTCACCGCGCTCGAGAACGTGGCGCTCGCGCCCCGCCGGGTGCGCGGCGCGCCGCGCGGCGAGGCGATCCGCGCCGCGCTGGAGCTGCTCACCCGCGTCGGGCTCGCCGACCACGTCCGCAAGCACCCGTTCCAGCTCTCCGGCGGCCAGCAGCAGCGCGTCGCCATCGCCCGCGCGCTGGCGATGAACCCGAAGGTGCTGCTCTTCGACGAGCCCACGAGCGCGCTCGACCCGGAGATGATCAACGAGGTCCTCGACGTGATGAAGGACCTGGCGCGCTCGGGCATGACGATGATCGTCGTCACGCACGAGATGCGGTTCGCGCGCGAGGTCGGGGACCGCATCCTCTTCTTCGACCACGGCGAGCTGCTGCAGGACGCGCCGGTGGACGAGTTCTTCGAGCGCCAGCGCAACGACCGGATCCGGGCGTTCCTGGGTCAGATCACGCACTGAGAGTCACGCCCGCCCGCCGGAGCGCTCGCTCGAGGACGGGAGTCCAGCCACGAAGTCACGGAGTCCACGGATGAGCACGAAGAAGGCGATCGCCGTCCTCTCCCTCGCGGCCCTGCTGCTCGGCGGGGGCGCCCGCGCCGAGGAGCCGGCGAAGGCCCCGCCGGAGAAGGGCGAGATCGAGGCCCTGCGGGCCGAGGTGAAGCGGCTCGCGGAGGAGCTCGAGGCGCTGAAGGCGAAGGCGGCCGCGCCCATCCCGGCGTCCTACACGCCGCCGCCGGCCCCGGCGGCGGAGGCGGTGGCCGCGCTCGCGGAGCGCGTGGACGTGGTCGAGATCCAGCAGAAGGACGCGGTGGTGGCCGGCGACGTGCCCGGCTCGTTCCGGGTCCCGGGCACGGAGCTCTCGCTCCGGCTGTACGGGTTCGCCGAGCTGAACTGGGTGCACGCGTTCGGCCCGGACAACTCCGACATCGACTATGCGACCTTCGCGCCCTACCTGCCGCTCGACGGGACGGCCGGAGGCCGGCGCACCAACCGCGACTACCTCACCGCGCGCACCTCGCGGCTCGGGATCGACGCGGCCACGCCGACCCGCTACGGCGTCCTCGGCGTCAAGATCGAGGGCGACTTCAACAACGAGCCGCGCACCGGCAACACCGCCCAGTACGGCACGGCCGACAACGTGTTCAGCCAGCAGTCCACGAGCAGCTACGGCTTCCGCGTCCGCCACCTGTACGGCGTGTTCGGCGGCCTCCTCGTCGGCCAGACGTGGTCCACCTTCATGGACGTGGACAACTACCCGGAGACCGTGGACTTCAACGGCCCGACCGGCGCGACGTTCATCCGCCAGCCCGTCATCCGCTACACCTACGCGACGCAGTCGGCCGGGGGCTTCACCGTCGCGCTCGAGAACTCCTCGAGCTACGTGCTCGACTCCCGCGCCGGCCCGGCCGACGCCCCGAACCCCGACTACGGCCTCCCCATCCCCACGAGCCTCTCGCGCGTGCCCGACGTGGTGGCCCGCTGGGACAGGGGGTTCCAGTGGGGCGCGCTCGGCGCCCGCGCGATGACGCAGGAGCTCCGCTTCGACGACGGGGACGGCACGAAGGCGTCGGCGCGGGGCTGGGGCGCCGCGGCGAGCGCGTCGTTCAAGCTGCGCGGCGGCGCCGACTGGCTCGCGCTGCAGGTCACGGGCGGCGACGGCATCGGCCGCTACCTGAACTACATCGAGGGCGCCCTCTACGACGGCGCGGCCGGCGAGATCCGGACCGAGCGCGCCGTGGGCGTCGTCGCCGGCTACCAGCTCAAGCCCGCCGGCTGGGTGCGCATGAACTTCGTCTACGGGGCGACGCGCAACCTCGGCGGCGACTACGCGGACGTGGCGAGGGCGACTGGCCTCGACTCCGGCCGCTACGGCGTGAACCGCTTCGTGCAGCAGGCGCACGTCGGCCCGATCTTCACGCCGGTGAAGGGCGTGGACCTCGGCGTGGAGGGCATCTGGGCTCAGCGGAGGACGCTCGCCGGCGAGCGGGGCGAGGATCTGCGCCTCGACTTGTCGGTGAAGTACTACGTCAACTGACGCGCCTCCTCGCGCGCTTGCCCGCCAAAAGCCGGCGTGCAACCCTGCGGGGCCCTCTCATCTCGTTGGTACCCAACCGAGACCCGAGCAGCGGCGTCTCGATCTCGTCAGGAGGCTACACATGCGCAGCTTCGGTCTCGTCCTCGGCGCCGTCGCGCTCGTCTCGCTCGGCGCCTGCCAGAAGAAGTCCTCCGCGCCGACCACCGTGAAGATCGGCGTCTTCGAGCCGATGACCGGCGCGAACGCCGCTGGCGGCGCGATGGAGGTCGAGGGGATCAAGCTCGCCAACGAGATGTTCCCGACGGTGAAGGTCGGCGACAAGGAGCTCAAGATCGAGCTCGTCATCTCGGACAACAAGTCCGACAAGGTCGAGGCGGCCAACGCCGCCCAGCGGCTGGTCGATCAGGACAAGGTCGCCGCCGTCCTCGGCTCCTGGGGATCCTCGCTGTCCATGGCCGCCGGCCCGATCGTGAAGGACAAGAAGGTCCCGGCCGTCGCCCTCTCCGCGACGAACCCGCTCGTGACGAAGGGCAACGAGTACTACTTCCGCGTCTGCTTCATCGACCCGTTCCAGGGCACGGTGATGGCGAACTACGCCTTCAAGGAGCTCAAGGCCAAGAAGGCGGTCATCATCCGCGAGGTCTCGAACGACTACTCGGTGGGCCTCGCCCGGTTCTTCTCCGACAGCTTCAAGAAGCTCACCGGCGACGAGGGCGCCATCCTCTCCGAGCTCAACTACAACACGAACGACCAGGACTTCACGGCCCAGCTCACCACCGCGAAGTCCATGAACCCCGACGTGATCTTCGCGCCGGGCAACTACACGGAGAGCGCGCTCCTCATCAAGCAGGCGCGCGAGCTCGGCATCACCGCTCCGTTCCTCGGCGGCGACACCTGGGAGACCCCCGAGTTCATGGACGTGGGCAAGCAGGCGGTGGAGGGCGCGGTGTTCTCGACCTTCTTCGCGACCGAGGTGCCCATCACCGAGACGAGCAAGACCTTCCTCGATGCGTACCGCAAGCAGTACAACAAGGAGCCGGCCGCGGTGACCGCACTCGGCTTCGACGGCTACCTCGTGGTGCGCGCGGCCATCGAGAAGGCGGGCAGCCTCGACGGCCCGAAGGTCCGCGACGCGCTCGCCGCCACGCAGCGCTTCCCCGGCGCGGCCGGCCACATCACGTTCGACCAGAACCGCGACGCCACGAAGAGCGCGGTCATCAAGGTCGTCAAGGGCGGGAAGTTCACCTACCTGACCACGGTTCAGCCGTAGGGCCAGGAGTCACCGTGCGGCCGGGGGGCCAGCGGGCCCCCCGCGCCGCCTGGCGAGGCCCAGAGGCGTCATGACACTCGCGCTCTTCCTGCAGCACCTGGCGAATGCCCTGTCCCTGGGCAGCCTCTACGCCCTCATCGCCATCGGCTACACGATGGTGTACGGCATCCTCCGGCTCATCAACTTCGCCCACGGCGACGTCTTCATGCTGGGCGCCTACCTGGCGTTCTACGCCGTCGCGACGTTCCTCCTGCCGTGGTGGGCGGCCTTCCTCCTCGCCATCCTGGTGACGGCGCTGTTCGGGGTGGTGCTCGAGCGCGTCGCCTACCGCCCGCTGCGCGACTCGCCGCGCATCTCGGTGATGATCAGCGCCATCGGCGCCTCGTTCCTCATCGAGAACGTCGGCATCGTGGTGTTCGGCGGCCGCCCGAAGGGCGTCCAGGTCCCCGACGTCATGAACGTCAGGCTCGGCCTGGGCGGCGTCTCCGTCATGTCGGTGAGCGTCGTCATCCCGGTCCTCACCTTCGCCGTGCTCGCGATCCTCCTCTGGGTGGTGCACCGGACGAAGACCGGGATGGCGATGCGCGCCGTCTCGACCGATCTCGACGCCGCGCGCCTCCAGGCGATCGACGTGAACCGCATCATCTCCTTCACCTTCGGCGCCGGCTCGCTGCTCGCCGCGGTCGGCGGCATCATGTGGTCCTACAAGTACCCGCAGCTCAACCCGCTCATGGGCACGATGCCGGGCCTCAAGTGCTTCATCGCCGCGGTCATCGGCGGGATCGGCAGCATCTGGGGGGCGGTCCTGGGCGGCTTCCTGCTGGGCGGGATCGAGCTCCTCACCCTCGCGTTCCTGCCGACCCTCACCGGCTACCGTGACGCGTTCGCGTTCGTGCTCCTCATCGTCGTCCTCCTCGTGAAGCCCTCCGGCCTCCTCGGCGGGCGCCACGTCGAGAAGGTGTGACGCCATGAAGCCGAAGCGCACGCACCTCTACTCGCTCGCGGCGGCCGTCGCCTTCGCCGTGCTCCTGGGCGTCGCCGACGCGACGCTCGACGCCTTCTCGCTGCGCGTCCTCGACCTGTGCGCCATCTACATCGTGCTGGCGCTCTCCTTGAACCTCGTGAACGGGTTCACCGGCCTCTTCTCGCTGGGCCACGCCGGGTTCATGGCGGTGGGCGCGTACACCTGCGCGCTGCTCACGATGACGCCCGAGCAGAAGGAGATGAACTTCTTCCTCGAGCCCATCGCGCCCTGGCTCGCGCACGTCACCATCCCGTTCATCCCCGCGCTGGTGGTCGCGGGGCTCGTCGCGGCGGCGCTCGGCTTCGTCATCGCGGCGCCCGCCCTGCGGCTCAGGGACGACTACCTCGCCATCGCCACGCTCGGCTTCGCCGAGATCATCCGCGTCGTCCTCACGAACGCGCAGTCGATCACCAACGGCGCCCTGGGGCTCAAGGGGCTGCCCAAGTTCGCCGGGACCTGGGAGGTCTGGGGGTGCGCCGCGCTGTCGGTCGCGTTCATGGTCCTCCTCACGCGCTCCGCCTACGGGCGGGCGCTCAAGGCGGTGCGCGACGACGAGATCGCCGCCGGCGCCATGGGCGTGAACGTGTTCCGCACGAAGGTGGTGAGCTTCACCGTCTCGAGCTTCATGGCCGGGGTCGGCGGCGCGCTGCTCGGCCACCTGCTCACGACCATCGACCCGAAGATGTTCACGTTCATGCTGACGTTCAACATCCTCCTCGTGGTCGTGCTGGGCGGCATGGCCTCGATCACGGGCTCGGTGATCGCGTCCATCGGCGTGACGATCCTCATGGAGGCGCTCCGCTTCCTGGACGGCCCGCTCGACCTGGGCGTCTTCCAGCTCGAGGCACGCCCCGGGCTGCGCATGGTGGTGTTCTCGGCGCTGCTCATGGCCGTCGTGCTCTTCCGGCAGCGCGGGCTCATGGGCAGCCGCGAGTTCTCGTGGGAGATGCTGTCCAGGGCGAGGCTGCCGTGGCGGAAGGGCGGGCCGGCCGGCACGGACGGAGGGACGCATGGCGTTGCTTAGCACCGAGCGCGTCACCATGCGCTTCGGCGGGCTGACCGCCGTGTCCCGCCTCGACGTCCGCATCGAGAAGGACGAGATCGTCGGCCTCATCGGGCCGAACGGCGCCGGGAAGACCACCGCCTTCAACGTGATCACCGGGATGAACACGCCGACGGAGGGGAGGGTGCTCTTCGCCGGCGAGGACATCACCGGCATGGCGCGCCACCAGATCGCGAGGCGCGGCATCGCGAGGACGTTCCAGAACATCCGGCTCTTCAAGGAGATGTCGGTCCTCGAGAACGTGCTCGTCGGCTGCCACCTGCGGCTCCACCCGAACCTCTTCGAGGCGACCCTCCACCTGCCGGGCTATCGTCGCCGGGACGCCGAGGCCCGCGCGTTCGCGATGGACCTCCTGCGCGAGGTGGGGCTCGAGTCGAACGCGGACGAGCTCGCGACGAGCCTCCCCTACGGGAAGCAGCGGCGCCTCGAGATCGTGCGCGCCCTGGCCACGCGCCCGTCGATGCTCCTCCTCGACGAGCCGGCGGCGGGCATGAACCCGCACGAGTCCCTCGAGCTCATGCACTTCATCCGGCGGATCCGCGACCAGTTCGGCCTGACCATCCTCCTCATCGAGCACCACATGCAGGTGGTGATGGGGGTCTGCCACCGGATCTACGTGCTCGAGTACGGCCAGACCATCGCCCAGGGCGATCCGGCCGCGATCCAGAACGACCCCAAGGTCATCGAAGCGTACCTGGGAGCCCAGTGATGCTGAAGGTCGAGCAGCTCTCCGCGCACTACGGCGGCATCCACGCGCTCCAGGGCATCGAGCTCGACGTGCCCGACGGCGCCATCGTGAGCCTCATCGGCGCGAACGGCGCGGGCAAGAGCACCACCCTCAAGTCCATCGTCGGCCTCGTGAAGCCGTCGCGCGGGACCGTCACCTGGAACGGCGAGGTGCTCACCGGCCTCCCGACGAAGGACATCGTGTCCCGCGGCGTGTGCCTCGTCCCCGAGGGTCGCCACGTCTTCCCCAACCTGACGGTGGACGAGAACCTGACCCTCGGCGCGTACTCCCGCTCCGACAAGCCCGGCATCGCCGCCGATCGGGAGAAGGTCTTCGGGCTGTTCCCGCGCCTGAAGGAGCGCGTGAGCCAGAAGGCGGGCACGCTCTCGGGCGGCGAGCAGCAGATGCTCGCGGTCGGGCGGGCGCTCATGACCCGGCCCCGGCTCCTCATGATGGACGAGCCGTCGCTCGGCCTCGCTCCGCTGATCGTGAAGATGATCTTCGACATCGTGAAGGCCATCAACGCGGAGGGGGTCACGGTCCTGCTCGTCGAGCAGAACGCGAAGGCGGCGCTGGAGATCGCCGACTACGGCTACGTCCTCGAGACGGGTCGCATCACGTTCCACGGGCCCGGCAAGGAGCTCCTGAAGGACGATCGCGTGCGGCACGCCTACCTCGGCGAGGCGCACGCCTGAGCTGAGCGGGGCCCCGCTGGGCTACATTGCCGGCCCATGCGCCTCCTCCGCGATCTCTCGGCGTCCGCCGTCGTGGCGGGCTTCGTCACGGTCCTCGTCGGCTACACGAGCTCGGCCGTGATCGTCTTCCAGGCGGCCCGGGCGTGCGGCGCCGGTCCCGCCGAGATCGCCTCCTGGATGTGGGCGCTCGGGCTCGGCATGGGGATCACGTGCATCGGCCTGTCGCTGCGCTACCGCGTGCCGGTGGTCACGGCGTGGTCCACCCCCGGCGCGGCGCTCCTCGCGACCAGCGCGGCCGGGCTGCCCATGTCGGCCGCGATCGGCGCCTTCCTCGTCTGCGGCGCGCTCCTGCTCCTGTTCGGCGTCACCGGCTGGTTCGAGCGCGGCATGTCGCGCATCCCGATGCCGATCGCCGCGGGGATGCTGGCCGGGGTCCTGCTCCGCTTCGGGATGGACACCTTCGTCGCGATGCGGACGCAGCTCGCCCTCGCGCTGGCGATGGTCGTGGCCTACCTCGTCGGCCGCCGGCTGTGGCCCCGCTACGCGGTGGTCGGCGTGCTCGCGGTGGGCGTCGCCGTCGCCGGGATCGAGGGGCTGCTCGCGCTCTCGGGCGTGCACCTCGAGCTCACGCGGCCGGTCTTCACGGCGCCGACCTTCAGCGCGAGCGCGCTCGTCGGCGTGGCCGTCCCGCTCTTCGTCGTCACCATGGCCTCGCAGAACGTGACGGGCGTCGCCGTGATGCGCGCGTCGGGGTACGGCGAGACGCCGGTGTCGCCGCTCATCGGCTGGACGGGCGCGACCACCGTCCTCCTCGCGCCGTTCGGCGGCTACACCTTCAACCTCGCGGCCATCACCGCGGCGCTCTGCATGGGCCACGAGGCCCACCCGGACAAGGACCGACGCTACGTGGCCGCGGTGGCCGCCGGCGGGTTCTACCTGCTCACCGGCCTCTTCGGCGCCACCGTGGGCGCGGTGTTCGCGGCGTTCCCGAAGGAGCTCGTGATGGCGGTGGCCGGGCTCGCGCTCGTGAACACCATCGGCGCCGGCCTGGCCGCGGCGGTGCGCGACGAGTCCGGCCGGGAGCCGGCTCTCCTCACCTTCCTCGTCACCGCGTCCGGCGTGTCGCTGTTCGGGATCGGCTCGGCCTTCTGGGGGCTCGTGGCGGGCGTGGTCGCGCTCGTCGTGCTCCGCCGGGCGTAGCGCGAGCCCCGGGCATGCGTCTGAGCCCTGCCGCGCCCGCCCCTGGGTGGATCCGCTTGACTGGACAGCCGTCCGTCATTTAGGAACAGGGCCACCCGTCGCGCTCCTCCGAGTGCGCGCGCAGGAGACATCAGAATGAAGCGCAACATCCGCATCCTCGTCGCCGCCACGCTCGCGCTCTGCGGGCTCGTCGCCCGCCCGGCGGCGGCCGGGCAGGTCATCAAGCTCGGCGTCGAGAACGGGCCCCACGCCGAGATCGCCGAGCTCGTGAAGACCCTCGTCGCGAAGGACGGCATCGACGTGAAGGTCATCGAGCTCTCCGACTACGCCCAGCAGAACCCGGCGCTCGACCAGGGCGATCTGGACGCCAACTCGTTCCAGCACCAGCCGTACCTCGACGAGCAGGTCAAGGCTCGCGGCTACAAGCTCGTCGGCGTGGCGAAGAGCGTGGTCTTCCCGATGGGCGTGTACTCCCGCAAGATCAAGTCGCTCGCCGAGCTCCCCCAGGGCGGCAAGATCGCCATCCCCAACGACCCGTCGAACGGAGGCCGGGCGCTCCTCCTCCTGCAGGCGAACGGGGTCTTGAAGCTCCGGCCCGGGAGCGGCATCACGCCGACCCCGATCGACATCGTCGAGAACAAGAAGAACGTGAAGATCGTGGAGGCGGACGCCGCCCAGCTCCCCAACTTCCTCCCCGACGTGTCCGCCGCCATCATCAACACGAACTACGCGATCCAGGGGAAGCTCGACCCGGCCAAGGACGCCATCGCCCGCGAGTCGAAGGACTCACCGTACGTGAACCTCCTCGTGGTGCGGCAGGCGGACAAGGACAAGCCCTGGGTGAAGAAGCTCGTCGCCGCCTACCACTCGGCCGAGGTGCGCAAGCTCATCGACACGAAGTGGCCGGGGGTCGTAGTCCCCGGCTGGTAGCAGCGCCCAGCGGAGAGGCGTCCGGCGGAACCGAGGCCCGTCCCCCGCGTGGGGGTGGGCCTTTCTACATCGCGACCTCGACCGCGCCCGCACGATCTTATCGCTCGTCGCGGAGGGTCGCTCGAAGCGGCATCGCCGCGGGCGAGGTCACCTTGGCGCGCCGCCGGGACGGGACCTCACGTCCTCGGCGGGCCACGATGGACGGGGACAAGGTACGGGGGGCGGTGCCGTCCGCCAGACGCCGCCGGCAACGCGGGGCTGCGGGCGCTGACTGCACATGGGCGACGTCGCCGTGGCCAACCGCGTTGCATTGCGGTCCGTGGGTCGGGGCGGTGCCTACCGCGTCCAGTGGCCCGCCTGCGGGCGCGAGGTCCCGCCACGTGGGGCGGCGCGCTGCGGGCGGGGTGGGTGGACTAGCTGCTCCTACGCGTTCGGCCGCGAGCGCACGAGCCGCTTGTTGAGCCGCTGGGCCACGCGATCGCCGAGCGACTGGACGCCCTGCACGAGCACGATGAGGACGACCACCACCGCGAGCATGACCTCCGGAAGGAAGCGCTGGTAGCCGTACCGGATCCCGAGGTCCCCGAGCCCGCCGCCGCCGACCGCGCCGGCCATGGCGGAGTAGCTGATGAGGTTCACCACCGTGATGGTGAGCGCCGCGACGAGGCCGGGCAGCGCCTCGGGGACGAGGACCTTCGTCACGATCTGCACGGGCGAGGCGCCCATGGCCTGCGCGGCCTCGATGAGGCCCGGGTCCACCTCGCGGAGCGCCGCCTCGGCGAGCCTCGCCACGAACGGGATGGCCGCGATGGTCAGCGGCACGATGGCCGCGGCCGTGCCGATCGACGTGCCGACGAGGAGCCGCGTGAACGGGATGATGGCCACGAGCAGGATGATGAACGGCGTCGAGCGGCCGGCGTTCACGACCGCGCCCAGCACCCGGTTCAGCACGGGGTGCTCGCGGATGTGGCCGGGGCTCGTGGCGACGAGGACGACGCCGAGCGGCACGCCGACGAGCGCCGCCAGGGTGGACGAGACGGCCACCATGAGCAGGGTCTCGAGGAACGCGTCAAGCAGCAGTCCGAGCATCGCCGGCGACATGGCCGAGCACCTCCACCTTCAGGTCCTTGCTGCGGATGAAGTCGAGGGAGGCCGCGACGTCCTCCGCGCGGCCGATCGCCTCGACGATGACGTTCCCGTACGGCTCACCCTGGATGTAGTCGACCTGCGCCTGCAGGATGTTGAGCAGGATCCCGAAGCGCCGGACGACCTCGGACACGACCGGGGTGTTCGCGGAGGGGCCGCGGAAGACGATCCGGAGGACCGGGTTCCCGCCGTCGGGGGGCGGCGCGGCCAGGCGCGCGACGAGGTTCGCCGGGAGCGCCCGGTCGACGAGATCGCGGACGAAGCGCCGGGTCACCTCGGCGGTGGGCGCGGTGAAGACGTCGAAGACGGGGCCGAGCTCCACGATCTCGCCGTGCTCCAGGACCGCCACGCGGTCGCAGATCTCCTTGATGACCGGCATCTCGTGCGTGATGAGGACGATGGTGAGCCCCAGCTTCCGGTTGATGTCGCGGAGCAGGGCCAGGATCGCCTGCGTCGTCTCGGGGTCGAGCGCGGAGGTGGCCTCGTCGCAGAGCAGCACCGACGGCTCGGAGGCGAGCGCCCGCGCGATGCCGACCCGCTGCTTCTCGCCACCGGAGAGCTCCGCGGGGTAGCGCCCGTGCTTGCCAGCGAGCCCGACCAGCTCGAGGAGCGGGGCCGCGGCGGCGCGGGCGTCGGCGCGCGAGCGGCCGGCGAGCTCGAGGGGGAGGGCGACGTTGTCGAGCGCGGTCCGCGAGGAGAGCAGGTTGAAGTGCTGGAAGATCATCCCGATCGCGTGGCGGGCCTCGCGGAGGGCCCGGCCGCCGAGCGCGGTGATCTCCCGGCCCTCGACCACCACCTGGCCGGAGGTGGGCCGCTCGAGCAGGTTGATGCAGCGGACGAGCGTGCTCTTGCCGGCGCCGCTGCGACCGATGACGCCGAACACCTCGCCCTTGGGGATGGCGAGGGAGACGCCCTTGAGGACGTGCACGGGGCCGCCCTCGGCGTGGAAGGTCTTCGTGAGGTCTCGGATCTCGATCATCGTGCTTCGCGGCGATGGACGCGGGGTGTCCGTTATACTGGAGGAGCCCGCGCGGCGCGAGGTGGGCTGGCGGAGTAGGCTCCCGAGCGCGATCGCTGCGTTGCTCCCCGCCCCGATCTCCCGTATGGGATGAACATCCGTTATCACGGAAGGAGACTTCATCATGAGCGCCGTCCGGACCCTCCCGCTGCTCGTCACCGCCGTCGTCGCGTTCGCTGGCGTCGCCCGCGCGGCGCCCGCCCAGACCCTCAAGGTCGGCACCGAGGGCGTCTACGCTCCGTTCACCTTCCAGGACGCCGACGGGAAGCTCACCGGCTACGACGTCGAGGTCGTCCGGGAGATCGCCCGGCGCGCGGGCCTCGAGCCGGTCTTCGCCCCGACCCCCTGGGACAGCATCTTCCTCGGCCTCGAGTCGCGGAAGTTCGACCTCGTCGCGAACCAGATCGGCAAGACGCCCGAGCGCGAGAAGAAGTACCTCTTCACCGACGACTACCTCGTCTCCGGCGCCCAGATCATCGTGAAGGACGGGCGCGCGGGGACGTTCTCCGGCCTCGAGAGCCTCGCGGGCCTCAAGGTCGGCACGGGCGTGGGGAGCAACTACAGCAAGCTGCTCGAGGCCTACAACGCGAGCCACACCCCCGGCATCGACATCAAGTACTACGACGGGACCCTCACCACGGTCCTGCAGGACATCGTCGCGGGTCGGCTCGACGCGACCGTGAACGACCGCCTGACGGTGGGGTACAACGTGAAGAAGCTCGCGCTCCCGGTGAAGCTGGTCGGCGCGCCGCTCGCCCTCGTCCCCTCGCACTTCGTGGTCCGCAAGGGGCCGGAGGGGGAGGCGCTCGTGAAGCGCCTCAACGAGGCCATCGCGGCGGCGAAGCGGGACGGCACGCTCGCGAAGCTCTCGGTGAAGTGGTTCGGCGCCGACTACACGCGCTAGACGGCGGGAGGGGCGCGCGTGGACGGTGCCGGCATGGAGCCGCTGCTCGACTACTCGTTCATGGTGTCGGTGGTGCCCGCGCTCCTGCGGGCGCTGCCCGTCACCTTGAACGTGACCGTGGTGTCGATGAGCCTGGCGCTGCCGCTCGCGCTCGCCACCGCGCTCGTCCGGATCTCCCGCGTCCCCGTGCTCAGGCACGTGGCTGCGCTCTACGTCTCGTTCATGCGCGGGACGCCGCTCCTCGTCCAGATCTACCTCGCCTACTACGGCCTGCCGAAGCTGCTGAACCACCTCGGCGACCGCTACGGCTGGACGTTCGACGTGAGCAGCATCCCGGCCATCGCCTTCATCTACCTCGCCTTCACGCTGAACGTGGGCGCGTACGCCTCGGAGACCCTCCGCGCGGCCATCGAGGCGATCGATCGCGGGCAGATGGAGGCCGCGCTCTCGGTGGGGATGACCCGCTGGCAGGGGATGCGCCGGGTCGTGCTGCCCCAGGCGCTCACCATCGCGCTGCCGAGCCTGGGGAACACCGTCATCGCCCTGCTCAAGGACACCTCGCTCGCCTTCCTCGTCTCCGTGGTGGAGCTCATGGGGGAGGCCAAGATCCAGGCCGCGCGCGGGCTCCAGTTCTTCGAGGTGTACGTGGTGGCGGCGCTCGTCTACTGGGTCATCTGCATCGGGATCGAGCGGGGCATGGCCGTGCTGGAGCGCCGGGTGAGGCGGTTCGAGGGGCTCTCGCCGGCATGATCGAGCTCCGCGACGTCACGAAGGCGTTCAACGGCGTGCCGGCCCTGCGCGGCGTGAGCCTCGAGGTCCACGAGGGGGAGTCCGTCGTCATCCTCGGTCCGAGCGGCTCCGGCAAGTCCACGCTCCTGCGCTGCGTGAACTTCCTGGAGCGCCCCGACGGCGGGACGATCCGCGTCGGCGACCTCACCGTGGACGCGCACCGGGCCACGAAGGCCGAGGCGGCGGCGCTGCGCCGGCGGACGGCGATGGTGTTCCAGCACTACCACCTGTTCCGCAACAAGACCGCGCTCGAGAACGTGATGGAGGGGCTCCTCGTCGTGAGGAAGCTCCCGCGCGCCGACGCCCGCGCCCGCAGCGAGCAGGTCCTCGCGCGCGTCGGCCTCTCGAATCGGCTCTCGTACTTCCCGTCCCAGCTCTCCGGCGGCCAGCAGCAGCGGGTCGGCATCGCCCGGGCGCTGGCGCTCGAGCCCGACGTCATCCTCTTCGACGAGCCGACCTCCGCGCTCGACCCGGAGCTCGTGGGCGAGGTCCTCGACGTGATGCGCGGCCTCGCCCGCGACGGCGTCACGATGCTCGTCGTCACCCACGAGATGGGGTTCGCGCGCGAGGTGGCCCAGCGCGTGATCTTCATGGACGAGGGGCGCATCGTCGAGGAGGGCGCGGCCGAGGACGTCTTCCAGCGCACGCGCCACGAGCGGACCCGGCAGTTCCTGCAGCGCGTGAAGCGGACCTGACGCGGGAGCCTCGAGGCGCCCCCGCGCGGACGTGCATCCGTGCACGGCCCCCGTGCATCTCCGCGCGAGCGCCTGGGCCCGGATTCCGGTACAGGTTCGTCGAGCGTCCGGACGCCCGGAGCGAGGAGGGTGGTACCTTTGACCCGTCGAGGCTGGCTGCTGTTCGTCGCGCTGTGCGTGATCTGGGGGATCCCGTACCTGCTCATCAAGGTGGCGGTCCGGGAGATCACGCCGGCGAGCCTCGTCTTCCTGCGCACCGCCATCGGCGCGCTCGTGCTCCTGCCGGTGGTGCTCCTCTCCCGCGGCAACCTGCGCGCCCTCCTGCCGCGCTGGCGCCCCATCGTGCTGTTCACGGTGGCCGAGCTCGCCATCCCGTGGCTCCTGCTCTCGGACGCCGAGCGACGCCTGCCGAGCTCGCTCGCGGGCCTCCTCGTGGCGTCCGTGCCGCTGGTCGGGGTGGTGATCGCCCGGCTGAGCGGGGTCCCGGAGCCGCTCGGAGGACGCCGCCTCGCCGGGCTCTGGGTCGGCCTCGCGGGCGTGGTCGCGCTGCTCGGCCTCGACGTGCGCGGGGGAGACCTGCGCGCGGTGGGCGAGATGGTGCTCGTGGTGATCGGCTACGCCGTCGGCCCCATGGTCGTGTCCCGGCGCCTCACCGACGTGCCGACCCTCGACGTGGTCGCGGTGTCGCTCCTGCTCGGCGCCGTCGGCTACGCGCCGTTCGGCGTCGCCCAGCTCCCGGCCGCGCTGCCGGCGCCCGAGGTGATCTTCGCGGTGGTCGTGCTCGGCGTCTTCTGCACGGCGCTCGCCTTCGTGCTCTTCTTCCGGCTCATCGCCGAGATCGGGCCGGTGCGGGCCACCGTGGTCGCGTACGTCAATCCGGCGGTTGCCGTAGCGGCCGGCGTCGCCGTCCTCGGCGAGCCGCTGACGGTGGGGACCGTGATCGGGTTCCTGCTGATCCTTGCCGGGTCGTGGCTCGCGACCGGAGCGCCGGTGCGCGCCGCCGCAGCCCCCGCACGGCCCGCCGCGGTGCCGGACTCCGCCGAACAGGCGTGACGTCCGGCCGCGGCGCCCTCGCGCCGAAGTCCGCTTGATCACTCGCAACCTGGGGCCTCCGCTTGCGCGACGCGTCGTCGCCGTGACGCGCGGTTGCTTGCCCATGAGAAAAATGCGCGAGGCGGGTGAATCGGGGCCTCCGAGTGTGCTTTGATGCCGCGCACTGCACCCGGTTCACTGAGGCATCACCCACCGTTATGGAGGCACGATGAACTTCTCGAAGCTCAGGGCGATCGCGCTGGTGAGCGCCGCGCTGGCGCTGCCCGCCGCCGGTCACGCCCAGGACGCGAAGCCCGGCGAGTTCAAGATCCCTGGCACCAACACGATGCTCAAGCTCAACGGGTTCGTCGAGCTCGACGCCATCTACGACTTCAGCGGCGCCGACGAGGACATCCGCGGAGACGACTGGGCGACGTTCCTCGAGTTCCAGCCCCTCGACGCGGGCGAGCGCGACAAGAACCGGCTCTACGTCACGGCCCGCACCTCGCGCGTCGGCCTCACCACCACCACGCCGACCGCCCACGGGAACCTCGTGACGCGGGTCGAGGGCGACTTCAACTCGCCGTCGGCCTTCAACTACTCCACCGAGGCGACCACCAACGGCACGAACTTCCGCATCCGCCACGCCTACGGCGAGTACGCCGGGTTCCTCGTCGGCCAGACCTGGGCCAACTTCATGGACCTCGGCTCGCTGCCCGACACGGTGGACTTCAACCCGCACGGCGCGTTCGCGCTGACCCGCTCGCCCGGCGTCCGGTACACCGCCAACTTCGGCGGGCCGACCCTCGCGGTGGCGCTCGAGAACCCGCAGAGCATCGTGATCAACACCGAGAAGGCTCCCGGCACGCTCACCGTCGGGCGCGAGTTCGACCGGTACCCGGACGTCTCGGCGAACCTCACGGTGCCGTTCTCGCTCGGCCACCTGAACCTGCGCGCCGTGACCTTCGAGTACCAGGGCCGCACCGCGGCCGGCGTCCACGACAGCCGCTGGGCCTGGGGCGCCGGGGCGTCCGGTAGCGTGAAGCTCGGCGGGCTCGACAGCCTCGTGTGGTCGGTCCAGGGCGGCGACGGCATCGGCCGCTACATGTTCACGACGCTGTTCCAGGGCGCCGCGTTCGTCGGCAACGACATCGAGCTCTGGAGCGCCGTCGCCTACCACGTGGGCCTCACCCACAACTGGTCGCCGGCCCTCCGCTCGAACCTCATCTGGACCCAGACCTTCATCTCGAAGGACGACGCGCTCGCCGGCACGCTGGAGACGCTCGCCAACAAGCGCATCGACGCCGGGTTCGTGAACACGTTCTACAGCCCGGTGAAGGGCGTCGAGGTCGGCCTCGAGTACGCCTACGGCCGCCGCACCGTCTTCGACGCGGGCCTCATCGCCGCCGGTGAGCCCACCTCGAACAACGAGGGCACGCAGCACCGCGTCAACGCCCTCGCCCGCTACAACTTCTTCTAGGCGGCGCGGGTAGTTCCGGGGGGCGGTGGCCGAGCGCGGCCGCCGCCCCCGTTTTCGTTTTCATCGCTTCGGCGCGGTGCGCCATGCACCGGCGGTGAGCGGTGCCTGCGAAACGAGCACGGCGGCTCCGGGTGGCGATCGACGAGGCCCGGGTTGCTCATTGCCCATCACATTTGCGTTTTGTATGACGGAAGCTTCGGTTTCTTCACCACTGGGAGGCGCCCATGCGTTTCGCGCGAGCATTGACGGTTGCGGCACTCGCTCTTGCCGTAGCCGGTTGCGAGAAGAAGCAGGAACCCGCCGCCGCGGGGAAGCAGCAGGCGGCGGCACCGGCGGCGGACACCATCCTGATCGGCCACGTCGCCTCGCTCACCGGCGAGCAGGCGACGTTCGGGGAGTCGACCGACAACGCCATCAAGCTCGCCATCTCGGAGGCGAACGCGAACGGCGGCGTGAAGGGCAAGAAGCTCGCCCTCAAGACGTATGACGACCAGGGCAAGCCGGAGGAGGCCGCCGTCGCCGCGACGCGCCTCATCGTGCAGGACAAGGTCGCGGTGCTCCTCGGCGAGGTCGCCTCCAGCCGCTCGCTCGCGATCGCGCCGATCGCGGACACGAACAAGGTCCCGCAGATCTCCCCGACCTCGACGAACCCGCGCGTCACGAAGGACGGCGACAAGACCCGGCCCTACGTCTTCCGCGTCTGCTTCATCGATCCGTTCCAGGGCACCGTGATGGCGAAGTTCGCCCACGAGAACCTGAAGCTGAAGCGGGTCGCGATCCTCCGCGACGTCGGGAACGACTACTCGGTCGGCCTCGCCGACTACTTCTCCGCCAAGTTCAAGGAGCTCGGCGGCGAGGTCGTGAGCGATCAGAGCTTCAAGGCCGGTGACCAGGACTTCAAGGCCCAGCTCACCGCCATCAAGAACAAGAACCCCCAGCTCATCTACGTCCCCGCCTACTACACCGACGTCGCCCTCATCGGCCGCCAGGCTCGCGAGCTTGGATTCAAGGGCCCGCTCGCCGGCGGCGACGGCTGGGACTCGGCCAAGCTCTACGAGATCGCCCAGGGCGCGCTCGACGGCTCGTACTTCTCGAACCACTACACCCACGAGAACCCGGACCCGCGCGTCCAGAACTTCGTGAAGAAGTACAAGGACACCTACGGCTCGGTGCCGGACGCGCTCGCCGCCCTCGGCTACGACGCGGCCCTCGTCGCGATCGACTCCATGAAGCGCGCCACGGACCTCACCGGCCCGGCGATCCGCGACGCCATCGAGAAGACGAAGGACTTCCACGGCGTGGCGGGCAACATCACCCTCGACGAGAACCACAACGCCGTGAAGTCGGCCGTCGTGATCGGCATCGAGAAGAACACCCCCAAGTACGTCACGACCGTCGAGCCGTAAGGTTCAGCCTTCCGTAGAGAAGGGGAGGGGTTGATCGGGCCCCTTCCCTTCTCTATCGTGTCGCACCCCATCGCCCCGGGTGTCCCGCGTGACCGAGTTCCTGCAGCACTTCGTGAACGGCCTCTCCGTCGGGACGATCTACGCCCTGATCGCGCTCGGCTACACGATGGTCTACGGCGTCCTGAAGCTCATCAACTTCGCCCACGGCGACGTCTACATGGTGGGGGCTTTCTCGGGCTACTACCTGGGGATCGTCGGCGGGGGAGGCGAGCCGTCGTTCTTCCGGGCGGCGTACGTGACCCTCGGCGCGATGATCGCGTGTGCGCTGCTCGGGTTCGTGATCGAGCGCTTCGCCTACCGGCCGCTCCGCCACCGGGCCCGGCTCACGGCGCTCATCACGGCGATCGGCGTCTCGTTCCTGCTCGAGTACGGGTTCCAGCTGTCCCCCTGGATCCGCACCCCGGTGCAGTTCCCGCCCGGGCCGAGCCCGCGCTTCTTCCCGCCGCTCATCGACTTCGGCGGCGAGCGCTCGATCGAGATCCTCGGCGCGACGATGCCCAAGATCGATCTGCTCGGGCTCGGGGTCGCGCTCGGGCTCATGCTCGTGCTCCAGTTCATCGTGTACCGGACGCGCTTCGGTACCGCGATGCGCGCCGTCTCCTTCGACCCGCAGGTAGCCGGGCTCATGGGGATCCCCGTGAACCGGATCATCTCCTGGACCTTCATGCTGGGCAGCGCGCTCGCCGCCGCGGCCGGCATCATCAACGCCTCCTCGCGCCCCAAGATCGAGCCGCTCTTCGGGCTCATCTCCGGGCTCAAGGCCTTCGTGGCGGCGGTGCTCGGCGGCATCGGGAGCGTCCCCGGCGCGATGGCGGGCGGGCTCCTGCTCGGGCTCACCGAGGAGTACGTGGCCGGCTACACCGACTCGTCCTACCGTGACGCCATCGCGTTCACGGTGCTCATCCTCGTGCTGCTCGTCCGACCCGCGGGCCTCTTCGGCCGCGTCACCGTGGAGAAGGTGTAGTGGCGCGCGCGCAGGCAGTGTTCCGGTCGGTCCTGCCCTTCCTCCTCGGGCTGCCGATCCTCTTCGCGATCCAGGGGATCACTCCCCCGGACTACGCGCTCATCCTGGTGAGCGTCGGGGTGAACGTCGTCCTGGCGGTCTCGCTCAACGTGGTGAACGGCTTCACCGGCCAGTTCTCGCTCGGGCACGCCGGGTTCATGGCGGTGGGCGCGTACACCGCCGCGAAGATCACCACCGGGCTCGTGGGCGTGGACCTGCCCTTCGTCCCGCAGTCCTTCTCCGACCAGGCCATCTTCGCCCTGGCGCTCACCGCCGGCATGGGCACGGCGGCGATCGCGGGGTTCCTGGTGGGCATGCCCTCCCTGCGCCTGCGCGGCGACTACCTCGCCATCGTGACGCTGGGGTTCGGCGAGATCATCCGCTCCATCATCGAGAACATGAAGACCCTCGGGCAGGCGACGGGCCTCTCCGGCCTGCCCCCGCGCACCAACCTGGTGTGGGTCGGGGTCTCGGCCATCGCCACGGTGGTGATGGCGCGCCGGCTCGCCGTCTCGACCCAGGGCCGGGCGCTCTTCGCGATCCGCGAGGACGAGGTGGCGGCCGAGGCGATGGGCGTCGACACCACCGGCTACAAGGTGCGGGCGTTCGTCATCTCCGCCGCCTACGCGGGCCTGGCCGGAGCGCTCATCTCGCACGCCATCCTGCTCGCCACGCCGCGCATGTTCACCTTCGTCCGCTCCATCGAGGTGGTGGTGATGGTGGTGCTGGGCGGCCTCGGCTCCATCACGGGCTCGATCGTCGCCGCCTGCACCCTCACCATCGCGCTGGAGCTGCTCCGCGAGTTCCAGGCCTACCGCATGGTCGTCTACGCGATCCTCCTCATCGCGCTGATGCTGCTCCGCCCGCAGGGGATCTTCGGCACGCGCGAGATCTGGGACCTCGCCATCGTCCGCCGGCTGTTCCGGACCCGGCAGCTCGCCGCGACGGGACCCGCGGGCGCCTCGCCGACCGAGGTCCGCGACGACTCGACCAAGGGGGTCGTATGAGCGCGCCCCTCGAGGCGAAGTCCGTCACCATGCGGTTCGGGGGCCTCAAGGCCCTCGCCGACTTCAACCTGGTGATGCAGCCCGGCGAGCTCGTCGGCCTCATCGGCCCGAACGGCGCCGGGAAGACCACCGCCTTCAACGCCATCACCGGCGTGTACACGCCGAGCGAGGGCGAGGTCCGGGTGGCGGGCGAGCTCGTGAACGCCCAGCGCCCGCACGAGATCTGCGCGAAGGGCGTGGCCCGGACCTTCCAGAACATCCGCCTCTACAAGCAGCTCACCGCGCTCGACAACGTGCGGGTCGCCTGCCACGCGCGGGCGACGAGCGGCTTCTTCGACGCGCTGTTCCTCACCGCGCGCCACCGCACCGAGGAGTCCCGCATCCTCGCCCGCGCCGAGGAGTACCTGAAGGTGATGGGGCTCTCGCACCGGCGCGACGAGGTCTCGCGGAACCTGCCCTACGGCGAGCAGCGCCGGCTGGAGATCGCCCGGGCGCTCGCGACCGGCCCCAAGGTGCTCTGCCTCGACGAGCCGGCGGCCGGCATGAACGCCGCCGAGAAGGTCGAGCTCATGCAGCTCATCCGCGACATCCGCGATCGGTTCGGCATCTCGATCCTCGTCATCGAGCACGACATGCGGCTCGTGATGGGCGTCTCGGAGCGGCTGCTCGTGCTCGACCACGGCGTGACCATCGCGCAGGGCAAGCCCGAGGCCATCCGGAAGAACCCGAAGGTCATCGAGGCCTACCTGGGCGACGCGTACCTCGAGGAGAAGCACATCGCGATCACCCCGGAGGGCGCGCGATGACCGGCAACGGCCTCATCCTCCAGGTGAGGGACCTGCGGGTCCACTACGGCGCCATCGAGGCGCTCCGCGGGGTCTCGCTCGAGGTCTCGCAGGGCCAGGTGGTGGCGCTCATCGGCGCGAACGGCGCGGGCAAGACCACCACCCTGCGCGCCGTCTCGAAGATGCTCAAGCCGAGCACCGGCGCGATCCACTTCCAGGGGGAGGACGTCACGAAGCTCCCCTCGCACGCGCTCGTGGCCCGCGGCATGGCGCACGCGCCCGAGGGGCGAGGGATCTTCCTCAACCTCACGGTGCGCGAGAACCTCGACCTCGGCGCGTACCTCCGGAAGGACCGGGCCGGGATCGCCGAGGACGCCGAGAAGCAGTTCTCGCTGTTCCCGATCCTCGCCGAGCGCCGCAACCAGGTGGCGGGCACGCTCTCCGGCGGCGAGCAGCAGATGCTGGCCGTCGCCCGCGCGCTCATGAGCCGGCCGAAGCTGATGCTGCTCGACGAGCCGTCGCTGGGCCTCGCGCCGCAGGTCGTCGAGCGGATCTTCAGCGTGCTGCGCGAGGTGAACGCGTCGGGCGTCTCGCTCCTCCTCGTCGAGCAGAACGCCCACAAGGCGCTCCAGCTCGCGCACCGCGCCTACGTGCTCGAGACCGGCAACGTGGTGATGCAGGGGACCGGCAAGGAGCTGCTCGCCTCGCCGGAGGTCCGCAAGGCGTATCTCGGCGAGTGACGCGGGCGGGCGCGCGCAGTGTGTCCACGCGCGCGCCGGGACGCTATCTTTCCGGGATGTCCATCGCCTCACCGCGCTCGGCGCAGGGCCGGGAGTTCCTGGCCGGCTGCCGCGACGAGCTCCCCATCCTGCTCGGCGTCGCGCCCTTCGGGATGATCTACGGCCTGCTCGCGCTCGGCGCGGGCCTCCCGGCGCTCACCGCCCAGGCGATGTCCTCGGTGGTGTTCGCCGGGTCGGCGCAGTTCATCGCGACGCAGCTCATCCGCGAGGGCGCGCCGGCGGTGGTCCTGGTGGTGACCGTGTTCGTCGTCAACCTGCGCCACGCGCTGTACAGCGCCTCCGTCGCGCCGCGCCTCCAGCACCTGGGGACGGGCTGGAAGCTCGTCCTCGCCTACCTCCTCACCGACGAGGCCTACGCCGTGGCGGCCTCACGCTACGCGCGCGACGGCGACCGGCCCGACGTCTCGCCGCACCGCCACTGGTACTTCCTCGGCGCCGGGCTGACCCTCTGGGCCGCCTGGCAGGCCAGCACCGCCGCGGGAGTGTTCCTCGGCGCCGCGGTGCCGCAGCGCTGGTCGCTCGACTTCACGCTCGCGCTCACCTTCATCGCGCTCGTCATCCCCGCGCTGAAGGACGTGGCGGCCGCCGCGGCCGCGATCGCCGCCGGGCTCCTCGCGGTGATGGTGGTGGGGGTCCCGTACAAGCTCGGCCTGGTGCTCGCCGCGCTGGTGGGGATCCTCGTCGGGCTGCTCGTGGACGCGAGGCGGGCATGAGCTGGTTTCCGGTCCTCGTCGTCGCCGGGCTCGTCACCTTCGCCATCCGGCTCTCCTTCATCGCGCTCCTCGGGAAGGTGGAGCTGCCGCCCATCGTCACCCACGCGCTGCGCTTCGTCCCGCCCGCCGTGCTCTCCGCGATCGTCTTCCCGGAGCTGCTCGTGCGCGAGGGGGCGCTCGACCTGCGCCCCGGGAACCTGCGGCTCGTGGCGGGCGTCGTCGCGGCCCTCGTCGCCTGGCGGACGCGGAACGTGGTCCTCACCATCGCCGTCGGGATGGCGGCGCTCTGGACGTTGCAGGCGCTCGTCCCGGCCTGAGCCGGCGCCGCCATGCCCATCCCGCCACAGAAGCTCGCGCTCTTCGTCGCCGCCACGCTCGCCCTGACGCTCACGCCGGGCCCGGCGGTGCTGTTCATCGTCGCGCGCAGCATGAGCCTCGGCCGGCGCGCCGGGTTCATGTCGGTGCTGGGGGTCGGGCTCGGGAACACGGTCCACGCCGCCGCGGCCGCCCTCGGCCTCGCGGCGCTGCTCGCGTCTTCCCCCGTGGCCTTCTCCTTCGTGAGGTACCTCGGGGCCGCCTACCTCGTGCTCCTCGGCGTCCGCCGGGTGCTCGATCGCGGCGCGTCGCTCGGGGCCGCGGACGCCGCTCCTGCAGCCGCTCCGCCGCGCGCGGTCCTCCGTCAGGCCTTCCTGGTGGCGGCGCTCAACCCCAAGACGGCGCTGTTCTTCCTCGCCTTCCTGCCGCAGTTCGCCGATCCGGCGCGTGCCTCGGTGACGGTGCAGATCCTGCTCCTGGGCTTCGTCTTCGTGACGCTCGCCATCGTCACCGACAGCGGGTACGTGCTCCTCGCCGGCGGCCTCGGGGCCTGGCTGCGAAAGAACCCGGCCTTCGCCCGCGGTGAGCGCTACGTGAGCGGCGCGGTCTACATGGGCCTCGGCGCGCTGAGCGCGCTCGCGCGCTGACGTGCCCGCGCCCTTTGCCCCTCGGCGCGCGGGCTGATATGTCCTCGCGCCGTGCCCGCGACCGAGTCCCAGACGACGAAGGTGGACGTCGAGGCAGCCGTGCCGCCGTGCCCCGGCGCACTGGAGCCGGCCGGCGCCGGCCGCCATCCGCGCGGGCGCGGCACGGCGCTCGGAGTCGCCTACGTGGCGGCGTCCGCGGTGTGCTTCGGCACGCTGCCCATCTTCGCGCGCCTCGCCTACGCGTCGGGCGTGGACACCTCCACGCTCCTCCTCCTCCGCTTCACCATCGCCGCCGCGCTCATGTGGCTCGTGCTCGCGCTCCGCGGCGCGGCGGTCCCGCGGGGCAGGGGGCTCGCCATGCTGGTCGGCATGGGGGCGATCGGGTACGCGGGGCAGGCGTTCTCGTACTTCACCGCGGTGAGCCTCGCGTCGGCCGGGCTCGCCGCGCTGCTCCTGTACCTCTACCCCGCGCTCGTCGCGATCCTGGCCCGCGTCGTGTTCCGCCACCCCCTGTCCGGCGCGCAGCTCGTCGCCATCGGCATGGCGCTCCTCGGGAGCCTGCTCACCATCGGGAGGGCGGTGGACGGGTCGCCGCTCGGCATCTTCTTCGGCGTGCTCGCGGCGCTCATCTACTCGGTCTACATCCTCACCGGGGGCCGGCTCCCGGCCGGCATCACGCCGACGGCCTCGACCACCGTGGTCAGCTCGGCCGCGGCCGTGGTCTTCGCGGGCGTGGTCCTGCTGCGGGGCCCGCAGCTCCCCCGGACGCCGGTGGGCTGGGCCGCGGTGCTCGCCATCGCGATCGTCTGCACGGTGCTCGCGGTCGCGTTCTTCCTGGCAGGTCTCGAGCGGCTCGGGCCTGTGCGGGCCTCCGTCTATTCCACCCTCGAGCCCGTGACCACGCTCGTCCTCGCCGCCGCCCTGCTCGGCGAGCAGGTGACCTGGGTCCGGGCCGCGGGCGGAGCGCTCATCCTCGGCGCCGTGCTGCTCCTCTCCCGCGTCGAGACGGCGCGCCAGTGAAGTCGCCTGCGGAAGGGGCCCGCCGCGCGGCGGGGGTCGGCTACGCCGCCGCCGCGTATCTCATGTGGGGGCTGTTCCCGCTCTACTTCCATGCCCTCGCCGGCGTGCCCGCCCCCGAGATCCTGGCCTACCGGATCGTCTGCTCGACGCTGTTCGTGGCCGCGCTCGTGACGCTCCAGCGGCGCTGGGGGGACGTCCTCCGGCAGCTCCGCGCGCCTCGGACGCTCCCGAGCCTCGCCGTGAGCGCGGTCTTCATCTCGGCGAACTGGCTCGTCTACGTCTGGGCGGTGAACGCCGGGCGGGTCCTGGAGGCGAGCCTCGGCTACTTCGTCAACCCGCTCGTCTCGGTGCTCCTCGGCGTGGTGTTCCTGCGCGAGCCGCTCACGCGCGCGCAGCGGATCGCGGTGGTCATCGCGGCGGTCGGCGTGGTCGCGCTCGTCGTCCGGGCGGGCACGTTCCCGTGGGTCGCGCTCGCCCTCGCGTTCACCTTCGGCCTGTACGGGCTCATCCGCAAGCGGGTGCGGGTCGACGCGACCGCGGGGCTCCTCGGGGAGGTGGCGCTCCTCACGCCCATCGCGGCGCTCTACCTCGCGTCGCTCGGGGCGGCGCACGCGGGCCACTTCGGCGCCGGCGCGCGCGTGACGACCTTCCTCGCCGCGAGCGGGGTCGTGACCGCCATCCCGCTCATGCTGTTCGCGCTGGGCGTCCAGCGGCTCCGGCTCTCGACGATCGGGCTCCTCCAGTACGTGAACCCGACCGTCCAGTTCGCCATCGCCGTGCTGGTCTTCCGGGAGCCGTTCTCCGCGGCGCACGCCCTGACCTTCGGCTGCATCTGGCTCTCGCTCGCGATCTACTCGATCGAGGCGCTGGCGCTGGCGCGGCGGCAGGCGGGGTGATCGGCCGGGGCTGCCCTGGGCGATCCGCCTCGCCCTCGCCCCGACCCCGACCCCCCGACCCCGACCCCGACCCCGACCGCGAGGCTGTCGCTCAGGCTCCTGTCTTCCCCCCCAGGTAAGCCGCCTGCACCTTCGGATCGGACGCGAGGGTCGCGGCCGGGCCCTCGAGCACGATCCGGCCGACCTCCATCACGTACCCGCGGTGGGCGAGCTTCAGCGCCGCGCGGGCGTTCTGCTCCACCAGCACCACCGTCACGCCCGTCTGCTCGTTGATCTCGCGCAGCGTGCGGAAGATGGCCTTCACGAGCAGCGGGGCGAGGCCGAGGGAGGGCTCGTCGAGGAGGAGGACGCGCGGCTTCGCCATGAGCGCCCGCCCGATGGCGAGCATCTGCTGCTCGCCGCCGGAGAGCGTGCCGGCGAGCTGCAGGCGCCGCGCCTCGAGCACCGGGAAGAGCTTGTAGATCCACGCGGCGGAGGCGGCGATCTCCTCCTTGTCGGTCCGGGTGAACGCGCCCAGGATGAGGTTCTCCCTCACGGTGAGCGTGCCGAAGATCCGCCGGCCCTCCGGCGCCTGCGCGATCCCGAGCCGCACCCGCTCGTGCGCCGGGATGCCCGCCGCCGGCTTGCCGTCGTAGCGGATCTCGCCGCCGGACGGGCGAAGCAGGCCGCTGATGGCGCGGAGGGTGGTGGACTTCCCGGCGCCGTTCGCGCCCAGGATGCTGACGATCTCGCCCTGCCGGGCGGCGATGTCGATGCCGTGCAGGGCCTCGACGTTGCCGTACTTGACCCGCAGGCCGCGCGTCTCGAGGAGCGGCGCGTCCACTAGACCTCCTCCGTGCCGAGGTACGCCTCGATCACGCGCGGGTTCGCCTGGATCGAGGCGGGGGGACCCTCGGCGATCTTCTCCCCGTACTCCAGGACCACGATGTGCTCGCAGGCTCGCATCACGAGGCTCATGTCATGCTCGATGAGCAGGATGGTGATGCCGCGCTTTCGGATCCGGCCGATGAGCCCGATGAGCTCCTCGGTCTCCTGCTCGTTCATGCCGCCGGCCGGCTCGTCCAGGATGACGAGCCGCGGGTCCGCCGCGAGCGCCCGCGCGATCTCCAGGCGCCGCTGGTCGCCGTAGGCGAGGTTCTTCGCGAGCTCCATGGCGTGGCCGCTCAGGCCGACGAAGGCGAGCTCCTCCACCGCGCGCGCCGCCGCCTCGCGCTCCTCGCGGACCTGCCAGGGCGGGCGGAGGAGCGCGCCGAGGGCCCCGCTCTTCGTGCGGCAGTGTCGGCCGGCGAGGACGTTCTCGACGGCGGAGAGCTGCTGGAAGAGGCGGACGTTCTGGAACGTGCGGGCGATCCCCGCCTGCACGATCTTGTGCGTCCGCATCCGGTCGATCGCCCGGTCCTCGAAGCGGATGGTCCCGCGATCGGCGCGGTAGTTGCCGGTGATGAGGTTGAAGGTGGTGGTCTTGCCTGCGCCGTTCGGCCCGATGAGGCCGACGACGGACCCCGCCTCGACGTCGAACGAGACGTCGCTCACCGCGGTGAGCCCGCCGAAGCTCTTCGTGACGCCGCGGACCTCGAGGAGCGCGCTCACTGCGACGCTCCTGCCCGGCGCACGTCGGACTCCTTGAAGCGGAGGATGCGGAACGCGAGGAGCCCCTGGGGCCGGACGACCATCATCACCATCATCACGAGGCCGAAGACCAGCATGCGGGCGCTCGCGAAGCCGCGAAACACCTCCGGGAGCACCACGACGAGGGTCGCGCCGAGGATGACGCCTGGGATGGAGCCGGAGCCGCCGAGGATCACCATCAGGAAGAGGACCACCGACTCCCAGAAGCCGAACGACTCGGGCGAGATGATCGTCATCTTGGCGGCGTAGAGGGTGCCGGTCATCCCCGCCCAGGCCGCACCCAGCGCGAAGGCGAGCAGGCGGTATCGGGCCGTGTTCACGCCGCTGCCCTCCGCGGCGACGGGATCCTCCCGGAGGTAGTTGAGGGCGCGGCCGAAGCGGGACTGCTCGAGGCGGTGGAACAGGAGCACCGTAACCGCCACGAAGGCCCAGATCAGGTAGAGGAACTCGTGGGGCCGGCGAATCTTGAGGCCGAACACCGTCGGGCGAGCGATGCCGAAGATCCCGTTCGCGCCGCCGGTGAGCCCGAAGACGTCGTTCACGAGCGCGATCCGCACGATCTCGCCGAGCCCGATGGTCACGACGAGCAGGTAGTCGCCGCGCAGGTGGACGACGGGGCGGGCCACCAGCGTCGCGAAGAGCGCCGCCACCACGGCGCTCGCCGGGAGCGTCCAGAGGATGGGGATCTGGAACCGGGTGCTGAGGATCGCGGTGGTGTAGGCCCCCACCGCGTAGAAGGCGGCGTGCCCCATGTTGAAGAGGCCGGCGTCGCCCAGGATGAGGTTGAGGCTCAGGGCCAGGAGGACGTAGAGCCCGACGCTGTTCAGCACGTCGAGCCAGTACGCGTCGAGGAAGAGGGGCGCCGCCGCGATGAAGGCGACCGCGAGGGCGTACCCGATCGCGAGGCGGGTCGTGGTGCGTGCCGCCATCAGATCTTCTCCGCCACGCGCTCGCCGAGGAGGCCGGAGGGCCGCACGATGAGGATGAGGATGAGCACGAGGAAGGCGAACGCGTCCTTCCAGGCGAACGACACGTAGGCCGCGCCGAGCGCCTCCACGACGCCGAGCAGGAGCCCGCCCACCATCGCGCCGGGGATGTTGCCGATCCCGCCGAGGATGGCGGCCGTGAACGCCTTCATCCCGTAGATCCAGCCCATGGTGAAGCTGATCTGCCCGTAGTAGAGGCCGACGAGGAGGCCCGCCCCGCCGCCGAGGGCGGGGCCGATCACGAAGACGATCGTGACCACCTTGTTCACGTCGATCCCCATGAGCCGCGCCGCACCCTGGTCGATCGCGGCGGCGCGGATGGCGGTGCCGACCTTGGTCTTCTGCACGAACAGGTACAGGGCCGCCATGATGGTGACCGACACCAGCACCACGGCGATGCGCATCACCGGCACCTGCTGGCCGAGGAGCGACACCGTCGTCTGCGGGAGGATGTCCGGGTAGACCTGGTAGCGGGCCCCGTAGACGAGCATGAGGGCGTTCTGGAGGAAGATCGAGGCACCCAGCGCGGAGACCACCGCCGACAGGCGAGGGGACTCCCGCAGCGGCCGATACGCCGCCCGCTCCAGGATCACCCCGATGACCGCGACGAGCCCCATCACCATCACCGCCAGCACGACGAGCCCGAGCGCGAGGCCGAGGTGGTCGTGGAGGAGGAACGACGTGAGGAGCGTCATCCCCAGGTACGCGCCGTAGGTGAAGAGGTCCCCGTGCGCGAAGTTGATGAGCCGGAGCACGCCGTACACCATCGTGTACCCGAGCGCGATCAGGGCGTAGATGCTCCCGACGGCGAGCCCGTTCGTCAGCTGCTGGAAGAATTGCTCCATGGGATCGGTCGGCTCCGGAGGTCGAGCGGGGCCCCGGACCGCGGGGCCCCGCTCCGCTGGGCACGCGCTACTTCTGCAGGACGAAGTTGCCGGCGGGGTCGACCTTGTACACGCGGTACAGCTCGCCCACGCGGTCGCCCTTCTCGTTGAACGCGATCTTTCCGGTGAAGCCCGGGAAGTCCTTGAGCTGGCCGACCAGGTACCCGCGCAGCTTGTCGGCGTCGGTCGACTTGGTGGCCTCGATGGCCTTCACGACGACGCGGAAGCCGTCGCCCGCGAGGACGCCGTAGATCGAGTTGGGGGCCTCGCCGTACTTCTTCTGGTAGCTCGCGACGTAGGCCTTGGCCTCGGGCGTGTCGAGGTCCTTCGGGACGGGCGGCGAGAGGAACTGGAACCCGGCCGCCGCGTCCTTGCCGGCGATCTTGACGAGATCGGGGTTGTTGATGGCGTCGCCGCCGATGAAGGGCACGTTCCAGCCCATCTGCTTCTTCTGCTTCAGGAGCAGCCCGGCCTCGGGATAGTAGCCGGTGAAGAAGACCACGTCCGGCCCGGCCGCCTTGAGCCGGGTGAGGATCGCCGAGTAGTCCTGCTCCTTGGGCGTGAGGGCGTCGAAGAAGGCGATGGGGATGTTGCGCTTCTTGAGGATCGCCGCGATCTCGTCCGCGAGCCCCTTCGAGTAGGCCGAGTTGTCGTGGAGCAGCGCGACCTTCTTCGCCTTCAGCTTCTCGAGGGTCGCGGCCCCGACGCGCCCCTGCTCGTCGTCGCGCGGGCAGGTCCGGAAGAAGTGCTTGAGCCCCTTCTCGGTGAGCCGGACGGCGGTGGAGCCGTTCGCCACCTGGACGAGACCCGCCTCGTCGATGATGTTCTGGGTGGCCTCGGTCACCGCCGAGCCGTACGTGCCGATGACGGCCACGACGCCCTTCGTGGTGAGCCGCTGCGCGGCGAGGGCTGCCGTCCGCGGATCGCCGCCGTCGTCCTCCAGCACCACCTCGATCTGCTTGCCGAGCAGGCCGCCGCGTGCGTTCTGCTCCGCGGCGAGCAGGTCGACGTTGCGCTTCATCTCCTGACCCTCGCTGGCCCAGGAGCCGGTCATCGGGGCCATCAGCCCGATCTTGACCGTGTCCGCCGCGCGGGCGGATCCGAATGCGAGCAGGGACATCGCGACTGCGAGTCTCATCGGCTTCGTCATGTGTCCTCCTTTGAACCCCGGGAGGCGACATCTCAGCATCGTTCGGGCGCCCTCCGGTAGGGGAAATACGCAGGGGGGCCCGTTCCGTCCGGCGGACCCCGGGCCCCCGGCTCGTCTTTCCCTTGCCCCCGGCCCGAGGCCGGGTTTGGCGTCGCCCGGCCGGAGCCTTTCTTGTAGTTTGCGGCGCACTGCGTCGGGCCGCGCACGGTGGCCGCCGCTCCCGGAGAACGAATGCCAGGCATCGGAACCCTCGTGAACGTCGGCGCCATCGTCGCCGGGACCGGCGTCGGGCTGCTCTTCGGCCGCCTCATCCCCGATCGCGTCCGCACCACCGCCATGGCTGCCATCGGGCTGTCGGTGCTCGGGGTCGGGCTGCAGATGGCCCTCGATCCGCGCGTCGACGCGACGAAGCTCGCCCACGCGGGCGCCGGGCCGTTCCACCCCAACCCGCTCGTCGTGATCGGGGGGCTCGTGGTGGGGGGGATCGTGGGTGAGCTGCTCCAGCTCGAGCTCCGCCTGGAGCGGTTCGGCGTCTGGATGCAGTCCCTCGCGCGGCGGGCGCCCCCCACGGCGGGCCACGCGGCGCCGCAGGGCCACGACCTCGTCGAGGGGTTCGTGACGGCGTCCCTGCTGTACTGCGTCGGCGCCATGGCCGTGATCGGCTCCATCCAGGACGCCGCCGGCCAGCCCGACGTGCTCTTCGTGAAGGCGCTGCTCGACGGCATCACCTCCATCGTGCTCGCCTCCACGCTCGGCCCGGGGGTGGGGCTCTCCGTGCTGCCGCTCGCGCTGTACCAGGGGGGGATCACGGCCGCCGCGAGCGGCGTGGCCGGCTACCTCACCGTCCCGGTCCTTGCCACGCTCACCTCGGCCGGCGGGCTGCTCATCGCCGCCATCGGCCTCGATCTCACCGGCATCAAGCGCCTGCCGGTGGGCAATCTCCTGCCCGGCGTGTTCGTCGCGGCCGTCCTCGCCTACGTCGTCCCCTGAGCGGCGCTCCCGTCGAGCTCGACGGTGTGCAGCACGAAGAACAGGGGTGAGCGCTCGCGGCTCACGGCAGCACGACGCGCCTGCCCACGAAGGCTCCATACCCCGCGGCGGCCTCCGCGACGGCGCGGGCGCGCGAGGGCGCGGCGCGCTCGAAGAAGGTGGTGCGAACCTCCACCGTGTCCTTCCTGAAGGATCGCGTCCAGGTCCCGACGACCTGGCCTTCGTGGACGAGGGTCGGGGAGAGGAGGTTTCCCACGCGCCGGGCGTACGCCGGGTCGAGCGACGCGCTCCGGTCGCGGTACCCGACGAGGAGCTCGTCGAAGGCCGGCAAGAGGTACGCCTCGGAGCGGGTGCTCCCCAGCGCGCGCTCCGCGCCGGAGGCCCAGAGGACGCGATCGCCCACGACCTCGCGGGCGAGCCTTGGCTTCGCGAGCTCGAGCGCCTCCCGCGCCAGGGCGGCGGGAAGCCCGGACCACCAGCCGAAGTCCTCGAGCGTGGACGGGCCGTGGCCGGTGAAATAGCGCGTGGCGAGCTCCGCCAGCGCCTCGTCGCGCTCGAGCGCCCTCGCCGGCGGCAGCCATTCCTCGAGGAGCGCGAACGTGTGCTGCTTGCCCTCGCGCGACGCGAAGCAGACGAGCCGCTCCTGCGCGAGCCGCCACAGGATGTGGATGCCGCGCTGGCCGGCGGGGGAGATGCCGGCGTCGCGCAGCAGCGCGTAGATCGCGTCTCGCGATAGCCGCCGGCCGCCCTCGAGGGCCCTCGCGAGCAGGTCCCGGCTGCGGGCGAACACCGCCTCGTCGAGGTCGAGCTGGCGCAGGCGCGCGGCGCTGGCGCGGATGACCTTCGGCGTGAGGAGCGCGAGCATCCAGCGGGCGTCGGCGGCGGCGACGAAGTGCAGCGTGCCGCGCATCGGCCAGGTGCGGACGATCAGCCGATCGGCGATGGCGCGCTCCACGGCGGCCTCGGTCGCCCCCCGCGTCCGCAGCCCGATCGCCCACAGCGCCCCGAGGTAGTCCTGGGCCTGGACGGCGCCGAGCCAGCGGACCGCGTCCAGCGGGGCCTCGAACCGCGGCCCCATGACGCGCTGGGTGAGCATCCGCCTCCGCGCCACGTCGAGTCGAGCCATCGTCGCGAATGTAGGGGAACGCCATCGCGCGCGCTCCGGCCTCACGGGTGACGAGAGAGGTCCCGGTCGCCCGGGAGGCGCGTCGCGCCGTCTCTTCACGCTGTGGCTGCCGTTCACGCGTCGCAAGCGCCCGTCGACACGGCGGTTCCGGCGCGATTTCACGCGCTGAATAGCCCTTCGCGGCGGCGCGTCGGCAGGGCATGAACGCGACGACGAACCGGCGGCCCAGGGCGCTCCTCCTCGACGACGACGCGAACGTGCTCCGGCTCCTCGGCACCGCCCTCGAGGCGCGGGGCTTCGAGGTGCGCGCCGCGACGGACGCGGCGACCGGCCTCGACCAGCTCCTCGACGAGCTCCTCGAGCTCGACGTGCTCGTCATCGACTCGGAGCTGCCCGGCCGTGATGCCGTGTCGTTCGTCCACCTCGTCCGCCACGCGGGGGGCGAGCGCGACCTCGGCATCGTCGTCCTCGCCGGCGGCGCCTCGCGCGGGCTTCGCGATCAGCTCGTCGCCCTCGGCGCGGACGCGGTCGTGGACCGCGCGCTCGGGCCCGAGGCGGCGGCGCAGGCCATCGCGGACGTCGCAGCGCGGCGTGCAGAGCCGGCGCCTCTCCGGTCCGCGGCGCCGGTGCACCCGGCGGCGCGGGGCACCCTCGTGCTCGCGCGTGCGGCGTTCGCGCCCGTCCCGCCCCTGTGCAGCGCCGCGGTGTAGGTTGGCCAATCACGCGCGCTCCTCGGCGAGGTCGAGGTCCCGCTCGATCCGCTGGAAGGCGTCGTCGTCGAGGGCGCCCTCGTTCCGGAGCCGGATCAGCTCGCGCCGCTCCTCCCGGATCCCCTCGAGCCGCAGCCTGCGGAACGCGCGCGCCTCCTCCGCGCCCGGATCCCGCCCGTCGGCATCGGCGATCTCGCCGTCGGCGTGCGCGGCCCGTCCGTCGAGGGCGCTGAGCCGATCCTGGTAATGACCGCGCAGGTGCTCGCCGCGCTCGCGCGGCACCCAGGACTCGCCGAGGAGCGCCTCGATCCGGGCCATCCCCGCGCGCGTCGCGGCCCGCCGCGCCTCGAGCTCCTCGCGAGGCTCGCCGCCCTCCGAGACCACGCCCAGCCAGCGCATGAGCGGTCCGAGCGTGAGCCCCTGGCCGACGAGCGTCGCGAGGATCACGCAGAAGGTCAGGTAGACGATGAGGCCGCGGCCGGGGAACGTGCGGCCGTCGCGCGGCAGCGCGAGCGCCAGCGCGAGCGAGACGGCGCCGCGCATGCCCGCCCAGCCGGCGACGACCACGTGCGGCCAGGGCGGAGCCGGATCCCGCGCGCGGAGCCGCGCCGACACGAGCCGCGGCAGGTACGTGGTCGGGAACACCCAGAGCATCCGCGTGGCGATCACGGTGGCGGAGATCGCGGCACCGTGGAGGAGCAGGGTGGAGAGGGGCGCGCGCGAGATCTCGGACCAGACCTCGCGGACCTGGAAGCCGAGGAGGATGAACACGAGGCCGTTCAGCAGGAACTCGAGCGTGTCCCACACCGCGTACGCCTGCAGCCGCGTGCTGGGGCGCACGACCCTCGGCGCGATGCGCGAGCCGGAGAGCCCGCCCGCGACGCAGGCCAGGACGCCCGACACGCCGGCGCGCTCGGCGAGGAAGTAGGCCGCGTACGCGGTGACCATCCCCGCGAGGACCTCCGAGGGACCGTCGTCGAGCCGCGCGAGGAGCCGCAGGCTCAGCCGGCCGACGACCACGCCGACCGCGATCCCGCCCAGGCTCAGGAGGACGAACTGACCCGCCGCGGCGGCGAGCGAGAAGCTCCCGGTGAGGGTGGCGGCGATCGCGAACCGGTAGGCGACGAGCCCGCTCGCGTCGTTCACCAGGCTCTCTCCCTCGAGGACCGTGATGAGCCGACGGGGGGCGTGGAGCCGCTCGGCGATCGCCGTCGCGGCGATGGCATCCGTGGGCGAGACGATCGCGCCGAGCGCGAGGGCCGGGGCCCACGCGAGCCCGACGAGCAGGTGCGCGGCGAGCGCCACGGAGGCCACCGTCGCGGCGACGAGCCCGAGCGCGAGGAGGCCGATGGCGCGGCGGGCGGACCAGAAGTCGCGCCACGAGGTGTCCCACGCGGCGGCGTAGAGCAGCGGCGGCAGGACCAGGAGGAACACCAGGTCGGGGGCGAGGACCACCTGGGGCAGCCCCGGGACCAGCCCGAGCAGGAGGCCGCCGAGCGTGAGGAGGATCGGGTAGGGGAGGGCGAGGCGTCTGGCGAGCGTGGCGAGCGCCACCACGGCCGCCACCATCAGGACCACCACCTCGACGACGTGGCGGATCTCCATCACCCTGCGATGCCGTCGGCGGACCGCCGAGGCCAGTCGAACGACTTACGTCCCGGCGGCGCCGGAGCCGGCCAGGAACGCCTCGACGCGCTCGACGTAGGCTCGCGGGTGGCTCGCGTGCGGGACGTGGCCGGCGCCCGCGATCGTGTGGCGCGTCGCCTGCGGCAGCGCCGTGGCGAGCCGGTCCAGGATGGGTCCGAACAGCGGTGGGCTCCGGTCGCCCTGCGTGAGCAGCACCGGCCCGCGAAACGCCCGGAGCGCGCGCAGGTCGATGGCGAGCGCGTCGGGATCCTCGATCTCGGCGAGGAAGGTGGGCGCGTTCCGGATGAACGTCTCGCGGCCCGCCGGGGCGAGCCGGTCCCAGGTCCCCGGCCCGAGCGCGATCTCGTCCACGAACGTGCGCGCCGCGTCGGAGAGGCGCCCGGCTCGCAGGAGCGCCTCGATGCGCCGGTAGGCCTCGCGGAAGGCGCGCAGGGCAGGGGCGGAGGGCGCGTGGTCGTCGAGCAGCCGCATGAGCGGAGGCTCGTGCGCGCACAGCGAGCGGATCCGCTCGGGGTGGAGCGCCGCGGTGCGGAGCGCGATCGACGCTCCGTACGAGCTCGCCAGCAGGTGCACGGGGCCGAGCCCGAGCGCCTCGACGAGCGCGGCGAGGTCGGCCACGTGATCGTGGACCGTCGCGGGACGCGCAGCGGCGGAGAGGCCGTGGCCGCGCCGGTCGTAGGCGACGACCGCGCGCCGCTCGGCGAGCTGCGGAGCGACGGCGTCCCAGCCGTGGTGGTCGCCCCAGGAGCCGTGGACGAGGACGACGGGCTCGCCCGCTCCGCGCGTGGTGTGGAACAGGCGGACCCCGTTCACGTCGATCCCCATGCCGCCACGGTAGCGCCGCCCGGTCGTGGAAGCACGCCGGCGCCGCGGCCTGCGGGAGGGATCACCGCCCCGCCGCCTCGAGCGCCCGGCGCCGCGCGGGATCGGCGGGCACGGTCCAGAGGTACAGGCGGTGTCCGCCCACGTCGATGATCCGGTCCGGCTTCCAGTCCCCCATGTCGAACTGGTGCGAGACGACGCGCGCGCCAGGCCGGAGCTCGGCGAGGAGCTTCGGGCGCAGCTGCAGGTTGAGCCGCCGGAACAGGTACAGCGTCACCACCGTCGCGTGGCGCAGGTCGACGCCGAAGAGGTCCTGCTCGCGAAACTCCACGCGGTCCGCGACGCCCGCCCGCGCCGCTGCCTCGCGTGCCTCCGCGACGAGCCGGCCGTCGACGTCGACGCCGACCCCGTGCGCGCCGCGATCCCGGGCCGCGCGGATGACGATCCGCCCGTCGCCACAGCCGAGGTCGTAGACGACGTCGCCGGGGCCGACTCCGGCGAGCCGCAGCATCTCGTCCACGACCTCGAGCGGCGTCGTGACGAAGGGCACCTCGGGGCCGCCGCTGGGCGGCGTCTCCGCGAGCTGGGCGGCCGCCAGCGCGGCGACGAGCGCGACGAGCGTCACGCGGTGCTTCTAACGACGGCGGGCCCGCGATCGCGGGCCCGCCGGGGTCGCCCGTCGTGCGAGGCCGCCTATGGCGGAGACCGGTTGATCTGGATCGCTACTGCGGCGCACGCTGGCTGGCTGCGCCGGGCAGACTCCTCCCTGCGCTGCTCGACGGGCCTTCCAGGCCCGCCTGCGCTGCTCGGTCGTCGTGTGCCCGGCTCGCCGACGCCATCGCGCGCCTCGTGCCGCGCCCAGATCAACCGGGCTCCGCGTCAGGCAGCTCGGCCGTGGCTGAACAGCGTCATGATCGGCTGGGAGAGCTGACCGGCGCGGCCGCCGCGGATGTAGCTCTCGAGCTGATC
>NZ_JALCYY010000049.1 GCF_022690685.1 Anaeromyxobacter terrae | reverse complement strand
CCGCTCCCGGGACGCCGCCGCCGGTCGCCGTGCCGTGGGCGGCGCTCGGCGCCGAGGCGGACGCCGCCGCCGCCGTCGTGAACGGAACCTCGGTCGGGCTGCACGCGGGCGACGCGCCGCTCCCGCTCTCCGTCCGCGCCGGGCAGCTCGTCCTCGACTTCGTCTACGGCGACACCGCGCTCGCGCGCGCCGCACGCGAGGCCGGCGCGCGCCTCGTCTCCGGCGAGCGCGTCCTCGTCCGGCAGGGGGCGCTCGCCTTCGCGCTCTGGACCGGCCGCGCCGCGCCGGAGGCGCTCATGGCGTCCGCCATCGCCACGCCCGGGAGGGCCTCATGACGATCCGTTACCTCACCGCCGGCGAGTCGCACGGCCCCGCCCTCGTCGCCATCGCGGAGGGGTTCCCCGCGGGGCTCACCATCGACTTCGACGAGGTGAACCGCGACCTCCGCCGCCGCCAGAAGGGCTACGGCCGCGGCGGCCGGCAGAAGATCGAGAAGGACGAGGCCGAGTTCCTCGCCGGGCTGCGCGGCGGCGAGACGCTCGGCGCGCCCATCGCCCTCGTCGTCTGGAACAAGGACCACGAGAGCTGGAAGGACCTCGTCTCGCCCTACGCCCGCGGCGGGCGGCCGTTCACCCAGGTCCGCCCGGGCCACGCCGACCTCGCCGGCGCGCTCAAGTACGCGCGCACCGACGCGCGCGACGTGCTCGAGCGCGCGAGCGCCCGCTCCACGGCGGCGACGGTCGCGCTCGGCTCGCTCGCGAAGCAGCTCCTCGCCCACTTCGGCGTGAGGGTGTCCTCGCGCCTCGTCGCCATCGGCCCGCGCCTGCGCCACGTGGAGGAGCCGCCCACCGACGCCGAGCGCGAGGCGATCGAGGCCTCCGACCTCCACGTGGACGACGAGGCGGTCGCGGCGGAGTGGCGCGCGCTCATCGACGCGGAGAAGGCGCGCGGCGGCTCCATCGGCGGCGCCTTCGACGTGCACGCGACCGGGCTCCCCATCGGCCTCGGCAGCCACGTCCACCCCGATCGCCGCCTCTCCGCGCGCCTCGCCGGCGCGCTCTGCGGGGTCCAGGCGATCCGCGCGGCCGAGATCGGCGACGGCACGCAGGTCGCCCGCTCCGGCCCCGAGTTCCACGATCCCATCGAGTACGACGCCGCGCGCGGCTTCCACCGCCCGTCGAACCGCGCCGGCGGGCTCGAGGGCGGCATGACGGACGGCATGCCGCTCCGGGTCCGCGCGTACATGAAGCCCATCCCCACCATGCTCACGCCGCTCCCCACCGTGGACCTCGCGACCCGCGAGGCGACGCAGGCCCGCTACGAGCGGAGCGACGTGTGCGCCGTGCCGGCCGCCGCCATCGTCGGCGAGGCGGTGGTGGCGTGGGAGCTCGCGAACGCGTTCCTCGAGAAGTTCGGCGGGGACGCCATCGTGGACGTGGAGAAGGCGGTCCTCGCCTATGCCGCTCGGATCCGCTGAGACGCTCGCCCTCGCGGGCATGATGGGCTCCGGGAAGTCGACCGTCGCCGAGCACCTCGGCCGGCTCCTCGGGCGGCGCGTGGTCCACCTCGACGACGCGATCGTCCGGGCGGCCGGACGGCCCATCGCCGACATCTTCGCGGAGGACGGCGAGCCGCGCTTCCGGGCGCTCGAGCGCGAGGCGGTGGCGGCGCTCCCCGCGGGCGTCGTCGCGGACCTCGGCGGCGGGGCGTTCTGCGATGCGGCGAGCGCCGCCCGGCTCCTCGCGGTCGGCCGGGTGGTGTTCCTCGACGTGTCCGCGGCCGAGGCGGCGCGCAGGCTCGGCGCCTGCGGCGGCGACGCGGCCCGGCCGCTCGCCGCGCGCTGGCCGGAGCTCCTCGCCCGCCGCCTCCCCCTCTACCGCCGCGCCCACCTGACCATCGCCGTGGACGGGCTCTCGCCCGAGGCAGTCGCGCGGCGCATCCTGGAGTCGTTGTGACCGAGCTCGTCGAGGTGATCCCCGCCCGCCAGGGCGAGCACGAGTACCCGGTGCGCGTCGGCTCCGGCGCGGCGGAGCTCGTGGGCGCGCTCGCCGGCGAGCACGACCGCGTGGCGCTCGTCTCGTGCGCGCGCGTGCTCGCGACGCCGTTCGGCAAGCAGGTGCGCGCGCGGCTCGAGCGCGAGGCGCCGCTCGCGCTCGTGCACGTCCTCCCCGACGGCGAGCGCGGCAAGACCCTGCGCGAGCTGGAGCGCGGCGCGACCGCGCTGCTCCGCGCCGGCCTGACCCGCAGGAGCCTCGTCGTCGCGCTCGGCGGCGGGGCCGTCACCGACGCCGCCGGGTTCCTCGCCGCGACCTACATGCGCGGCGTCCGGTGGGTCGCGGTGCCGACCACGCTCCTCGGGATGGTGGACGCGTCCATCGGCGGGAAGACCGCGGTGAACCTGCCGGTCGCGAAGAACGCGGTCGGCGCGTTCCACCCGCCCGAGGCGGTGCTCGCCGACCCCGCCGCGCTCGAGACCTTGCCCGCGCGCGAGGTCCGCAGCGGCAAGGGCGAGGTGATGAAGTACGCCGCGCTGAGGCCCGATCTGCTCGAGGTGTTCGGGCCGCAGCTCGCCACCGCGGAGCTCGACCCGCTCGTCATCGCGACCTGCGCGCGCATGAAGGTGGACGTGGTCGAGGCGGATCCGACCGAGCAGGGGCCGCGCAAGCTCCTCAACCTGGGCCACACCTTCGGTCACGGCGTCGAGGCGGCCGGCGAGTTCTCCCGCTACACGCACGGCGAGGCGGTCGCCGTGGGGCTCGCGTTCGCGTTCCGCCTCGCGGCACGGCTCGGCCGCGTCGGCGCCGACGCGCCCGCCGCGGTCGAGGAGCGCCTCGCCGCGGCCGGCCTGCCCGTCCGCGTGCCCCGCGAGCTCGCCCGCGCGGCCGCGAAGCTCATGGCGTTCGACAAGAAGCGCGGCGACGGCGGGCTCCGCTGGGTGCTGCCCGTCGCGGTCGAGGGCGGGCGGTGGGCGGTCGAGTGGGACGTCGCGGCGGAGGCCGCCGCGGTGGACGCCACCGTCGCCGAGGTCGGGGCGCCCGCCCCGTCTCGCGCTTCGACTCGGACGAAGGGGCGCGCTACCCTCGCGCGCGGCCGCGGCGCGGCCGGAAAGGCAGCCCGATGATCCTCCTCGTGAACGGCCCGAACCTGAACCTGCTGGGGGAGCGCGAGCCCGACGTGTACGGGCGGACGACGCTCCCCGAGGTGGAGACGCTCGTGCGCGAGGCGTGCGCGGCCTGGAACGTGGAGGTGAAGGCGTTCCAGTCGAACCACGAGGGCGCGATCGTCGACTTCATCCACGAGCACCGCAAGGTCGCGCAGGGGATCCTCCTCAACCCCGGGGCGCTCACGCACACGAGCTACGTCCTCCACGACTGCCTGAAGTCCATCCCGCACGTGCCGGTGATCGAGGTGCACCTCTCGAACATCCACGCGCGCGAGGCGTTCCGGCGGACGAGCGTCGTCGCGCCCGCCTGCCGCGGGCAGATCGCCGGCCTCGGGATGCGCGGCTACCTCCTCGCCGCCGAGTGGCTGTGCGCCGAGATCGGCGCCGTGCCGGTCGAGCGGGAGGGCGCGCCGAAGCTCTAGGCCGCGGCGGAGCGGGGAGGTGTCTCCCCGGCCGGCCTGCGGGTGGCCGGCCGGCGCGCTGCCGCCCCGAACGCCGTCGGAGCCGCCCGCCAGCGAGAATGCCCCGCGTCGCCGTCCTCATGCCCGCCCGCGACGCCGCCGCCACGGTGCGGGCGGCGGCGGTGTCGATCCTCCGCCAGAGCGAGCGCGACCTCGCCCTCGTCTGCGTGGACGACGGGTCGAGGGACGGCACCGCCGAGATCCTCGAGCGGCTCGCCGCGCGCGACCGGCGCGTCGTCGTGGTGCGCGGCCCGGGGGAGGGCATCGCCGGCGCGCTGAACCGCGGCCTCGCCGCCTGCGACGCGGAGCTCGTCGCGCGGATGGACGCCGACGACGTGGCCCACCCCGCGCGGCTCGCGCTCCAGCGCGTCGCGCTCGAGGCCGATCCGTCGCTCGCCGCCACGGGCTCGCGCGTGCGGCTCTTCCCGCGCCGGATCCTCCGACCGGGCATGCTCCGCTACGCGGCCTGGCTGAACGGCCTCACGACGCCGGACGAGCTCCACCGCGACCTCTTCGTCGAGGCGCCGCTCGTGCACCCCGCCACCACGATCCGCCGTGCCGCGCTCGCGGCGGCGGGCGGCTGGCGCGACGGCGACTTCCCCGAGGACTACGACCTCTGGCTCCGCCTCCACGCCGCGGGCGGCCGGCTCGCGAACGTGCCGCGCACACTGCTCGCCTGGCGCGAGGCGCCGGCGCGCGCGACGCGCACCGATCCGCGCTACGCGCTCGCGCGCCACGTGGCCTTGAAGTGCCACCACCTCGCGCGCGGGCCGCTCGCCGGGCGGCGCGAGGTGGCGGTGTGGGGAGCGGGGGAGACCGGCAAGACCTTCGCCGACGCGCTCCTCCGCGAGGGCGTCCGCGTCGCGCTCTTCGTCGAGGTCGACCGGAACAAGATCGGCCGCCAGATCCGCGGCGCCCCGGTCATCGGCTACGGCGAGGTGGCGCGCGCGCGGGGGCTCCCGCTGCTGGTCGCCGTCGGCGCGCCCGGCGCGCGCGCGCTCATCCGCACGGAGCTCGAGCGAGCGGGGTTCGAGGAGCTCGCGGACTATCGCTGCGTCTGCTGACGCGGCGGGTCGAGCCGTCGTTCGCGACCGCGGGGGCCGAACCCGACCTCAGCGGTCCCCGACCGCGCCGGGGCGGGATGGCCTCCCGGCCGACGACGGGGCTACCGTCGCTCTCCAAGTGCGCGCGCCCTCCCACGCCGACGTCGGCCCCCCGGTAGCCCCATTCGACCTCGCCGCCTTCCGGCGCACGCTGACCGACCGGACCGCCGCCGCCGTCCGTGCGCTCCGCAAGCGCATCGGCTCGGAGACGCTCTACGCCTTCGCGCTCTACACCGACGCCGAGTCCGGCTACGCGTCGGTGCGCGCCTCGGCGAACACGGAGGAGGGGCTCGCGCGCGCGGCGACCGCGCGCGCCGCCGACGACCCGCGCTTCCGCGGCGAGGCGGGGCGGCGCCTCCTGCGCTGGTCTGCGGCGGACTGGGACTACCACGACTTCGACGCGGGGGTCCGGGAGGTGGCGCTGCCGGATCCGGCGGGGCGGCGCGAGTCGCAGGACCGCGCGATCCTCGCGGCGATCGTGGGCGCGCTCAAGTCGGTCGACCGCGCCGGCCTCTTCGGCCGGGGCGCCGATCGTGCGTTCCTCACCGTGAACGTCCTCTGCCCGCACCCGTCGCGCGCCTTCTTCGTCCGGAACCTGCGCGCCCTGAACCCGGTGCCGACGGTGGAGCGCCACCTGCGCGAGACGGACGCCGCCCCGCTCGTGCGGGCCGTGAACCGCGCGCCGCGGCGCGAGCGGATGCGGATCTGGCTCGCGCTGTACGAGGACCTGTACATGGAGTGGAAGACGCCCATCGCCGAGGAGGCGCGGGCGCGCGGCATGTCGCCGTGGGACGTGGAGGCCGAGCTCGTGAAGTTCGGGCCCAAGGTGGTGCCGAAGCTCATCGACCTACTCGCCCACTACGGGTTCGCGCCGCCGTTCGACTCCGCCCGCGAGCTCGAGACGCGCGAGGTGTGGCTCGCCGGCAGCGCGCTCTTCCTCGTCCGCCGCATCGGCGCGGTGCCGGAGGGGCAGATCCACCGGATGCAGACGCTCGTCGCAGCGTTCGTGGAGCGCGACCGGCGCCTCAAGATCGCCTCCACGCTCGCCGAGAACACCGCCCGCGTGCTGCACGAGCTCCGCCCGCGTCGGTTCCCCGAGAGCGTCATGGACCCGGCCACCTACAAGCTCCAGAACCCGGAGCCGTTCGTGCCGCGGCGGTCCTGAGCGTCCGCGGGCCCGGCGCGCGGCGCCGCCCCGACCGCGCGCGTCAGGGGAGGAGCGCGGCCTCGGCCGCGCGGAGATCCTCCGGCACGGGCGCCTCGAGGACCAGGCGCGCGCCGGTCGACGGATGATCGATCTCGAGCCGGCGCGCGTGGAGCATGACGCGCGGGATCGCCACCTCGCCCACGCGGCGAGGTCCGCCGTAGCGCGAATCGCCGAGGAGCGGCGCGCCGAGGTGGGCGAGGTGGACGCGGATCTGGTGCGTGCGGCCGGTCTCGGGCCGCGCCTCGACGAGCGCGGCGAGCGGGCCTTCGCGGAGCGTACGGTAGCGGGTCGCCGCGGCGTCGCCGCGCGGATCCACGCGGCGGAGCCCGGCGCGCGCCGGATCCTTCCCGAGCGGCGCGTCGATCCGCCCCTCGGGCGGCGACGGGGCGCGGGCGCAGAGCGCGAGGTAGGTCTTCTCCGGCGTTCCCGTGCGGAACGCCTCGGCGAGCGCCGCGGCCGCCGCCGCGCTGCGGGCGAGCACGGTGACGCCGCTCGTCTCGCGGTCGAGCCGGTGGACGAGCGTCACCGGAGCGCCGAGCAAGGCAGCGACGAGCTCGGGCAGGGTGCCCTGGTCGCTCGTGAGCGTCGGCTGCGACGGCACGCCGGCGGGCTTGTCCACCGCGACGAGGTCCTGGTCCGCGTAGATGAGCCGGGAGCGCTCGAGCGCGGCGAGCGCGGGCGCGGAGCGGCCCGCCTCCTCGAGGTTCACGACCACCTGCTGGCCGGCGTGGAGGAGCTTGCCGGACACCTTGCAGCGGCGCCCGTCGAGGAACACGCCGCCCGCGTCGAGCGCGCGCCGCGCGAGGCCGCGCGAGATGCCGCCGCGCGCGGCGATGAAGCGATCGAGCCGCTCGCCCGCGTCAGCCGCGGGGACGACGAGGGAGAGCCGCTTCAAGCGCGCGCCGAGGCGTTGCCCGCTCGCGCCCGCCCGCGTGCGCCGCAGCAGGGGATCAGCCCGAGCGGGCGGCGCATCAGCACGCGCCGGCGCCCTGCTTCGCGGGGCAGGTCGCGCAGGCGTCGGCCTTCGGCTCCGGCTTCGACTCGGGCTTGTCGGCCTTGCCGGTGATCGCGGCCGAGTTCCGGCCGTTGTAGTCCGTGATGTAGAAGCCCGAGCCCTTGAAGGCGAACGCGCTCGCGGACATGACCTTCGTCACCTTCGAGCCGCAGACCTCGTGGATCTCGAGCGGCGGCGAGGACATCTTCTGGAGGTGATCGAAGCGCCCGCACTTGGGGCACTCGTACTCGTAGATGGGCATACCCGTGAATCTCCGACGGGGAAGCTAGAATCGGCGGAACCGCTGTCAAGCGGCCGCCCGGCGCGGTAGGTGGGAGCGCCGTCGCCGCGATCCTGGTTCGCGCTCGGCGCCCGTCGCCCCACCGGGTCGGAGGAAGCCTTCTATCATGGACGCCCACCCGATGGATCTGCTGCCGGGCGAGCTCGACGCGCTCGGCGCCGCCCTCGACGAGGAGCGGTTCCGCCACGTCGCCGGGCTCGAGCCGGAGCCGGCGCTCGCCCGGCCGTTCGCCGCCCGGCCGCACGCGGCGCACCGCGACACGGTGAAGGCGCTGCGGGAGGCCGGCGACGCGCCGCTCGCGGCGCGGGTCGGCGCGCTCCGCGCCGAGCGCGCCCAGGCCGAGGACGAGGAGGCCTGGCGCGCTGCAGAGGCGCAGGCCGCGGCGCGCGGCCCCGATGGTAGGGCCTCCCTCGCCGCGCTCGAAATCGCGCTCCTGCGCGAGCGGGATCGGGCGCGCCGGCTCGAGCTCGCCGGTGCGGCGGCCGAGGCGCTCGCGCCGGCTGCCTCCCTGCGCGAGCGCGCCGCCGAGGCCCGCGCGCGGGCGCGGGCGGAGGTCGGGCTCGCGCCCGACTGGCGCATCGTGGTGGAGGGGGACGCGACGCTCGCCGCGTCCGACGACGCCTGGCGCGACGTCCTCGCCTTCGCCGCCCGCCGCGAGCTCGGGCTCGCGCCGCACCCCGCGGGCGATCTCGGTCGCGCCGACCTCCTCCACCTCGTCGAGGCGCCGCGGTACGACGGGTTGTTCCGCCCGGGCATGCTCCCCATCGCGCTCGAGCTCACGCTCGAGCCGCTCGGGCTCGACCTCGGCGGCGTGCGGATCGACGACGCCGCGCGTCCCGCCAAGTGGCCGGGCGCGCACGCGGTCGGCGCGCGCGTCTCGTTCCGGCCGCGCGGCGGCGCCGGCGACTGGCACGATCTGCTCGCCGCGGTGGCGCGCGCGTTCGCCGCGAGGGCGGTGCGCCCGCACCTGCGGGAACCGGTGCTCGGCGAGGCGCTCGCGTGGCTCCTCGGCTCGCTCCTCCTCGAGCCGCGCTGGCTCCACGATCGCGCGGACGTGGAGCGCCGCCAGGCGACGGACGTCGTGCGCGCCCTCGCGCTGCGCCGGCTCCTCGCGCTCCGCGCCGACGCCGCCGCGCTGCGCGTCGCCACCGAGGTGGAGCGGGGCCTCTCGGGCGCCGCGTGGCGGGAGGCGCACCGCGAGGCGCTCACGTCGGCCACCGGCGCGGAATGGGAGCTCGCGCGCGCCTCGCGCGACGCGGACGCGGCGCGGCTCGGCGCGGCGCTCGCGGGCGCAGGCGCGGGCGAGGCCCTCCGGCGCGGGCTCGTCGAGCGGTTCGATGAGGACTGGTGGCGGAACCCGCGGACCGCCGCCCACCTCGCCGGGCTCCTCGCGGCGGGGCGGCTCCCGGATGCGGCCGAGCCGCCGGCGCCGGTGGAGGCGGCGCGGCGGCTCGCGGGGAAGCTCGAGGGCAGGTGAGGGGCGGCCGGGCCGCCGTGGGGCCGACTATGTCTTCTTGCGGAGCGCGCGGACGATCTTCTCCTTCGTCCGCGAGGGGACCGGGGAGGGCGCCGGCCTCGCGCGCTCCTCGTGTGCGGCCCTGTGCTCCTTCCAGCGCAGATGGGCCTCGATCTCGTAGGCGAGCAGCTCGATCTCGAGGTCCGTGAGCCCCGCGCCCGCCTTCTCGAGCGGGGCTGCCCGGGGCGGCGCCGCGCCGAGGCGCATCCGGAGGACCTTCTCCTCCTCGGGCGCGAGCTCCTTCGCGGGAGCACGCCGGAGCGCGGCCTGGGCCGTGCCCTCGGTGACCACCGCGACGCCGGGCTTCTTCTTCTTGTCCATGGAGGTCATGGTAGGCGCGCACTGCCCCCTGTCCATTTTTCGCGAGCCCCTCGCCTGCAGAGCGGCCGTGGGATCAAGCCCACGATATCGCACACGAATCTCCCACCCTACCCGGAGTGATTTCGAGGCGATGGGGGACCCGCAAGCGCGGTTGCGCGAGCCCTTCCCAACCGGCATGTATCCCCTCCAACGGAGGAAGGGACATGCCTGACTGGCGCGACAACATCCTCGAGGACGACGGGGCGATCGGCGCACTCCTCCGGTCGACGCGGCGCGTCGCCGTCCTCGGCATCAAGACCGAGGAGCAGGCGAGCCAGGCGGCGTTCTACGTGCCGAAGTACCTGGCCGGCGCGGGGGCCGAGGTGGTCCCGGTCCCGGTCTACTACCCGGAGGTCCAGGAGATCCTGGGCCGGCGCGTGTACCGGAAGCTCGTCGACGTGCCGGGCGAGCTCGACCTCGTCGACGTCTTCCGCCGGCCGAGCGACGTCCCCGCCCACCTCGACGACCTCCTCGCGAAGAGGCCGCGCGCGGTCTGGCTCCAGCTCGGCATCCGGAACGACGTGGTCGCCGAGCGGCTCGCCCGCGCGGGCATCCAGGTCGTCCAGGACCGCTGCCTCATGGTCGACTGGAGGCGGCTCGTCGCGGGGTGAGCGGCGACGGTGCCCGTTGGGCGGGGTGACCCCGCGCTACTGCTCGTCGTCGACCGGCTCGGACCCGCCGGCCTCGGCCTCGGTCTTCTTCTTGAGGCCCGCGGCCTCGAGCGCGCCCGCAACGCCGGGCGGCTTGCGGACGTCGGGCAGCGGCGACTTCGGCGGCTCGATGGCGGCGACCTTGTCGCCGAGCGACGTCACCTGCGCGAGCAGCTCCACCGTGGCGCGCACGCCGGGCGCGTCCTTCACGGTGAATGCGCCCGCGAGCCTGAGGCGCAGCGGGGCGCCGGTCTCGGCGTCGAGGAGGAGCTCGCCCTCGGCCGACTCGGGCACGCGCCCGTCGAGGAACTTGAACCGGGCGGCGGAGTCGGGATCGGGCGTGCCGGCGGGGAGGACGCGAGGCTTCGTCCCCGCCGCGGCGCCGGGCGCGAGCGAGAGCCGGTAGCGGCGCGCGGTGCGGCCGAGCACGGTCGCGTCGCCGGCGGGCTCGATCGCGAGCGCGCCGCCGTAGAGCGCGGTGAGCGCGCGGCCGACGTGGAAGCTGTCCTCGCGGAACCGGCGCGCGTCGCGGCCGTGGTCGGTCGGGCGCTCGCGGAACGGCGCGAACCGGGCGCGCGCGTAGGTCATCCCGCCCGCGTAGACGATCTCCTTGCCGGTGTCGGAGCCGGGGCCGAGGCCGGGATCGACGTCCATCTCGACCCGGAACTCGCCGGTCGTGGCCTGGCGGATCCGGTGGCGCTCGAGCGCGTGGACCCGGGGCGGCGGCGGAGGTGGGGGCACGAACGGCGCCGGCTGACCCTCGGCGGCGGGCGGAGGGGGTGGCGCGGGGGACGGCGCGGGCTCGGCGGCGCCCTCGCTCGCGACCGTCCAGTCGATCGCCGCAGACCACTCGAAGGAGCCGAGGGCGCGGGCGACGTCGTCCGCGGAGAGGACCAGCGCCTCGCCCGGCCTGGAGAAGTCGAACGCGGGGTGCGCGGCGCGCTCCGCCTCGGTGCGGGCCTTGAGCCGCTCCTTCCCGCCGTCGGAGCCGGAGCGGGAGCAGGCCGCGAGGAGGGCGGCGAGGGCGAGGGCGAGCGTGCGGGTCATGCGGGCCGCGACTCTAGACCGGAAGGCACCGAGGCGCCACGGCGCCCGCCTACGACACCGGGAGCAGCCGCGAGGGCAGGAGCCGCCCTGGCGCGACCTCGGCCGGCGCGTCGCCCTCGCGGGCGGGCGCTCGCTCCGGGGCGGGCTCGTGCGCCTCGGCGCGCTGCGCGCCGAAGGTGGTCTTGGGCGCGCTCGCCTCGACGTCCGCGAAGGCGACGCGTCGCTCCGCCCAGAGCAGGCGATCGCAGAGGTGGAGGAGCTCCGCGAGCCCGTCGCGCGTCACCGCGGACACGGGCACGCCCTCCTCGCGGTGCGCGAGCGCGGCGCCCTCGCCGGGCGGCAGCCGGTCGATCTTGTTGAACACGAGCAGCCGCTGCTTCTTGTCGAGGGCGAGGGAGGCGAGGATCTTCTCCACCGCCTCGATCTGCTCCGGGTGGCGCGGGTCGGAGGCGTCGACGACGTGCAGCAGGAGGTCGGCGTCGGTGAGCTCCTCGAGCGTCGCGCGGAACGCGTTCACGAGGTCGGGCGGCAGGTCGCGGATGAAGCCGACGGTGTCGGTGATGATGACCTCGCGGTCCCGCGGGAAGCGGAGCCGGCGGCTCGTCGGATCGAGCGTCGCGAAGAGCTTGTCCTCGGCGAGCACGGCCGAGTCGGTGAGCGCGTTGAGGAGCGTCGACTTGCCGGCGTTGGTGTAGCCGACGATGGAGAGCACCGGCAGGCCGCGGTCGTTGCGCTGCTTGCGGCGGAGCTGGCGGTTCGAGCCGAGCGCCTCGATGCGTCGCTCGAGCGCGGTGATGCGGTCGCGCACGCGGCGGCGGTCGATCTCGAGCTTCGTCTCGCCGGGGCCCCGGCCGCCGATGCCGCCCGCGAGCCGGGAGAGCGAGTCGTCGCGGCCGACGAGGCGCGGGTAGAGGTACTTGAGCTGCGCCAGCTCGACCTGGAGCTTGCCGTCGGCGCTCTGCGCGCGCTGCGCGAAGATGTCGAGGATGAGCTGGGTGCGGTCGAGGATCTTGAGGCTCGTCGCCTCGGCGATGTGGCGCGCCTGCGAGGGGGAGAGCTCCGCGTCGAAGACGATCACCGTGGCCATGAGCTGCATCGAGCGCAGCACCACGTCCTCGAGCTTGCCCTTGCCGATGAGGTAGCGCGGGTCGGGATCGCGGCGGAGCTGGACCGTCGCGTCGATCACCTCGACCCCCGCCGTCCGCGCGAGCTCCTTCAGCTCCTCGAGCGAGGACTCCGCGTCGGCGCGGGTCCGGCCCTTGCCGCCGAAGCCGACCAGGATCGCCCGCTCGCGCCCGCCGGTGCGGCGCACCGCGCGCGCCCGGGCGAACTCCTCCTCGAGGGCGAGCGCGCCGCCGAGCGCGTCGTAGGCGAGGTCGTGGACGCTCGGCGCCTCCTCGTCCTTCCACATCGCGCCCTGCGCATTCTCCGGCACGAGGTGCGCGTAGTGCACCTTGCCCGGGAACCCGTCCTCGCGGACCTCGATCGCCGCGACGAGATCGAGGCGCAGGAGCGCGAGGTCGGTGTGGTCGTCGCGCGTGAGCGGCTCGCCGTTCAGGTGCGTGTGCACGAGCCGGAGGCCGCGCAGGCGGCTCTCGCCGGCGCGGCCGCGGCCGACGTCGGGCAGCTCGAGCTTGCGCGCGTCGCCGACGATGACCGAGTGCACGTCGCCCTTGCGGTCGAGGAGCACTCCGATCTGCCGGTTCGTCTCGTGCGACACCTCGGCGAGGTGGCGCGCGAGCTCCGGCGTCACGATCGAGCCGGCGTCGACGCGGCGGCGATAGGTGCGGCGGAGGGCGTGGAGCTGGGAGGGCTTGAGGCCGAGGGTGTTCCCGAGGACGTCTTGCATTCGCTGCCACGGAGCATAGCCACGCGCGGGGCGCCGATCGAGCGGATCTCCCCGGGCGGGCCTGCCGACGGTCGCTCAGCAGCCAGGAAGCCGGGCGGAGCGGAGCCCGCCTCGCCGTGCCGGGCGAGGCGGCGCAGGGGCCGGGGGCAGCGCCCGAGCGGCCTCAGGCCGCCTCGGTGTCAGGGCCCAGATCGACGCCCGCGGTGTCGATGCGCAGGTAGCGCAGGAGCCGCAGGTGGTGCTGGCGGAGGCCCCGCACCACCACGTGGCGCGGGCGGGCGGCGAGCGCCTGGGCGAGGAACGCCACCCCGAAGTCGTGAAACTCGCGCACGTGGGTGAGGTCGAGGTGCACCGGTTCGTCGACGTCCCCGTCGGCCAGCGCGCGCGTGACGCGCTGCGCGGCGGGCACGTCGAAGACGCCCTCGAGCTGGAGCAGGCGCGCCGTGCGCCGTGTCGGTCCGTTCGCGCCGTTAGCGCCGTTAGCGCTCATCTGGTCTTCCCCCCGCGGCCCCGCGCCGCAAAGACTCGTGCCTGGAAGATCCGTGCCGGGACCGGCCTCCGGGGACGCGTGCACGCTCCGTACATGCAGGTCCGCGTTTCGGCTGGCCGTGCTCGCAGGACTCACGCCCGGGATGCCCCATTCGACCCTGTGTACGGGTCGCCCCTGGGTCGCGCTGCCGGCGCCCGGGCACGGGTGCCGCGGGTGCGGGCAACGCCCACCTTCACGGACATGGCCCTTCCGGAGGCGGTGCTGTTCGACGTGGACGGGACGCTCGTCGACTCGGTCGACCTGCACGCCCACGCGTGGCGGGAGGCGCTCCGGAAGTTCGGCAAGGACGTCCCGCTCGAGGAGGTGCGCCGGCAGATCGGCAAGGGCGGCGACGAGCTCATCCCGGTGTTCCTCTCCGAGGACGAGCGCGCGCGGGACGGCGCGGCGCTCGAGCGCTTCCGCGGCGAGCTGTGGCGGCGGGAGTACATGCCGCGGGTGAGGCCGCTCCCCGGCGCGCGCGAGCTCGTGCGGCGAGCCCACGACGCGGGGCTTCGGATCGCGCTCGCCTCGAGCGGCAAGGAGGACGAGGTGGAGCACAACCGGCGGCTCCTCGGGATCGACGCGCTCCTCGAGGGCGCGACGACCGCGGACGACGCCGAGCGCTCGAAGCCGCACCCCGACATCTTCGAGGCCGCGCTGGCGCGCGTGCACGCGCCGCCCGAGCGCGCGATCGCGGTGGGCGACTCGCCCTGGGACGCGCTCGCCGCGCGGCGGGCCGGCCTCCGCACCGTCGGGCTCCTCTCCGGCGGCTTCGACGAGCAGGACCTCCGCCGCGCCGGCTGCGTCGCCATCTACTCCGGTCCAGAAGACCTGCTCGCGCGCTTCGACGCGTCTCCGCTCGGCCGCGGGTGACCCGCGCCACGCTCGCGCGCGGACGAGCCCGACGCGCCCGCGCTGCTGCGGGCCGGCGCACGAAGCGGCGCGTCATCGCGAGCTGGCGAAGGCCCGCGGGCGTCGCCGCCTCGACTCCGCCGCCGGACTCTGCTTCACTCGCCGGCCAGCATGGCGACCTTCGTCTCCCCCGAAGCCGAGGCGCCGACGGGCGCGGGCGCGGTCCTGAACGCCGCCGTGATCGTCGCGGCGCTCGGGTACTTCGTCGACATCTACGACCTCATCCTCGTCTCGATCGTCCGCAAGCCGAGCCTCACCGCGCTGGGCGTCGCCCCCGAGCTGCTCCTCACCGAGGGCTTCTCGATCCTCAACTGGCAGATGGTCGGGATGCTCATCGGCGGCATCCTGTTCGGCGTCGTCGGCGACAAGCTCGGGCGGCTGCAGATCCTCTTCGGCTCGATCACGCTCTACTCGCTCGCCACGCTCGCGAACGGCTTCGTGCAGGACCTCGCGACCTACAAGCTCCTGCGCTTCGCCGCCGGGCTCGGGCTCGCCGGCGAGCTCGGCGCGGGCGTCACGCTCGTCTCGGAGATCCTGCCCGCCCGGCTGCGCGGCTACGGGACGATGATCGTCGCGTCGGTCGGCGTGTCGGGCGCGGTGGCGGGGAACCTCGTCGCGAAGTGGCTCGACTGGCGCTGGGCCTACCTCGTCGGCGGCGGCCTCGGCCTCGTGCTCCTCGTCCTGCGCATCAAGGTGCGCGAGTCGGGGATGTTCCGCCGCGTGGCGAAGGCGAAGGGGGTCTCGCGCGGCAACTTCCTCTCCCTCTTCACCGACCGCGAGCGGCTCACGCGCTACCTCGCCTCGATCCTCATCGCCGTGCCGATCTGGTTCGCGAACGCGATCCTGGTCCTCGGCGCGCCCGAGTTCGCCCAGGCGCTCGGCGTCACCGGGCCGGTCTCGGCCGGCGACGCGGTGGCGTTCTTCTACGGCGGGCTCGTCGCCGGCGACCTGGCGAGCGGGACGCTCTCCCAGGTGCTCCAGAGCCGGCGCAAGGTGGTGCTCCTCTTCCTCTCCCTCCTCGCCGGGGCGATCGCGGCCTACTTCCTCGTCGGCCGGGGCGCCTCGCCGGGGGTGTTCCTCGCGCTCTGCGGCCTCCTCGGGGTGACGAGCGGCTACTGGGCGATCTTCGTCACCGTCGCCGCCGAGCAGTTCGGCACGAACATCCGCGCGACCGTCGCGACGACGGTGCCGAACTTCGTCCGCGGGCTCGTCGTGGTGGTGACCTCGTCGTTCGTGTTCCTGCGCCCGTCCCTCGGGCTCCTCGGCGGAGCGCTCGCGGTCGGCGCGGTCTGGTTCGCGCTGGCGCTCGTCTCGGCGCTCCGGCTGCGGGAGACCTTCGGGGTCGACCTCGACTACGTCGAGCGCGATTAGAGGAAGCCCATGTCGCTCTACGTGGTGGACGTCGAGGCGGACGGTCCGATCCCGGGGAAGTACTCGATGGTGTCGCTCGGCGCGGTGCTCGTCGAGCCCGGGCTCGGCCGCACCTTCTACGGGCGCACGCGCCCCATCTCCGACGCCTTCCTCCCCGAGGCGCTCGCGGTGTCGGCGACGACGCGCGAGGAGCACCTGCGCTACGACGAGCCGGGCGAGGTGATGGCGGCGTTCGAGCGCTGGATCCAGGAGACGACGCGCGGCAAGCCCGTCTTCTTCTCGGACAACCTCGCCTTCGACTGGCAGTTCGTGAACTGGTACTTCCACACGTACCTGTCCCGGAACCCCTTCGGCTGGAGCGGCCGGCGCATCGGCGACCTCTACTGCGGGATGGTGAAGGACGCGTACGCGCAGTGGAAGCACCTGCGCAAGACCGGGCACGACCACCACCCCGTGAACGACGCCAAGGGGAACGCCGAGGCGATCCTCGCGATGATCGACATGGGGCTGAAGCTCCAGGCGCGGTGAGACGAGCGCGCGGGGGCGCTAGAGCACGGTCGCCGTGCGCGTCGCCGACTGCGTGCTCCACGACGACGTGAACTGCGACGGCGGGATCGGCGCCGTGGACGTGGGCGCGAGCCGCCCGTCCACGGTCGTCGGCTGGCTCCGGACGCTCCAGGTGTACGCCGCGCCGGCGGGGACCGTGATGCCGAGGGCGGACAGGTCCGGCACTTCGAACGTCTGCGCCGTCGTGGTGACGTGGAAGTCGGGGGCGCCCGTCGTGCTCGACACCAGCCCGAGCACGTGGACGGCGCCGGGCTCGCTCGACCACGCGAACCGGGTCCCTGCCCCGAGGGTCGCGCCGTCGAGCGGCTCGAGGAGCGATGGGACCGCGCGAAGCGCGAGATCGACCACGCTCGCCGTCGGGGTGGTCCCGGCGCACGTCGCCGAGGTCATGGCGCCGCCGCCCGGCGACGCCGTGACGTACACCATCGTCCGGAGGTCCTGGGCGAGCGGCACGAGGAACGTGTGGGCGCCCGGCGCAGCCGGCCCGGCGGCGTGCAGCCAGTAGGCCGCCGGCGTCCCGAGCGCGAACCCCATCATGGCCTGGGGCGAGACGCCCTGCGGCGCGGTGAGGTTCACGCCGAGCGGGGCGGTCGGCAGGGGCGCGAGCGCGAGCGCGGGGAGGTCGGTCGTCACGCCGGCGCGGAGCGCGACCGCGTCCTGGCGCGCGAGCCAGAACGCGCCGGGCGCGCTCGCCGCGCACGTGCCAGGGCACGCCCAGTACATGGCGAAGAGCGTGCCCGCGGGGCCCATCCAGGCCAGGTTGTACGTGCCGGCCGAGCCCGGCGGCTGAGCGGTGCCGAACCAGTACGCGGTCCCCGTCGTGAAGGTGAGCTGCCCGTTACCCTCGTAGCCGGCCGGCGGGCACCCCGCGCCGCCGCAGTCGCCCGTGATGGTCGTCGTGAAGGTCGCGCCGAGGGCGCCCAAGCCGCCGGCGGGGAGGGCCAGCCGAGCCTGCGGGTTGGTGCGCGTGACGCCCAGATAGAGGTCCACCTGGTCGCCCCGCACGACCGCGAGATCGTAGGGCACGCCGTCGACCTGGAGCGCGAACGCGCCCTGCACGTCCGACGTCGTGCTGCGCCAGCCGTCCGCGGTCCGCGTCGCGACCCGGGCGCCCTCGACCGGCAGGCGGTCGGAGCCGACGACCGACCCGGTCACGACGAGCGGGCCGCTCGTCGAGCCGTCGCTGCCGCCGGCGCAGGCGGCGAGCAGCGCGACGGCGAGGAGGAGGGTGAGGGGGTTCCGGTGCATGGCGGCTCCTCAGGCGGGAGAGGCCCACGCCTATCACGCATCGTGCATGGGCTCCACCCTGCGTCATCGCGCGAGGTCGGACGATGTGGGGAGCGGGGCGCCGGCCCCGCGACGCTGCTGCGCGGCGGCCGAGCGAGACCCCGACGTCGTGGGGAGAAGCGCGACGTGGAGCGCCGTCCGGCGATCGGCCGCGACCGGTACCTGGACCGCCCTCGACGGCGCGCGCCCTTTCGTGTTTCCTCCCCGCCGTGACGCTCTTCCTCACCGGCGCGACGCTCGGCCTCTCCGCCGCCGCGCAGCCCGGGCCGTACCAGGCCTACCTGCTCGCGCAGTCGCTCCGGAACGGCGCGGCGCGCACGCTGCCCGTCGCGCTCGTGCCGTTCCTCTCGGATCCGGCGGTCATCGCCGTCGTCCTCCTCGTCCTCTCCCAGCTCCCCTCGGGGCTCCTCCGCGGCCTGCAGATCGCGGGCGGCGCCGTCGTCCTCTGGCTCGCCCTCGCGACCCTGCGGGCCGCCCATGCCGGCGTGGTGGCGGAGGGGCGGGCGCCGCCGCGCGGGATCGTGCGCGCGACGCTCGTGAACCTCACGAACCCGAACGCCTGGATCTTCTGGAGCCTCGTGGGCGGCCCGCTGCTCGCCGAGGCCTGGCGCGACGCTCCGGCGCGCGCGCTCGCGTTCCTCGCCGGCTTCTACCTGTTCCTCACCGGCGGGAACCTCGCCATCGTCGGGCTCGCCGGCGCGGCGAGCCGGCTCGGGCCCCGCTTCACCCGCGCGCTCGGGGTCCTCTCCGGCGCCGTGCTCCTCGCCTTCGGCGCCTGGCAGATCGGGCGCGGGCTCGCGGGGTAGCCCGGAGGTCGCGCGGGATTCGGCGCCGGGCGGCCGCGCGGCCGTGGCTCGGCGCGAGGACCCGGATCGGGTACGCTCTCGCCCCCATGCGCAGCGCGCTCTCCCGCACGAAACGGCTCGTCGTGAAGGTCGGCACCGGCACGCTCACCGACCGGAGCGGCCGGTTCGATCGGGAGAACTGCGCCCGGCTCGGCGCGGAGCTCGCGCAGATCGCCCGCGGCCACCGGGTCGTGCTCGTCTCGTCCGGCGCCGTCGCGCTCGGCGCGGAGCGGCTCGGGCTCGTCCGCGGCAAGGGCAAGCCCTGGGACATCCCGACCAAGCAGGCGTGCGCCGCGGTCGGCCAGCCGCACCTGATGGCGGCGTGGGGCGACGCCCTCGGCGCGCACGGCCTCACCGTCGCGCAGGTGCTCCTCACCGCGGACGACCTCGCCTCGCGCAAGCGCTTCCTCAACGCGCGGCGCACCTTCGAGAAGCTCCTCGAGGCCGGCGTCGTGCCGGTGGTGAACGAGAACGACACCGTCGCGGTGGACGAGATCAAGGTGGGGGACAACGACACGCTCGCGGGGCTGGTCGCGGGCTGCGTCGAGGCGGGGCTCGTCGCCATGCTCACGGACGTCGAGGGGCTCTACGACCGGAACCCCGCCGAGCGGGGCGCCACGCTCCTCCACGACGTGCCGCGCGTGACCGCGGAGATCGAGCGGTTCGCGGGCGGCGCCGGCAGCGAGCGCAGCGTCGGCGGGATGGCGACCAAGGTGAAGGCGGCGCGCCGGCTCGGCGCCCAGGGCGTCGTCACCGCGCTCCTCTCCGGCCGCCGCCCGGGGGCGCTCGCGGCGCTCCTGGCGGGCGAGCGCGTGGGGACGGTGTTCGCGCGCGGCACCGATCGGCTCACCTCGCGCAAGGGCTGGCTCGCCGCCGCCGCCAAGGGCAAGGGCGTCATCGTGGTGGATCCGGGCGCGCGCCGGGCGCTCACCGAGCAGGGCCGCTCCCTCCTCCCCTCGGGGGTCCGGACCGTGGAGGGTCAGTTCGGGGTGGGCGACCCGGTCGACATCGCGGTCGACCCGGCGAGGCCGTTCGCGCGCGGGCTCGCCGGCTACGCCGCCGAGGAGATCCGCAAGATCGCGGGGCTGAAGACGAGCGAGATCGAGCGGGCGCTCGGGTATAAGTACCTCGACGAGATCGTCCACCGGGACGATCTCGTCGTGCTCGAACCCCGGGAATGACCGCCATGAGACAGCCCGCGAGCGAGGGGCTCGCTGCCGAGATGCGGCGGCTCGCGGAGGCGTCCCGCGACGCCGCGCGCGTGCTCGGCTGCGCGGAGACGCGGGCCAAGGACGCCGCGCTGCGCGCCGCCGCCGAGGCGATCGGCCGGCACCAGGCGGAGATCCTCGCCGCGAACGCCGAGGACCTCGCCGCGGCGCGCGCCGCGGGGCAGTCGGACGCCTACCTCGACCGGCTCGCGCTCGACGCGAGGCGGCTCGAGGAGATCGCCGGCGCGCTGCGCGAGGTCGCGGCGCTGCCGGATCCGGTGGGCGAGGTGACCGCGAGCTGGCGGCGCCCGAACGGCCTCTCCGTGAGGAAGGTCCGCATCCCGCTCGGCGTGGTGCTGATGGTGTACGAGGCGCGGCCGAACGTGACGGTGGACGCGGCGGCGCTCTGCGTGAAGAGCGGCAACGCCGCGATCCTGCGGCCCGGCTCGGACGCCCTCCGCTCGTCGCTCGCGCTCGCCGCGGCCTTCGCGGAGGGGCTCGCCGCGGCGGGCCTGCCTGCCGCGAGCGCCCAGGTCGTGCCGACGACGGACCGCGAGGCGACCTTCGAGCTCCTGAAGCTCGACGACCTCATCGACCTCGCCATCCCGCGCGGCGGCCCGTCGCTCATCCGCGCCGTCGCGGAGCGATCGCGCGTGCCGGTGGTGAAGCATTACCAGGGCGTCTGCCACCTCTACCTCGACGAGAGCGCGCCGCTCGAGCAGGCGATCGCCCTCGCGCTGAACGGCAAGGTGCAGCGCCCCGCCGTGTGCAACGCGACCGAGTGCCTCCTCGTGCACCGCGAGGCGGCGGCGCGGCTCCTCCCGGCGGTGGGGCGCGCCCTCGCCGAGGCGGGCGTCGAGCTCCGCTGCTGCCCGACCTCGCTCACGATCCTCGCGCGCGCCGGCGTGCCCGCGGTGGCGGCGGCGCCCGACGACTTCGGCAAGGAGTTCTCGGACAAGATCCTGGCGGTGCGCGTCGTCCACGATCTCGACGGCGCGCTCGATCACATCGCCCGCTACGGCTCGCTCCACACGGAGGCGATCCTCACGCGGGACCTCGCGAGCGCGCGCCGCTTCGAGCGCGAGGTGACGGCGAGCGCGGTGATGGTGAACGCCTCGACACGGTTCAACGACGGCGGCGAGCTCGGCCTTGGGGCCGAGATCGGAATCTCTACGACGAAGCTCCACGCGTTCGGCCCGATGGGCCTCTCCGAGCTCACCACCCAGAAGTACGTGGTGGAGGGCGACGGGCACGTGCGGGGCTAGGGGAAAGAATGGCGATCAAGAAGAAGGCGACGGCGAAGAAGGCGACGAGGAAGACGACGGCGAAGCTCGGAAAGGCGCCCGCGCGCGGCGGGAGGCAGCCCGCCCGCGGAGGGAAGGTCCCGGCGAAGCGGCGGCGCGTTCCCGCGCCGGTGTCGCAGGCCCAGAAGCGGACGCCGCGCGCGGCGAAGCGGCCGGCCGGCGGCGGCGCCGTCTCCGCGGCCGCCGAGGTCGCCGCGCCCCTGCCCGACGTCGCGCGCCCGACCGCGCTCGCGATCGCCCAGGCCGGGCTCGACAAGAAGGCCGAGGACGTGACCGTCCTCGACGTGCGCGGCCTCACGAGCTACGCGGACTACTTCGTCGTCATGACCGCCGACTCGGACCGGCAGGCCTCCGCCATCGCCGATCACGTCGAGCAGACCATGAAGGAGCAGGGGGTCTCCAAGGTCGGCGTGGAGGGCTACGAGACCGGCCGCTGGATCCTCGTCGACTACGGCGACGTGGTGGCGCACGTCATGAGCCGCGACTCGCGCGGCTTCTACGACATCGAGGGGCTCTGGGCGGACGCGCCGCGGTTCACGGTGGAGGGGTAGGGCTCTCCGGGGGCCGCTAGAACCGCGGGTGACAGTAGTTGCAGGCCCAGTAGAAGTCGTACGGGTCGCCCCAGCGCAAGGGCTTCAGCGTCCCCGCGTCGACGTACGCCTGCCGCTCGAGGTGGCACCCCACGTTGGAGCAGGTGCGGGTCGCCGGGTCGTAGGTCGCGTGCTCGAGCGAGACGCCGAGAACGCGCGTCCCATCGGCCGCCTCGTGCACCGCCGTGCCGGGCGGCAGCGCCGCGGCGTCGACCCGGGCGTTGAAGCTCCAGACGTAATACGGCTCGATCGGCCACGCGGGCGTGAGCGGAGGCAGGCCGGTGCCGGGGTAGTACGAGGGCAGCGACGGGCGCGGGTCGAAGGCGACGTCGGCCCGCCCGTTCACGTGCCGGAGCGGGAGCACCTTGCCGGCGCCCACGTGCGCGAGCACGCCGTCGTGGCAGGTCGCGCACTGCGACGCCTGCCAGTCCAGGGATCCGGTGCGCGACGGGTCCGCCTCCGGCACGTCGAACGCGTAGCTGCCCTGGGTGTCGAGGTAATAGAAGCCGCTCTGCTTCACGTTGGCGGGATCGACGGTGTCGAAGTGGCAGGTCTGGCAGGTGATGGGTGCCGCCGCGTGCTCGCCCACCCAGCCGAGGCCGCCGCCATGCTTCGAGCCCGACGGGTGCCACGCGCCGGGCAGGCCCGCGTAGTGACCCCACTCCCAGCCGTCGCTCGCGAGCTGGAGGTGCGAGTTGGGCGCGGCGCTCGCGGAGCCGGCGGAGCGGTAGCGCGGCGGGTTCCCGTGGCAGCCGTCGCAGCCGAGCGCGCCGGGCGCCGCGGTCCAGGCGGGCGTCGTCCGGTAGTCGAGCGGCGCGTCCGGCGCGCCGAGGCCGCTCGAGTGGCAGTAGACCCCGCTGCACGTGCCCGTCGCCGGATCCCACGCCGCCTGGGGGGCGTTGCGGCGCTTGATGGCGTCCCCGGCGACCGGCTGCGGCGGCGGCGTGAGCACGACGTCGGGCAGCCCATCGTTGCCGAGGTCCGCCTCGTGCGCCGCCGGATCGAGCGGGTGGCAGTGGCCGCAGCCGAAGGCGTAGCGCGTCCCGCCCGTCGCGACGTCCTCGAGGATGCGCAGGTCGCCGTAGACGAGCCCGTCCACGCTCACCGGCAGCGCGTGCGCCAGGTGGGCGCCCGTCTGCGGGGGGGCGCCGTGACAGGAGTCGCAGGGGCCGGTCGCGACGGGCGGCGGCTCACCGGGGGGCGGCTCGCCCGGGGGTGGCTCGCGCCTCGGGCCGATGGGTGCACGGGAGTCGCAAGCTCCCGCGAGGAGCAGCGTCAGCGCGAGCGCGCGGAGCGCGTCCTGCAGCGAGATGCGAGCCATCGAACTCTCCCGAGCCTCCCCCTCCGGGGATCCTCGGAGAATCGCGCCGGTCGCGCCAGTTTTCGCCGTCAGGCGTCCGCAGCGGGCTGTGCGTCGCGCGTCGCGAGCGCGGCGGCTGCGAGCACCATCGCGCCGCCGAGCGCGAGGTTCCAGCCGACGGACTCGTGGAGCAGGACCGCGCCGAGGGTGACCGCGACGGTCGTGTCGAGGAGCGGGAGCGCGCCGACGGCGGCGATGGGCACGCGCGGCACGAGCCAGTAGAGGCCGATGTAGGTGAGGGCCGTGCCGAACACCGCGAGGTAGGCGAGCGCCCCGAGCGCCGCGGGCGTGTACTCCGCCGGACGGCCGTGCTCGAGCGCCAGCGCCGCGGCGAGGAGCACCACCGCGCCGACGACGGTCTGCCCCGCCGTCATCGCGAGCGGCGAGACGGCGACGAGGTGGCGCCGCACGAGCACGTTCGCGAGCGCGACGACGATCGACGCCGAGACGATGAGCGCGCTCCCGAGCGCGAGCCGCCCCGAGCCCTGGAGCGCGCCGAGGTGCGGCGCCTGGAGGACCGCGATGCCCGCGACGCCGAGCGCCGCGGACGCGAGCTTCGCGGGGGTCAGCCGCTCGCCGGGGAGGAAGACGCGGGCGAGGAGCGCGATCCAGACCGGGAAGCTCGCGAAGAGGAGCGCGGCGAGGCCGGAGGGGACCCACTGCTGGGCGACGAACATGAGCCCGTAGGGGAGGGCGATCTGGAAGATGCCCACGAGCGCGATGCGCGGCCCCGTCTCGCCGACGAGCACGCGCCAGGCCCCGCCGCGCAGCGCGAACGGAGCGAGCAGCGCCGCCGCGAGCGCCATGCGCAAGCCCGCGAAGCGGAGCGGCGGCAGGTGCTCGAGCCCGACGCGGATCACCGACCAGGTGGAGCCCCACAGGAAGGCGATGGCGACGTAGACGAGGACGATGCGGGCGCGCACGGGGGCGCATCCTAGTCGCTCGGCGCGGCGCGGGCATGAGAGCGCGCGAAGGAGCGCGCTCGGGCAGCGACCGGCGGCGGCGCGCCTGACCCTCAGATCCTCACGAACCACGCCGCCACCCCCGCGGCGAGCGCGAGGATCATCGCGAGCCCGAGCCGGAACGGGGCGCGGCGGCGGATGGGGAACTCGGCGGCGGTGGCGGAGCCGCGGACGTCGGCGACGCGGGTGGCGCGCAGGGTGGAGAGGTCGAGCTTGGAGAGCGCGACCTCCTCCGTCGCGTAGCCGCGGTTCGCGAGGAGCGCGACGAGGCGGGCGCGCGGGTGGAGCTTGCGGCCGACGAGCCGCGCGGCGGTGGCGTCGAGCACGCGGGCGAGGGCGCCCGCGGAGGCGATGCGGGCGGAGGGCTTGCGCGAGAGGCAGCGCTCGATCGCGTGCGCGAGCCGCCGCGGGCAGTCGGGCGCGAGGGCGCGGACCTTCTTGAAGCGGCCGCGCGCGATGGCGGCGAAGAGCTCCTCGGCGTTCTTGCCGCGGAAGGGCTTCTCGCCGGTGGTGAGCTCGTAGAGCGTCACCCCGAGCGCCCACACGTCGGCGCCCGGCCCCTCTTCCTCGCCGGCGAGGACCTCCGGCGCCATGTACGAGGGGCTGCCCACCAGCATGCCGGCCTTGGTGAGCGACAGGTCCTCGGCGCCCTTCGCGATTCCGAAGTCCATGAGCTTCACCTCGCCGTCCCGAGAGACCATCACGTTCGCGGGCTTCACGTCGCGGTGGAGGAGCCCGTTGAAGTGGACGTAGTCGAGCGCGTCGGCGATCCGTGCGCCGACCACCGCCACGCAGTCGGCGGGCAGCGCGCCGCCGGTCGCGAGGACGCGGGCGAGGTCCGCGCCGTCGACGAGGTCGGTCACGAGGTAGAGGCCGTCGTCCTTCTCGACGAGGTCGTGGACCCCGACGATGGCCTCGTGCCGGAGCCGGGCGTACGCCCGCCCTTCCCGACGGAAGCGCTCCACTATCTCCTTCGAGCGTGCGAGCTTCGTGTCGAGGGCCTTCACGGCCACCGGGCGCTCGAGGCCGTCCTGGTGGGCCTCGTAGACGACGCCCATGCCGCCACGCCCGATTTCCCGGACGATCCGGCTCGTCCCGACCTTGCGCACCATGGCCGGGCAGCTTGCGACGGCCGCGACCCGGCGTGCAAGCAGGCGGCTGCGCGCGGATGTGGGAGCGAAACCGGAGTGGTCCGGTCCTGGAAGAACGTCGCCGTTCCCCGGGGTTGTCGGAGGGGTCGGTCGATCTGCTACAGTCCTTGGGCTCCAGCGGCTCCAATCGACCCGAAGTCAAGTCAATCCCGCTCGGCTGTTCCGCGGCGCAAGAGCGCGCGCCGCGGCGCGCACGTCTCGAGGAGGCAGAACCGATGGCGAACAGGCGCATGGTGACCATGGACGGCAACGAGGCCGTCGCGTCGGTCGCCCACCGGATCAACGAGGTGATCGCGATCTACCCGATCACCCCCTCCTCCAACATGGGCGAGTGGGCCGACGAGTGGTCGGCGAAGGGCCGCAAGAACATCTGGGGCACGGTGCCCTCGGTCTCCGAGATGCAGTCGGAGGGCGGCGCGGCCGGCGCGGTGCACGGCGCGCTGCAGGCGGGGGCGCTCACGACGACCTTCACGGCGTCGCAGGGCCTGCTCCTCATGATCCCGAACATGTACAAGATCGCGGGGGAGCTCACCGCGTTCTGCATGCACGTCAGCGCGCGCACGCTCGCGACCCACGCGCTCTCGATCTTCGGCGATCACTCCGACGTGATGGCCGTCCGCCAGACCGGGTTCGGGCTGCTCTCCTCGGCGTCGGTGCAGGAGGCGCACGACTTCGCGGCCATCGCGCAGCGCGCCTCGCTCTTCTCGCGCATCCCGTTCCTCCACTTCTTCGACGGCTTCCGCACCTCGCACGAGGTCGCGAAGATGGAGGAGCTCACCGACGACGACCTCCGCCAGATGATCCCGGAGGAGCTGGTCGCCGCCCACCGTGCCCGGGCGCTCACGCCCGACCGGCCCAGCGTGCGCGGCACCGCCCAGAACCCCGACGCGTTCTTCCAGGCGCGCGAGGCGTGCAACCCGTTCTACGCCGAGGCCGCCGAGCACGTGCAGGAGGCGATGGACGCGTTCGGCAAGCTCACCGGCCGCCGCTACAAGCTCTTCGAGTACGTCGGCCACCCGGAGGCGGAGCGCGTGGTCGTCGCGATGGGCTCCGCGTGCGAGACCATCGAGGAGACGGTCGAGCACCTCGTCGCGAAGGGCGAGAAGGTCGGCCTCGTGAAGGTCCGGCTCTACCGGCCCTTCGACCTCGGGGCGTTCATGACGGTCTTCCCGCGGACCGTGCACCACATCGCGGTGCTCGATCGCACGAAGGAGCCGGGCGCGCTCGGCGAGCCGCTCTACCAGGACGTCGTCACCGCGCTGCGCGAGGCGGAGCAGGCGCACATCGACCGCTTCCACCACCAGCTCACCGTCATCGGCGGCCGCTACGGCCTCTCCTCCAAGGAGTTCACGCCCGGGATGGTGAAGGCGGTCTTCGACGAGCTCGGGAAGCCGCGGCCGAAGCGCCACTTCACCGTCGGCATCAACGACGACATCAGCCACACGTCGCTCAAGTACGACCCGGCCTTCGACACCGAGCCCGCCGGCGTCGTGCGCGCGCTCTTCTACGGTCTCGGCGCGGACGGCACGGTCGGCGCGAACAAGAACTCCATCAAGATCATCGGCGAGGACACGCCCAACTTCGCGCAGGGCTACTTCGTCTACGACTCGAAGAAGTCCGGCTCGGTGACGATCTCGCACCTGCGCTTCGGGCCGAAGCCGATCCGTTCCGCGTACCTCATCTCGAAGGCGAACTTCGTCGCCTGCCACCAGTTCGGCTTCCTCGAGAAGTACGACATGGTCGAGGCGGCGGCGCCCGGCGCGACCTTCCTCCTCAACTCGCACTACGGGCCGGACGAGGTCTGGGACCACCTGCCGGCGGAGGTGCAGGACCAGATCCTGCTCAAGAAGCTCAAGGTCTTCGTCATCGACGCGTACAAGGTCGCGCGCGAGACGGGCATGGGGGTGCGTATCAACACCATCATGCAGACCTGCTTCTTCGCGATCTCGGGCGTGCTCCCGCGCGACGAGGCGATCGGGCACATCAAGAAGACGATCGAGAAGACCTACGCGCGCAAGGGGCCGGAGGTCGTCCAGAAGAACTTCGCCGCGGTGGACCACACCCTCGCCCACCTCTTCGAGGTGAGCACCGCGAACCGCAAGGTGAGCGGGACGCCGCGCCCGCCGGCGGTCGCCGAGGTTGCGCCGGACTTCGTGAAGCGCGTCACGGCGCTCATGCTCGCCGGCAAGGGCGACCAGCTCCCGGTGTCGGCGTTCCCGGTGGACGGCACCTGGCCGACCGGGACGTCCAAGTGGGAGAAGCGCTCGATCGCGCTCGAGCTGCCGGTGTGGGAGCCGAGCCTCTGCATCCAGTGCAACAAGTGCGCGCTCATCTGCCCGCACGCGGCGATCCGCCCGAAGTTCTTCGCGCCCGAGGTGCTAGCCGCCGCGCCGAAGACCTTCGTGACGATGGACTTCAAGTCGCCGGAGGTGAAGGGGAACAAGTACGCGCTCCAGGTCGCCCCGGACGACTGCACCGGCTGCTCGCTGTGCGTGGAGATGTGCCCGGCCGAGTCGAAGACCGAGAAGGGCAAGAAGGCCATCAACATGAAGGACGCCATGCCGCTCAAGGAGATGGAGCGGACGAACTGGGCGTTCTTCCTGTCCATCCCCGAGGCGGACCGCACCCGCGTGAAGCTGGACGTGAAGGGGACGCAGTTCCTCCAGCCGCTCTTCGAGTTCTCCGGCGCCTGCACCGGCTGCGGCGAGACCCCGTACCTGAAGCTCCTCACGCAGCTCTACGGTGACCGCGCCATCATCGCGAACGCGACGGGCTGCTCCTCCATCTTCGGCGCGAACCTGCCGACGACGCCGTACACGCAGGACGAGGCGGGCCGCGGTCCGGCCTGGGCGAACTCGCTCTTCGAGGACAACGCCGAGTTCGGCTTCGGCATGCGGCTCGCCATCGACAAGCAGGCCGAGCACGCGAAGGAGCTCCTCGCGAAGATGGGCACCGCCGTGGGCGACGGGCTCGTCGAGGAGATCCTGAAGGCGGAGCAGGGCGACGAGGCCGCGATCGGAAAGCAGCGCGAGCGCGTGACGCTCCTCAAGCAGAAGCTCGCGAAGCTCGACACCTTCGAGGCGCGCTGGCTCTCGAAGATCGCCGACTACCTCGTCCGCAAGTCGGTCTGGATCGTGGGCGGCGACGGCTGGGCGTACGACATCGGGTACGGCGGCCTCGACCACGTCATCGCGCAGGGCCGCGACGTGAACATCCTCGTGCTCGACACGGAGGTGTACTCGAACACCGGCGGCCAGGCGTCGAAGGCGACGCCCATGGGCGCCGCGGCGAAGTTCGCGGTGGCCGGCAAGACCCTGCCGAAGAAGGACCTCGCCATGCTCGCGATGACCTACGGCCACCCGTACGTCGCGCGGGTCGCGCTCGGCGCCAAGGACGCGCAGACGGTGAACGCGTTCAAGGAGGCGGACAGCTACACCGGCACGTCCGTCATCGTCGCCTACTCGCACTGCATCGCGCACGGCTACGAGATGTCCGAGGCGCTCGGGCAGCAGGAGAGGGCGGTCGAGTCTGGCTACTGGCCGCTCTTCCGCTACGACCCGCGGCGCGTCGCCCAGGGGGAGAGCCCGCTCAAGCTCGACAGCCCGGCGCCGAAGATCGACCTCGCCCGCTTCGTCGAGAACGAGACCCGCTTCCGGCAGGTGGAGGCGGCGAACCCCGAGGGCTTCGCGAAGATGCTCGCGCAGGCGCAGAAGGACGTCCGCGAGCGCTACGCGCTCTACGAGCAGCTCGCCCGCGCGATGAACCCGGCGAACCTCGTCCCCGGCGCCGCCGCCCCGGCCCCGGCCGCTCCGGGCAAGCCGCCGCCGCCGAAGGCGCGCGCGTAGCCTCGAGCCCCGAAGACACGACGGGCCCGATCCGCTCCGGCGGGTCGGGCCCGTCCCTTTTCGCCTGAGACCGTGCGCTATCGCAGCACGAGGAAGCGCGGCTCCTCGAGCCGGAAGGTTCCCACGACCCCGGCGTGATCGCTCGGCCAGAGGCCGCCGACGCGGTCGCCGAGCTCCTCGCCCACCACGTCGGCGAAGATCGGGGTGAGATCGCCGCGGAAGAGCACGTAGTCGATGCGCTCGTCGAGCGTGACCTCCTCGAAGGTGAGGTTCTCGTGGTACGGGCTCGTGAAGCCCGGCTCGCCGGAGTGGAGTGCAGGCCAAAGGTCCGCGAGCCCCGAGCCGACGAGCACGCCCGCGCCCTCCGTGCCGGGATCGGAGTTGAGATCGCCGGCGACGATGAGCCGCCCGGGCACCTCGGCGAGCGCGGCGGCGAGCTCCATCGCCTGCGCGACCCGGACCGGGGCGTAGTACGCCTCGAGGTGGACCGAGACGAAGCGGTACCACTCGCCCTGATCCTTCACGTCCACGCTCACCCAGCCGCGCGGGAGCTTCATGGGCGGCGCCCCGAAGACGTTCAGCGGGAGGAGGGTGTCGAACACGTGCGCCGAGGGGTTCACGGCGGTCACGTCCTCGCGCGCCAGGATGACGCCGTGGTCGGTGATGCCCACGAACGCGAGCCCCTCGGGCGTGAGGATGGGGGCCTCGAAGTCGAAGAGCGTGACGCTCGCCGCCGCGCGATAGTGGAGCCCACGCTCGGCGAGCGCGTCGATGAGCTGCGGGACGTAGTCGTAGACGACGGTCGCGTCCTCGGGCGCCTGCGCGGCGGTGCGGAAGGTCCAGGTGTAGGCCTCCTGCAGGCCGACCACCTCCGGCCGCGCCGCGGCGATCTCGTCGGCGATGCCCTGCGCGCGCACCGAGAAGTCGTTCGTCTGCACCATCGCCCAGATCTCGGTGGTGGCCTTCAGGAAGTCGTCCAGGTTCGTCGCCGCGATCGCCGGCCCCAGCTCGGCGCCGAGGTAGAGGTTGCGGCTCATGACGGTGGTGAGCCTGTTGCCCCCGGCATTGCCGGGGTCGACGGCGGAGGCGCTGATGGCGTCCGTGGAGGTCGAGAGGTTCGGCGCCGCGGCGGGACCGCACGCGGCGAGCGCGGCAGCGACGAGCAGCGCGAAGAGGGAAGACGGCGCGAGCTTCGAGAGGGCCATGGCGCACCTCGGGCCAGAGTTGGCGGAGAGTGCGAGGAGCGTAGCGCGGCTCGCTCGCCCGGACGCCGGGACTGGAGGGACGCCCCATCGCGCGCACCATCCGTGTCGGCCTTCCGCGCCCCGCGTGGCGCGAGCGCAGATCGCGAGCGAAAGATCGTTGACCCCAATCAGGCTCGCGCTTTGGCCCCCATTTCGGTCATAAGGAGGGGTCCGCCAGCTGGGGCGGACCTTGTTTTTCTACGAAGAGGGAAGGCACGCATGGCGAGGCGACCCCACCGGATGGCGACGCGCGTCGCCGCGATCGCGCTCACGGTCCTGGCGCTCGGCGCTTGCAGGCGCGGCGGTGACGGAGCGGGCGGGAAGGCAGCCGCGCCGGAGCCGATCACCCTCGCGCCCGAGAACGTCGCCACGGTGACCGAGCGGACGCTCCAGGCCGGGCCGGACATCTCCGGCACGCTGCGCGCCAAGCGCGCCGCCGCCCTGCGCGCGGAGGTCGGGGGGACCGTCCTCGAGATGCTCGCCGAGGCGGGCGAGCGCGTCCCGCAGGGGAAGGTGCTGGCGCGCATCGACGCCACGGCGCTCCGCGACGCGCTCGTCGCGGCGCAGTCGGGCGTCTCCGCCGCGCGGAACACGCTGCACGTGGCGGAGGCGAACGCGAAGCGCGCACGGACGCTCGCCGAGGCAGGCGCGCTCGCCGTCCAGCAGGCGGAGCAGGCCGAGGCGACGCTCGAGGGCGCGCGGGCGCAGCTCGCCGACGCGCAGGCGCGGCTCGTCTCCGCGCAGCAGCAGGTGGCGAAGTCGCAGGTCCGCGCGCCGTTCGCGGGCGTCGTGTCCGAGCGGCAGGTCTCGGTCGGCGACATCGTCGCGCCGGGCGCGCCGCTCTTCACGGTCATCGACCCGGCCCGGCTGCAGTTCGAGGGCTCGGTCCCGGCCGCGCAGGTCGGCCTGGTGCGGCCGGGCGCGCGCGTGGACTTCACGGTCACCGGCTTCGACCAGGTGTTCGAGGGCGAGATCGAGCGGGTGAACCCCGCCGTCGACCCCGCCACCGGGCAGGTCCGCGTCTACGTCGACGTGAAGAACGACGACCAGCGGCTCATCTCGGGGCTCTATGCGCACGGACGCGTCGCGGCGGAGAGCGCCACCGGCCCGGCGGCCCCGGCCACCGCCGTGGACGACACGAGCAAGCCGCCCACGGTGATGCGAGTCGCGGGCGGCAAGGTCGAGCGCGTCCCGGTGGAGGTCGCGCTGCGCGACGACGTGACCGGCGCGGTGGCCTTCCGGTCGGGCGTGAAGGAAGGGGACGTGCTCGTGCTCGGCTCGGCGCGCGCGACGCTCCCGGAGGGGACGCCCGTGCGCGTGGCGCAGCCGGAGCCCGCCGGCGCCGGGGCGCGGCCGCCAGACCCGGAGCGGAAGGGAGTGAAGCCGGAGGACGGCGCGCAGGCGTCGGACGGCGGGGGGCGGTAGATGTTCATCTCCGACTTCGCGATCAAGAAGCCGATCGTCACCGTCACGGTGATGCTCGCGCTCGTGATCTTCGGGCTCGTGGCGCTGCTCGCCCTGAAGACCGACGAGTTCCCCGACGTGCAGCCGCCGGTCGTGGCCGTCACGATCGTCTACCCGGGCGCGTCGCCGGAGACGGTGGAGCGCGAGCTCATCGATCCCATCGAGGACGCGATCTTCTCCATCAGCGGGGTCGACGGGAAGCAGACCACCGCCTCCGCCACCGACGGCCTCGCCCAGTTCATCGTCTTCTTCGACTTCGAGAAGAACCTGCAGGAGGCGACGCAGGACATCCGCGACGCCATCAGCGAGAAGCGCGCCGACCTGCCGCTCGAGATGGAGGAGCCGATCATCACGCGGTTCGATCCGTCGGACGAGCCGATCGTCTCGCTCACGCTCACCTCCGACTCGATCGACGTCCCTGCGCTCACCCGGCTCGCCGACGAGGTCGTCTCGCGCGAGCTGCGCGCCGCGCAGGGGGTCGCCGACGTCCGGCTCGTGGGCGGGCAGAAGCGCGAGCTCACCGTGGAGCTGAACCCGCAGGCGATGGCGGCCGCGGGCGTCGCGGCGAGCGACGTCGTCGCCTCCCTCCAGGCGCAGAACCTCGCCGCGCCGGTCGGGCGGGTGAACACGAAGCTCGGCGAGCAGTCGATCCGGCTCACCGGCCGGCTGCAGACGCCGGAGGAGTTCGCCGCCATCGCGCTCGCCACGCGGAGCGGGCAGGTGGTCCGGCTCGGGCAGGTCGCGACCGTGAAGGACGGCGCGGAGGAGCCGCGCACGCTCGCGCTCTACGACGCCTCGGAGGCGGTCGGTCTCGAGGTGCTGAAGACGAAGGGCTACTCGACGACGGCGGTCGCCGACCAGATCAAGGCGCGCGCGAAGGCGCTCCAGGCGCGGCTGCCGAAGGCCGCGAAGCTCCAGGTGGTCCAGGACGCGGGCCAGCGCGTGCGGCGCTCGGTGAACGAGGTCCAGACCACGCTCGTCGAGGGCGCGCTCCTCACCGTGCTCGTCGTGTTCTTCTTCCTCAACTCCTGGCGCTCGACCGTCATCACCGGCCTCGCCCTGCCCGTCTCGGTGCTGGCCGCGTTCATCAGCGTCTGGGCGTTCGGCTTCACGCTCAACACCATGTCGCTCCTCGGGCTCTCGCTCGCGATCGGCATCCTCATCGACGACGCGATCGTCGTGCGCGAGAACATCGTCCGGCACATCGAGCTCGGCGAGGACCACACCACCGCCTCGTTCAAGGGCACCGACGAGATCGGCCTCGCGGTCGCGGCGACGACCTTCTCGATCGTCTCGGTGTTCGTCCCGGTCGCGTTCATGTACGGGGTGGCCGGCCAGTGGTTCAAGCCGTTCGCCCTCACCATCGCGGCGGCGGTGCTCGTCTCGCTGTTCGTCTCCTTCTCGCTCGACCCCATGATGTCGGCCTACTGGCCGGACCCGCAGATCGAGAAGGGCCAGGCGCGCGGCCCGGTCGGCCGCGTGCTCGGCGCGTTCAACGCCTGGTTCGACCGTCAGGCGGATCGCTACAAGGGCGTCGTCTCCTGGGCCCTCGATCACCGCTGGATCATGCTCGCGGTGGCGACCGCCTCGTTCTTCGGCGCGATCTTCCTGCAGGCGTCGTTCGGCGGCGCGGGCTTCGTGCCCATCTCGGATCGCAGCGAGGTGAACCTCATCATCCAGACGCCGCCGGGGTCGTCGCTCGACTACACGCGCGCCAAGGTCGAGGAGGCGAACGCGATCCTCCGCCGCCACCCGGAGGTGCAGTACGTCTACTCCTCCATCGGCACGCCCATCCCCCTGCAGGCCCCGGGCGTCGATCAGGCGCTCGTCTACGTGCGGCTCGTGCCGAAGAAGGACCGCAGCGTCTCGCAGGACCACCTCGGGGCGATCCTGCGCCGCGAGCTCTCGCGCGTCGCGGGCGCGGACATCTCGGTGTTCACGAGCGGCTTCGGCGGCGCGTTCAAGTCGATCCAGCTCGAGCTGCGCGGGCCGGACTCGCGCGTGCTCGCCGAGTACGCCGAGAAGGTCAAGGCGGTGGCGCAGTCGGTGCCGGGCGCGGTGGACGTCGGGCTCTCCACGCGCGGCCAGAAGCCGGAGCTCGAGGTGGCCGTGAACCGCGGCCTCTCCGGAAACCTCGGCGTCACGGTCGGGCAGATCGCGCAGTCGCTCCGGATCGCCTTCGCCGGCCTCGACTCCGGCGACTGGGTGGACCCCACTGGCGAGACCCGCGACGTGATGGTCCGGCTCGCCCCGGAGGCGCGCGAGCGCGCCTCCGACCTGCGCCAGCTGCCGCTCGTGCTCCACGGCCAGGGCGGCGGGAACCCGCAGGTGGTGCCGCTCGGCCAGGTGGCCACCGTGCGCGAGGGCCTCGGGCCCGCGCAGATCTCGCACCTCGACCGCGAGCGCGTCATCAACATCCAGGGCAACGTCGCGGGACGCTCGCTCTCCGAGGTCGTGCAGGACATCGAGAAGCGGCTCGGCGCGGAGGTGAAGCTCCCGCCCGGCTACACGCTCCGGCAGGGCGGCGAGAGCGCGGACCAGGCCGAGGTGTTCACGCGGGTGGGCCTCGCGCTGCTCCTCGCGGTGCTGCTCATGTACCTCATCCTCGTCCTGCAGTTCGGGTCGTTCCTCGACCCGCTCGCGATCCTCATGTCGCTCCCGCTGTCGCTCATCGGCGTCGTCGGCGCGCTCCTCGTCACCGGCGACACGCTCAACATCATGAGCCTCATCGGCGTCATCCTGCTCTTCGGCATCGTCGCGAAGAACGCGATCCTCCTCATCGACTTCGCGAAGTGGGCGCGCGAGGAGCGAGGCATCTCGATCCGCGACGCGCTCGTCGAGGCGGGCCGGATCCGCCTGCGGCCCATCATGATGACGAGCGTCGCGATCATCGCCGGCATGATCCCGGTGGCGCTCGGCCTGGGCGAGGGCGGCGACTTCCGCGCACCGCTCGGGCGGTCGGTGATCGGCGGCGTCATCACCTCGACCGTCCTCACGCTCCTCGTCATCCCCACCGTCTACGAGATCATGGACGGCTTCCGCGAGCGGGTGCGCCGGATGTTCCGGCGGGTGCTGCGCCCGGGCCACGCGGGCGAGGGCGGGCACGAGCCCGCGCCGTCGCCGCACGCACGCGCGGGCGGGGTGAGGCGGGAGCTGGACTGAAGGTGAGGCTCTTCGGGACGCCCGAGGCGGACCGCGGGGACTGCGCGCCCGGCGGTCCTCTCGAGGTGACCTCGGCGGACGGCTCTCCTCTGGAGGGTGACCGTGGCGGCTCCTCTGGAGCGTGACGGTGGCGGGCGGCTCCTCTGGAGCGTGACGGTGGCGGGCGGCTCCTCTGGAGCGTGACGGTGGCGGGCGGCTCCTCTGGAGCGTGACGGTGGCGGGCGGCTCCTCTGGAGCGTGACCGTGGCGCGCCGCCTGGGGCGGGAGCTCACGTCCTCGGCGGGCCACGATGGACGGGGACAAGGTACGGGGGGCGGTGCCGTCCGCCAGACGCCGCCGGCAACGCGGGGCTGCGGGCGCTGGCTGCACATGGGCGACGGTGCCGTGGCCAACCGCGTTGCATTGCGGTCCGTGGGTCGGGGCGGTGCCTACCGCGTCCAGTGGCCCGCCTGCGGGCGCGAGCTCCCGCCATGGAGGGCGGCGCGCTGGGGGCGGGGAGGGTGATGGGCTCGGTTGATCAGGTAGCGGTCGGGGTCGGGGTCGGTGTCGAGGTCGGGGTCGAGGTCGAGGTCGGAGTCGGAGTCGGAGTCAGAGTCGGAGTCGGGGTCGAGGTCGGGGTCGAGGTCGGGGTCGAGGTCGGGGTCGAGGTCGGAGTCGGAGTCGAGGTCGACGCTCCCCCTACCGCATCCCCCTCAGCGCCGCCTGCGCCGCGTGGTAGCCGCACATCCCGTGCACCCCGCCGCCCGGCGGCGTGGACGCCGAGCAGAGGTAGAGGCCGCGCACCGGCGTGGACCAGGGAACGAGCCGCGCGGCGGGTCGGAAGATCGTCTGCAGGAGCGTGTTCGCCCCCGCGCCGACGTCGCCGCCGACGAGGTTCGGGTCGTCGGCCTCGAGCGCCGCGGGGCCTCGCACCGCTCGCGCGAGGACCCGCTCCCTGAAGCCCGGCGCGAACCGCTCGAGCTGCGCCTCGAGCCCGGCGAGCGCGTTCCCGGCGAAGCCGTTCGGGACGTGGCAGTACGCCCACGCCGTGTGCCGGCCCATCGGCGCGCGCGAGGGGTCGAAGAGGGTGTGCTGCGCGACGAGCACGAACGGCCGCGCCGGCAGCTCTCCCCGCCACACGGCGGCCTCGGCCGCGGCGATCTCCTCGAGGGTGCCGCCGAGGTGCACCGTCGCCGCCCGCGCGCACTCCGCCGCGCGCCAGGGGATCGGTCCCTCGAGCGCGTAGTCCACCTTGAACGCGCCCGGTCCGTAGCGGAAGCGCGCGAGCGCCGCCGAGTAGCGCCGCGGAAGACGGTCGCCGGCGACGCGGAGCACCTGGCGCGGGGTGAGGTCGAGGAGCGTCGCGCGCGCGGGCGGGAGCGCATCGAGGGAGGTCACCTCCTCCCCCGTCGCGATCGCGCCGCCCTGCGCCCGGACGAGCCCGGCGAGCGCGTCCGCGATCGCCTGCGCGCCACCGGCCGGAAACGGCCAGCCGAGGGCGTGGCCCGCCCCGCCGAGCACGAGGGCGAACGCCGCGCTCGGGGTGCGCTCCAGCGGGAGCTGCGCGTGCGCGGCGAGGCCGGCGAGGAGCGCGCGCGCCCGCGGCCCCCGGAAGCGCGCGCGGGCGAGCGAGGCGGCCGGGACGAGCGCCGGCAGGCCGAAGCGCGCGAGGAGGAGCGGTCGGCGAGGGAGGTGCAGGAGGCCGCCGAACGTCTCCTCGACGAGCGCCTCGAACCCGTCTGCGATGGGCTCGAGGAGCGCGCGCCAGGCTCGTGCGTCGGGGCCGTCGAGCGTCCCGCCCGTCGCGGCGAACGAGCGCGAGAGGAGCGCTGCGGTGCCGTCGTCGAACGGGTGCGCGACCGCGGCGGGGGGCTCGATCCAGGAGAGCCCGTACGCCGCGAGGGGGAGCCGGCGCAGGAACGGCGAGCCCGCTGCGAGCGGGTGGATCGCGGAGCAGTGGTCGTGGCGGAAGCCGGGCAGGGTGAGCGGCAGCGTGCGCGCCCCGCCGCCCACCTCGGCGTTCCGCTCCAGCACCCGTACGCGCAGTCCGGCCTCGCCGAGCGCCACCGCGGCGGCGAGGCCGTTCGGGCCGGAGCCGACCACCACGGCGTCGGGCGAGGTCATCCGGCCGGTGGTAGCGCGCCGCGCGTGGCCATGCGAGCGCCGCGCCGGGGCGCCTCGCGCGGGCGGCCCTCGGCCGCCGCCTCCGCAGCGGCTCGATGCCGTGATGGGGCGGGGCGAAGGAGCCGCCTCACGGACGCCCCTCCGCCGCTAGGGATGCGGCCGCGCTGCGCCCCCGACGCGACGGGTGCTCGCTCGCCGGCTACAATCCGCGCAGATCCTTTTGGTGGCTCGTGCGTTCGAGAGCCAGAGGCCCGGAGCGCTGGTGGCGGCGGACGAGAGCGACGAGCGACTCATGCTGCGGTTCCGTGGAGGCGACGCGCGGGCCTTCGAGGTCCTCGTGCGCCGGCACCGCACGCCCGTCTTCTCGTTCCTGGCGCGCCTCACGGCCGACCGCGCGCGTGCCGAGGATCTCTGTCAGGAGGTGTTCCTCAAGGTGGTGAAGGCATCCCGGACATGGGAGGAGCGCGCGCGCTTCCGCACCTGGCTCTACGCGATCGCTCGGAACCTCGCGGTCGACGAGGCGCGAAGGGCAGCGTTCCGCCGCGCCGAGCCGCTCGACGCGCCCGGCCCGGCGGGCGCGGCGGTGCACCCCGCGGACGATCCGCCCCCCGACGCGGTCGCCGACGCGGCGCTCCTCCGGCCCAAGCTCGAGGCGGCCCTCGCGGCGCTGCCGGCGGAGCAGCGCGAGGTGTTCCTCCTGCGCGAGTATGCAGGCCTGCGCTTCGCGGAGATCGCGGACGTGACCGGCACGCCAGAGAACACGGTGAAGAGCCGCATGCGCTACGCGCTCGAGGCGCTCCGCGCGGATCTCGCGGCGGCGGGCGTCGGCCCCGACGACGTCGCGCCCGTCGCGGCGGGAGGGGCGTCCCGATGAGCCACGAGCGCTTCGCAGATCGCCTCCTGGAGCACGCCTACGGCGAGCTCTCTCCGCGCGAGGCGCGGGAGATGGAGGCGCACGCGGCGGCCTGCGCCGAGTGCCGCACGGAGCTCGCGCGCGTCCGCGCGACGCGGCGGATCATGGGAGCGCTCCCGGAGGAGCGCGCGCCCGAGGCCGGCGAGAGGATCCTGCTCGCCGCCGCCCGCGAGGCGGCGCGCGACCGCGCGCCCGTGCGGATCCTGCCGGCCTGGATCTGGTCCGCCTCCGCCCTCGCCGCCCTGTTCCTCGCGGTGGGCGCCCTCTCGTACCGGCTCCTCGCGCTGCGCCCAGCGGCGGAGCGGCAAGGCGAGGAGCTCCTCGGGCACGGACAGTACGCGGAGGCGCCTCCGGCGCCGGCGGCGGCAGCATCCGGCGAGGCGAGCGCGACGAGCGGCGCGGCGGCGCCCGCGGAGGCACCGGCCCCGGTCAGGCCGCCACCGCGTCGCGCCGAGCCCACCCCGCCGGCGAAGAGCCGGGTCCGCGCGCCCGCCGCGCGGGAAGAGGTGGCGCGTGCGGCGCCGGCGGCGGGTC
>NZ_JALCYY010000048.1 GCF_022690685.1 Anaeromyxobacter terrae | reverse complement strand
GCGCCTCGAACCGGGCCGCGAGCTGCCGGCCGGCGTCGAGCGCGGCGAGCGCCGCCGTGTCCTCGGCGGCCCGCAGCGAGGCGAGCTCGCGCGCCTCCGCGAGCCGGCGCTCGAGCTCCCCGCCCCCATCGGCGAGCGCGCCCGGCGCGGCCCCGCCGAGCGCCTCCTCCCGCCGCTCCGCGAGCCGCCGCGCCTCCGCCTCGAGCTCGTTCTTCTTGCGGACGAGCAGCTCCTCGACGTCCTTGTAGACGCCGGTCCCGAAGAGCTGCTGGAGGAGCTCCTCCCGCTCCCGGGCGTCCGCGCAGAGGAGCCGCTTGAAGTCGCCCTGCGGCAGCAGCACGACGCGCGTGAACTGCTCGGCGCCCATGCCGAGGAGCTCCGTCACCTTCTCTGTCACCGTGGTCGGCTTCGTCGCGAGCGGCGCGTCGGCGCCCTCGCGCCAGAGGCTCGCGGTGGGCGCCTCCTCGAGGGTCCCCTCCCCGCGCTTCTTCGGGCGCTGCCACGCCGCCGTGCGCTCGGCGCGGTACACCGCGTCCCCGAGCCGGAAGCGGAAGGCCACCTTCGGCGGAGCGCCCTCCAGGGCCCGGTCGGCGCGGAGCCGGCCGGTGCCGCGCGTCCCCGGGACCTCGCCGTAGAGCGCGAAGGTCATCGCGTCGAAGAGCGTCGTCTTCCCCGCGCCGGTCGGCCCGTGGATGAGGAAGAGATCGGCGCCTCCTAGCGCGCCGAAGTCCACCTTCTGCGCCCGGGCGTAAGGCCCGAACGCCTGGAGCTCGAGGGTGAGCGGTCTCACGCCGCCCGTTCCTTGCGCGCGATCTCCGCGAGCGCGCCCGCGAAGACCTCCCGGTGCTCGGGGCCGGGCGTGGCGCCGGCCACCGTCTCGAAGAACGCCTCGAACAGCCGGAGATCGTCTCCCCCGGCCCCCTCCACGCGCGCCGCGAACGTCCCCTCGCCTCCGCCGGCGAGGTCCTCGCGCAGGACGTTCAGCACGTGCGCGAAGCGCGCCTGTAGCCGGTGCTTCGCGTCGAAGACGTAGCCCTCGTCACGGAGCGTCACCTCGACGAGCGCGCGCTCGAACGGCGCCAGCTCCGGGCGGCGCAGGAGCTCCTCGAGCGTGCCCGAGAGGCGGACGACGTCGCGCCGGGCGCCGAGCGGGACGATCTCGACCCGCGTCGCGCCGCGCTCGACCTCGGCGAGGACGACGCCCTTCACGTGGTCCGCCTCGCCGAACGAGTACTTGAGGAGCGAACCGGAGTAGCGGACCCGGGGCGCGACCTCCTGCGGCGCGTGCAGGTGCCCGAGCGCGACGTAGTCGAAGCCACCGAGCGACGAGGCGGGGACGCAGCCGGAGCCGCCGACCGCGAGGGGCCGCTCGCTGTCGGGAGTCTCGGAGGCGCCCTGGACGAACGCGTGCGCGACGAGCACCGTCGGGAGCGCGCGCGTCGCGGCGTCGGCTCGGACGCGCGCCATCACGCGCTCCGTCGCGGCCGCGTGGCCGCGCAGCTCCTCGTCGCCCTCGGCGCCGCGGACGACCTCGGGATCGAGGTAGGGCACCGGATACAGGAAGCCCTTGCCAGGAATCTCCACCGGCTCGGCCGCGCGGGAGATCGCGCCGCGCAGGTGGACGCCCCGCGCCTCGAGGAGCCGTGCACCGAACGACAGCCGCTCGGCAGAGTCGTGGTTCCCGGCGATGGCGAGGAGCGGCACCCCGAGCGCCGCGACGCGGTTCAGGAGATCGTCGAGGAGAGAGACCGCCTCCGCCGAGGGGACCGCCCGGTCGAAGACGTCGCCCGCCACGACGAGGGCGTCCGGCCTCGTGTCGCGGAGGAGCTCGCAGAGCCGATCGAGCGCCCAGGCCTGGTCGTCGAGCAGCGACTCCTCGTGGAGCGCGCGGCCCAGGTGCCAGTCGGAGGTGTGCAGGATCCGGAGCGCCACACCAACAGCGTACACGCGGGGCTGACATCGAATCCGCAAGGGAGCTCTCCGGCGGGACTCACGCAAGGTCGAGGCCGGGTCGGGGGTCGGGCTAGGTCGGGGTCGGATGAAGGTCGAGGTCGGGGTCGGGGTCGGGGTCGAGGTCGCGTCGAGGCGGAAGCGAGCATCCGGCATTCCCGCGTTCGAGGTCACGGTGGCGCGCCGCCTGGACGGGACCTCACGTCCTCGGCGGGCCACGATGGACGGGGACAAGGTACGGGGGGCGGTGCCGTCCGCCAGACGCCGCCGGCAACGCGGGGCTGCGGGCGGGAGCTGCGCATGGGCGAGGTGACCGTGGCCAACCGCGTTGCATTGCGGTCCGTGGGTCGGGGCGGTGCCTACCGAGTCCAGTGGCCCGCCTGCGGGCGCGAGGTCCCGCCACGTAGGGCGGCGCGCTGCGGGCGGGGGAGGTGGAGGGCTCGGCGTCGGTCGTTGCGGTCGGGGTCGAGGGTCGAGGGTCGCAGCGGGTCGCGACGGATCGCCCCCTCACTTCCCCTTCTTCTTCGCCTCTTCCGCCTCCCGCTGCCGGACCTCCCGCTCGATCGCGTCCATCGGGTTCCCGGTCACGCGCTTCGGCTTCCCCTCCGCGGTGCGCGCGTCCACCACCTTCACCGGGATCTCGGCGCGGGCGCCCTCGATCTCGACGATCGCGTTCGAGGCGCCGGCGCTCACTCCCCAGAGCTGGCCGCGGCCGTCGCCGCGGCAGACGCCCTCGTCGGCGCAGCGGGTATAGGCGACGCGTCCGAGCACCGGCGCGCCGGCGTCGTCGAACGCCTCGACCTGCAGGGCCACGGGCCGCGGCTCGTCCTCGATGCGGAGCTCCACCGAGGCGGGCTTCACCGAGATGCGCGACACCACCCGGACCGTCACGGGGACCTCGGCGCTCGCTTCGCCGATGGCGCAGCGGATCGTCGCGCTCCCCGGTCCGGCCGCCGTGACGGTCGCGTCGTTGGCGGGGCCGGTGACGGTCGCCACCTTCTCGTCGGACGACGACCAGCGGCAGGTCTCCTTCGGCACGGGCTTTCCGTCGCGCAGGCGCGGCGTCGCGTGCACGGCCGCGGTCTGGCCGCGGAGGCCGAAGCGGAGCGAGGCGGGCTCCACGTCGATGCGGGCGGGCCTCTCGCAGGCGGCGAGGAGGAGCGGGAGGGCGAGCAGGGAGCGGGGGCGCATGGCGCGATGCTAGCGCAGCGCGCCCCCCGCGGTGAGCCCGTTCCTGCCTCAGCCGGCCCGCGGCGCCAGGTGGTAGAGCATCACGTACACCACCACCCCGGTCACCGACACGTACATCCAGATGGGCAGGGTCGCCCGCGCGATCCGGCGGTGGTCCGGGAAGCGCGCGCGCAGGCCGAGGAACAGCGTGCGCAGGACGAGCGGCGCCGCGAGGGCCGCGAGGATCGTGTGGCTCGTGAGCACCGCGAGGTACGCCGCGCGGAGGGGGCCCTCGCCGGGGAACCGGTGCGTGCCCGTGAGCGCGATGCGAGTGAGGTATCCGACGAGGAACAGCGCGGACGCGCCGCAGGCGGAGAGCATGAGCGCCCGGTGGCGCTCCCGGTGGCCCCGGCGGATGGCGACGAAGCCGAGGAGGAGGAGGACGAACGCGAGGCCGTTCAGGGTCGCGTTCACGCTGGGGAGAACTTCGCCGAGGCTCATGACCGCGGGGACCTCCGGGTGGCGAGGGCGCCGAGCGCGAGCGCGACGGCGGCGAACAGCGCGCAGACCGCGAGGTCGCGCGCGGCGGACCCGGCGAGCGCGCCCGGCGCCGCAGGGCCGCCGAGGGCGCGGCGCGCGGCGGACACGGCGTAGGCGACCGGGTTCGCGTGCATCACCGCGGCGAGCGCGCCCGCGCCCGAGGGGGCAGGGAACATCGCGCCGGACACGACCCAGAGCGGCACGAGCAGCGTCATCTGGATCGCGTGGTAGCCCTGGACGTTGTCGATGCCCCAGGCGACGGCGAAGCCCAGCGCGGCGAGCGCGATGGCGGCGAGCGCGAGCGCTCCGAGGAGCAGCGGCCAGTGGACGCTCGCGTACGGGAAGCCGGCGAGGGGCGCGAGCGCGAGGAAGAGCGCGGCCTGCGTGAGCGCGACCGCGGCCGAGCCGAGGGTCTTTCCCACGACGAGCGCGCCGCGCGAGCCGGGCGCGGCGAGCACCGATTGGAGGAAGCCGCGGTGGCGATCCTCGATCACCGAGGCGGTCGTGAAGATCGACGCGAACAGCACGACCATGAGGACGACGCCCGGGAAGAAGTAGGCGAGGTACGGCACGCTCGAGCCCGGCATCCGGAACGTGTCGCCGAAGCCGGAGCCGATCACGAGCCAGAAGATCACCGGCTGCCCGAGCGCCCCCACGAGCCGCGACGGCTGGCGGAAGAAGCGGACGAGATCGCGCCGGGCGAGGACGGCGATGGTGGCGAGATCGAAGGCGAGGGCGCGCGAGAGGGGGAGTCGGGGCGCGCGAGAGGTCGAGGTCGGGGTCGGGGTCGGGGTCGGGGTCGGGGTCGGGGTCGGGGTCGGGGTCGGGGTCGCGGTCGGGGTCGGGGTCGGGGTCGGGGTCGGGGTCGCGGTCGGGGTCGCGGTCGGGGTCGCGGTCGAGGTCGCGGTCGGGGTCGCGGTCGCGGTCGGGGTCGCGGTCGGAATCGGTCTCGGAACCGCGTGCACCGGCTTCCCCTTCGCTGGCGGCCTCGCCTCGTCCTCCTCTCCCGCGGGCTGCTCCTCGAGCGCCTCTCCCGTGATCGCGAGGTACGCGTCCGCGAGCGTCGGGCGCCGGATCGAGACGCTGCGCAGCCTCCCCGCAGGGAACGCCTCCACGATGCGCGGCACGAGCTGGTGAGCCGCCTCGCGCTCGACGTGGACGCCGTCGGAGCGGACGCGCCCGCGGAGCCCGAGGCGGCGGCCGATCTCGGCGGCGACCGCCTCCGGATCGTCCGCCTCGACGACCACGACGTCCCCCGGGACGCGAGCGCGGAGCGCCTCGGGCGTGTCGCACGCCACGATCTCGCCGCGCGCGAGCACGGCGAGCCGGTCGCAGCGCTCGGCCTCGTCCGGACGGTGCGTCGTGAGCACCACGGTCGTCCCGGCCTCGCGGCGGAGCGCGGCGACCCGCGCCCAGAACGCCCGGAAGGCGGCCGCGTCGAGCCCGGTCGTCGGCTCGTCCATGACGAGCAGCGGCGGCGCGTGGATGCGGGCGCGGGCGAGCTCGAGCCGGCGGCGCATCCCGCCGGAGAGCCGATCGACGGGCTCGCGGGCGCGATCCGCGAGCCCGGCTTCCTCGAGCAGGGTGGCGACGCGCGAGCGCACCTCGCGCCGCGGGACGCGGTGGAGCGCCGCGCCGAGCCGGAGGTTCTCCTCCGCGGTGAGCTTCCCGTCGAGACCGGGGTCCTGGAACACGATCCCGGCCGCGGCCCGAAGGCTGCGCGCGCCGGGCGCGATCTCGCGTCCGTCGAGCAGGAACCGCCCCGCGTCCGGGCGGAGCAGTCCGGCGAGGATGGCGAACAGCGTGGACTTCCCCGCGCCGTTGGGGCCGAGCAGCCCGAAGATCTCGCCCGGACGGACCTCGAGCGAGACGCCGCGCAGGACCTCGCGGTCGCCGCGCCGGACGGCCACCCCCTGAATCGCGAGGCGGGCGAGGGGAGTGGCCGGGCGGGCGGCGGGCGCGCGCATTCGCGGCCTAGCGCGCGCCGAGGAAGAGCGCGACGAAGAGGAGCGTGAGGTAGAGGATCGTGGCGAGGAAGAAGTTCCGCGCCCAGCGGCCCCCCTCGCGACCGATGCCCGCGAGCGCGTACGCGGCCAGCGCGAGGCCGAGCAGCCCGGCGACGGCGCCGTACATCCGCCCCGCCACGTGGAGCGGCACGAGCGCGAGCGACACCGGCACGAGCACGACCGACGTCGCCGCGATCCATCCGCGCGTCGCCCGCTCGCCGTGCACGATGGAGAAGACGCGCAGGCCGCCGCGGGCGTAGTCCTCGCGCAGGTAGAGCGACACGGCGAGGAAGTGCGGGAGCTGCCAGGCGAAGAGCAGCGCGAACAGGGCGAGGCCGCCCGAGTCGAGCGTTCCCGTGACGGCCGTCCAGCCCATGAGCGGAGGGATCGCGCCCGGGACGGCGCCGACGAGGAGCGCGAGCGTCGAGCGCTGCTTCATCGGCGTGTAGATCACGACGTAGGTGACGATCGCCACGAACGCGAGCGCCGCGGTGAGCGGGTTCGCGACGAGCGCGAGCACGGGTAGCGCGAACACCGGGACCATGATCCCGAGCCCGAGCGCGGTGAACGGGTCGATGCGCCCCGCGGGGAGCGGCCGGTCGCGGGTGCGCCGCATGCGCGCGTCGATGTCGCGCTCCATCCAGCAATTGAGCGCGTTCGCGGCGCCCACGACGGCGGCGGTCGCGAGGACGGTCAGGATCGCGCGGGCCGCGCCGATGTCGCCCGGCGCGAGCGCGAGCCCGCCGGTGCTGGTGAGGATGACGAGCCCGGAGAGGCGGGGCTTCGCGAGGAGGAGGACGTCCTTCGCGTACTGCAGGGGGGAGGAGCGCGCGCGGGCAGGGGCGGTGGCGATCGTCACGGAGGTCCCGGTTGGCCTGCGGGAGTGCAGGCGAGTGGGACCTAGCGACGGCTCGCCCGGGGGTCAACGTCGCGTTCGGGGTCCGGCTGCGGTGCGGGACTCCTCCCGACGCGGGGCCCGACGCGCACGTTGCCGCCGTGCTCCGGCGGGACTATTCGCTTCCGTTGCACCTTCGCCCGGGATCCCCAAGATGCGTGCTCGCCGTCCGCTCCCCGTCGCCGCGACCCTCCTCCTCGCCGCCGTCCTCGTCGCGCCCGCGCGCGCCCGAGGAGACGACGTCCGCGGCCAGGTCCGCTATCAGGGGACGCCCCCAGCGCGTCCCCCGCAGCCCGTCACCAAGGATCGCGCCGCCTGTGGCGAGGCCGCGGCCGACGAGTCGGTGCTCGTCTCCAAGGGCGGGCTCGCGAACGTGATCGTGCGGATCGTGGCTCCGGGGGCGAAGGAGGAGCCGCGCGCCGTCACGCTCGACCAGCGCGGCTGCCGGTTCGTCCCGCACGTCCAGGCTGCCCCCGTCGGCTCGACGCTCGCCCTCCTGAACGGGGATCCGATCCTCCACAACGTGCATGGCTGGTCGGGCGTCGCGACCACCTTCAACGTGCCGATGCCCACGCCGGGGCAGCGTGTGGAGCGGACGCTCGCGCGGCCTGGGCCGGTGAAGGTCGGCTGCGACGTGCACGCCTGGATGAGCGCGTGGATCCTCGTCGTGGACACGCCGTACTTCGGCGTGAGCGACGGGGAGGGGCGCTTCGCGATCGCCGGCGTGCCGCCCGGTCGCCACACGGCGATCGCGTGGCACGAGGTGCTGGGGGAGAAGATCGCGACGGTGGTCGTCCCGGCGAGCGGGCCGGCGACGCTGGAGCTCGCCTACCCGTAGCGGCCGGAGCCCGTCGCCGCTCGCGCCGCGGGCGGAGCGAGCGGAACGAGCGGCGCCGGCGCTTACGGCTCGTCCTCGTCCTCGGCGACCTCCTCGTCGGCCTCCGCCTCCTCGACGTCCTCGTCGAGCTCGGTCTCGGTCTCGGCCTCGGCCTCCACCGGCTCAGGCGCGACCGGACGGGCGGCCGCCCGCTGGCGCCGCTCGGAGGGGGCAGGCGACTTCAAGGCCGGGCTCTGACGCTGGTCCGCCCCGCACTTCGGGCAGATCGGCTCCGCCTTCTTGAGGTCGTAGAACTTCGTGCCGCACTTGAAGCAGATGTGCTTATTGCCCAGGTCCTTCGCAGGCATGCTCCCCTCGTTTTTTCCTGTCGGAACCCGCGCCTTTATCGCAGGGCCGACGGTGGCGTCAAACGAAAATCTCCGGTGGCCCCGGCGTGCGCGGGCCGTCGCATCGCTGCTATAGAGTCCGCCCGATGCACGACCTGTCGAAGCTCGAGAAGAGGCTCCTGCGCGCGGTCGCCGAGGCGATCCGCGACTTCGAGCTCATCGAGGACGGCGACAAGATCATGGTCGCCGTCTCCGGCGGCAAGGACTCGTACACCTTGCTGCACCTGCTCATGCGGATGCGCGAGCGCGCGCCGATCGACTTCGAGCTCGTGGCGGTGAACCTCGACCAAGGACAGCCGGGATACCCCGCCGAGATCGTCGAGCGCCACTTCCAGTCCGTGGGCGTCCCCTACCGGATGCTGCACCGCGACACCTACTCGGTCGTCCGCCGGCTCGTCCCGGAGGGGAAGACCACCTGCCCGGTCTGCTCGCGGCTGCGCCGCGGCGTCCTCTACAACGCCGCCGCCGAGATGGGCTGCACCAAGATCGCGCTCGGCCACCACCGCGACGACCTCATCGAGACCCTCCTCCTGAGCGCGCTCTACTCGGGCGCGCTGAAGAGCATGCCCCCGAAGCTCCGCTCCGACGATGGGAGGAACGTGGTCATCCGCCCGCTCTCGTACGCCGCCGAGGAGGACATCGTGGCGTTCTCCGCGGCGATGCAGTTCCCCATCGTCCCTTGCGACCTTTGCGGCTCGCAGCCGAACCTGCGCCGCAAGCGGGTGAAGGCGCTCATCGCGGAGCTCTCCGCCGAGCACCGCGCCGTGAAGGGCAACCTCCTCCACGCCCTCAAGCGCGTGGTCCCGTCGCACCTCCTCGATCGCGACCTGCAGCGGAGGGTCGCGGCGACGACCGGCAAGGATCCGTGGCTCGACGCGGAGGAGGACGAGGACGGCGGCTGCGGGGAGGCCGAGGCGGAAGGCGAGGCGAGCGGGCTCGTGAAGCTCTCCGGCGCGGGCGAGGACCGATGAGGACCGTCGACCCGGCGACGATCCGGACGCCGCGCGACCTCGCGCCGTACCTGGACCACACCCTCCTCGCCCCCACCGCGAGCGAGGCCGACGTCGCGCGCGTCTGCGCGGAGGCGCGGGCGTACGGCTTCGCCGGCGTCTGCGTGCGCGCGGAGCACGTCCCGCAGGTCCGGCTCTTGCTCGCCGACACGGCGGTCCAGCCCATCGCGGTCGCCGACTTTCCGCGCGGCGAGGGGACGCCCGCGGCCCGGGCGGCGGAGGCCGCTGCTGCGGCCGCGGCCGGAGCCGAGGAGATCGACGTCGTGCTCCCGCTGCCGGCGGTGCTCGCCGGGCGGTACGAGGCGGCGCTCGAGGATCTCCGCGGCGTCGTCGCCGCGGCGAGGGTCCCGGTGAAGGTGATCCTCGAGACCTCGAGGCTCACGCGCGACCAGACAGTCGCCGCCGCCGCGCTCGTGCGCTGCGCCGGCGCGGCCTACGTGAAGACCTCCACCGGCTTCGGCGGGGGCGGCGCCACCGTCGAGGACGTCGCCCTCCTGCGCAACGTCGTCGGCGAGGCGCTCGGGGTGAAGGCGTCGGGCGGGGTGCGGACCGCCGCGCAGGCGCTCGCGATGATCCGGGCGGGGGCGAGCCGCATCGGCGCGTCCGCCTGCGTGGACCTCGTGCTCGGCACGTTCTGAGCGTCTCGCCGGCGCCGGGCGGTTAGGATTCGCTCATGGACCGCCGCCGCTTCGTCATCCTGGTCGCCGACAGCGTGGGCTGCGGCGCGCTCCCCGACGCGCGCGCCTACGGCGACGAAGGCTCCGACACGCTCGGGAACACGAGCCGCGCCGTCGGCGGCCTCGCCCTCCCGGTGATGGGCCGGATGGGGCTCGGGCACCTGACCCCCATCCTCGGCGTGCCGCCCGATCCTTCGCCCGTGGCGTTCCACGGCCGCATGGCGGAGCGCTCGAAGGGCAAGGACACCATCACCGGCCACTGGGAGATGATGGGGATCGTCCTCTCCGAGCCGCTCGCGCTCTACCCGCACGGCTTCCCGCCCGAGATCCTGGAGCCGTTCCTGCGGGAGACGGGCGCGCCGGGGGTGCTCGGGAACGTGGTCGCGAGCGGGACGGAGATCATCCAGCGGCTCGGCGAGGAGCACCAGCGGACGGGGAAGCCGATCGTCTACACCTCGGCGGACTCGGTCTTCCAGATCGCTGCGCACGAGGAGACGGTGCCGCTCGAGACGCTCTACGCCTGGTGCCGCACGGCGCGGCGCATCCTCGATCCGTTCAAGGTGGCGCGCGTCATCGCCCGGCCGTTCGTCGGCACCCCCGGGAGCTACGTCCGGACCTACAACCGCAAGGACTTCGCGCTCGCGACCCCCGGGCCGACGGTGCTCGAGAAGCTCGTCGACGCGCGGGTGCCGGTGTTCGGGGTCGGCAAGATCCCGGACATCTTCGACCGCAAGGGCATCACCGACGAGGTGCACACGGCTGGGAACGCCGATGGCCTCGCGAAGACCGAGGCGCTCCTCGATCGCGTGGACCACGGGCTCGTGTTCGTGAACCTCGTCGACTTCGACATGCTGTACGGGCACCGGAACGATCCCGTGGGCTACGCTCGCGCGCTCGAGGAGATGGACCGCGCCCTGCCGCGGATCCTCGGCAAGCTCCACCCGGGCGAGCTCGCGGCGATCACCGCCGACCACGGCTGCGATCCCACGACCCCGTCCACCGACCACTCGCGCGAGCATGTGCCGCTCCTCGTCCACGCGCCGGGGCGGGGCGGCGGCGGGCTCGGTACGCGCGGCTCGTTCGCGGACCTGGGGGCGACCGTCTCCGACTTCTTCGGCGTGCGCCACGAGACGGGGAGGAGCTTCCTCGGGGAGCTCGCGCGATGAGCGCGCCTGGGCAGATGCTCCCGCGCGAGCCGGACGCAGCGGCCGCGCCGCGGCTCGACGGACCGCGCGCCGCGCTGCGCGCGATCGCCTGGTACGCGGCGAACCCGGCCGCCGCTCCCACCGCCTCGCGCCTCGATCGCGCGCTGTACGGGGTCGCGCAGGTGTTCCAGGCGACGCGGCTCGTCGCGACGGACCCGGCGCTCCGGCGCGCGGCGCTCGTGCCGACGGCGATCACGTTCGCGGGCTGCGCGCTCCTCGCGACGCTCGCGACCGCCGCAGCCGACGACCCCGATCCCGCGGGGACCTTCCACGCCTTCCTCGTCACGTTCGTCGGGCTCGCCTCGATGCCACCGACGCTGCTCCAGCGGCTCTGGCTGCGCGTCGCGCTCGAGGCGCGCCGCGCCGTCGGGCTCGCGCCCGGGGAGGACGCCTTCGCCGAGGTCGGCTACCTGCGGCTCGTCGTCGCCGAGAGCGCGAAGGCGCTGCGCCAGGCGCTCGTGGTGTCGATCGGGATCGCGCCGCTCGTGCTCCTCGTGCGGATTCTGCCGTTCGGGACGTTCGAGGCCACCGCGCTCGCGGGCGCGTGGACGTTCTACTGGATCGTGGTGGACGCGCTCGAGCTGCCGATCGAGGTGCTCGTCGGCCCGCGCACCGACGGCCCCTCGCCGTGGTACTCCCGCCTGCTCGGCCGCGCCGCGCGCGCGTCGTGGCTCCTGCGGCCGCTCGGGGCGCTCGCCCGCTTCCTGGACCGCCTGACGCGCCCGTGGCGCGAGGAGGTGGCGTTCACCGACCGCCACCGCTTCGAGACGCTCGGGCTCGGGCTCGCCGTCGGCGCGGTGCTGGCGATCCCGGTCGTCGGGCTGTTCTTCCGATCGATCGCGATCGTCGCGGCGACCGCGCTCGTGGGGAGGGCAGACGGGGGGACGGCGGGGGAGGGGTGAAGGGGCTCGTCGCAGGGTCGAGGTCGGAGACGAAGTTCGGGTCGGCGTCGGGGTCGAGGTCGAGGTCGAGGTCGAGGTCGGGGTCGGGGTCGGGGTCGAGGTCGGGGTCGAGGTCGAGGTCGGGGTCGAGGTCGAGGTCGGGGTCGAGGTCGGGGTCGGATCCAGACGAAGAAGGGGAGGCGCCCTCGCGGACGCCTCCCCCCGAACCTTCACCTCACGCTGCGCCGCTCCGTCACTTCTTCGGCGGCGTGGGCTTCGCCGCCGGTGCGGGCGCCTGGGGCGCGGCCGCCCCGTGCTCGCGCCGGAGCGTCGCCGCCTCCGCCTTGATCTCGACGAGATCGCGCGCCATCTCGCTCCAGCCGTACCAGTTCGCGTAGTCCGGGTTCGCGTGGAACGCGCCCTGGAACGCGCGCATGCGGTGCTCGAGGAACATCACGAAGAGCTTCTGCTCGACGGGCGTCGGCGCGTCGTGGAACGTGAGCAGGTCCGGGAACGGGAACGCGTAGTTCTTCGGCTTCGGCAGGATGCCGTCCTGGTACAGCCCGGCGATGGTGCGGATCGCCTCGGCCATGGCGTGGTCCGCGTCGCGAATCATCCCGTCCGACTGCTGGAGCTGGACCTTCGCGAACTCGCCGGAGTGGCACTGGTTGCAGGTCTTCAGCATCTTCGTGCGCTCCGCCTGCCACGCCTCCTGCGTGAGCCGCGCCACGTCGGCGGCCTTCACGACGTCGAGCCGGCCGGTGGGGTTGCCCGAGGGGTCGAGCACGCCGAGCCCCTGCAGGATCGTGACGCGATCGGCCTTCCACTGCGGGTCATCCTCGGGGAAGGGCAGCCGGACGGCGAGGAAGCCCCACGCGGTGCGGACCTCGTGGTTCCCCTCCTTCATGTGGCAGTCCTGGCAGGTCGGCGCGGCCGAGTACTCGGGGATCGCGCCCGTCTGCCTGAGCGCGTTGCGCACGCCGTGCTTCGAGCCGCTGTACATCTCCCACTGCGGGTGATCGAAGCCCATGTGGCAGGTCTGGCAGGCCTCCGGTCGGCGCGCCTCCGCCTTGGAGAACAGGTGGCGCGTGTGGCACGCGTCGCAGGAGGCGTTCCCGTAGGGACCGGACACCTTGCGCAGCTCCGCCTGCTCCTCGGGGGTCTTGAGCCCGAGCTTGTGGCACCCGCCGCAGCCCTTCAGCCCCTCGCGGATCGCGACCGGCTGGTAGTGGAACGTCGGCATCGCCTTCACCGCCGCCCAGGAGAACGCGTGCTTCCCCTTCTTGAACTGCGCGACCTGGGCGTCGTGGCACTGGCCGCAGGTGTCGGGCGTCGGCATCGTCGCGTTCGCGAAGTCGTCCTTCGTCTTGTGGGCCGAGCCGTGGCAGTCGACGCAGCCGACCTCGACCTTGGAGTGCCGGGACAGCTCCCAGTCCTTCACGATGCTCGGGTTCACCTTCGCGTGGCAGGTGACGCACGCGCCGCTGGCGGCCGGCTTCGCGGCGGCTTTCGGGGCAGCCTTCGTCGGGGCGGGCTTGCCGGCCGGGGCGACCGGTTTCTTCTGCGCGGCCGCCGGGCCGGCGAGGAGCGCGAGTGCCGCGGCGAGCGCGATGCGTGTCGTCAGCTTCATGATGCCTCCAGGGTGAGGGTCGCCGCCGGCGTCGTGACGGCGGGTGCAGCGGGGCGGCGGCGTGCGGATGCTGCCACCGCGGGGGAAGCGGCGCGGATCCTCGCGCGGGGAACCCCAAGTGCCCGGGGCCAGGCGAGCGCCGCCGCTCCGGGCGAGTGGGCCGCGACGCACCGCGGCGCGTGACGGAGCGTCACGGGCGGGCGCCGCCCGATCCGGGATCGCCGGATCCGTCGACCGGGTTCGCGACGTAGGTGGGGAAGACGCCCAGGACGTCCTCGTGCGAGCGCACGAGCCGCTCGGCGAGCGCCTCGAGCGCCGCGCCCTCCGCGCCGGTGAACACGGCCGCGAGGCGGCGGTCGCCGTCGCCGCCCTGGAGCACGAGGCCGGGCTCGTGCAGCAGCCGCGCCGCCACGCGCGGCGCCGCGCCTGGGACCGTCTCGATGACGACCCCGGCGACGACCCCCGCGCGTCCCGGAGGGCCTCGGCGCCCGACGGCTCCGAGCGCCTCGGCGGAGGCGCCGAGCCCTGCGAGGGCGGACGCGGCAGCGGAGGCCTCGAGCAGCTCGCGGCGGGCGAGGGGCGTCTGCGGTCTCGACACGACGGCCTCCGGCGGCTGGGGAGAGACGGGGGCCTCCGGCGGCCGACCCGCCGCCTCGCGGGAGGCTGCGGGCCGGCGCGGCGCGGACAGGGGGACGCGGCCGGAGGCCCCCGCGGCGCTACTTCGTCAGCGCGGCGGGCTGGATGCCGGGCGCCGGGGCCGGCGGCGGCGGCGGTATGGTCACCACCGCCACGGTCGGCTTGAACGACGGATCGCGCAGCGTGAGCTGGCCCTGGCGCGAGGCGTCGATCGACTCGAAGAGCACGCGGGCGGCCTCCTGCGGCGCGTGGAAGCCGGTCGAGTTCTCCGCCTCGACGAAGTCGAAGAGGAACTGCGCGCGCCGCTGGAGGAAGCGCGCCTTCTCGAGCTCGGCGTCGGTCTTGCCGGCCTCCTTCGCCGCCTTGAGGTCGCCGATGAGCGCGACGAGCGCGTCGAACGCCTGCTCGCGGAGCTCCAGATGCTTGTCCTGGATCGCCTCGACCCGCGCCTTGAGCTCCTCCTCCGGCCACTTGTGGCAGCCCTGGCAGGCGCGGTTCAGGTTCAGGACCGGGCTGCGGACCCAGTGGTCCGAGACCTTGGTGCCGCCGACGCGCATGTAGGGCATGTGGCAGTCGGCGCAGGCGACGCCGGAGCGGGCGTGGATGCCCTGGTTCCACATCTCGAACTCGGGGTGCTGCGCCTTGAGCGTCGGCGCGCCGGTCTCCTTGTGCGTCCAGTCGCGGAACCCGACCTCGTCGTAGTACGCCACGATCTGGTCGGCCTTCATGCCCTTCGACCAGGGGAAGGTGAGCCGCTTCTCGGGTCCCTTGAAGTAGTACTCGACGTGGCACTGCCCGCAGACGTAGGCGCGCATCTCCTGGCGCGTCGCCATCGTGTTTGGGTCGTAGTTCTGCACGCCCTGCGAGGCCTTGAACGCGCGGATGCCCTCGATGAAGCCCGGGCGCGTCACCCGGAGCGCCATCGTCTGCGAGTCGTGGCAGTCGATGCAGGAGACGGGGTGCTTGAAGTGCTGCTTCGCCTCCGAGTACGGCATCTTGTTGAGCGCCTCGAAGCCCTTGAAGATGTCGCCGTTCCCGAGCTTCTTCATCGGGACGTAGACGGAGGCGTGGCACTGACCGCAGGTGCCGGGCTGCTTCGCGACCACCTGGCGCTGCGTGAAGATCTGGTCGTCGAGGGTGTAGGCGTGGCCGCGCTCCTCGCGGAAGTCGGCCGCGAAGGCGTAGCCCGCCCACATCGTCTTGAGCCGCGGGTCCGCGTCGGTCTTGGACTGCGACGTCACGGTGCGCGGGTCCTGCGCCGTCGGCGTGTGGGGGATCGCCTCCGAGCCGCCGTGCTTCGTGCGGACCATGTCCGTGGTCCGCTTGTAGAGGTCGTACTCGGCCGGGAAGTTCTTGCCCCACACGGCCGGATCCTCGGTGTCGTCGGTGAGCTCGACCACGCGCACGGTCGGGTTCCTCGCCTCGCTCTTCTTCTCGGCGACGTTCACGAGGAGGGCGGCGGCGAGCACGGCGGCGAGCGCGAAGGCGCCCGCGACGAGGGCGAGGAGGAGCCCGCGCTTCTTAGGGGCGGTTTCGGGGGTCATTGGCGTGTTCTCCTTGAGTGACGTGAGGCGATTCAGCGGAGGTGTCCGACGGAGGCGTGGCAGCGGATGCAGGAGACCTCGCCGCCCGCGGTCATCGCGTCGACCACGGCGGCGTGGCAGTGCCGGCACTGGCCCTCGACGACCTCGCGGCTCCCCGCCCGCGCGCGGATCACGTCGGGGAACCCACCGATCGTGAACGCCATCGAGTGGTGGTAACCGTTCTCGGCCTTGGTCAGGTACTTGCCGACGGGCGCGGCGGGGGTGTGGCAGTCGTTGCAGGTGGCGAAGGCGTGGTGCGACGACTGCTGCCAGGCTTCGTACTGCCCGGACATCACGTGGCAGTTGGCGCACGTGGCCGGGTCGTTGCCGAGGTACGACGTCCCCTTCGCGTACGCGAAGGCGTAGCCGCCGACGCCCGCTGCGACGCCGAGCGTGCCGGCGACGAGGAGGAGGGGCCACGAGAGGAGCGAGCTTCCGATGGGCATGAAGGGCCTCGCGAGCGAGTTGGCCCTTCACATCGCAAGCGGCGCGCCACGCGCGCGGCGCCCGCCCGTCACGGCGTCACGCGGGGTTACGCCACGGCTGGACGGAAGCGCGCACGGCGTTCGGATGGCGCGCCGCAGGCGTTCGGATGCGCCCATCCGACCGGAGCGGCTCGCGGCTCGCGGCGGCGCTCACGGTCACGGTGCGTCGAAACGGCGCGGCCCGCCGCCGGGGAGGCGAGCGGGCCGCGTCGCTGGAGCGCCGCCGGGGGGCGGCGCGCTGCCGCGCTACTCGATCGAGACGCTGTTCACGCCGTAGCAGGAGAGCGCGAGCAGGCTCGTGCGCTGCCACTTGCGGACCGGGTTCGAGAGGAAGTGGAGCGTGTAGCGCTGCGCCTCCGGCAGCGAGGCGATCCGCTCGATCCAGTGGATGAACGCCTTGAAGCCCGAGGAGTTGCAGAACTCGAGCTCGCGCAGGTCCACCCGGATCCGCCTCCGCCCGAGCTTCGCGAGCTCTCCGTGCACCGCGTCGACGAACGGGTTCAGGATCACCGCCGGGTTGACGGTGCTGATCGTGCCGCGGAACACGACGCGTGGACCCTCCACGTCGTTCGCGAGCACGGCGGAGTACTTGTCGTCCGCGACCTGCAGGGGATTCGTCGGGACGGGCAACTCAGGCATGGGCTCCTCCGGGAACCTTCAGGGCCGGCGCACGAAGCGCGCCGGAAGCGTGGACGGTGACGCGGCCACCCGAGCGGCTCAGGGTGAGCTCGAGCTGGCACTCGAAGCGGACGCGCGCGAGGCCCAGGCCGCCGCGCACGGTGGCCGGCGACGTGCTCATCTCGGCGAGGTAGTGCCGGAGCGCGTCGGGCTCGCGGTTCATGCGCGCGATGCGCTCCTTGAGCGACTGGAACTCCGCCTCGGTGCAGCGGTTGGTCACCGCCACCTCGACGCGATCGGCGTCGGGATCCACCTCGAGGACGAGGTCGACCTCCTCGTCGTGCGAGTACGGCACCGCGTTCTGCATGAGCTCGTGCACCGCGAGCGCGAGCTGCGACTCACGGTTCACCGCCACGTCGCAGGCGCAGGCGCAGAACGACTCGACGAAGCGCCGGATCTCGTCGATGAAGACCCAGGGCGGCTTCATCCGCAGCATGAGGTAGATGGGCTGGCGCGGATCGGGCTTCGGCTCAGGCATGGTGCTGGCGCCTCAGGACGACTGCGGTCATGTCGTCCGCCTGCGTGGCGGCGAACGCCTCGACCCTGGAGAAGATCGCGGCGAGCGCCTGGGAGGCGGACGCGGAGCTGACGGACGGCTCGGAGAGCATCTGGGCGAGGCGGTCCTCGCCGAAGAGATCGCCCCGCGCGTCCGGCGCCTCGACGACGCCGTCCGTGATGAGGCAGAGCATCTCCCCGGGGTGGACCTCGAACTCGTACTCGCGCGGCTTGACGCTGGGCCCGAGCCCGCACCACGGGCCGGCGGGCTCGATGACGTCGACCTTGCCGCTCCCGCGGGAGAGGAAGATCGGCTGGTGGGCGCCGGCGGCGACGAAGCGCCCGTCGCCCAGGTGGCGCGCGGCCATGAGCGTCAGGTAGTCGTCGCGCTGCATCCGGCGGCGGACGTTCTCGTGCACGACGCGGTTCACGGCGGCGATGACGTTCTTCGGCGAGCCGCCCGGGTTCTCGGCGATCGCCGCGTAGGCCGCCGCCTGCGCCATCATCATCACCAGCCCGGAGTTGATGCCGTGGCCGGAGACGTCGCCGACGAGCACCCAGAACGTGTCGTCGAACGGGAGCAGGTCGTAGAGGTCGCCGCCGACGTCGTCCGCCGGCTTCATGCGCGCCGCCACCTCGTACCCCGCGAGCGACGGCGCCACGGGGAGGATCGCGGTCTGGATCCGGTGCGCGATCTCCACCTCGCGCCGGAGCGCCTCGGTGCGCTGCAGCTCGTCGCGCGACCGCTCGACCTCGCTCACCATCACGTTGAACGAGTGGACGAGGTGGCCGAGCTCGTCCCTGTAGGTCTCGGGGACGCGCGTCGACAGGTCGCCGCTCGCCACCTGCGTCATGGACTGGGTGATGTCCGTGAGCGGCCGGGATGCCTGGCGGATCGCGCCGATGCTCGCGACGCCGGCGACGGCGAGGACGATCAGGAAGAGGACGCCGAGGATGGCGCGGAGCCAGTACAGCCGGCCGTACGCGTCGGCCTCGTGGACCGCCATGAGCGTGCGCCAGCCGGGGACGCCCGCGTCGGGCGCGGTCCGGACGGAGAGCACCGGCTCGGTGCCGGCGAGCGCGACGCGCTCGAGCGCGCCGGGCGCGGCCGAGGCGGCCTCCGCGAGCGCGCGCACCTTGCGGGCGTCGGCGCTCGGGACGGAGACGACGAGCGTGAGCCCCTCGTCTGCGACGATGGGCTGGTAGAGGCCGTCCTCGCCGGCGATGCCGCCGAGGAGGCGCGAGAGCCCGTGCGGCGAGAGGACGCCCACCACGAGGCCCACGAGGTCGCCCGCGAAGTCCTTCACGGGCGCAGCGACCATCACCCCGAGCGCGCCGCCCTCGGTCGGGTCGAGCCGCGAGAGCGGCGCGGTCCCCGCGGCGACGCCGTCGCCGAGCTCGGCGGAGCCCTCCAGCGCGGCCTTCACCGGCGCGTCACCGAGCACCACGCCGCGCAGGGTCACGACCGGCAGCCCGCGGCGCTCGCCCGCGGCGCCCTCCCGGACGGCCGCGATGACGGCGCCGTCCATGTCGAGGAGCGCCGCGGCGGAGATGGTGCCGCCCTGGTCCTGGATCGTACGGCGGAGGTAGTCCTCGGCGAACTTCGGGTCGCCGGAGTCGATGGTCATCTGCATCGCCTCCGCCTCGGCCCAGTTGCGGATCGCGAGCGCGCGCTCGCGCTGGAATCGGACGACCGCGGCCTGGACCTCCTCGGCGCGGGCGGAGAGGTGCGAGTGGACCGCGTCGACGATCACGGAGCGCGCGACGCGCTCGAACGCGACGGCGGCGATGGCGAGCGCGAGGGCGACGAGGACGAGCGTCGCGACGAGGAGGCGTAAGCGGAGCGAGCTCTTCGTGCGATCGGTGAACCTGGAGAACATGGCGGTCCGGGGCTAGCCCAGGCCCTCCTTCTCGGCGCGGAACTTCAGGAACTCGTAGATGCGCTGCGCCTGCTCCTCGTTGATCCCGGAGTTGGGGCGCCTGAGCATCTTCTTCATGTAGCGCTTCCACTGCTGCGAGCTGAAGTGCGAGTTCACGGCGCGCGCGGCCGGGTGACACTTGTTGCACTTCGAGATGAGCACCTCGTACCGGCGCACCTGCTCCTCCGGATACGACGAGACGTCGATGGTGCCCGGACCGAAGTCGCGCGGGTCGGGAGGCGCCTTCTCCGGCTCGGCCTGCAGCACGAGCCCGAGGACGGCGGCGGCGGCGAACGTGACGGACATCAGAAGGCTCCTCCGAACCCGAGGTGGATGGAGTGGAAGTCCTGGAACGGCGTCGTGCCCGGGGGCGTGCCGATCATCGTCTCGTCACTCCAGTACTCCCACGCGAGCTTCACGTACACCGCCTGCGCCGGCGTCAGGACGAGTCCGGCGGTGTAGCGCACGAGGAGGCTGTCCGGCGTGAGGATGGAGCCGGGGAGCGGTACGCCTTTACGACGGAGCTCGTCGTAGCGGTAGACCATGTCCACGTGCTTGCCGAGCGGGTGCTCGATCTCGCCGTACCACCCTTCCTTGACGACGAAGGGGTCGACGATCGCCCACTTGTAGCCGTTCGCCGAGGTGTCGACGTCGGTGCGCCGCGCCGCGTACTCGCCGCGGAACGTGACCGGGCCGAGCTTCATGGACGCATCCGCTCCGACCGCGGCGTAGTCGAGCTTCGCCGCGCGGTCGTAGCGGCCGCCGGTGGCGGACGCGCCGACGCTCACGTCGCCGAAGAACCCCTTGCCGGAGGAGGCCCAGGTGACGGCGACCCGGGCGCCGCCCGCGGGCTGGTCGTTGTTGTCGGTGTAGTAGACGGTGCGCAGCGACGTGAAGTCGAGGTCGTTCGAGCCGCGCATCCCCGCGACGCCGTAGAGCCCGTACCAGACCTGCAGGCTCTCGCCGAGCCAGGTGATCCCGTACAGCAGGGCGCCGGTGTCGGAGTAGGGCTGGGGGATGACGCCGAGGTTCATCGCGTTCTTCTCGCCGTACGCCATCCGCCCCATGTCGTAGATGAGCGGCGCGGACGCGGTCTTGTGTCCGGACTGATCGACCCGGTTCGCGTATTCACCGAACGGCACCGCGATGCGCCCGACCTGGACGTTGAACCAGGTCTTCGGCGTGTAGTCGAGGTAGGCGTGCTCGAGGTCGATGCCGTGACAGCTGAAGCAGGCCTTGGCGGAGAAGGCCAGGTCGTCGTGGACGTCGACCTGCACCTTCAGCGACGCGTCCGGCGAGATGCTCCGCGGCGTGCGCGCGGCGATGTCGCGCCGCTCGATGCCCCAGTAGTCGACGTAGACGGACCCGGAGACGATCACGTTGTCGCCGCCGGCGCGCGCGGGCCGCGCCCCGGCGAGCAGCGCGGCGGTGAGGGCGAGCGCGGCGGCGGCCGCGATCCGCCGGGGTGCGCTGCGGCTAGTCATTCGGCGCTCCGTTCGCGATCCACGCCTCGATCGCCTGGATGTCGGCCTCGTCGAGCGCGGCGTCGCCGATCGGCATCGGGCTCGCGACCCCGCCGACGTCACCGGCGGTGCCGCGCAGCTTCATGACGAGGTAGCTGCTCGCGGGATCGAAGGGCTCGACGAGGTTCAGAGGTGCCTGCTGCGACTGCACGCCGCGGCCCGCGCCGCCCACGAGCGCGCCGTAGGCGAGATCCTCGTCGAGCGGGGGGTAGGCCGGCGGGGACGTGCCGGCGTGGCAGGAGGCGGTGGCGCAGCGGGGGACGAGGACGTTCTGGGCGAGCGTGGAGAAGTGCTCCGCGGGGCCCGTGGGGACCTGGATCGGCTGCGGCGCGCCGACGCCCGGTGCAGGAGCGCAGGCGGCGAGCGCGACGGCGGCGAGCGCCATGACGACGGGGCGCGTCACGGCCGGCCGCTCTGGGTCCCGCGCGCCCTGAGCCCGACGGAGGACGCACCGCGGCGCCCGGCGGCCCCGAGGGTCCCCGCGCACACGCCACTCTCCAGGATGCGAGGCCGGCCCGCATCGCCTCGGCCGATTCGCATTTCCATCCTCCCCGCCGCGACGGCTCGTCCGCCACGGAGTCGCTCCCCGCCGCGCATCGTACGTGCCGAGATCCTGTGGGTGTCAACTTCGCGGCTGTCGCCTTGACGCGGGGCACGCCGCACCTCCGCGCCGGAGCGCGGCGTGTCGCCGACGCGCGCTCACCTCGCTCGCGTGGCGGCGGTAAGCGGAATGTGCCTCTCGGTTGCTTCGTGATAAGCCACGAGCTCCGAGTCGGGGAGGGCGTCGGCGCGCGCGCCGGGAGGGATCGATGAGTCGCCGGTTCACGAAGAGCGCATTCGCCGCGGCGGTGACGTTCGCGCTCCTCGGCGCGTGCCAGCAGGCGCCGCGTCTCGGTCCGGCAGCCGGTGCGCCCCCGCCCAAGGGGCCGAGGATCGAGATCGCCGCCGCGACGGTGGACGCGGCGCAGCGCGTGGCCGTGACGTTCCGGGCGTCGCGCGACGGCCGCCCGCTGGGCCTCGAGGCCGCGCGCGCGCTCCAGCCGGCGTGGACCCTCGCGTCGCTCGGCAAGGAGCCCGTGACCGGCCTCCCGGCGTGGAGGAGCCTCGTGCTCACCGGGGCGGAGACGCTCGTGAGCCTCCCCGTCGCCGGGCCGGGCACGCCGGACGGTGCGGTGCTGCTCGGCACGCGGCAGCCGGGCGCCGAGACCGAGGGGACGTGGGCGGAGCAGGGCGGGGGCGTGTACACGTACACGTTCGCGACCGTTATCCCCGCCGGCTACGATCCCGCGGAGACGCTGCGCGTCGGCGTGTTCCTGCGCGGCGTCCCCGGGACCGCGCTCACCACCGCGACGATCGACTTCGTGCCGAACCACGGGCCGCTCAGCGGGCGCGAGCTCGTCGTCGACGCCGCCTGCGCGGCGTGCCACGGCACGCTGCGCGCGCACGGCGGCTCCCGCACCGGCACGCGGATCTGCGTCACCTGCCACACCTACCAGCACGCGGACGGGCAGACCGTCGATCCCGCCGCGCGCGCGGACGCGACGCCCGACACGAACCCGAACCCGCTGGAGCTCGGGCGGCTCGTTCATCGGATTCACCGCGGGAAGACCCTGCCGACGCTGTACGTCTCGAGCAGCGCGCTCGCGGCGCCGCAGCCCTACGGCGACGTGAAGCCGCCGCTCCCGTTCCTCACCGGTCGGAACAAGCTCCCCACCGACATGACCCTCGTCGGCCGTCGCTTCGCGGTCGTCGGCGAGCTCTCGCGCGAGCGCGTCTTCGGCGCGATCGCGACCCGGAGCGACAACGGCCAGCCGGCGAAGATGCTCGCGGCGGGGATCACCTTCCCTCGCGACTACCGGAGCTGCGAGGCCTGCCACACCACCGACGCGGCGCAGGTCGCGGCGATCGACACCGAGATCTCCCGGCGGACCTGCCAGGGGTGCCACCCCGACGTCTGGTTCCAGCCGGCGGTCGCGCCCGACCTCGAGGCGAAGCCGCCCGACGTCTTCCACCTGGCTCACCCCGGGGGGCCACAGGCGGACGACTCCCGCTGCAACGAGTGCCACGTCCCGACCACCGCGAACCCGAACGTGCGCGTCCCGATGAAGGAGGCGCACGTTCCGCCGTACCGGCACGCCCGCTACTCGAAGCCCACCGTCGAGATCGTGTCCGTCACGAACCTCACGCCCGGGCTCGCGCCGACCGTGGTGTTCAAGGTGTCGGACCGCAACGGCGCGATCCGCGACCTCGCCAACCCCGCCCCCGCGAGCGACGGGAACGTCCCCGCGAGCAACGTGCCGCGCGCGGTGTCGCGGCTCACGATCTACCTCGCCGGCCCGGCGGCCCCCGATTTCCGCACGCTCGGGACGTCGGTCCTCCCGCTCAGCGAGATCGTCGTCGGAGATCCCGCCGACCCGACGAAGCCCGTCCCGACCTCCGACGCGGAGGGCCGCTTCACCTTCACCTTCCCGGACACGGACAAGATCCCGGAGGGATCGGATGGGACCTGGCTCGTCGGGATCGAGGCGCGGCGCTCGAACCTGCCGGTGGGCGTGACGGGCGCGACGGCGCCGTTCTGGGACGACGCGGCGAAGCGGCTCGTCTGGCCGTACACGGGCGAGACGGTGACCGAGGTCGCGGACAACGCGCTCGCGTGGGTGGACACGTCCACCGGCGCGCTCGGCAGCGGCGCGCCCGCGCCGCGGCGGACGATCGTCGACCTCCAGAAGTGCAACGCCTGCCACCTGCGGCTCTCGTATCACGGCGGGGTCCGGAACCAGACCGCGTACTGCGTCATCTGCCACGCGCCCGACAAGACTGACTGGCGGAGCCGGCCGAAGGACGCGCCCGGGAACACGAACCTCGCCGCCACCTACGACGACGTCGAGGAGCGGAGCCTGCACTTCAAGGTGATCATCCACCGCATCCACACCGGCGGCCGCACCGGCCCCGCGGAGCTCACGAAGCCGCTCGCCTCCTACGGCGGCCCGAAGTTCCGCGACATGGGCGAGTTCCCGAACGATCTCGCCCGCTGCACGCTCTGCCACCTCGAGGGCACCTACCGACTGGAGTCGATCCCCTCGAACGCGGCGGCCACCATCGCGAACGAGACCGGCACGATCCTCCACGCGGCGAGCACCGCCCACTCGCCCGACGAGCCGGCGAAGCCCGCGCTCACCGCCGCGTGCACCGGCTGCCACGGCACGGCCTACTCGGCCTTCCACGTCGCGCGCTACACCTCGGACGGCAAGGAGCAGTGCCTCTCCTGCCACGGCGTGAACGGCGCCCAGGCGGTCGACAAGGTCCACACCCTCCCGCTGCCCGTCCCTCAGTAGCGGCGCGCGGCGGGCCCACCGAAGCGAAGGCCCCGGTCGCCGCGCGGCAACCGGGGCCTTCCGCCTCGTGGCGCCTCGCGCGCCTACTTCGCCTTCTCCTGCGGCTTCTGCGGCGCCGCCGGCACGGTCGCCGGGTGCGTCCCGGGCGCCTGGCTCGGGCCGGGCTGCGCGGTGGGGACGACCACGACCTTCACGTCCGGCTTGAACGTCGCGTCGCGCAGCACGAGCTGCCCCTGGCGCGTGTAGTCGATCGAGTCGCCGAGGATCCGCAGCGCCTCCTGCGGCGCGTGGAAGCCGGTCGAGTTCTCCGCCTCGACGAAGTCCAGGTAGAACTGCGCGCGCCGCTGGAGGTAGCGCGCGGCGTCGAGCTGCTCCGGGGTCGCCTTGCCGTCCCCCTGCGCCTTCTGGATGTCGCCGATGAGATCCATGAGCGCATCCATGGCGATGTTGCGCTCCTTGTAGAAGCGGTCCTGCTCCGCGATGACCCGGTCCTTGAGCTCGTCCGGCTTGACGCCCGCGTGGCACCTCGTGCAGGACGCCTCGACCTTGAGCAGCGGGCTGTTCACCTGGTGGTCAGTGATCTTCTCGCCCTTGTACTGGATCTCGGGCATGTGGCAGTCGACGCAGGTGACGCCCGACCGGGCGTGGATGCCCTGGTTCCACATCTCGAACTCCGGGTGCTGGGCCTTGAGCGCGGGCGCGCCGGTCGTCTTGTGCACCCAGTCCTTGAACTTGATCTCGTCGTAGTACGACATGATGTCTTCGACCTTGATCCCGTTGAACCAGGGATAGGTGAGCTGCTTGTCGTCGCCCTTGAAGTAGTACTCGACGTGGCACTGCCCGCAGACGAACGCGCGCATCTCCTTCTGCGAGGCCTGCTTGTTCACGTCGTAATCCTTGACGCCCTGCTTCGCCTTGAGCGCGCGGATGCCGTTGATGAACCCGGGCCGCGTGACCCTGAGGGACATCGTCTCCGGGTCGTGGCAGTCGATGCACGCCACCGGGTGGTCGACGAGCTTGCGCGCCTCCATGTAGGACATCGCGTTCATCTTGCGGAACCCGGCCTCGAGGTCGCCGTTCCCGAGCTTCTTGTAGGGGACGTAGACCGAGCCGTGGCACTGCATGCACGAGCCCGGCTGCTTCACGACCGCCTGACGCTTCGTGAAGGTCTGGTCCTCGAGCATGTACGCGTGGCCGCGCTCCTCGCGGAAGTCGACGCTGAAGGCGTAGCCCGCCCACATCGTCTTGAGCCGCGGGTCCTCCTCGATCTTCTCCTGCGACACGACCGAGCGCGGGTCGGCCTCGTCCGGCGTGCGCGGCAGCGCCTCCGAGCCGCCGTACTTCGTGCGGACCTGGTCGACGGTCTTCTTGTAGGTCTCGTACTGGAGCGGATACTCCTTGCCCCACACGGCGGGATCGACGGTCTCGTCGGTGATCTTTCCACCCGCCGCGGCGGCGGGCGCGGCCTTCGCGGCCGGCTTCTTCGCCTTGGCGGAGGGCTTCTGCGCCTGGGCGGCCTGGGCGGGCTTCGCGGCCTTGGCCTTCTCCTGGGTCTGCGCCTGCGCGAGCGTCGCGGCGGCGCCGAGCAGCGCGGCGACGCCGAGGGCGATCGCGGCGCGGCGGCTCTTCGGTTTCCGGTCGGTCATCGCCCCGTTGTGCAGCACGCCCCGGCGGAGCGACGGAGCCAATGCGGGGCACGCCCGCGAGGGATGCAAACGGACGCTTGCCGGGGAGGCGGGCCGGCGGCCGGGTCTCACCGGTAGTCGTCGCGCGAGAGCCCGTACGCCTTCATCTTCTCGTACAGGTTCCGCTCGGCGATCCCCGCGGCGCGCGCGACCTCGCCGACGCGCCCGCGGTGCTCCTTCAGGAGCCGCGTGAGGTACTCGCGCTCGAACCGCTCGACGAGCCGCTGCTTCGCCTCGAGGAGCGGCAGGGACGGGTCGACGAGCGCCGCCGCCCCGAACGCGTCCGCGCGCGGTCCCGCGCCGAGGATCGGCGCGATCGCGGCCCACCCCATGAGCACCGCGCGCTCGCACAGGTTGCGCAGCTCGCGGACGTTCCCGGGCCAGGGGTAGGCGCGCGCCGCCGCGATGACGTCGGGCGGCGGCAGGGGCGCTCCGCGGCCGTAGCGCTTCGCGAACGAGCCGAGGAAGTGCTCCATGAGCGCGGGGAGGTCCCCCGTGCGCTCGCGCAGCGGGGGCAGGCGGATGGGGATGACGTTCAGGCGGTAGTAGAGGTCGTCGCGGAAGCGCCCCTCGCGCACGAGCGCCTCGAGGTCGCGGTTCGTCGCGGCCACGATGCGGACGTCCACGCGGATGGCATCCTGGGCGCCGACGCGCGTGAGCTCCTGCTCCTGAAGCACCCGCAGGAGCTTCGCCTGGATGGCGAGATCGAGGTCGCCGACCTCGTCGAGGAACAGGGTCGAGCCGTGCGCCTGCTCGAACCGCCCGATCCGCCGGGCGACGGCCCCGGTGAACGCGCCCTTCTCGTGCCCGAAGAACTCGCTCTCCATGAGGTCGCGCGGGATGGCGGTGCAGTTCACCGCCACGAACGTGCGGTCGCGGCGCGCCGAGCGGCGGTGGATGGCGCGCGCGACGAGTTCCTTGCCGGTGCCGGTCTCGCCGCGCAGGAGCACCGTCGCGTCGGCGTCGGCGACCTGCTCCACCATCGAGAAGACCTCGCGCATGGCCGGCGAGGTCCCGACGATCTCCTCGAACCCGGCCGCCTGCTCGAGCTCGCCGCGCAGGCGCGCCACGTCGCGGCGCTGCCGCTCGTGCGCGACCGCGTGGCGGAGCACGAGCGCGAGCTCGTCGTAGCGGATGGGCTTCGTGAGGTAGTGGAGCGCGCCCTTGCGCATCGCCTCGACCGCCGTCTCGACCGTCGCGTGCGCGGTGACGAGCACGACCGGCAGCGAGGGGCGGATCGCGTGCACGCGATCCATGAGGGCGATGCCGTCGAGGTCCGGCATCTTGAGATCCGAGACGACGGCGAGCGGATCCGACTCGTCGAGCCGCGCGAGCGCCTCGGCGCCGGAGGAGGCGACGAGCACCTCGAAGCCCTCGAGCGAGAGATTCGCCTTCGCGACCTTGCGGGTGCCGGGATCGTCGTCCACGACGAGGACGAGGCCCTCCGAGGCGGCGGGGGCGCTCACGGCGCCTCCAGGTCGGCGGGGCTGCCCGCGGGGGCGACCAGCCCGGCCGCGGCGGCGCGGCGCACGGGGAACCGGATCGCGGCGACCGTGCCGCCGCCCTCGCGGGAGGACAGCGCGAAGCGGGCGCGGTGCTGCTCGACCGCGCGCGAGACGACGACGAGGCCGAGGCCGGTGCCGGTCGGCTTCGTGGTCACGAAGGGCCGGAGCACCTCGTCGAGCTCCTCGGCGGGGATCCCGCAGCCGCGGTCGCGTACCTCGACCACGATGGTCCCCTCGCCGCCCTGGGTCTCGTAGCGGCTCGCGAGCTCGACCGGCTCGACGCCGCCCGCCTCGAGCGCGTTCTGGAGCAGGTTCACGAGGGCCTCGGTGATCATCGGCGCGTCCACGTCGAGCACGGGCAGATCCGGGGCGAGCTCGAGCCGCACCGCGTCCGCCGGGAGCCCGCGCGCGACCGCGACCTTCTGGGCGGCCTCGCGCAGGAGCCGGTTCACCGACACCGGCGCGAGCTCCGGCTCGCCCGGGCGCGCGACCTGGAGCAGCTCGGAGACGAAGCGGTTCACCCGCTGCACCTCCTCGCCGATGAGCCCGGCGTACTCGGCGACCTCGGCGTCCCCCTCGAAGCGCCGGTTGAGGTACTGCGCCGCGCCGCCGATCGCGTTCAGGGGGTTCCGCAGCTCGTGGGCGATCTGCGCGGACATCTGCCCGAGCCCGGACAGCCGCTCCGCGTCGAGGAGCCGCCGCTCGAGCGTCCGCCGCTCCGCGATGTCGCGGATCACCATGACCGTCCCGAGGTACGCGCCGTCTGGGCCCTTCACCGGCGCGTAGGTCGTCTCGAACCGGCCCTCGCGCTCCTTGATGATGGAGTGCGCCGGGCCGGCGTCGTCGCCGTCGCGGAGGTAGCGCATCACGCGGTCGAGCATCGAGTGCGAGGCCTTCGGGTGGCAGTCGCGCAGCGGACGGCCCGGCCCGCCGGTGAGGTTGCGCAGCACCCGGCCGGCCTTGTTCACGAGCGCGACGCGGTCGTCCGCGTCGATGAAGAGGACGCCGTCCGCCATCGAGTCGAGGATCGCCTGGAGCCGCGCGAGGTCGGCCGCCCGGGCCTCGCGCGCCGCGTTCGCCGCGGCGAGCGCCTCGGCGAGCCGCTGGGTGCGATCGGCGACCCGTCGCGCCGCGCGCAGCACGAGGACGACCGCGATGCCGATGGCGAGGAAGGTGAGGCCCACGAGCGCCCAGATGCGGCGCGCGGACGCGGCGAGCCGCGGCCCGAGCTCGGTCGTGTCCAGGGCCACGAGCAGCGCGCCGTTCACGTCCGCCGCGCCGTGGCACGCGCGGCAGGTGGCGCCGTTCCCGATGGGCTTCGAGAGGACGAAGCGCCGCTCGGTCCAGCGCGCCTCGGGACCGAAGCCGAGCCGCGCGGGCGTCTCGCCCGCCGCGAAGCGGACCCGGCCGTCGGGGCCGGCGAGCGCCGCGCCCGCCACGCCCTGGGTGCGCGAGACCGCCGCGAGGATCGCGCCCATGCTCTCCGGCCGGTGCTCGGCCATCGCCTCCGTGACGGAGCGCTCCAGCGCCTCGGCGAGCGCGCCCGCGCGGCCCTCGACGAGCCGTCGCTCCGCGTGCGCCTCCTCGGCCTGGAGGTACGCGCCCGCGACGCCGGAGACCACGGCGGCCACGGCGAGGAGGAGGAGGGCGGTGCGGCCCGCTGCCGCGAAGGTCCCGACGGGCATGGCGCCGGGAACCTACCGCGGGCGGGCGGGGGCGGGGAAGGCGCCCGTCCGCCGCGGGCGCGCGGAGGGCGCACGGCCGCGGCGGCAGGCGAGGCCGGGCCGCCCGCGGGGCCCGGCCCACCCGAGGGGAGGCGTCAGCGCGCCGCGGCGAACGCCGCCTCGAAGTCCTCCTTGATGTCGTCGATGTGCTCGATGCCGGAGGAGACGCGGATCTGGTCGGGCGTGACGCCCGCGCTCTTCTGCTCCTCCTCGGAGAGCTGCTGGTGGGTGGTCGACGCCGGGTGGATGACGAGCGTCTTCGCGTCGCCGACGTTCGCGAGGTGCGAGGCGAGCTTCACCGAGTTGATGAACGTCTTCCCCGCCTCGTACCCGCCCTTGATCCCGAAGGTGAAGACGCCGCCGAACCCGTTCCGCAGGTACTTCCGCGCCCGCTGGTGGTGCGGGTGCTTCTCGAGCCCGGTGTAGTTCACCCACGCGACCGAGGGGTGCGTCTCGAGCCACTGCGCGAGCGCGAGCGTGTTGTCGACCTGGCGCTGCACGCGCAGGGAGAGCGTCTCGAGCCCCTGGAGCAGGAGGAACGCGTTGAACGGCGAGAGCGCGGGCCCGAGGTCGCGCAGCCCCTCCACGCGGGCGCGGATGATGAACTGGATGTTGCCGAACGGCCCCTTCGGCCCGAACACGTCGTTGAACACGAGGCCGTGGTACCCCGGCGACGGCTCGGTGAAGACCGGGAACTTGCCGCTCGCCGCCCAGTCGAACTTGCCGGAGTCGACGATCACGCCGCCGATGGAGGTGCCGTGCCCGCCGATCCACTTCGTCGCGGACTCGACGACGATGTCCGCCCCGTGCTCGATCGGCCGGACGAGGTAGCCCCCCGCGCCGAAGGTGTTGTCCACGATGAGCGGGATCCCGCGCTCGTGCGCGACCTTCGCGAGGGCCTGGAAGTCGGGGACGTTCCCGGCCGGGTTGCCGATGGACTCGACGTAGAGCGCCTTCGTCTTGCCGTCGATCGCCTTCGTGAGCGCGCCCACGTCGTCGCCGTCGACGAGCTTCACGCCGATCCCCAGCCGGGGCAGCGTCACCTTGAACTGGTTGTAGGTGCCGCCGTACAGCAGGCTGGTCGAGACGATGTTGTCGCCCGCCTGCGCGATGTTGGCGATGGCGAGGAACTGCGCCGCCTGGCCGGACGCGGTTGCGAGCGCCGCGACGCCGCCCTCGAGCGCGGCGACGCGCTTCTCGAAGACGTCCGTCGTGGGGTTCATGATCCGCGTGTAGATGTTCCCGAACTCCTTCAGCGCGAACAGGTTCGCCCCGTGATCCGCGCTGTCGAACGTGTAGGAGGTGGTCTGGTAGATGGGCACCGCGCGGGCGTTGGTGCCGGGCGCCGGTTCCTGTCCGGCGTGGACCTGGAGCGTCTCGAAGCGCAGCTTCCGGTCGGGGGGGATGGTCATCGGCGTCCTCGTAGGCTGTCCGTTAAGTGAGACAGGCATCCTATTTGGCGGACGAGCGCGGCGTCAAGCCGCGTCCCCGCATTGCGCGCTTGCTGAGGTGGTCGCGCGGCCGCAGCCTCGGGGGTACAGTCCAGCCGCTTTTTCACCATGGAGACCCGACCCTTGGCAGAGCTCGCCCCTCGCAACGTCCCCGAGCTGTTCCTGGAGCGCGTCGGCAAGACGCCGACCGCGGAGGCGTTCCGCTACCCGCTCGATGGTGGCTGGAAGAGCCTCACCTGGGCGGAGACCGAGGCTCGGGTGCGCGCGATCGCGGGCGGGCTGCGCGCCCTCGGCGTCGAGAACGAGCAGGTCTGCGCGATCGCCTCGTCCACGCGGATCGAGTGGGTCCTCGCCGACTTCGGCGTGCTCTGCGCCGGCGCGGCGACGAGCACGGTCTACCCCTCGTCGATCGCGGAGGAGTGCGCGTTCATCCTCTCCGACTCGGGCGCGGTGGTCGCGTTCGCGGAGAACGACGAGCAGGTCGCGAAGCTCGTCTCCCGCCGCGCCGAGCTGCCCGCGCTCCGTCACGTGGTGACCTTCGACGGCCGGTCGAGCGCGGACCGGTGGGTGATCACGCTCGCCGAGCTCGAGGAGAAGGGACGTGCTCACGACGCCGCCCACCCCGGCGAGTTCGAGGAGCGCGCGGCGGGCCTGCGCGGCGACGCGCTCGCGACGGTCATCTACACCTCGGGCACCACGGGGCGGCCGAAGGGCGTCGAGCTGACGCACGCCTGCTGGGTCACGCAGTCGAAGGCCGTGCAGGACTGCGGAATCCTGGGCCACCCCGACCCGCTGCAGTTCTTCTGGCTCCCGCTCGCGCACGTCTTCGGCAAGATGATCGGGACGGCGCAGCTGCGCATCGGATTCCCGACCGCCATCGACGGCCGCATCGAGAGGATCGTCGAGAACCTGAGCGTCGTCCGGCCGACCTTCGTCTGCGCCGTGCCCCGCATCTTCGAGAAGGTCCACGCCAAGGTGCTCCAGAACGCCCGCGAGGGTGGCGCGGTGAAGGCGGCGATCTTCCGCTGGGCGCTCGACGTCGGGCTGGCGCGCTCCCGGGCGCTGCGCGCGGGCAAGCGGCCGTCGGCCGTGCTCGCCGCCCAGTACGCGGCCGCGGACCGGCTCGTGTTCCAGAAGGTCCGGGCGCTGTTCGGCGGGCGGCTCCAGTTCTTCGTCTCCGGCTCCGCGCCGCTCTCGAAGGAGATCGCCGAGTTCTTCGACGCGATGGGCGTCGTGATCCTCGAGGGCTACGGCCTCACCGAGTCGTCCGCGGCGACGCACGCGAACCTGCCCTGGGCGCGACGGATCGGGGCGGTCGGCACGGCGCTGCCCGGGATCGAGGTGAAGATCGCCGAGGACGGCGAGGTCCTCATGCGCGGCCCGTGGATCATGCGCGGCTATCGGGGGCTGCCCGAGCAGACGGCGGAGGCGCTCGACGCGGAGGGCTTCCTGCACACGGGCGACGTGGGCCACCTCGACGCGGATGGCTTCCTCGCCATCACCGACCGCAAGAAGGACCTCATCAAGACCTCCGGCGGCAAGTACGTCGCGCCGACGGAGCTCGAGTCGCGCCTCAAGGTGCTCTCGCCGGTGGTGGCCCAGGTGCTCGTCCACGGCGATCGCCGGAACTACATCACCGCGCTCGTGACGCTCGACCCGGAGGCGATCACCCACTGGGCGGGCCAGCACGGCCTCGGGAGCATGACGCCCGAGGCGCTGGCGCGCGCGCCCGAGGTGAAGGCGCTCGTCCAGCGCGCCGTGGACCAGCTCAACGCCGGGCTGCCGCGCTTCGCGTCCGTGAAGCGCTTCGCGATCCTGCCGCGCGACTTCAGCGAGGCGGCGGGGGAGGTCACCCCGTCCCAGAAGCTGAAGCGGAAGCTCGTCGAGCAGCGCTACCGCGCCGAGCTCGACGCGATGTATCGCGAGCCGCCGCGCTCGCCCTGACGCCCTCGCGCTACTCCGCGGCGAGCGTCGCGCGCAGGCGGTCGAGCGACGACGCCGCGTCCGCGAGGAACCGCACGTCCTCGACGCCCGCGCGCCGGGCGAGCTCGAGCGTCTCCTCGTAGGCGGTCATCGCCTTCGCGGCGAGCACGCGGACCTGGCGCCGGAGCTCCGCCCGGTAGCTCGCCGCCTGCGCGTCGTCGAGCCCGGGCGGGAGCGGCGCCTCGAGGACCTGCTCGCGGAGCGCGTCGTAGAGCTCGCCCACCCGGTACCCCGCCGCCACCGCCCAGCGCTCGTCGCCGAGCCGGATGGCCGCGAGGTACTCCTCCTGGGCGGCGAGGAGCAGCGCCGACTTCCGCTCGAGCTCCGCGGCGAGCGCGCCCGCGTCGGCGCGCGCCGGGTCGAGCGGCGCGGCGAGGAGCGCCGCCCGGCGGAGCTCGCCGAGGTAGAAGAGGGCCTGGGCGGCGGACCCCGGCGCGAGCCGCTCGGTCGCGCTCGCCGCCGCGTACGCGGCGAGCGCCTCCCGCAGCGTCGCCTCCGCCTGCTCGGGCTTGCCGGCCTCGAGCTCGACGACGCCGCGCTCGGCGAGCGCACGGACGCGCGCGGCGGCCGGCAGCTCCGGCCGCGCCAGGAGCCGCTCGAGGGTGGCGCGCGCGTCCGGGAGGTCGTCGAGCCGGTAGTGCGCCTCGGCGGCGCGGAACGCGCCCTCGAGCGACTCCGGCCCACCCCGCGCCTCGAGCGCGCGGAACCGCTCGAGCGCGAGCCGCCACTCGCCCTGCCGCGCGTACGCGGCGCCGGCGCCGAGGAGCGCCCGCGGGACGTGCGGCGAGCGCGGGTACCGGTCGGCGAGCGCGGCGAAGGCGGCGGCTGCCCGCGCGTCGTCGTCCGGGCCGGCCGCGCCGGCGGCGGCGGTGCCGATCGCGAGGAGCTCCTCGTCGTTCTTGCCTGCGAGCTCCGCGTCGAGGGCCGAGCGGGCCGGCGCGTCGGGGGGGAACGTCACGCCCGCGTCGCCGGGGGCGGGCCGGCGGGCGGTGGCGCAGGCGAGGAGGAGCGCGGTGGCGAGGAGGGCGCGGCGCATCGTGGGAGGAGCCTAACCCGCGAGGAGCTTCAGGAGCACCTTCCGCGTTCGCGGGCCGTCGAACTCGCACAGGTAGACGCCCTGCCAGGTGCCGAGCACGAGCTCGCCGCGCTCGACGACGATCGTGGCCGAGCTGCCGACGAGCGACGCCTTCACGTGCGCGTCGCTGTTCCCCTCGGCGTGCCGGTAGGCGCCTCCGGGCGGACGATCCGGGACGGCGTTCGCGAGCGCGAGGAGGAGGTCCGAGCGCACGTCCGGGTCCGCGTTCTCCTGGATCGTGATCCCCGCGGTGGTGTGGGGGACGAACGCGACGAGGATCCCGCTCTCGACGCCGCTCTGGTGGAGGGCCGCCCGGACGCGCGCGGTGACGTCGACGAGGTCGTTCTCCGCGCGGGTCCTGATCTCGAGCGGGGGGAGGAGCATTGCGGTCCGAACCTAAAGCCGCTCGGCGAGCCTGGCGAGGCCCCGCAGGTCGTGGACGTCGCTCTCGAGGCGCGGGACCACCGCGTAGGGGGCCGACACCGACTCGAACAACCGCTCGAGCGCCCGGCGCTCCGCGGACGCGAGCGCCTGGTGCTCGGCGAGGGTCTCCGCGAGGCGGCGCGCGAGCCCGGGATCGTTTCCGCCCCGCGCGTCGAGCGGCGGCGCGAGATCCTCCGGGGAGGGCAGCGGCGCCGCGCCTGGCCAGAGATCCGGGGTGACCCGGTTCGCCACGAGCCCCGCGACCGGCATCGACTCCGCGTGGAGCCGCTCGTGGAACGCCATCGCCTCGTCGATCGAGATCGGGCTCGGCGAGGTGACGAGCACGAAGCCGACCTCCGGGCGCGAGAGCAGCGCGCGCACCGCGCCGGCGCGGTCCTTGAAGCCCTCGTACATGCCCTGGAAGCCCTGGAGGAAGTCGCCGAGGTCCGAGAGCGCGGCCTGCCCGGTGAAGCGCGCGAGCGTCTTCGCCACGTAGCCGCCGCCGATCTGGGCGAGCCTGAGCCCGAGCTTGCCCGCGCCGATCGCGGGCGCGAGCAGCACGCGCGCCGCGTCGTTGCCGAGGAAGTCGAGGATGCGGTCCGGCGCGTCGAGGAAGTCGAGGGCGTGGGCGGTCGGCGGCGTGTCGAGGACGATGAGGTCGTAGTCGCGATCGGTGGCGAGCTCGTACAGCTTCTCCATCGCCATGTACTCCTGCGAGCCGGCGAGCGCGGAGGACATCTGCTGGTAGAGCCGGTTCTTCAGGATGCGCTCGCGGCGGGCGGGATCCGGCGCGTGCCGCGCGACGAGATCGTCCCACGTCCGCTTCACGTCGAGCATCATCGCGTGGAGCTCGCCCTTCGCCCGGAGCCCCGCCTCCGCGAACTTGTGATCGGGGACGCGCGACTCGACGTTCCCGAGGGACGAGAGGCCCAGCGCGTTCGCGAGCCGGCGCGCCGGGTCGATGGTGCAGACGAGCACGCGCCCGCCGGAGAGCGCGCGGTCGAGCGCGATCGCCGCCGCGACGGTGGTCTTCCCCACGCCCCCCGAGCCCACGCAGACCACGATGCGCCGGCTCGCCGCCGTCTCGCGCACGGCGGTCACGGCGCCCCCTGCGGCGGCGCGGCCGCGATCGCGTCGGCGATCCGCTCGACCGCCTCCGCTCCCCACTCCGCCACCGGGAGCAGCGGGAGCACCGTGGTGGGGAGGTCGAGCGCGGCGCGCGCGCGCGCGAGGTAGCGCTGGGCCTGCTCCGCGCGGAGCGCCTGCAGGCGGGCGGCGGTGGCCGCCGGCCCGAGCGGGGGCGGCGCGCCCACGAGGGACTCGAGGCGGGTCTCCTCCTCGTGCGTGAAGCGGACCTCGGGCATCGCGTTCACGAACAGGGCGGCGCGCGGGATGCCGAGCTCGTTGCGCACCTGGGCGTCGAGCTCGATCGCCTCGTTCACCGGCATCTCCTCCGGCAGCGTGACGATCGCGAGCGCGGTGCGGACCGGGTCGAGCAGCAGGGCCTGCATCCACTCCGCGTCGCCGCGCAGCGGCCCCGCGGGGACGGTGTCGAGGAGCGCGGAGGGGACGCGGAGGAGCTGGACGGCGTGGCCCGTCGCGGGCGCGTCCACGATGACGACGTCCCAGCGGGGCCGGCCGCGCTCCTCGGACTTCGCCTCGAAGAGGATCTTGCCGAGCGTGACCAGCTCGGCGAGCGAGGGGATCACCCGGAGGAAGTGCCGCACGAGCCGGTTCTCGAAGACCGCGTCGTAGATGGTCCGGAACTTGAGGACCATGATCCCGTACTCGCGCATCGCCTCGTGCGGGGTGACGTTCAAGGTGAACAGGCCCGGGCGCGCCTCGCGGACGCTCGATCCGGCCGGCGGGGCACCGAGGAGCGGCGCGATCCGCTCGCGCGCGTTCACCTCGCAGACGAGCACGCGCTTCCCGGCGCGGGCGGCCAGGACGGCGAGGGCGGCGGACACGGTCGACTTCCCCACGCCGCCCTTGCCCGTCACCACGACGAGCCTCCGATCGAGAAGGGTCGGGGTGGGCACGAGGCTTGACAAGCTAGCGAGGGGAGGGTGACAAGTCCAACATGCCGTTCGACGAGATGCTCAGGAATCCCATGCTGAAGCGCGCCCTGGAGGCGAGCGAGGAAAGGATGGGGCGTTTCGTCGGCAAGCTCCTCGCGAGCGAGCGCGTGACCACCGGGCTGCAGACCCTCTTCTCGTCCGCCGTCCAGGCGAAGGAGACCTTCGACAAGGGCGTGCGCCAGGCGCTGCACGCGGCGAACCTGCCCTCGAAGGACGAGGTCGCCTCGCTCAAGCAGAAGCTCTCCGAGCTCGAGTCGATGATCGACGGCCTCGCCGCCAAGGTGGACCGCGGCGGGGACGACGACGGCCGCGAGTAGCATGCGGCGCATCGCCTTCGTCAACGAGAAGGGCGGCACCTGCAAGACCACGCTCTGCGTGAACGTGGCCGCGCACCTCGCGGCGCGGGGACTGCGCGTCCTGGTCGCGGACCTCGACACCCAGGGCCACGCCGGGAAGTCGCTCGGCGTCGACGTGCGCGGGCTCTCGCCCACCATCCACGACCTCCTCGCGGGCGATCTGCCCATCGAGGCGATCGCCGTCCGGACGCCCATCCCGGGGCTCGAGATCCTGCCGGCGAACAAGGAGCTCGCCGCGTTCCCGGTCGCAGTGGCGTCCGCGCCCGACCGGGCCGAACGGCTCGCCCGGCGCCTCGACGCGATCCCCGCGGGCGCCTACGACGCCGTGCTCATCGACGCGCCGCCCTCGGTGTCGCTCGTCACGGAGAACGTGCTCGTCGCGGCGAGCGAGATCGTCATCCCGGTCGCGCTCACGTACCTGGCCCTCGACGGCTGCGCGGAGATGGTGCAGAGCCTCGACGCGATGCGCGCGGTGCGCGGCCGGGCGCCGGCGCTCACCCTGGTCGTCCCGACGCTCTACCGGAAGACGCAGCTCGCCGACGAGATCCTCGCGCGGCTCCGGGCGCGCTTCCCCGCGGAGCTGTCCAGCACCGTGCTCGGCTGGTCGGTGAAGATCGACGAGGCCCAGAGCCACGGGCGCACGATCTTCGAGTACGCGCCCCGCTCGTCGGGCGCGCGGGCCCTCGCCGCGATCGCCGGCGAGATCCTGGCGCGCCCCCCCGCCGCGTGAGCGCTACTGCTTGGGGGCGAGCTCGTCGAGCCGCTTCTCGAGCGCCTCGATCCGCCGCGAGATGTCGTCGAGCTGCTTCCGCGCGTCGGAGGCCGTGGCCATCTGCTCGACCGCGGTGCGCACCCGCTCGTCGACCCGCTTCTGGAACACGGCCATCGTCTCCTGCGACGACTGCACCATCTCGCGGGCGCGATCGCTCGTCTGCTGCCCCTTCACGAGCAGGGTCTGCACCCGCTGCTCGGCGGCGGCGCGGACCGCCTCGACCCGGCCGCGCAGCTCGGCTTGCGTCCCCTCGACGAGCCGTTGCGCCACCTCGCCGCCGTGGCGAATCAGATCGCGCAGCGTGTCGAGGCTCATCTTCGAGGTCTTCTTCTCCTCCTCGAAGATGATCTGCGCGAGCGTGACGGACGTGAGGTCCTCCTTCGTCCGGTTGTCGATGATCTGCACCTCGGCGCCCGCCTTGATCATCTGGGCGATCTCGTCGAGGGTCACGTAGCGCGACTCGACCGTGTCGTAGAGCTTACGGTTGGTGTAACGCTTGATGACCTTGGGCTCGCGCCCCCCCGCGGAGGGCTCGCTGGCTGCGGGGCGTTCTTCGTTCATTGGGGGCCGTCCGAGGTGAGTAAGTGCGCGATCTCAAAGGATTGTTCTGGGACGGACGCTTTGTGTCAAGCGCCGCTGCGGTGTAATCTGCGGATCCCGAGTGGGGCCGCATGATCGTCCTCTGCACCAGCTGTCAAGCGAAGTTCCGCGTCGCGGACGAGAAGATCGGCCCGCGCGGCGCGAAGGTGCGCTGCTCGCGGTGCCAGACCGTCTTCTCCGTGCACCGCGAGCTCGGCGCGACGTCGCTCCCGGCCGCGCTCCGCTCGGTTCCGGCCGCGTCGCCCGCTCCGCGCCCGCGGCGCGCGCCGGCGCTCGACGTCGAGCTCGAGCCGCCCGCGCGCTCCACCGCTCCGCCGCCGGGGGATCCCTTCGCGTTCGCTTCGCCGCCGGAGCCGCCGCCCGCCCGCCCGGACCCCTTCGCCGCCACGTTCGATCCGTTCGCCCCCGCGCCCCCCTCGGCGCCGGAGCCGGATCCGTTCGCGTGGACGGTCCCGGCGCCGTCCGCGCCCGATCCGCTCGAGGCGGGCGCGCCACGCGATCCCTTCCAGTCGGCGGATCCGTTCGGCCCGTCGATCGCGATCGACGATCCTTTCGGCGCTCCCGGCGCCGCCCGCGCGCCCCCTCCGGTCGCCCCCCGCCCC